>JBBISJ010000005.1:6891-115182 GCA_037441345.1 Chloroflexota bacterium
AGTAGCCCACCTCGGCTGCCATCTTCAGGCTCAGGCTGTAGGTCGATTGCGGGTATACCATCCTGAAGAACCCGCGTGAAAGCCGCCCCATGTGGACCATTCCGGACAGTGCGTGGGAAAGGCGGATCGGTGCCGGGATGTGCCAGATGTTGTTGAAGAAGAAGATCGGCGCCTGCCAGAACCGGCGGTAGCGGTTCGGGTGCGTCGAGAAGTGGTACGCGAGGCATGAGAAGTAGTTCGCGTCAAAGACGGTGTCCACGTCGCAACTCGTGATTGTGAAAGTGCCGACGTCCCCGCCTTCGCGATCGACGAGCTGTTCCTTCGCGCGCCGTGCGGCCCAGTTCTCGTTGCTCGACTTGCCCACCACCTCGCCGGGAAGCCCATAAGGGTGGAACGTGGCGCAGACGCGGCCCAAACGCCCACGGTATTCCCGGACAAGCACCCTGGCCTTGTCGCGCCCCTCGTCTCCCTCGCGGTCCTCCATCGCCAGCACGGCGATGATCTGCGACGCGACGGGGGATTTCGCCAGGGAGTCCAGGCATCCGCGCAGCTTGTCGATGCTCTCCGTGTAGTTGGGGATGATGACGATGTGCCGCATCTCGTGGGATCGGAAGGCGGCTTCCCCGTCGGCCACGGCAGTCTGGAGCTTCGCCAGCCAGTCCACGTTCCTGTGCTTGCGCATCATGCCGTAGCCCTTGACGCCGTGGGAGCCGTTCATGAACGCGCGCCAGAGCCAGTAGGCATGGAAGGCGAGGATGAACGCGGTGAAGGCCATCGGCACCAGCAGGGGCCCCCAGACCAGGCTGCTTATCAGGAACAGCGCCAGGGCCAGTGGCACGCATTCCAGGGCGCGGATTATCAGCTGCCGCCGGCGTGAAAGGATCGCCGGGATATCCGGCAGGTGGAGGGGATGCTCCAGGGTAAGTTCCTGGACAGCCGAGTATGCCGAAACGGAAACAGGGTAGTCGGGGGAGGTATACACTTCCCCCTCCATCGGCCGTTCTTCTGTCAGAACTGCTGCGCCGGACTGCGGCTCTATGCGTTTCCTCCTGGAAACCCGCCGCTCAGTCGCGGAAAAAAAGCCGGGACCGGAGCGGTAGGCCGACCTTTCCTTCCGCCTGCGAGGTTAGCTGCCGGGTTAGGGCGGGAAAGTCGCCCATCCGCCTGTCTGGCGGACTCACCCCTGATACGGATCCCCCGCTCCCCGCGCTCGGCGGGGATTCGGCGCATGTATGTGGCTTCCCGCATTTTATGCTGCCGCTCACGGCTGTTGTCAATCGCGCCGAGCGAATTCCGGCCTGTCTTTTCGATGTAACAAGGGCCGGAAAACGTGACATCTGGCACTTTGACTGAGCCGGCTCGCGTGCGCTTACAATCAACCGTTAGGAGGTAGACCGTGACGAGGATAACTGCTGACGAACCAACCGTAGCCGCGACCACCGCTGAGAACAAAGACTCACTGACTGTTATAGACAACCGCACCGGCCGGGCGTACGACCTCCCCATCACCGAAGGGTGTGTCCGCGCCAATGACTTCCGCCAGATCAAGGTCAACGAGGAAGATTTCGGCCTCATGGTTTATGACCCCGCGTTCACCAACACTGCCTCGTGCCGCAGCGCTATCACGCTGATCGATGGCGAGAAGGGAATCCTGGAATACCGGGGCTATCCGATCGAGCAGCTGGCCGAGCAGAGCACGTACCTCGAGACGGCTTATCTTCTCCTCTACGGCGAGCTTCCAACCCGCTCCCAGCTGGACAAGTGGATCAACGAGATCACCTTCCGCACGTACATCCACGAGAATCTCAAGAAGCTCATGGAGGCCTTTCACTACGACGCCCACCCGATGGGAATGCTCGTCGCGACGGTCGGCGCCCTCTCGACCTTCTATCCCGACGCCAAGCACGTCGACGACCCTGAATCAGTGGAACTGCAGACGATCCGGCTCATCGCTAAGATGCCGACGATCGCCGCCTACACGTACCGGCACGCGCGCGGACTGCCCTACGTGTACCCGGACAACGACCTCACCTACACCGGCAACTTCCTCTCCATGCTGTGGAAGATGGCGGAGCCGCAGTACAAGCCACACCCCAGCATCGAAAAGGCGATGGAGATACTCTTCATCCTCCACGCCGACCACGAGCAGAACTGCGGCACCAACGCCATGCGCTCAGTCGGCAGCTCCCGGCCGGACCCGTACACGGCGACGGCCGCGGCCGCCGGCGCCCTCTGGGGTCCCCTGCACGGCGGTGCCAACGAAGAAGCGATCCGCATGCTGGAGCGAATCGGCGAGAAGAAGAACATCCCGGACTTCGTCAAGCGGGTCCGCGCCGGCGAAGAGCGCCTCATGGGCTTCGGTCACCGGGTCTACAAGAGCTACGATCCGCGCGCCCGGATCATCAAGAAGGCCGCCTACGAAGTCATGGATGTCACCGAGCCCCATCCGCTGCTGGACATCGCGCTGGAACTGGAGCGCATCGCGCTGGAAGATGACTACTTCATCGAGCGCAAGCTCTATCCCAATGTGGACTTCTATTCCGGCCTGATCTACCAGGCGCTCGGGTTCCCGGTTGACATGTTCCCCGTCCTCTTCGCGATCCCGCGGACCGTGGGTTGGCTGACCCAGTGGCGGGAGATGCTGACCGACCCGGAACAGAAGATCGCCAGACCCCGCCAGGTGTTCGTCGGGAAGTCGCGCCGGGACTATAAACCGATCAAGCAGCGTTAGCGGGCTACGGGCAATTACTCCGGACTCCGCGGGGCGGCCGGGCCCGCCTTGCCGGTTGCGCGCTGTTTCCGGTAGCTTCTAGACCACGGCCCGGCGGTAGCTACCAGAGGAGACAACGCATGATCCCCCGACGCCTCGACTTCGGCATCTTCATGGCGCCCTTCCACCGGAGGGGAGAAAACCCGACCCTTGCCCTGCGCCGCGACCTGGATCTCGTCCAGAAGCTGGATGAACTGGGGTACGACGAGGCCTGGATTGGCGAACACCACTCGGGTGGTTGGGAGATCATCGCGAGTCCGGAGGTCTTCCTCGCTGCCGCCGGCGAGCGGACCCAACGCATCCGCCTCGGCACCGGGGTGGTCAGCATCCCCTATCATCACCCGTTCCATGTTGCCGACCGCATTGTCCTCCTGGATCACCTGACGCGGGGTCGCGCCATGCTCGGCGTCGGACCGGGCGCGCTCCCGGGCGACGCCCACATGCAGGGCATCGAATCGACGACCCAGCGCAAACGCATGGACGAAGGCCTGGGCGTCATCCTGCAACTCCTCACGTCCGAGGAGCCGGTCACCTACGAGTGTGAATGGTTCAAGATGCGGGACGCGCAGCTTCAACTCAAGCCGTTTCAGCGCCCGACCATGCCCATCGCCGTCGCCTCCACGCTCAGCCCCGCCGGCATGACAACGGCCGGCAAGCACGGCGCTGGCGTTCTGTCCGTCGCTTCGTACTCGGAGCAGGGCCTGCAGGCCCTGGCGACGCAATGGTCGTTTGCGGAGCAGGCGGCGGCCGAAGCGGGGAAGCCTGCACCAGACCGCAAGAATTGGCGAGTCGTGATGCCGTTCCACCTCGCCGAGACACGGGAGCAGGCGGTCGCGGACATCGAAGACGGGATCATGGCGTGGAACAACGAGTACTTCGTGGGCACGCTCGGCGCGCCGAATCAGCAGCCGGTCTCGAGCGGCCGGGAAGCTGCAGAGAGGCTGATCGCGTTCGGCGGCATCATCGGCACGCCCGACGACGCGGTAGAAACGATCCGCAAGCTTCAGGAGGTCTCCGGCGGCTTCGGCTGCCTGCTCGGGCTCGCGCATGAATGGACGACGTGGAAGAAGACCCTCCGCAGCTACGAGCTAATGGCGCGCTACGTCATGCCGCAGGTACAGGACACGATCTCCTGGATCGACCGGACCGTGGATTGGACGCAGGCGAACAAGGCCGCGCTCATGGGCGGTGCAACGAAGGCCGTCCTCCAGGCGATCGCCGACCACAATGCGGCGAAAGAGCAGGCGAGCGAAGGGACGGGCTTTGCCTTGCCGGGGACCGCCTCCAGCGCATCCAGCTCAGGGCGCCCGGAAGACTCGCAGGCCGATTAACTGCCCTGGGACTCGGTCCAGCGGCGCTCGACGTCCCTCAGGAAGTTCTCAAGCTCGGGTGACAGCGGCGGTGCCTCCGGTTCTTCGGGTCCGGGCTGCTCTCTGGCGTCGCGGTCGTAGGCCCGCTCCAGTTCACGCAGCCAGACTTGAAGCCGTGGGTCTTCCTGCGCCGTTTCGTCCAGCGCCTCCCGCTGGCGCTCCGCCTCCTGGCGCACCGGCTCCATGTCGACGGCCACGCCGTACAGGTCGGCCATCAACTTCAGCATGTGATCGAGGCCCATGTAATCGCGCTCCACCTGCGCGTACGCTGGCAACTGAAGGATGACGCTCGCCGTGTCAATGCCTTCTGCTGGGATCGTCGTGCTCAGCAACGCGAGGATGGTAGTTGGCCCCTCGTAGTTGCTCTCCCTCACGCCTGCCTTTGTCAGCCTGGCGCGCATCTCCTCGCTGCTGCTACCGCCACTCACGATCGGAGCGCGCGTGTGGGGGACAGGAGCGTACATGGAGCCGATGAGGATCCATTCGCTGACGCCCAGCCGCACGACCAACTCGATCAACCCCTCGACGAACTCATCGCCGTTTGCGTGGGGTTCCAGGGTATGCAGGAGTATCCAGTCGCGGTCATCGCCGGCTGCGGAATGGAGGCGCGTGTTGGGCACGGTCACGACGCGCTGGCCGTCCTGGCGTGTCAGCATCGGGCGGTATCGTGTGAAGTCGAAGAAGCGGCCGGGGCGAGCCAGCTGCCCCAGCGGCTGCGCCTTGAGCGTCTCGCCGAGGTAGGCGAGAGTCATTGTTGCCACCGAACCCACGTCCACCCACGGCTGCAGTGCCACCAGCATCCGGGGTCGCCGAAGCTGCGGCAGGGGGTCCACCAGCTCAAACGGCCCGACGCGATTGCTCACCTGGCCATTGTATCAGGGGCGGATGCCCGCCATTCCCGGTACACTGAACCTGGACCATGCGCATCATACTCGCTCAGCCCCGCGGCTTCTGCGCCGGTGTTGTGCGCGCTATAGACATCGTTGAGCGCGCCCTGGACCGGCACGACCGGCCCGTGTTCGTGCGTCACGAGATCGTACATAACAAGCACGTGGTGGACAGCCTGAAAGCGCGCGGTGCTACATTTGTCGAGGCAGTTGACGAGATTCCGGACGGCGCGGTGGCCATCTTCTCCGCCCACGGCGTGTCAAAAGCGGTTGATGCCGAAGCGCAGGCACGCGGTCTTGCCACCATAGACGCGACGTGTCCGCTGGTAACGAAAGTGCACCGTCAGGTCGCCCGGCTGGGTCGCCTCGGATACGAGATCATCCTGATCGGCCATGACGGCCACCCCGAGGTTGAAGGGACCATGGGGCAGCTTCCGGGCCGGATCCTCCTGGTGCAGAACGTGGAGGACGCAGAACAGGTGTTGGTGCGCGACCCGGTCAGGGTGGCCTATGTTACTCAGACCACGCTCTCGCTGGACGACACCAAAGAGATCGTCGCAGTGCTGAAGCGGCGCTTCCCGCAGATGCCCGAGCCTCCAACTGAGGACATCTGCTATGCCACGACCAACCGCCAGCACTCGATTCGGCGCCTCGCGGCGAAAGCAGACCTCGTCATTGTCATCGGCGCGCCGAACTCATCCAACTCGGTACGGCTCGTGGAGGTCGCGGCTTCGGCGGGGACACCGGCGTACCGGGTCCAATCCGCGTCGGAGCTTGATGACCGCTGGCTCGAAGGCGCCGGCACCATCGCCGTCACCGCCGGCGCGTCTGTGCCGGAGTACCTCGTCGACGAGGTGGTCAGGTATCTGAGAGACCGGTTTGGCGCGGAAGTCGCCGAGGATGCGGACGGTGACGCCGAGCAGGTCCAGTTTCCGCTGCCGAAAGAACTGCGCGAGACTGCGTCCGCCTGGCCTGGACCTACGACCCTATCGAATGCGGGTCACCCTCCCTGATCATCCCGTCCTCCAGCCAGACGATCCGGTGGGCGAACTGCCGGATGCGGTTGTCGTGAGAGACGACGACAACGGCCTTGTTCAGCTCCACGGCCTTCTCCCGCAACAGCGCCATGACCTCGGCGCCACGGCGCGCGTCGAGGTTGGCGGTGGGCTCGTCGGCCAGCAAAAGTTCCGGGTCTTTGGCCAACGCCCGGGCGATCGCGACGCGCTGCTTTTCTCCGTCGCTCATCTTGCGCGGCAGCGAGTTGAGACGGTGGGCCAGTCCGAACATCTCCAGCAGCTCCTTGGCGCGCGCCGCCGCCTCCCTGCTACCACTGCCGTGATGGTTCTGGATCACCAGCCGGACATTCTCCAGGGCGGTTAGCGCCTCCAGCAGGTTAAAGCTCTGGTAGACGAACCCGACCTTCTGGCGACGGATCGCGGCGAGTTCTGTCTCGCTCATCTCCGTGACGTCCGTGTCGCAGATGTGAACGGTGCCGGTCGACGGCCGCAACAGGGCGCCGGCGATCGTCAGCAGCGTGGTCTTGCCCGAGCCGGACGGGCCCATCACGGCTACTATCTCGCCGCCGAAGACCTGGAACGTGACATCCTTCAGCGCTGTGACCGTGAACTCGGCGGTGCGGTAGTATTTGCTGACGCCGTCCATGTGGAGGATGGACCGGCGGCCCTCCACCTCGCGGGGTTCGTCAGCCCTTGAAGACAGTGACTGGATCAATGCTCGTCAACCTTCTGATCGGGATGTAGGCGGACAGGAGCGCCATCAACAGCGTCGCCCCGGCGATTCCCAGCACGTCCTGCCACCTTACGAACGTCACAAACTGAGGCACCTGACTGTGGGCGATTGGCGCCAGCAGGAGCGTTGCGCCGGCGCCAATCGTAAAGCCCATCACTCCTGTCACCATGCTCTGCTCGAATACGACACGGTATAGGTACGGATTCGTGAACCCCTCCGCTTTCAAGATCCCGTATTCGCGGGACTTCTCGATAGTCGCTGTATAGATCGTAAGGCCGGCCACAGCAAGACCCACGATGAAAGCCACGATAAGCACGACGATCAATATCGGCAGGATGTTTCCCATGATCCTGTTTCGCGTCTCCGTCGCAAAGTCCGAGCCCTTGATGAACTCCACGTTTGGCGCCGCCAGTTCCAATCGCTTGGCCACCGAATCCACGTCTGCCCCTTCGCGGACCGTCAGCAGGATGAAAGTGCGTTGTCCCCTGGGCTCCAGGTCGAGGAAGTCGATTGCCGTTTCAATCGTTACGAACGTCACCTGGGTGTAGACGAAGTCTCCCCCGGAAGAGACGCCGACAACTGTAAGGCTCTTCGTTCCGCGGATTAGCCGGTCGCCGATGTTCACGCCGTAGCGGTTGCGCATCTCCTGGTCGATCACGATCTCGCCGGGGCCGGGCGGGCTCTTGCCCTCTACGATCCGCAGCGGGCCGCCGAGCCCAACCTTGGGGTTGTAGCCCACGAGATGCACGTCGAACGTGTCGTCAGGGCTGTGGCCGGCCTTGTACATCTCCATGGGCCGCACTATCAGCGGACTCACGGTGTCCACGTCGGGGACGAAACCCAGTTCGAGTGTCAGGCCATCCGGCAGGATCGAACCGGCTGCGGCGAAGTCCGTAGTCCCGTCGCTCGCTACCCAGAGGTCCGCCGGCACCTCCTCGACGAAAGACCCCACCCTGTCGTTCCATCCGCGGAACAGTGAGAGCAGGATGCCGATGAGAAACACGGACAGGGCGACGCCGCCGACTGAGATGGCAAGGCGCGTTCTCTCAGAGAACAGGTTCTTCCGGGCGACCAGTAACATGAGGGGCGTTCCGCTGTGAGCGTAGTTTACGTGCGCGTTAAGGACCCTTGCAAGGAATTTCCGGGTCGCGGCCATGCTTGACACACCTTCGCGCTGGTATCCAGAATCGGGTAGATTCCCCTTGAAGCTTCCGTCTCTGTCTCTGCCCGCTGTACCTCGCCGTCCCCGCGGATTGGCGGTCTGCGCTGCGGCGCTCTCTCTCGTCACCGTCCTGTCGGCCTCGTGCAAGGGCGGGGAAACCGTTACCGGCGTCACGCCCACTCCCGCTCCAACGGGCACGCCATTCGGCGCGCAGATCCTCTCCTACCTCTCGCAGGAGTCTGGCCAAAGCGCAATCTACGTGGCGAATGAGTTTGGCAGCGGCGTCAGTAATCTCTCGCGCGGCGGTTCGCACCGAAACATAGACCCTTCCTGGTCCCCGGACGGATCGAATGTCGCTTTTACGTCGATGCGCGATGGCGACGGTGACATTTACGTCATGGACTTCCGTGGCGCCAACCAACGCCGGTTGACGTATGGCCCGGCCGCGGACGGTTTTCCCGCGTGGTCGCCGGACGGCGGGCGGATCGCCTTCGTTTCTGACCGTGACGGCAACTCCGAGATCTATGTAATGAGGGCTGACGGCTCCGGGCAGGTGCGCCTGACCGACAACCCCGCCGCCGACAGCCTGCCCACGTGGTCACCGGACGGCACGCGCATCGCCTTCGAGTCCGACAGGAACGGCAACTACGACATCTGGGTCATGAACGCCGACGGCTCAGGCCAGCAACCGCTTGCTGTTTCGCCTTACACGGAAGTCGCTCCGGACTGGTCGCCCGGCGGAGGAAGGCTGGCCTTCGTCTCCGATCGCGGTGGGACATCTGACATCTGGGTAACGAACATCGATGGAAGTGGCCTTCATGCCGTGGGGCCCTCCATCGCAGAGGAGGGCGACCCGGAGTGGTCACCGGATGGTTCGCGGCTCGCCTTCTTCTCCGACCGCTCCGGGAGCCGCGACATCTACCGGATGAACATGGACGGGTCGGGTCTCACGCTGCTGGCCCAGCGCGATATGACTGCGTTTTCGTCTCCCGCCTGGTCCCCGGATGGTACGAGAGTGATGTTCACGGCCAGCCGGAAGGGCCAGCTCACCGTGGAAATGGTGGATGCCAGCGGCTCGCCGATCATGCTTCTCACCGACAAGCCGTCCACGGATCGCTCGCCTCAGTGGTCCCCGGACGGATCGCTTATCGCGTTCGAGACGCGGCGCGACGGACGATCTGCCATATACGTGATGGACGCGGATGGCCGTAATCAGCGCGCCGTGATCCAGAGCGTCGGCGACGACACCAATCCGCGGTGGTCACCCACGGGCGACCTCATCGCATTCGAATCTACACGAGATGGGAACAGCGAACTCTACGTGGCATCGGCCGACGGATCGCAGCCGCGGCGGCTGACGAAAGGCAGAGAGCCTGACAATTCCCCCGCCTGGGCGCCGGACGGGACCAGGATCGCCTTCATCACCACCGTTAAGTTCAGTGCTCCGGAAGAGAGCACCGAGGTTGCGGTGGTCAACCTGAGCGATGGCGTGATCACGCTCGTGACGCAGACCGCGGAGCGGGAATCCGCACCCTACTGGTCGCCTGATGGCCGCCTGGGCTGGGAGACACCGGGCCCCGATGGCCCGGTCATCCTGATCGCGGCGGCTGACGGCTCGGGCCCGCAGCCTCTGGTGCAGACGGGTGGATCCACTTCCTCGCCGGTCTGGTCTCCTGATGGATCACGGCTGGCTTTCGTTTCCACTGTGGCCGGCAATGCTGATGTGCTGATCGCCGCCGGGGATGGCTCCGGCCCCGAACCGCTGGCCGATGGGCCGTTCCGGGAGATCGCCCCCGCCTGGTCCCACGACGGGAATCACGTGGCGTTCGCCGCCGATCCCGACGGCCACTTCGAAGTGTTTATCATGAACCCCGATGGCACTGGCCTGACGCGGTTGAGCCAGGGCGAGACGTCGGACGAGGTCACCCCGGCCTGGAGGCCGGTGCAGTGAAGGCGCCTCGCGGGCGCTGGGCGGTCGGCCTCTGCGCCATCATCATTCTTGCTGGCATCTCCGCGGGCACCCTCCTGACTGCCTGTGGGACGGGCGCTGGTCCTCCCGACACGCTCGTCTTCATCTCACGCAAGAACGGCGGCTACACGATTCGCATGCCGAGGACCGACAATCAAAAACCCCTGGAACTTGGACCTGTTCTCCGCTGGGATGCATCGCCTGTTTGGTCTCCCGATGGTTCCCGCATCGCGTTCTACGCGGACCGCCGCTTCAATCTCCCGAATACGGATGACAACGTCGACGTCTACGTGATGGGCAGCGACGGCACCGAACTCACCCGGCTCACGGATGAGCGAAGGGAAGATGCCTTTCCCATCTGGTCCCCAGACGGGAGCCGGCTCATCTTCTACTCCCAGCGCGATGGCGGCGGCGAAATCTACTCGATGCGTTCCGATGGGACCGACCTGCGCCGGCTCACCAACAGTCCCGGCGTCGACATCCCTTACGGTTATTCGCCCGACGGCCAGGAGGTCCTCTTCGGGTCGAATGCCCGGGGCAGCTTCGATATCTACGTAATGAAGAGCGATGGGAGCCGCAGGACGCGGCTGACATCGATGCCCGGAGACGAGTTTAACGCCGCCTTTTCGCCCGATGGCCGGCGGATCGCCTTCGAGGGCGTCTGGGATGATAGCTTTGACGTGTTCGTCATGGACGACGACGGCGGCAACCGGGTGAACCTCACGGTGAGCGCCCTCGGCGATGTCAGTCCGGCGTGGGCGCCGGACGGCAACCGGCTCGCGTTCGTTTCGAACCGTGATGCGGATTCAGAGATCTACGTCATAGACACCGCCTACTCCGATCTCGTGCGCGTCACGGAGGCGTCGCGCGACGACGTCAGCCCCGCCTGGTCGCCCGATGGTACCCGCATCGCCTTCATCTCGAACCGCGCGTTCAACGCCGAGCTGTTCGTGGCCAACGCTGATGGGAGCGGCCAGCGGCGGCTCACCTCCGATGACGGATGGGAGGCCGGTCCGTCCTGGTCGCCTGACGGGTCGCGCATTGCCTTCTCGTCCTTCCGGGGGGGCAGGCGCGACATCTACGTGATTCAGCCGGACGGTACTGCCCTCACGCGTCTCACCACGGATGACGAAGGTCTGGCGGCCGATTTGAGTAGCGTGGGCGTAGACTGACGCTAGACGAGACAAGGGGGATCCAGGAGATGACGACAACCGGAAATGACGTATACGTTGGGCGTTACTATGGAGAGCGCGAAATCGAGGTCACGCCTGACCTCGTGAAGCACTACGCGGACTCGGTTCAAGACCACAACCCGTGGTATTTCGGCGACAGCCCCTTCGGTGGACCGGTGGCTCCCGCGCTGGTACTGCACTCGGAGGTTTACCATACCGTCGACTGGTACCTGAGCTACTTCGGCAACCTCCACGCGCGCCAGGAATGGGAGGTCTTTCAACCAACGATGGTCGGCGAAACAATCACGGCCCGCCGGCAGGTCGTGGACCGCTACGTCAAGCGGACGCGGGAGTATGTCGTGATGGAAACCGGTTGCTACGGCGCCGACGGCCGGCTACTGGTCCGCGGGCGGACGCACCAGAGCTTCCTGATGAACGGTGGGACTTCGGGTGTGGTCGTCGACAAGGAACGCGAAAAGCGCCCGGAACGCCGGTTCGAAGCTGCCGAGGAAACGGTCATCGAAACTGTTAGCGGCCCGCCCAAGGAGATCAGCATCGAAATGTGCAAGCTCTTCTCACCCGGGAAGAACTACCATAACGACGTTGAAGAAGCGCGGCGCCTCGGCTTTCCCGACATCGTCGTCCAGGGGATGATGTCCCTTTGCTTCATCTCGGAGATGATGACCAACCGCTACGGGGCAGGCTGGCTCGCGGGCGGGAAGATGAACGTGAACCTTGTCAACGTCCTCTGGCAGGGCGAAACGGTCTCCGCCGGGGGAGTCGTCACCGAGGAGTCAGCCGAAGGTCGGCGGACGCGCGCGAATCTCCGTGTGTGGTGCGAAAAGGGCGACGGGACGAAGGTCGTGGCCGGGACGGCGAGCGCCCTGAAAGACTAGCCGCAGGCCCGGGCCTGGTTCCGGCTGCGGGGAAGGTGGTCGACGATCATGTCGAGCGCTTCACCGCGGCGGACCCACCGCTGTAACTCCCGCTTCAGCAGAGAGGACACGGTTTCCAGCGCCTCGGCACGCTCAGGGTCGCGTTGGTGGGCTCGTGCGCTGCTCACCTCCCGCAGCGCGCCCTCACAGGCGGCGGCCATCCGCCAGGCGAAGAACCAGCGGCCGCTGAGGTCCGCCCATGAGTCGTTCCGGTTGTCTGCGATGCGTCGTGCCGGCATGTCGAGCGCCATCCCTTTCTCCGGTGATTGTTGGATATTGAGATGGTGAAAATCGGTGAACCGTTACATATACGCCGGTCGTACACCAGGTGAAAGATCGGTGACTGTCGGCTCCGGTCGGGAACAAACGAGCGGCCGGGCGGTTAGTAGATAGTGGAGCGGTCTCTCCTAAGAGGACGCTCTGATATACTGGCGCAAGTTATCCCCGAGAGGTGAATCAGTTTGGCAAAGCAGCGAAGGCGGCGGCGGAGAGGTCCGGCGGAGTACCCGGGTCCACGAAAGTCGAGGCTGCCGTTCCCCGTGAACATGCTCTTCAACGTGAAGGCGTTCTACGTCTTCTTCATCATCACGATGATCGCCTCCATGGCCGCTGTGGGACTCGGCGTCGGCAGCGCCGGCGGCAAACCGGAGCCCCCGCCGCTGATCGACGAAACCGTGGCGCCGTCCGTCACGCCGGCTGTCATGCAGTTCGACCGGCCGGCCCCGGTCATCGACGGCACGAAACCCCACTCGGCGCTGATCAAGACGAACAAGGGCGACATCAAGATTCAGATGGTGACCGATGCACCTGAGGCCGTGAACGGTTTCACGTTTCTGGCCCGCAAGAACTTCTATGACGGTCTAGCCATTTACTATCTTGACCACAGCTACGTCGCTCAGGGTGGCGATCCCAACTGTGCGCCCGACTCTGAGCAGATCTGCACCGGTTTCGGCGATCCGGGCTACAGCATCCAGATCGAGCAGACCGCCGCCGGGCACGAACAGTGGTCGGTGGCATTTCCGGCGGTCTCCCAGGCCGGGCGGGTTCACGGCAGCCAGTTCCGCGTCTACTTCGAGGCCGATGAACGGCTGGACGGCAAAGAGACGGTGTTCGGCAAAGTGGTCGAGGGTCAGTCGGTGCTCGAGAACGCTGCGGATCTTCAGATCTGCACTGCGCTTAACCAGCCCACGGACACCTGCGTCGACAATTACGATACCGCGCTGATCATCGAGGACGTCACAGTCGACTAGTTAGACCTTGCCGGCGAACAACAAAGGCCAGCCTCTATGGCTGGCCTTTCATCTTGCTGTTGTCTCTTCCTAGTTCGTCTGCGTTGGCTGCTCATCCGACTTCGACGCGGACGCAACCTGGGCATCGGTCTTCTTGGCGGACTCGCCATCCTCCTGCCCCTCGCGGATCTCCTTGCGGAACTCCTTGATCCCGCGCCCGATTCCCTTGCCGATGTCGCCGATCCGCGTCGCGCCGAAGATCACTACAACTATCGCCAGTATGATCAGTAGCTCTGGTGCGCCAAGACTGCCAAACATTGGTATATTCCTCTCTCACTGACAGGATAACACCCGCCACGCGCCCTCACAATCGCGACTACTGGCTGCCCCGATGACCCGCTTCCGCGAACCGCTCCACGAAGAACATCAGGAACATGAACACCACCGTCAGACCGACGCAGGCCAGCGCGAGCAGCCATAACGCGCCCACGGCGAGGAAGATCGCCAGTGCAGCGGAGAAGCTCATTGCCGTGACGATCACGATCCGCGCGAAGACAACACCCAGGGGTACCTGCCGCAGCAGCGCCAGCCCGGCCGCATCCTCCCCGTCCGCCATCTCATCAATGACAGCGCCGGTAGCGGTGTCTTCCGGCGTTGGTTCCGCGTCCCTCTCCATGACAGGCCATGCTAACGCACCGCGCGCCAATGGGACAAAGCGCCTACCGGAAGTTAACCTTCGCGTGGCGAGAGCGCGGCGAGGCGGCTGACCGACAATGTGGCCATGAAGACATTGTTCATCGCCCTTCTTGCGGTCGCGGCAGTCGCGCTGACGTTCGGGGAACGCCCCGGTACCCCGTCCAGCGAGGCCGCCTGGGACGAGCGCATTTCGCAGGTGGACAGCTACCTCCAGGAAGGCCTGTCGGAGGACACGCACGACGTGATCTCCAGCAACGCCCGTGACGGCGCCGACTGGATCGTCGGCTTCGGGAGCCGCTTCGCCACCGTCGGCGAGTAGCTCTCTCGCCCCTGGGTTCGCCCCGCCCACAGGAATACGCCCCAAAACGCGACACAGCAGTGACTTTTCAGCGGCGCTGGCGTTTGTACTAGTGCTATGAAATCACTGCTTGCGCTCCCGATCCTCCTTGCTGTTGTCGCCTTCGGATCCGCCTGTGGCGGTGACGATGACGACGACGGCGTCCCCACGGGCACGGAAACCCCGGCGGCTTCCACCCCGGCTGTGACATCGCCCGCCGCCACCCTCACGGAAGAACCGACGCCGTGTCCCACCACGCCACCAGCGTCCGGCACTGCCTCGCCGTCGCCCGAACCGACCGACGCGTTCCAGGGCGGACGCGACCCGGTCGAGAAGGAGGGGACGAACCCGGTTCCACCTGTCGCCGTCATGTATGACGTGCGATTTGGCTGCCACGGCACCTTTGACCGGATCGTCTTCGACTTCCGCGACAACCTTCCCGGCTACAAGGTCGAATATGTCGAGCCACCGATCACCCGGGACGGCTCCGGCGAGCCACTTGAGATCGACGGCGAAGCGTTCCTGTACGTCCGCTTCCACGTCGCCCAGGCCCACGATGACGCCGGCAATCCTACTTACACGGGTCCGAGCGAGATCAAGCCCGGCCTCGATTCAGCCTCGGAAATCCAGGCCGCAGGCGACTTCGAGGGCTACTTGACGTTTGGCATCGGCCTGCCGCAGGAACTCGACTTCCGCGTCATCGACCTGGCGGACCCGTACCGCGTCGTCATCGATATCGCGCACCCCGAATAGCGGAATGGTCAAAGGGGCAGGGAAAGGTCCCATCCCCTATTTCCCATTTCCCGCGAACGCCATGGTCGGGGTGCCCGGATTCGAACCGGGGACCTCCTGGCCCCAAACCAGGCGCTCTAGCCTAGCTGAGCTACACCCCGAACAGTGATTTCAGTGTAGGGTCTCGCCGCTCAGCCCGTCCAGCGGCGCGCGGCGCACCTCCACCGTGCCGTTCCCCCGCAGCCGCACCACGTTCACAGTCCTGGCGAGGTCGGGCGAGCCGCTGTAGTACGCCTGCACCGTACCGTCCCCCGCGGCGTCCGCGGCCGGCCAGTGGCCCAGCGCCACGTAGTCCGCGCCGGTCGCGGTGATCTCCTCGGAGCGGATGAGCCAACTCCGGTGCCGGTCGCGCTCGTCACGCACCCAGTGGCCGTGCGCCATCGCGATCTGCCACTGCGTTGTCCGTGCCCGCGGGTTGGCGAGGGGCGAATAGTCGTGGTAGTCCAGGTGCGGCCGGCCCCAGACCTCGAGGCCCATCTCCGCCGAACCCCATTCCTCCTCGCTGCTCACCCCAAGTACGTGCACATTGGGCACCTCCGCCAGTCCCCCCCGCCGGTACACTGAATCGACCGACAGGCAGTCGTGGTTTCCGGGGAGGATTACGACCGGGAGGCGGGCATCGGCCAGCACGCGGGCCGCCCGGTCTATCTGCGCCAGGGGCAATCGGTTGCGGTCGAAGATGTCGCCGGCGAGCAGCAGCACGTCCGCTCGCAGTTGCCGGGCGGTATCGGCCACCTTGCACAGCGGATGGAACGACTCGGAGTGGCGGCCGTCGATGTGCAGGTCAGAGCTGTGGACTATCGTGATGTCAGGCATGGCGGGAGAAGTTCGTTTTGGAGATTTGCATTTTTTCGAATGAAATGTGATTCGCGCATCCGAATACAGCGATCCCGTACCCGTCAGGACGCCGTGGCCTTCGCTTCCCGTCGTTCCGGTAGCGCGCATCCGATGATGTCCCGCACGTCCGCGACGCTGTGTTGGCGCATCCATTGCTCGATGCCCTCGGCGATGTCGAGCGCCGCGCGTGGGTTGCGGAAGGTCGCCGTCCCCACCTGCACGGCGGACGCCCCGGCCATCATGAATTCGATTGCGTCTTCGGCGGACACGATGCCACCGCAGCCGACGATCGGCACATTCACCGCCTGCGCCGCCTGGTAAACGAGCCGAACGGCGATCGGTTTGAGCGCCGGCCCTGAGAGTCCGCCGGACCCCCACCCGAGCGCCGGGCGCCGCGCCTCGATATCGATCTTCATCGCTGGATAGGTGTTGATCAGCGTCAGCGCGTCGGCGCCGGCCTCCGCGACCGCTCGGGCCACGGCCGGCACATCACCTGCGCTTGGTGTCAGCTTCACGAGCAGGGGCAGCCCCGTTTCGCGCCGGACGGCCCGCGTGAGCCCGGCGGCCGCGCCCGGGTCCGCGCCGAACTCCATGCCGCTCTCCACGTTCGGGCAGCTGATGTTCATCTCGATCCCTGACACGCCGGGCGCGCCGTCGAGGCGCCTGGCCAGCTCCGCGTAGTCGGCCGTGGACTCGCCCGCGATATTGGCGATCACGGGCACTCGCCAGCTACCCCAGATGGGCGCGACGTCCCGCAGGACGGCGTCGATGCCGACGTTCTGAAGTCCGATGGAGTTGATCATTCCGGCCGCCGTCTCGGCGATCCGCGGCTGGACGTTCCCCTGCCTGGGCCTGAGCGTGATCGCCTTGGAGACGATGGCGCCGAGACGCTGGATGTCGAACACCCGCTGGTATTCGATGCCGTTAGCGAACGTTCCGGAGGCTGTCATAACGGGGTTGATCAGGGAGAGGGAGCGCTTGCCGCCGGTGACGAGTTCGATGGAAAGGCCGGGCATCGTGTTGACCATGATATCAGCCGATCCGCTGGCGCATGCGAAAGAAAAGGCCCCCGGCAGCGCCGGGGGCCCTCCGTCGTCCGGACCGTGAACTATACGAGCATCGCCTTGCCGCCGGAGCGGGAAGTCGCCGCCATCTCGTCGTCATCGTGGGTGGACTTGCTAGGCGTCGAGCGGATCCCGCGCCAGGGGCTGGCGCTGCCGGAGTCGTCGTCCCACGCATACTCCGTGGAGTTGCGGAACTCACGCTCCTCGCCGCAGCGCTTGCAGCGGCCGCTGGACATCGCGCCGCGCGGCGAATCGATGATCCAGTGGTGCGCGCACGTGGGCGCTTCCGTGGCCACGGACTCCGTGACCTCGACCTTTTTCTTTTCCAGTACCTGACTCTTACCCATCTCTGTGACCTCCCGGCTACGCTTGTTTTGCTCTTAGATGCCGTCCCGGGTACGTGCGTTACTCACTCCGGGCCGGATAATACCCCAATGGGGTATGCTTGTCAAGATTAATGCCGTATTTACTGTAGAAACGCATTCTCACTTTCGTGCCTGCTGTGTATACTTAAAACGGCTGACAAAGCCGAAAAGTTTCCGATGCAGAGCAGCACCAAACAAAATATCCTCGCCTACCTCAAGCGCGCCGGGGCCGGCACCATCGACGGAATAGCCCGCGAGTTCGAACTCGCGCGCATGACCATCCGTCAGCACCTCGCCGCCCTCGAGCGCGATGGTCTGGTCGTGTCCTCGGAAGAGCGCCGCAAGACCGGCCGTCCCCACCTCGTCTACAGGCTGAGCGAGGGCGGCGAGGAGCGGTTCCCTCGCCGGTATGAACGCCTGGCGGAGCTGGCGCTGGCCGAAGTGGCCTTCCTGGACGCGGACGAGATCGCGGGACTGACGCCGGAAGCGAAGAAACGGCTACTGCTGCTCAAGATGGCCGAGCGTGTCTACCGCGATCACGAGGCGGAGGTGCAAGGACGACCGCTGCCAGAAAGGGTGCAGATCGTCACAGGTATCCTGGAGGAAGAGGGCGGCCTTGCGGAATGGACTCCGCGCGATGGCGGGTTCGAGATCGCGGATCACAACTGCGTCTACCGCCGCGTCGTCGAGAGCCACCCTGACCTCTGCGACTGGCACATCTCCCTGCTGGGCCGCCTCCTTGGCCAGGAAGTCGAGTGCTCGCAGTTCATGAGCCGTGGCGCTGACTCGTGCCGCTTTCTTGTCACCGAACGCAATGCTAGCCCGGCGCCGGCGCGGCGCCGGTAGAGAAGGGAAACTCCACTCCATGCCTGACCCGACCGCCCCGGTCACGCGCGAGCAAGTTCTTGGTGCCCTGGCACAGATCCAGGACCCGGACCTCCACCGCGATATCGTCACCCTCGGCTTCGTTCCCGAAGACAACATCCAGATCGAGGGGGATGCCGTTTCCGTCCGCATCGTGTTGACGACCCCAGCCTGCCCCGTCCGTGATGAGATGAAGGAGCAGGCGAGGCAGATGATCGAGGCGTTGCCCGGCGTCCGAACCGCCGAGGTGGTGATGGACGCCGCTGTCCGTTCCACGGGCTTCGGCCGGCCGAAGGCTGTGGATGGCGTGCGGAACATCATCGCCGTGGCTTCCAACAAGGGCGGCGTGGGCAAGTCCACGGTCGCCGTCAATCTTGCCCTGGCGCTCAGGGACTACGGAGCGCGCGTTGGCCTGCTCGACGGCGACCTGACAGGCCCGAACATCCCGACCATGCTCGGACTGGCGCCCGGCTTCCAGGCCGATACTGGACTTGCCATCGTCGAGCGCTTTGGTATTCGCGCCGCCTCCATCGGCTTCGTCCTGCGCCGGGGAATGCCCGTCGTCTGGCGCGGCCCGATGATCGGCACCGGCATCCGCCAGCTCATGCACGACATACCCTGGGGCGCCGACGGCGAACTCGACTACCTGGTGGTGGACCTGCCGCCGGGTACGAGCGACGCCTCCATGAGCGCGGCCCAGGAAGCGCCGATCGCGGGTACCGTCATTGTCACGACGCCGAACATGGTGTCGGTGGAAGACGCCACCAAGGCCGTGACCATGTTCGAGAAGATGAATGTGCCCGTCTTCGGCCTGATCGAGAACATGAGCTACTTCATCTGTCCCCACTGCGGCGAGCGGACGGAGATATTCGGCCACGGCGGCGCCGAGGCGATGGCCGACGAGCTCGGCATCGATTTCCTCGGCGCCATCCCGCTGCACCCGGAGGTCCGCGAGGGCGCAGACGCCGGCGTACCGATCGTCGAGTCTGCCCCGGACTCCCCGGTTTCGAAGGCCTTCGCCGGCCTCGCCCAAAAGGTCGCGGCGAAGACGAGTGTCCAGCACTTCTTCGCGCCGGAACCGGCGGCAGTGTCTCCCGCCGCGCCCGGCGGGCACTCGGGGCACGCGCACTAGCCGGTGTTAGGTGCCAGGTGTCAGGTGTTAGCGCCAGGATCGGGCGTCTAGCGCCCAGCACCTAATACCTAGCACCTGGCACCTACCTACAGCGCCTGAAAGATCCGGCGGTTTCCCTGCCTGACGATTCGTCCGAACCCCTCGCCCGGGAAATGGCAGAACGCCGCCGGGTGTCCTTCTGCTTCCAGCCGCTCCATCACCGTCTTTCGCGTGGCCGCGGACTCGACGGGGTCGGTGTCGAACGCCGGGCTCCAGTCCGTGCGGTCCACCTGCGCCGGGTGATGCGCAACGTCGCCGGTTATGAGCAGACTCTCGCCTGACGACTTGAGGAGGACGCTGTGGTGCCCCGGCGTGTGGCCCGGCGTCGGCATCGTCGTCAGATCGGCCGTAAGCGCCAGTTCCCCGGCGTACGTCTCCAGCCGGCCCTGCTCCAGCAGGGGGATCACCTGCTGCATCTGCGGGTTCGACTGCAGGTTCGCCGAGAAGAAGTCGTAGTCGGCCTTCGGCGCGTAGTAGCGGGCGTTTGGGAACGTCGGACCTCCGCCCGTAACGTTCCAGCCCACATGGTCGACGTGCAGGTGCGTGTGCACCACGATGTCCACGCTCTCAGGGGAGATGCCCTTGTCCTTCATGTCGTCCACCAGCCGGCCCTCGAGCCCACCGAGCATCGCCACCGGTCCCGGTCCGATGCCGGTGTCGACCAGCACCGTCTTTCCCCCTGAACGAATGGCGTACGCACCGGCGTCGGTGGCGAAAGCGCTGGCGCCGAACGACTCCGGGTAGAGGTCCTTGTATGCCTCGATTTCCGGCAGCGGGATACTGGGGAAGAACATGCCCCACGGGAACTGCATCTTCGCGTCGGTCAGCGAGACAACCTCGCAATTGCCGATTGTGATCTTCGGTCCAGCCATTCCAGTCACTCCTTCCGTAGCCGTCGGCTACTTTGATTCCAGGTTCACCTCGTCCAGCAGCCGCATGAACCGCCCGAGCGTCTCCACGCGCCCGTCAAGGTCACGACCCTCCGGGTCGACGCGGATCGTGGTAACTCCAGCGTCCCGGTAAGCCCGGATGCGCCCCTTCACCATCTCGTCCGTCCCCAGCAGGTTCGTCTGCAGCACCATCTCGTCGGGTACGAGCCCGGCGGCGCCTTCGCGGTCGCCATCCAGCCACCGGCGCTGTGCCTCCTTCGCGATGTCCGCATAGCCGGCCCGCTGGAACGCCTCGTTGTAGAAGTTGTGCGCGCGGGACCCCATGGCGCCCAGCGTGAATGCCAGCCCCGGCTTCCGGCGCGGGATCAGCAACTCGACATCGTCCGAGAACGACACAACCCCGCCGGCCTGGAGATCGATCTCTGTCAGCGAACGTCCGGCCTTCTGCGCGCCGCGCCGAATGTGATCGAAGAACACGTCTGCGTGCTCCGGCATGAATGACGTCCCCACCCAGCCGTCCGCTATCTCGCCCGTCAGCTCCAGACTTTTCGGCCCCAGCGTTGCCAGGTACACGGGGACCGGGTCGACGGGCCCGAGCGAAGACCGGATCGATTTTCCCTCGCCGCCCGGCCGCGGCAGTTCGTAGATCTTGCCCTTGTAAGCCACGCGTTCGCCGCTCATCACCAGGCGGGCGATGTCGATCGTCTCGCGCATGCGCTGGATCGGGCGGTCGTATGGTATGCCGTGCCAGCCCTCGATCACCTGCGGCCCGCTCACGCCCAGGCCAAGCAGGAACCGCCCGCCGGTGAGGACCGACAGGGTCGCCGCCGTCATGCCAACCAGCGCCGGCGTGCGCGTGCCCGCCTGCATGATGCCGGTACCGAGCAAGATCTTCGAGGTCCGCGCCGCAACGTAGGCCAGCGGTGAGATGGAGTCGGAGCCCCAGGCCTCGGCAAACCACGCCGAGTGTACGCCAAGCCTCTCGGCCTCTGCGACGAAATCGACAGCCTGGCTCCAGTCCTGGCGGCCGAACCCGAAACCTACCGATGCGCGCAGCGGCGGACTCACGACCAGCACGCTAGCAGAGCGCGGCGTGCGCGACAAGAGAACGACAATCGTGGCTGAAGGTCATCGTGACCTGCGCCTCCGCTAGCGCGTTACCGTTACCTTCGCCTTCATGTAGGGGTGCACCGTGCAGTAGTAGCCGAATTCGCCCGGCGTGTCGAACCGCACGCTCCCGCTCTCGCCCTCTTTCAGCAGCGCCGTCTCCCATGACTTGTCGTTCGCAGTTGCGTTGTGAGGCGCCTTGTCCTCGTTGGCCCACGTCAGCGTCGTCCCGGCGGGCACCGTCACGTCTCGTGGCGAGTAGTCGAAGTCCTTGATCGTAATCGTCGTGTCGCCTGAGACCACCGCCGGTGTTTGCGCGCCACCCCGGCTGCCGTGGCACCCCGCCATCCCGCCGCATCCATCCATCATCCCGCCCATCACCCCGCCCATCGCGATCGCGATCAGCGAGACCATGGCGAGCACGATCAGCGAAGCGCCCCCCAGGGCGATCGCCAGCAGTGGAGCGCCCTGTCCCCGCTCGTCGGCAGTCATGTAGATGAGTATACGGTCATCGCCGCCGCGCTTGCGGGGCCGAACGGCCCGATTGTCCGGGATCAACGGCGCGCCACCGCTAGGGGAAGACTTCCCGCAGATCGAACCGTGGGCCGTCATGGCAGACCAGGCGTACGCCCTTCCGCGTGAACACGGCGCAGCCATAACACACGCCGGTGCCGCACCCCATCCGCTCCTCGAGCAGCGCCTGCACAGGCTTGCGGCTCCGCGCTCCCCGCACGACCTTCGCCATTGCGGCGAACATCGGGTTCGGACCGCAGGCGAATACCTGGTCAGCCCAGGGCAGCCGCTCGCCCAGCAGCTCGGTCACGTGGCCGTGATGGCCGGCCGAACCGTCTTCCGTGGCCGTGATGTACTCGACGTCGGTCGGCAGCAGGTCGCGCGGGAACAGCAGGTCGGCCGACCGGGCGCCGTGCAACAGGGTAACCGGGCGGCCCGACGCGACGGCTTCGTCCGCGAGCGGCATGACGCCGGCCACCCCAAGTCCGCCGGCCACCAGCAGCAGGTTCTGCGCGTCCTTCTTCACCTCGTATCCACGGCCCAGCGGCCCGAACACCGTGATCGCATCGCCGGGTTTCCGCTGCGACAGCCACGCCGTCCCACGCCCCCGCACGTCGAACAGGATCGCGAATTGCCGTTCGTCTCCCATTTCCCGGAACCGGTGGAACGACATCGGCCGCGGCAGCAGCGGGTCCAGCCCCTCGGAGCAGTGGATCATCAGGAACCGCCCAGCCGTCGCCGTCCGCGCCACGGCCGGACACGAGAGCCACATCAGGTGCGTGTTCCGGTACACCTCCTCGTGCGACACCACCGTCGCCCGATCCAGCCTCATTCCGCTGCGAACCCCAGCCGCTCATACAGTCGCCGCGCCCGCTCGTTCGCGATCGCCACCCGCAGCGCGACCCGCTGAAACCCCCGCTCGGCGAGCGCCTGCCGCGCGCGCGTGATCAGACCCGTCGCGAGCCCCCGCCCCTGGGCGTCCGGATGGGTGTAGATGTAACCCAGCAGCGGCCGACCTCCTTCGAGTGTGGTCAGCACCACCGAGAGCGCCGCGCTGGATGCGGGCGCCAGAAAGCTGCACTCCCACAGAGGCGGCCCAACCTCCCGGCCGGACGCGAAGTGTTCCAGCTCCTCCAGCGCCTCGGCGGGTGTCTGCTGGAGGTCGTCCACGGTCCCCGTGTACGCGACGACAAGCAGCTCGGCCAGGGCGGGGAGGTCGCCCGGGGCCACAGAGCGGGCGTCCAGTGTGGCACCCTCATCCACCGAGGTCGGCGCGGTCATCAGAATCCGAGGCGGGAGCCGGTCAAGGAGGCTCATCTAGTGGATGGCGTCCCGCGTCTCCGCCAGGTAGTCTCGCAGGGGCTGCACCGTGAACTCCTGCTCCCCGTGGAGCAGCGCGTTCACCGCCGCCGCCGCCGTGTCGATCGAAGTCAGGCAGGGTATCCGCTTCTCGGCTGCCGCCCGGCGGATGTGAAAGCCGTCTCGCAGCGTCTCCGTGTACCGGCCCTCGGGCACGTTGATCACCGCATCCACGATCCCCTCGCGGATGACGTCCACCACGTTCGGGTAGCCTTCGTCCAGGCGCTTCGTGGTCATCTCCACCGGCACGCCCAGCGCGTCGATCATCGTCGCCGTGCCTTCCGTGGCGTAAATGCGGTACCCCAGCTCGCCGAGCGAGCGGACCAGCGGTACCGACTCGGCCTTGGCCTGGTTCCCAATACTGAGGAGGACCGCTGTACGGCCCTGCAGCGACATATCGGCCGCGATCAGCGCCTTCGCCAGGGCGGCCTCGAACGTCCTGTCGACGCCCATCACCTCGCCCGTCGACTTCATCTCCGGCCCGAGGTACGTATCCACACCGGCCAGCTTCGACATGGAGAATACCGGCGCCTTCACCGCCACCAAATCTCGCGCCGGCCACAGGCCTGTACCGTAACCGAGTCGGCGCAGCTTCTTGCCCAGCATGACCTGTATGGCGAGCTGCACCATTGGGACGCCGGTCACCTTCGAGATGAACGGCACCGTGCGGCTGGCGCGCGGGTTCACTTCGAGGACGTAGACGTTCGATTCTCCGTCGTCGCCCCGCATGATCACGTACTGCACGTTCATCAGCCCACGCACGTCCAGCGCCGCCGCCATCCGCTGCGTGTAATCGACCATCGTTTCGACTTCGGCGTCCGTGAGCCCGATGGGCGGGTACACCGCGGTCGAGTCGCCGGAATGCACGCCTGCCCGCTCGATGTGTTGCATGACGCCCGGTATGAGCGCGTCCTCGCCGTCGCAGATCGCATCGACCTCGGCTTCGATGCCCTCGAGGTACTTGTCGATGAGGACCGGCTTGCCCGGTGAGATAGCAGCGGCCTCGGTGACATAACGTATGAGGTCGGTCGCGTTCTGGACGATCTCCATGGCGCGGCCGCCGAGGACGTAGCTCGGCCGCACCAGGACCGGGTAGCCGATGCGCTGTGCCGTCGCCAGCGCTTCTTCGATCGTGTGGACGCCCGCGCCCGGCGGCTGCGGGATGCCGATGCGCTGCAGCAGGTCCTCGAACCGCCGCCGGTCTTCCGCCAGGTCGATGCTGTCCGCGCTCGACCCGAGGATCGGCTGGTTGGCGTGCGCCAGCGGCGTCGCCAGGTTCACAGCCGTCTGCCCGCCGAACTGGACGATCGAGGGGGGCGCGGAATCGTCGCTGGACTCATTGTCGAGTAGATCGCGCACGGCCTCCTCGTCCAGCGGCTCGAAGTAAAGCCGGTCGCTCGTGTCGAAGTCCGTCGACACCGTCTCCGGGTTAGAGTTCGCCATGATCGCGGCCACCCCGGCCTCCTTCAGCGCCCAGGCCGCGTGCACGGCCGAGTAGTCGAACTCGATCCCCTGCCCGATGCGGATCGGCCCGCTGCCGATCACGAGCGCCTTCTCGCCAGGCAGTGCGGGCGCTTCATTCTCGTCTTCGTAGGTGCTGTAGAAATACGGCGTCGCCGCCTCGAACTCCGCGGCGCAGGTGTCCACCATCTTGTAGACCGGCACCACGCCCCACTCCTGCCGGCGTTTGCGCACCTGGTCCGGCAGCCGGTCCGCGAGGACGCCGATGACGGAATCCGAGAAGCCCATGCGCTTCGCCTCGCGCATGATCGGCGGCGCGAGCGGCTCGGCAAGCAGCCGCTGCTCCATCCGCACCATCGCCTGCATGCGAGACAGGAACCACGGGTCGATGCCGGACGTCTTCGCCAGCTCATCGACAGTCGCCCCGCGCCTCAGCGATGCGAACACGGCCCACAGCCGCTCGTCCGTCGGGGTCGCCGCATACTCGCGCGGGTCGGCGTCGCGCCACGCCGGGTCCTCCCAGAGCTGCGAGCGCCCGCCGAACTCCAGCGAGCGCAGCGCCTTGCCCAGCGCCGCCTCGAACGTCCGGTCGATCGCCATCACCTCGCCGGTCGCCTTCATCTGGGTGCCTGTGCGGCGCTCGCCGAGCGGGAACTTGTCGAACGGCCAGCGCGGGATCTTGACCACCACGTAGTCCAGCGCCGGCTCGAACGCGGCGGTTGTCTGGCCGGTGATCTGGTTGGGGATCTGGTCAAGCGTTTTCCCGACGGCGATCTTTGCCGAGACGCGCGCGATCGGGTAACCGGTGGCCTTCGACGCCAGCGCCGAAGACCGCGACACGCGCGGGTTCACCTCGATCACGTAGTAGGGCGGCAGGCTCTGGTGGCCGTTCGACCAGGCGGCGATCTCCTTGCGCGGGGCGAGCGCGAACTGCACGTTGCAGCCGCCCTCGATCCCCAGCGCGCGGATGATCTTGAGCGAGGATGACCGGAGCATCTGGTACTCCTTGTCCGGCAGCGTCTGGCTGGGCGCGACGACGATCGAGTCGCCGGTGTGCACGCCCATCGGGTCGATGTTCTCCATGTTGCAGATCGTGATGCAGTTGTCGGCGCCGTCCCGCATCACCTCGTATTCGAGCTCTTTCCACCCCGCCAGGTAGCGCTCCACGAGCACCTGGTGGATCGGAGATGCCGCCAGTCCGGATTGAGCGATGACCTCCAGCTCGTCCCAGGTGTGCGCGATCCCGCCGCCCGTGCCGCCGAGCGTGTATGCGGGCCGGATCACGACGGGCAGACCGATCTCCTTCGCCGCTCGTGTAGCGTCGTCGAGCGTCGTGACGATCTCGCTCTCTGGCGTCGGCTCCCCGATCTCGTCGAGCAGCGTCCGGAACAGGTCCCGGTCCTCGGCCTTGCGGATCGTCTCGATCGGTGTGCCGAGCGAGCGCACCCCGTACTTCTCGAGGATGCCGGCGTCGGCGAGCGCCACCGCCAGGTTCAGCCCCGTCTGGCCGCCCAGCGTCGGCAGCAGCCCGTCCGGCCGTTCCCGCGCGATGATCCGCTCCAGCACCGGCACCGTCAGCGGCTCGATGTAGACGGTATCCGCGATGCCCTCGTCAGTCATGATCGTGGCGGGGTTGGAGTTGACGAGCACCGTGTGCACGCCCTCCTCCCGCAACGACCGGCAGGCCTGCGACCCGGAGTAATCGAACTCCGCTGCCTGCCCGAT
Organism: Chloroflexota bacterium; assembly: GCA_037441345.1. GTDB lineage: Bacteria > Chloroflexota > Dehalococcoidia > SM23-28-2 > RBG-16-64-32 > DATKKM01. The sequence goes on from JBBISJ010000005.1 coordinate 33,316, forward strand.
AACGATCGGGCCAGAGCCGATGATGAGGACTTTGGAGGGTTTTGAAATCATCGGTTAGCCCACGCCATAGTCAATCCATTTACAAATAGCTAGCATGACCCAGCCAATCTGAATGATTCGTGCCACGATATGCGACATGAATTGGGAAGTCCGAGCCACTGTGTACTTCGGATATTTCTCGGTCAACTTTGACCACTCACTAGCATCCAACGCTTCCTCATATGGGCGATCGGGCCAATGGCGTAGTGCGTCGAGGTAAGTGTTCAGACGGAGGCCAAGGATAGTTTCAATCTCCCTTAGACGTGTCCAGGCTATTTCCAGAGTCTGCAAATGTCTCACCCAAATGCGGCGGGCGATGTCGACTATGCCTACGACGACAACCGCAAACGCGGATACCGCGATGACGTTTGCAAGGCTGGGGGCGACTGCAAGTGCCACAGCTGCGCCCGCAAGCGCCGCACTGAGTAGCACGGCCTGACCCTGCCACATCACTTGACCTACGAACGTCACGAATCGTTGTCCGTTCTGGTATTCCGCGACCAAGGCTACCTCCGATGGCCCTGTCGTATGGGGCATGGTTAGCGGCTCGGTCATCTCATTGGCTTTCCTTGTACGAACATTGCGGGCGTGCCCAAGTCAGTTCCTTGAAACTACCGCGCGTGGTATCCCAGCAGATGATCATCTGTCGACACCAAGGAGTCGGCGAAGCCGTACGATTCCCCGGTTATACAGTTCCCTTGCGTGATTCGCGCTCTCTCCCAGTTCCGCTCCAATATCTGCGAAGGTCTGGGAGTAGAATGTGCCACTCCATAATCCGGTGCGACGTTCGACGACCCATCTCTCGCGGTATGGCAATCGAGACAGAATCTCCTTGAACCATCGCTCCTGTCGTTGAGCCTCAAGGTGTTTCCACCCCATGCCTCCACGAACGTGCTCGTCAGTCAACCCTAGCGCAGTCAGGAGGACTCGACGGCCGTCTCCATCGCTGCAGAATATCTGATCGTTGTTGTAGATCTCTCGCAGTTGGTCTTCCAGATCCAAAGGGGGCATCTCGAACTTAGCAACGACTTCCTTGTCTGGGCTGTCCTCAGGTTGGGGGAGCGGCTGGACAAGACCGCGAATTGCCACATCCAGTCGGCCAGCCTTTCCAACGTTGCAGTCCACGCAGGCCGTGACCAAGTTGTCCAACACGTCCTGACCGCCCAGTGCTTTCGGGTGCAGGTGATCGACATGCAACTCGGTCTCCGATGATGTTCGGCCGCAGTATCGGCAGGTGAACCTGTCACGCCGGAGGACTTCGAATCGTAACGCCTTCCTTATGCTCACAGCGGGAGCTCGTACTCCATGCCCTGGCCGACGATCTGCGCCATGCTCGCGAAGTCTCCGAAGAAGCTGAGCGCCGGCTCGTTGCCCTCCGGGATGATGCCGCGCAGGCTCTTGTAACCCGCTGCAGTCGCGAACTCGGTGCCCATGACGGCGAGGTCGCGGCCCAAGCCTTTGCCGCGGGCATCCGGAAGCAGCCATACGCCCATCACGGCGTTGTCCGGGTGGTTCACGTCCGCCTGCACCAGCGCGAAGCCGCAGATCCCGTCGCCTGCTTCGCAAACGAAGACGCCGCCGCGGTCGCCCCATTCGGCGAAGCGGCCGCGCACGCCCTCGGCCGTCATCGGCCCCGGCAGGCCGCTCCGCGCGCCCAGCTCGTCCCACAGGGCCACCCCCACCCGAGCGATCGCTTCGGCGTCGTCATTAGTCGCCCGGCGGAACGTGGGTTCAGGCATCGCCGCCTCCTTCCGGCTTGTACAGGCGCAGGCCGGGGATGCGCTCAAAGTGCTTGTCACGGGTGAAGAGCTCGTGGTTCAGCTCGAGTGTGATGCTGGCAAGGAATACGTCCGTCATCGGAATAGGCGTGCCCTTGCGATCGAGCTCTCCAGCGAGCCGCCCGGCACGGCGCCAGGCCTCCTGGCTCATCTCGATGTACGGCACGTGCTGTAGTAGCCTGGCAATCCTGGCTTCTTCCTTGGCTCGCGCGCCTCGCAGGATTTCGGAAAGCGTCAGGCCGACGAGCGCCGCCTGCTCCGCGTCCACTAGCGCGCGCAGGGCCTGGCTGGACGGCAGCGTCGCGTCGTTCAGCAGGTCGATCCAGATATCAGCGTCTGGGATGACCATGCTTCATCGCCTCGAGTTCGACTGCTTCCCATTCCTCCGAAGTGCGTTTGACGTTGAAAGTGCCCGCAGCAGCGAGGAGCTCCTCGATGGCGGCGCGGCGGAGGTAATCGGCCATCAGTCGGTCAATGGCCTTGCCTCGATCGCGTTCGCCTGTTTTCCTGACAACCTCCTCAAGTAGAGTGGGGTCAATATTCAACGTTGTTCGCATCACATTTACCTCATCACTGGTTGATGCGCTCATTATACATCACTTACTGATGACCGTCCCGCGCACCGGCGCAAACTGCTCGATCATCTTCACGAACCGGTCGAACACGTACACGTTGTCCAGTGGGCCGGGCGAGGCTTCCGAGTGGTACTGGATCGAGATCACAGGCTCGGTGCGGTGCCGCAGGCCCTCGCAGGTGCCGTCGTTCAGGTGCACCTGCGCTACCTCGATGTCGGCGGCCAGTCCGTCCGGGTCCACCGCATAACCGTGGTTCTGCGCTGTGATGTGGACGCGGCCGGTCGCCAGGTCCTTCACCGGGTGGTTCGCACCCCGGTGCCCGAACTTCAGCTTGAACGTCCCCGCGCCGAACGCCCTCCCAAGCACCTGGTGCCCGAGGCAGATCCCCAGGATCGGCGACTTGCCGATCAGCGAGCGCACCGTCGTCACCTGGTAGTCGAGGAACGCCGGATCGCCGGGCCCGGGTGAGAACAGGATCCCGTCCGGCGCCAGCGCCAGGACCTCCTCCGCCGAGGCGTCCGAGGGCAGCGTCGTCACGCGGCACCCGCGCGCCGCCAGCATCCGCAGGATGTTGTACTTCACGCCGCTGTCGACGAGGACGACGTGTCGCAGATTACGGGGGTCGGGTTTCAATCCGCCTCGTAGCTGCGGGTCATCGTGACCTGCCCCTTGAAGGCCGGACTGAAGTCCGGCCCCTGGTCCGCCATCCCAGTCGTACGGCTCGTCCGTGCTCACCTCGCGCACCAGGTCCAGGTCGTCGTAGCGGGGCCCGGACCGCAGCCGCGCCAGCGCCTCATCGACAGTCTCGTCTGTCGTGATCGCGCCCATCATCACGCCGCGCGTACGCAGCTTGCGCGTCAACGCCCGTGTGTCGATGCCCGAGATGCCCGGTACGCCTTCCGAGGCGAGGTAGTCGCTCAGCGTCATCTCGGAGCGCCAGTGCGATGGCTCGCCGCACTCCTGGTGCACCACCAGCCCGCGCACCTGGATGCGCTTCGACTCGACGTCCTCGCCGTTGATGCCGTAGTTGCCGGCGAGGGGATACGTGAGGACGAGTACCTGGCCCGCGAACGACGGGTCCGTCAGCATCTCCTGGTATCCGGTCATCGCCGTCGAGAACACGACCTCGCCCTGGGAGCGGGCAGCTGCGCCGAACGCACGCCCTGGGTAGGTGGTGCCGTCCTCGAGGACGAGCAGGGCGGGGCTATCGGTCGTCAAATGCCACCTTCCCGCCAAATATCGTCGCCGCAACACGACCGCGCAGTGTCCGCCCCGCCAGCGGCGTGTTCTTCCCCTTGCTCGCGAACAGCGCCGGCTCCACGGTCCACTCCGCCTCCGGGTCGATCAGCACCACGTCACCCGGCGCGCCCGCCGACAGCGTCCCGAGACCGGGCATTCGCGTATCCAGCCCCAGCGTCCTCACAGGCGCGATCGTAAGGCGTTCGATCACGACCTGCAGGGGCGCGCCATGATGCGCCCCCACGGCGGCCAGCGAGAGGGCGAAGGCCGTGTCCAGCCCGCTGATCCCGAACGCCGCGCTGTCGAACTCGCACAGCTTGTCCTGGATTGCGTGCGGCGCGTGGTCCGTCGCGATGCAGTCGATCGTCCCGTCCAGCAGACCCGCCACGCATGCGTCCGCGTCCTCGTGCGTTCGCAGCGGGGGGTTCACCTTCGCGTTCGTTTCGTAAGCCAGTTCTGTCCGCGTCGCGGTGGCGACGCCGCCGGAACGAACCGGCTCAGTACCGGTCAGCACCAGCTCATGGGTTAAGGCCAGGTGGTGCGGTGTGACCTCCGCCGTCACGGGCAGCCCGCGAGCCTTCGCCTGACGTACGAGTTCGACCGACCCGGCTGTGCTGATGTGTGCCAGGTGGACGTGCGCGCCTGTCTGCTCGGCCAGCGCGATGTTGCGCGCCACCATCGTCTCCTCGGCCGCGGCCGGGACGCCGCGCAGTCCCAGCCGCGTCGACACCCATCCTTCGTGCATCATGCCGCCCTTCGCCAGTGCCGGGTCTTCGCAGTGGTCGATCACCGGCAACGCCAGCATTCCCGCGTACTCGAGGGCGCGCCGCATCAGGCCCACGTCGGCGACCGGTGAGCCGTCGTCGCTAAACGCCACGGCGCCCGCCTGCGCCAGCTCGGCCATTTCGGCGAGTTCCTGTCCGGTGCGGCCTTTCGTCACGCAGGCGATCGGCAACACGCGCACGACGCCCGTTTCGGTCGCCCGTCGCAGCACGAACTCGACGCCTGCTGCCGAATCGATCGGCGGCTCGGTGTTCGGCATCGCGCAGACGGTGGTGAAGCCGCCTCGCGCCGCGGCCAGCGTCCCCGTCTCGATCGTCTCTTTGTGCTCGAACCCCGGCTCGCGCAGGTGCGTGTGGATGTCTACGAACCCTGGCGCAACGATGAGTCCGCCGGCGTCGATTACCTCGTTCGCATCTGCTCCGGCGTCCGGCCCTGGCGCGGCGATGCGGCCGTCCACGATCAGCACATCGTAAGTCGCATCGACGCCGTTCACCGGATCGATCACGCGTCCGCCTCTGATTGCGACCGAACTCATCGGTCACCTGCCTTCACCGGCACGCCCTGGTCGCCCCGCGTAGCCAGCAGGTACAGCACCGCCATTCGCACTGCCACGCCGTTCGTCACCTGCTCCTCGATCACCGATTGCAGGCTGCTCGCCACCGCTGGCGATATCTCCACGCCCTCGTTGATCGGGCCCGGGTGCATGACGAGCGCACCTGTCGCCGCTCTGGCGAGGCGCTTCTCGGTCACCTGGTACAGCGTGGAGTACTCTCTCAAGGACGGCAGTAGCCCGCCCTGCATCCGCTCCTTCTGCAGCCGCAGCGCCATAACGACGTCCGCACCTTCGATCGCGGCGCCGAGGTTGGTTTCGACGTTCACCCGCGGCATTGCGAGATCCTCCGCTTCCCGTGGCCCAGGGACCCTGCCCTGAGCACTGCGAATTCCCGCGGGAAGCAGTGTCGGTGGGGCACAGACTGTCACCTCCGCACCGGCGGCTGTCAGCAACCAGATGTTGCTCCGCGCCACCCGGCTGTGGGCGATGTCGCCCACGATCACGACCTTCCGCCCGCGCATCTCGCCCAGGTGCTGCCGCATCGTGAACAGGTCCAGCAACGCCTGTGTTGGGTGTGCGTGCCAGCCGTCGCCCCCGTTCACCACCGAGGCGCTGATGTGGCGGGCCACCAGGTAAGGCGCGCCGGAGGAGGGGTGCCGCATCACGAGGATATCCGCGCCCACCGCCTGGAGCGTCCGCACTGTATCCACCAACGATTCGCCCTTCTCGATGCTCGAACCGCTGGCCGCCACGTTGATCACGTCCGCGCCCAGCGCTTTCCCGGCAAGTTCGAACGATGCGCGCGTCCGGGTGCTGGCCTCGTAGAACAGAGTGATGATCGTGCGGCCGCGCAGCACCGGGACCCGCGGCACGTCGCGGCCCAGCACTTCCTTCATCGCCTCGGCCGTCTGCATCAGCTGCGCGATCTCGTCGCGCGTCAGGTCGTCGACATCGAGCAGGTGCCGCCGTGTCCACGCCGTCCCCGGCGCAATGACGGGAGTTGGTGCTTGTTCAGGAGCGCTTGAACGTACCATCGTCATTCCTCCATCCGGACGATGTTCACCTCGTCCTGTCCGTCCGTCTCTTCCAGAGACACCTGCACGTCCTCGTGCAGCGATGTCGGGATGTTCTTGCCCACGTAATCAGCGCGGATCGGGAGCTGGCGGTGGCCCCGGTCGACAAGCACCGCAAGCTGTATCTGTGAGGGGCGCCCGAAGTCGGTCAGGGCGTCCATCGCCGCCCTGATGCTGCGGCCCGTGTAGAGCACGTCGTCCACCAGGACCACGGTCTGCGCGTCGAGGCTCACTGGTATATCGGTCGGCGTGATCCGCGGGCCCAGTTCCAGGTGGCGGATGTCGTCCCGGTAAAGGCCGATGTCCAGCGCCCCCACCGGCACGCGGATGCCTTCGAATTCCTCGATCGCCGCTGCCAGCCGTTCCGCCAGCGGCACTCCCCGTGTCCGCATCCCGACGAGCACGACGCCGTCGAGCCCGTGGTTGCGCTCGATGACCTCGTGCGCGATGCGCCGGATCGCCCTGCGGATATCGTCCGGGCTGAGGACGAGGTTGCCGGTCAAGAAAAAGCCCTCTCGCAACGAGGAGAGGGACAACCTGGCAGACGCCTGGCTATGTGGTTAGGGGCGATGCTCTGCTTCGCCACTGTCTTCTCCTTTGCGGCCTCACGGGACCGCCTTAAAGGCCCTGTCCGTCTCAGCGGACTGCACGGTGAATGTTATCAGCCGGTGCGGTGCTCTACAACCGCGCCGCGGCTGGATGTACCCTGTATCCACAACAATTAAGCCAGCCTCAGGAGGAGAGATGGCAAACTACGTGAAAGTGGCGTCCACGGGCGATATCCCGCCGGGTGAGATGCTGGTGGCGGAGGTCAACGGCCAGGAAGTGGCTATCGCCAACGTGGGCGGTAACTTCTACTGCTTTAACAACGCCTGCTCGCATCGCGGCGGCTCGCTCGGCGAAGGCCTCCTGGACGGCGAAGTCGTGGAGTGCCCGTTTCACGCCGGGCAGTTCAACGTCCGCACAGGCGAAGTGGTCGCTGCGCCCCCAACCGAGCCTGTGGCGACTTACCCCGTACGCGTCGAGGGCGACGACATCAGCGTTGCCGTTGAATAGCCGAGGCTTGTACCCGTTGGCCGTTTGATCAAGCCGCACCCTCCAGGGTGCGGTGCCAGCGTGCCCCGGGTGCCAGAAACGCTAGTCGGGTCCGCCGATCCAGCGGAAGAGCGGATCCAGGCCCGGCAGGATACTGGACCATTCGAACAGGAAGATCAGGCCCAGTACCAGGCTGAAAACGGCCGCCAGCAGTCCCGCCCCAACGTACAGCCACTGCCGCTGCCGCGATGAGACGAAGCCGGCGGTCGACACAACCGTGATGACCGAGTTAGAGATCAGCAAACCGACGATGAACGCCAGCAAGGCGATCACTCCCATTGTCTGGCTGGCCGCGCCGACAGCGCTGGCGATGACCAGCGCCTGGGTCCCGGTCTCCGCGCCGATGCCGTGGATCATCCCGATCCCGAGCGCGGTGTGCACGCCGTACTGCTGAGCTGTGTGCTCGTGCTGGTGCTCCCCCCCGAACAGGCGCGACCGAAGCTTGTCCCACGCTCTGCGGATCCCGGCAAAGACCAGCATCCACCGGCTCCGCATCTGGAAGTCGCCCTCTCCCCGGAAGTACCGGTACAACGAGTAGAACAGATAGGCGGCAAGGAAGAGTAATGTGACTCCGACCACCCGCCCCATGACCGGGTCGATCCAGTCAGGGAGCACCTGGCGGGCCAGGATGGCCAGCAACCCGAGAGCAAGAACGATCGATCCGTGGCCCAGCGCATACATCGTCCCGAGCAGAAGCGCCGGCCGATGGCGGGCGACGAATTCGCCTACCCGGGAATGGCCATTCGGTGACACACCGTCGTGCCGGTGGTGGTGAGGGTGGTGCAGGGATAGCGGCTTGTGAGCATGCAGATCGGCCGGTTCGCCACCGATTGCCACCGCGACGCCGGCGGGCGTTTCAGAAGGCTCACCCTCGTGGCCGTGTGCGATGGAGTGATGCGACTCATCCGTCAACATGAAGGCAGGTTCTCTGACAAGCACGGCTTCGTCTTCATCCATCGCCGCGGTGGTGCTTGTGATGTCCGTAATCGCCGCGATGTGGTCCCAGTCGATCCCGTGCCGAATGCCCAGGGCGAGAGCTGCGCTAACGACGCCCACCGAGCCTGCGATCGTCATGATCGGGATAGCGATCTCAAGGACGGCCATCAGCTAGTCCCGCTCCGGCACTCCCGGCACACCCCGAAGATCGCGAAATGGCCCAGGTCCGCCTGGAAGCCCGCCTCTTCGTAGAGCAGCGTCGCAAGCCCGTCCAGGTAACTGTTGTCCAGTGACGTCACCTCGCCGCAGGTGCGGCAGATCAGGTGGTGGTGCCGGTCCACCCCGATCCACTCGAACTCGCTTTCACCGGCGCCCATGTCCGTCTCGGAGACAAGGCCCATGTCGGTAGCGGATGAGAGCGTGCGGTAAACGGTGGAGGCGTCGATGTAGGGATGGTCCTTGCGCAGTGACTCGATGATCTGCGAGGCGCGCACATGCGCGCCGGCGTGCCTGACGGCGCTGAGGATCAGGACGCGCTGAGGCGTGACCTTCTGCCCCGCCTCGCGGATAACGACCGCCGTTTCTTTCTCGCATGCCATGGCGGGTTCATGCTAATGCATGAGAGTTGCAAATGCAATTCGTTGCAAGGGCATGCGCTGGAATCTCGATATGCGGTGGCGGATGTCCCTATCCCCCGGCAATGGGGGGAAGAAAGGTGACACGGTCGCCGTCGCTCAGCACCCGGTCAAGCCCCGACGCCGCGTTGGCGACAACGATCACGGTCGCGAGCGTCTCCGGGATGCCCAGCCGTTGCACGAGATCCCCCACGGTGGCATCGTCGGGCATCTCATAGTCGAAGGTGGGATCGATGCCGGGCGCGTACTGGTCGAGGTATGACTGCAATTCAATCTTGAGCTTCATCCGGCAGCGATTCCCTCCAGCGGATCAGATAGACAGTCACCAGTGTAGCGGAACCCGCGGATTGGGAGCGCCTGCCCTGCCGGCCAGGGGCGCTCCCTTGTGCCCCGCACGTGCCGCAGATGAAACTAGGCGGAGCAATCACGTTGCGAGGGTAATCATGAGCAAGCAGGCAGTGGTTCGGAAGGTGCTGGATGGTGTTCGGTCCGAGGGGCGTACCTCGTTAACGGCGCCCGAAAGCTGGCTGATCTGCGACGCCTACGCGATTCCGGTGCCGGAAGAGGGGCTGGCGACTTCGGCGAAGGAAGCGGCCGCACTGGCCAAGAAGATCGGCCTTCCGGTCGCCCTGAAGGTCGTCTCACCCGATATCCTCCACAAGACCGAGGCCGGCGGCGTCATCACAGGCCTCGCCAGCGCTGCCGAAGTCCAGAAGGCCTACGCCGCGATCATCAAGAACGCCGGGGCTTACAAGAAGGATGCCAAGGTCCTCGGCGTCCAGGTCCAGCGGATGGTCGCGCAGGGCGATGCCCACGAGGTTATCGTCGGCGCCGCGACCGATCCCAGCTTCGGCAAAGTGGTCGCCTTCGGCATGGGCGGCGTGCTCGTCGAGGTTCTGGGCGATGTGACCTATCGCCTCGCCCCGGCGAATCGGCAGGATGCCCTGTCCATGATCGACAGCGTCAAGGCGGCGCAGGTCCTGCGTGGCGTACGCGGCGCCCGTGGCGTCGACCGCAAATCGCTGTCCGCGCTCATTGTGAACGTCTCGCGACTCGTGACCGACTTCCCGGAGATAGAGGAACTGGACCTGAACCCGGTGTTCGCCGGTCCGGATGGCGTGACGGCCGTGGACGTGCGCATCGTCGTCGATTTCGCGCCATCAAAACCACGCCACCGCCCGGGTCGGGAAGAGATCCTGACCGCCATGAACCGCATCATGATGCCGGATTCCATCGCCGTGATCGGCGCTTCCCCGGAAGACGGGAAGATCGGGAACGCCGTCATGAAGAACCTGGTCGACGGCGGCTATGCGGGTGCGATATACCCCGTTAACCCACGCGCGGACGAGATCCTCGGCCGGAAGTGCTACGGCAGCGTCAAGGATATCCCCGGGACCGTGGATATCGGCGTCTTCGCCATCCCCGCGAAGTTCGTGGCGCAGGCGCTGGCGGAGTGCGGCGAGAAAGGCGTCGCCGGTGCGATCCTGATCCCCTCCGGCTTTGCCGAGATCGGGGAAACCGGACTGCAAGAGGAAATCGTCGCGGTTGCGCGCGCCCACGACGTGCGCCTGATGGGGCCGAACATCTACGGCTTCTATTACACCCCGAAATCCCTGTGCGCGACGTTCTGCACCCCCTACGACGTCAGGGGGCAGGTCGCCCTTTCCTCGCAGAGCGGCGGTGTCGGCATGGCGATCGTCGGCTTCAGCCGGTCGACCCGGATGGGCGTCTCGGCGATAGTCGGCCTGGGCAATAAGTCCGATATTGACGAAGACGATCTGCTCACGTTTTTCGAGCAAGACCCGAACACGCAGGTGATCGCCATGCACGCCGAGGACCTGAAAGACGGCCGCGCCTTTGCCGAAGTGGCGAGCCGGGTATCGAAAAAGAAGCCGGTGGTGATGCTGAAGGCCGGCCGCACCTCGATGGGAGCGCGCGCCGCCAGTTCGCACACCGGCGCAATGGCGGGCAACGACCGGGTCTACGATGATGTGCTCCGTCAGAGCGGGGTGATCCGCGCCTATACTCTGCGGGACATGCTGGAGTTCGCCCGCTGCCTGCCGATTCTGCCGACGCCGAAGGGCGAGAACGTGATCATCATCACCGGCGCCGGCGGTTCCGGCGTGCTGCTTTCAGACGCCTGCGTGAATAACGGGCTGAAACTGATGAAGATGCCCCGTGACCTCGACGAGGCGTTCAAGCAGTTCATCCCCCCGTTCGGCGCTTCCGGCAACCCGGTCGACATCACCGGCGGCGAACCGCCCGCGACGTACCGGAGCGCGATCAGGCTCGGACTCACCGACGAGCGTGTCCACGCCCTGATCCTGGGCTACTGGCACACGATCGTGACCCCGCCAATGGTCTTCGCGGAACTGCTGGCTGATGTCGTCGAGGAATGCCGGCGCGAAGGCATCGACAAGCCGGTCGTGGCCTCCCTCGTCGGCGACGTGGAGGTCGAACAGGCCTGCGACTACCTGTTCGACCGCCGGATCGTCGCCTACCCATACACCACCGAGATCCCGGTTGACGTGCTCGGGGCGAAATACCGCTGGGCGCGTTACGCTGGCCTGCTCTAGGCAAATGACGGCGTAGGTGGCGGCCCGCAGGACATTGCCGGCCCAACGTCCGTGGCGACCGCTGCGTCTACATATGACGGGGACGGATTGCGCATGAACCACATCAGGGCCGGAGTGCGGGCCAAGTGCTCAGTTGCAGCCAGCGCCTCCACTGTCGCGTTGTGTACAACGGAGTCATGGGCATCTGCCACCCAAGCAGAGGGTCGCTCCGCTCATCCCGGGGAAGTCGCCCCGGCCTGGTCTCGAGGGAGCCCCGTCTACGGCTCCTCCCGTGGTCTCAGAAACTGCGGTCCGTAAACACGTCTCTTGGCAGCCCGTGGTCGGGGTCTGTGCGCGCCGGTTCAGCGTTTACGCCGGGCGGCGTCCCGCCAGCGGAAGGGGTTTCCGCACGCGCCGCGAACGTCACAACCGGGCGCTGCCTGACTTCCATCTCGAGCTTGACCGCGCGAAAGACCTGGATGTCCTCCTGGCGAGATCCCGCCTCCAGGCGGCCTTCCACATGGCGCTCCGCCTCCTCCATGGTCTCGAAGCAAGACACCTCGTTCCCCGGCGCGCCCGCCCCTCCCGATTGAATGACGATTACTTGTTCCCGCATTGATACCACCCGTTCACCGAAAATGACGGGGTCGGTTACCGGGTAGTTACCGGATGAAGATTCCGACTTGGTAAAGGGGCTGGCTGGCCGGGGTGTCAATTCAGTCCCACGCCGCCTGCAACCACGGATAGAATCGACCTGACTCATCCGAGACATCTGTGTAATCTGTGGACCAAATGGCCTACGACATTGAAGAAGTCCGCCGCAAATACATCGGCTTCGAGACGGCGAAGGCCAAGGGCCGCTATCCCGTCGAGCACGACCCGATCCGACGCCACTGCCATATGGTGGAGGACAACAACCCTCTCTTCATCGATCCTGCCTACGCGGCGGAGACCGAGCACGGCGCAGTCCTCTGCCCGCCCTCCGGCTGGCTTGCCCTCTACTTCGCCAGCCTCGGCCCCTGGCCCGCCGCCTTCGAGCCGCTGTTCCCCATCGTCCCGACGCCCGGCAAGCGCATAGTCAACATGAGCCAGGACGTCGAGTGGTTCGAGCGGATTAAGGTCGGCGATCACCTCTCCGTCGTCAGGCGTATCGTCGATGTCTACCAGAAGGGCATCCAGATCGACCCCGAAGCCGTCTGGATCGTCTCGGACGTCGACATCCTCAACCAGCGCGACGAGCTCGTCTGCCGCATCCGCAACACATTCCTTACGCACCGCACCCCGGCAGAGGTCGCGACTGAAAGGCGGGCCTGAGCCGTGCGCGGACCGCAGATCTGCTTCGAGGACGTCTCCGTCGGTGACGAGCTGCCTCCTGTCACGCTCGACATAAACACTAAACGGATCTTCCTCCAGGCCAGCGGGTCCCAGGACTGGTACCCCGTCCACTTCGACCCCGCCTTCGCGCAGAAAGCCGGCCATCCTGACGTGTTCATGAACACCGGCTTCATCCAGGCGGCACTCGTGCGGCTCCTCACGGACTGGATGGGCGATGCGGGCTTCCTCAAGCGTCTGCGTTTCGAGATGCGGCGGCAGTTCCGGCCGGGCGATACGATGATCTGCCGTGCCACCGTCCGCGAGACGGCCCCGACCGCCGGCGAGGGCCGCGTTCGTCTCGACATCAGCGCTGAGAACGCCAGAGAAGGCGTCGCGACCGTCGCTGAAGCAGAGGTGATCCTTCCCCGGCGTACCCGGACCGAAGATTGACCTTCTGTACGCGTTCTGCTAAGAATTGGCCATTCGGACTCGCAGCGTCGTACCTGGAGGTAACACATGGGTCGCGAAGATATGCTCAAGACTGTCCCGATGTTCTCGGATCTCGGCAAGCGCGACCTGGAACGGCTCGCGAAGCTCATGGTCCTCCGCACGGTGAAAGCTGGCGAGACGATAATCAAGGAAGGAGACCAGGCCGCGGGCTTCTTCATAATCGAGTCCGGCAAGGTCGAGGCGATCCAGGATGCCGACGGCAACAGCCCTCAACACCTTGCTTACTTTGGCCCGGGCGACTTCTTCGGAGAGATGGCGCTCTTTGAAGGTTTCCCCCGCTCCGCCACTGTTCGCGCCGTCGATGACAGTGAGTGCCTCGCCATGACCCGCTGGGACTTCATGGCAGAGCTCAAGAACCACCCGGAGATCGCCGTCGGTATGCTACCGATCCTCGTCCGGCGCCTCCGCGAAGCCGACGCCCGCCTCAAGGAGTAGCGCAGCGTGCTGCGCCCGGCGTTGGCGGGCTAACCCAGCAGCGCCCCCTGCTCGCGAAGCCTCGCCTGTAGGCCCGCCACCTCAACGTCGCCCACGTCGACTCCACCCGCCGCCATAGCGGCCGCTGTTCCCGCTGCCTGCCCCGTCGCCATGCACGCCGGGATCTCTTTGGTCGCGTGGTGCACGCGGTGGTCCACAGAGATGCAGCGCCCCGCCGCCAGCAGGTTCGTGACCCTGACCGGCAGGAGACTGGGGTATGGGATGTTGTAGACGCAGTTGTACTTGGTCCAGTGCCCCGTCCGGGCGACAACGTCTTGGAAGGGTTGGTCCAGGTCGTTGCGGGCCATGACGTATCGGCCCTGCAGGCGCCGCGATTCCGTGATTCCCAGCTGGTCCGCCATCATCGCGATATAGGCGTCGCTGAATCCCGGTGCCGAGGTCTTCAGGCGCGTTGCCTCCTCCATCACCATCCGCCGGCACTCCGCCAGCGCCTCCGACACCTCCGAGGGATCGGTCGCGTCGATCCGGCGCGACACCCGCGCTTCGCCGCCCCAGGGCACCAGCGCCCGGTCCTTGCCCGGCGTCCGGAAGAACAGGCCCTTCGCCTCGTTCAACGACGGCTCGATGTCCTCCACGCCGCCCATCTGGAACCAGAGCCACGGGTGCACCCGCTCCAGTTCGAATCTCTCGCCTGCCGCAGCGAAGATGTCTCCATCGCCGCTCGCGTCCACAACCACCCCTGGCGCAATCGCCTGGCGTCCGGCCTTGTTCTGGATGACGACGGCCGTGATCCGCTCGCCGTCCATCACGGGCTCGCACGCCCATGTCTGGTACAGCACCTGCACGCCCGCCTCACGCAGCATGGCGTCGGCCGCGAAGACAAATTCGTGCGGCTCGAACGCCACCGAGTACCTCACCCGGTGTCCACCGGGCGGCGCACTCCCCCAGACCAGCCCCCAGCGCCTGCAGCGCTCGACCAACGCCGGGTCGGGATCGTTCCACTGGCCTTTCGGCGGGTAGTAGACAGCGTCGCGGGTGGCCATCCTGTCGACGATCTCCTGGCAAAGCCCGCCGACCACCTGGTTGCCCGCCCCGTCGTCGAGCGTCAACAGCAGGATGATCAGCCCTCCCGTCGCCAGCCCCCCGGTGTAGCTGAATCGCTCTACGAGCATCGTCTCTGCGCCGTTTCGAGCCGCTGCCACCGCCGCCGACAGGCCGGCGGAGCCGCCGCCGACTACGAGGACATCCGGCCGTGCTGCAATGGGGACCGTTGCGTCGGGGAGCCTGATGCGGTGGTCCACGGCGCTAGCTGCGGACAGCGGCCCCGTGGATCGCCGGCCGGGTCACGCAGAGCGGTGGGACCGGGGGCGAGAGGTTCAGGTGATGGAGGCTCCGGAAGGCGAACCCCGCCCGCTCAATCGCCGCGGCCGTGTCGCGGTTAGGGCGGCAGCCTGCGCCCAGCCACTTCCAGGCGGGCGTGCAGACATCCTGGAACAACGCCCCAAACCTGTTCTTTGCCCGTACGTGCTCCAGGAACCGCAGCTCTCCGCCGGGCTTCAGGACGCGCCGCACTTCCGCGAGCGCCGCGTCCAGGTTGGGCACGCTGCAGAGCACGAGGGTGCTCACGACGGCGTCGAACGAGGCGTCCTCAAACGGCAGGTCGTCGGCGGCTGCTTCGTAGCCCTCCGTCTGCAGGCTCAGTCCCCCCGCACGTTCCCTGGCATCTGCCAGCATGTACGGGTCCGGGTCGGTGGCTACCAGCGTCGAGACGGTCTCCGGGTAGTACGGGAAGTTGGCGCCGTTGCCGCAGCCGATCTCCAGGACGCGCCCGCTCAGACCCTCCACCGTGTTGGCGCGGACCTTCTTGAGGCCTTCCGTCTCGAACTTAACGGCGCGGCGCCAGTAAGCTGCGAACCACTTGTGACCCTTGCCCGGTTCCATTCCGCGCTAAGGATAGCAGTTGACATCGCCTGTTCCTATAGGCGGCGGGCTCACGCCGTTTTACGCCACTCGCCCTTGCCTTCGCGGGTCCGCCGCGAAGCCTGCGCATGCAGGATGGTCCCCTCGGCCAGCACATCCACGGAATCCATCCCGTTGAAAGCGAAGGGCAGGAACGACTCGCCGTCTGTCTCGCAGAGGATCCGGCCCGCCGTGTACGCGTGGCCGTGTATGTAGACAGCGTCCAGCACCTGCGTCACCGGGATGTCGATTACCGGGTCGTACGGCGAATCCCGGAACACCAGCTCGCCGCGCCCTCGCCGGGCCTCCACGACCGTCAGGTCGCCGGAGACGTGTACCAGCTGAGGAGTAGAGCCGAACCCCCGGCCGTCGGGGCGGGGCTCGTACTTGAAGTGGAACGCGGACGTCTCCTGCCTTCCGGCCGGCGCCGGGTTACTGCAGCGCCCGCGCATGCTCATGTACCGGATCTCGTGCCTCTCCGCGGAGCCCCAGACGTGCTCGTCCTGCTCCTCGAAGATGATCTTCGCCACCTTCCGCGGCTCGCCGTAGAGCTCGCGGCCGAACGTCATCGCCTCCGGTGTTGAGACCGGCGCCGCCAGGTAGTAGTACCCGATCACTTCTTCGTACTGTGCTTTGACGCCCAGCGACGCGTAACGGTACGGTCCTGCGCAACTGGAGGCGCCCACTTCTCCTACCGAGGCTACCGCCACCGGGTTTGGCGTCGGCTTGAGAGGTGGCGGCAGCAGTTCCGCGATGACCGCCGGGCTCGTCTCGAAGTAGACCGTCAGGGCCTTCAGCCGCAACTGGTGGTTTGTGGCGTAGACCGCTTGAATTCGGGATATCTCGTCCGCCGTCTTTACAAAGCGCACCGCTCTCCTCCTGCTCGTCGTCGTAATAAAGGACGCCGGTGAGGCATTGCCGTTGCGTGAGCCTCGCGGCCTTTCAGTAAGAGTCGCCGTTTGCCATAATCGATTGAGACCCCCCTTTCTCAGCCCGGAAAGGACCTCCTTGTCGGCAGAAGCCCCAGAAAGCGCCGTCGCCGCATCCCCGGCGCTTATCGACGAGTCGAACCTGCTCGGCTCCGTCATCCGCCTGGCCTGGCCCGTCGTCGTACAGCAGGTCAGCTTCTCCATGGTCCAGCTCGTCGACACGGCCCTTGTCGGTCACCTGGGCGAAGACGCTCTGGCTGGCGTCAGGCTTGCCGGCCAGCTCTTCTGGTTCTCGCAGGCCGGCCTTGTCGCGGTCGGCGTCGGCGCGACCGCCATCGTCGCCCGCACTGTTGGCGCCGGTGAAAGCCACCGGGCGTCCCGGGTACTCCAGACCGCCTTCGTGCTGGCGCTTATCTGGGGCCTCTTGATGGCCCTCATGATGTGGTTCCTGGGCAACGCCTGGCTCGGCATGATGGGCGCGGAGCCCGAAGCAAGGGCGGCGGGCACGGACTACCTCCAGGCCGTGGCTTTCGGACTGCCGTTCATGTCGCTCATGTTTGCAGGCAACGCGGCGCAGCAGGGCGCGGGTGATACGCGCTCGCCTATGGTCGTGGGCATCGTCGTCAACATCGTGAACGTCATCGTCGCTTACACGCTCATCAACGGCGCCGGCCCGGCGCCCGAGCTCGGCGTCAAGGGCTCCGGCCTGGGTGCGAGCGGCGCCTCCTTCGTGGGCTGCGGGCTCGTACTCGCGATCCTCTCGAGCGGCACCCGCGTCCTCTCCTGGTCGCCGGCGGAAGCGCTCACCTTCGATCGGGTTTCAGCGGGGCGCTTGCTCAACGTCGGCGTGCCGGCGGGTTTCGAGCAGATCCAGTTCAACATCGCGTTCATGATCTACACGCGCATCATCGCCAGCCTCGGCACCACTGCGCTGGCCGCGCACGGCGTCACCCTCGCCATCCAGAGCCTCACCTTCAACGTCGGCTTCGCCCTCAGCGTTGCCACGACGGCCCTCGTCGGACAGAGCCTCGGCGCCAAACGCCCCGACCTGGCCGAGCGCTCCGCCTACCTGACGATGCGCTACTCACTCGTCTTCATGGGCTGCCTGAGCCTGATCATGATGCTCTTCGGCGGCCAGATCACCGGCCTCTTCGTCGGCGGGGAGGACGCCGACAAGGTCGTGGATATCGGCGCGGACCTGCTCTTCATCTTCGCCTTCGCCATGCCCGGCCTCGCCGTCAGCCTGTCGCTCGGCGGCGGCCTCAGGGGCGCAGGCGACACGCGCGCCGTCCTCTTCATCATGGCCGGAACTACCTGGATTGTGCGCCTCGTCCCCGCCTACCTCCTCGCCATCACCTTCGGCCTCGGCGTCCCGGGCGCCTGGCTCGCCGCCATCATGGACATCAACACCCGCGCCGCGCTCATGTGGCTTCGCTTCCGCATGGGCAAATGGAAGCACATCCGGGTCTGAGCGGCACAGTCACGGATAGGGGCATTGTTTATTGAAAATGCCCTCCCCGCCAAACATCGGGGCTGTCCATCCCAGCGCTAGCACGTCGGACAGGTTGATGGACTTCGTTCCGCCGATAGGGACGATATCCCACCGCTGATCGAAGCCCGCGTCGCCGGGACCCGTATTCATCCGCTGGCTGAAGCTGGTCGTGTCAGACAGGGTAACGGAGTTGCTGCCGAAGAGGTCTGGCGGCCACCCCACCGGCGCATTGTACGGTGCTGGACCCGGATAGGGGCTCCCCCCGCACGGGTCGATTGCAGCAAGGTTCCCGCCTGGCGGGGCCACGGGAGGACATCCGTCGTTCACGAAGCCGTCTGCGTCATCCTCGAGACTTGGTATGTCGCGGCGTCGGGCCGTATGAGCGGAGGTGCCGGGTAGTCGAGCCACGCACAAGCAACAGCGTCCTCCCACGTGCAGAAGCCGACTCCCACGTCGGGAACGACCCGCACTCTGAAGTCGAATTTCACCTGTTCGCTCGGTAGTGATCGGCAGGCATTCGATGAAGCGTTCCCACGCAATTCGATGTATCGGCTGCCGTGCCAGCCCCTTGAGTCACCGAGAATGCCAGCGACCTTGTTTCGGAGCGTCGAGAATTCTGCGACCGGGGCGACACGGCCCACGCATGTGTCGTCGATTCCTGGCCAAAGCATCACCCAATTGAACTGTTGGGGCTGACGAGGATGGCTTGCGGAAACGGGCGCCCACCACCTAGTGAGCACACCCCCTAGGGAACCCACGAGGAAGGCGAAGATGGTAGCCACAGGGGTGAACCGCCTCGCCATCGCTTAGTAGCTCGCCAAGCCCAGACCGATTGACAACCAGCGCTTCATGAAGTTTTGATCCTCAAGATTATCGGTTGTGACGTACAAGCCGTAAGTGACTCCCGTACACTCGTCGTAGGAGCACAGCGCCTCTTCAGATGCCAGCCGGAATGAATCTCTACCACCGAACCTCTCCAGTTCGGCAGGCGTGATTATGTAGACGTGGAGCCTATGCGAGCTAGGGACACTCACTGCGCGTCCGATTGAGTCGAATAACGAAGGTGGGTCCGCCATGAGGCCGAGTTCTAGCGCGGCGAAAGCTTGCGGTGGCGCTCCGCAGCCGATGACGACTTGCGGGGCGGGCAGGTCGCCAAATAGGCTGTCCCAAGCCCACTGCTTTTCGAGCGTAGGAATCAGGGCTGACACGGCATTGGCCGCAAGTTGCTCCGCAGCGGTGGTGGTCCCGGCCGGCGTGGGGGTAACCGGAGATGGGCTCGCGCTGTCGGAAGTACTGGCGCCTGGCACCTGCATCGCCGCCGCGTATTCCACCTGCTGCACGCATACGCTGAGATGATCCCGGTTGCTGGTGAGCAACCCACCTCCGATGAAGTCGACCGAACCAACCTGTGCTTCACCGATTTCGGGCGTCGACGGCGGACTGTCCGATAGCAGCGTGACAACTCCGTATAGGGCCATGAAACCCGCAGCGAACGCCGCGACTACCCCTGCGGTTCGCACGAGAGCTTTCTTCACGGCCCCCGACTTCCCTTTCTGACGAGCGTGACAAGGTCGCCGATGGTTCGTACTCGCGGATCAGCGACCGCATCTGGCCCGACGCCAAACTCTTCGCTTATCGCCACGCTCAGTTGCAGCGCCTCCAGCGAATCCAGGTCGAGGCTGTCTGAGGGCAGCCCGTCCTTGAACAACGCCAGGTTGGGTGAAAGCTCCCCGGGCGCCGCGCCACAGATATCGGCGATGATCGCCATCACCCGGTTGGCGGCTTGCTCATGTTGGGCGCGTGGTGGGGTCATGCCTTCGCAACGTAACCAGCCGGCCTGAGATCGTCGCTACCTGATCGAGGCTGCCGGACATTCGATACCCCCTATAGCGCCACTTTATAACGCTTGCAGCCCTTCATGAACCGGGTCTGAGCCCCTGTTACAATCACCTGCGGAGGGCCGCCCATGTCCGTCATCGTCTACACGCTCCGCAACTGCGACGTCAGCGAAAAGGCCGCCGCCGCCCTGCGCGAGCGCGGCGCCGACTTCGAGGAGCGCCGCGTCGACCTGAACGCCGAGTGGTGGGAGGAGGCGCTGAAGTACTCCATGTCCGTACCCGTCATCATCTGGGAGAACGGCGATGTCGAGATTGGCTGGGATGGCGAACATGGGTGAGAGATAACCTGAGGCCGGGGGCCGTGCGCTCCCGATCAGCCCGCCCCCGGGGACGGCCCGCGACGCCCCCATTACCCGTCCTGCGCGTCCATAACACGCTGTCACGCCGGATCGAGGAGTTCGCTCCCATCGAGCCGGGGCGCGTCAGGATCTACACCTGCGGACCCACTGTCTATCGCCACGCCCACATCGGCAACATGCGCTCTTACCTGATGGCAGACTGGCTCCGCCGCTTCCTGGAGGCCCAGGGCTATTCCGTCACCCACGTCAAGAACATCACCGACGTCGGCCACATGCGGCAGGACCTGCTCGACCGCGGCGAAGACAAGATGATCGCCGCCGCCCGCGCCGAAGGCAAGAGTCCGCAGGAGATCGCGGCGTTCTATACCGAAGCCTTCCTCCGCGACGAAGCGGCCCTCAACATCCTGCCGGCCACCACGTTCCCGAAGGCCACCGAGGCGGTGCCGGACATGATCGCGCTCGTCGAGAGGCTGATCGGCGGCGGTTTCGCCTACGAGTCCGGCGGCAACGTGTATTTCCAGGTCGGCCGCTTCCCCGCGTACGGCAAGCTCTCCGGCCAGAAGGGGGAAGCGCTAGAGGCGGGCGAGCGCGCGGATCCCGATCCGTTGAAGCGCGACCCCCGTGACTTCGCCCTCTGGAAGGCCGCCGAGCCGGGGCGCGAACTCGTGTGGCCCAGCCCCTGGGGGCCCGGCTTCCCCGGGTGGCATATCGAGTGCTCGGCCATCGGGCTGCATCACCTCGGCGAGCGCGTCGACTTCCATACCGGCGGCGTCGATAACATCTTCCCTCATCACGAGAACGAGATCGCCCAGAGCGAGGCCGCGTTTGGCCACCCCCACGTGCAGACCTGGGTCCACGGCGCGCACTTGCTGGTGGATGGTCTGAAGATGGCCAAGTCCACCGGCAACCAGTACCTGCTCAGAGACCTTGAGGGCCGCGGCTTCGACCCGCTTGCCTTCCGCTACCTCTGCGCGACCGCGCACTACCGGGCCCGCCTCAACTTCACGCTCGACTCGCTGCGGGCGTCGCAGGTCGGCCTTGAGCGGCTTCGAGCCGCTGTCCACGGCCCCGAGGGCCGCGTGACCAAGAAAGCGGTCGCGGAGGGCGACGTCCTCCGCCGGGATTTCTGGGCCTGTGCCGCGGGGGACCTCAACGTACCGGCTGCCCTCGCTGTCGCCTGGCGCGTCGCCCGCTCGGCTCTTCCCGGGGCGGTTAAGCGGGAGTTGCTCCTCGACTTCGACCGGCTTCTCGGGCTCGACCTTGCCGTCCTGTCGCACGCGGCTACCCTTGCTACTGACGTTAAGGACAAACTTCACCGGCGGCATCTACTGCGCATGGAAAGGTCGTACGCCGCCGCGGACGCCGTTCGGAGCGACCTGCACGAACATGGGTACGAAGTGCGCGACTCTGCGGCGTCGTCGACCGCGTTGCCGGTTCCTGCCTGGCGCCGCGACGCGGACAGCATCGGCTCCAGCCGCGATGTCCCTTCCCTGCTGACCGACTCTCCGGCTGTCGACTTCACCGTCAGCATCATCGCGAGCCGGGGCTGCGCCGAACTCCGGCGTTGCCTCGACGCTGCGCACCGGCGCCTCGGCAATACGTCCGCCGAGATAATCTTCGTTGATAACGGCTTCGATGAGGCCTGCGAGCAGACACTCCGCGAAGCCGCCGAATCGGATCCTCGCTTGCGAACCGTACGCGCGGACCACTTCCTCGGGTCGGCGGCCGCGCGGAACGTCACGCTCAAGCAGGCGCGGGGCCGCTATGTCGTCTGCATCGATACCAGCGTCGAGGTGACGGGCAACGTCTTTGCCCGGCTGCGCGCCCTGCTGGACGACCGCACCGTCGGCGTTGCCGGTCGCTGGGGCGTCGTTACGGACGACGGTCGGAGCTTCCGGGAGGCCGGGGCATCCGGCGATGTCCACGCTGTCGAGGGCTACCTGATGGCTTTCCGGCGCGATGTCCTCCGTGAGGTCGGCCTCCTGGACGAGAAATACCGCTTCTATCGCCACCTGGACCTGGACTTTAGCTTCGCAGTCCGCAGCCTCGGCTACCGCGCCGTCATCGACACTGCGCTGCCCGTCACGCGCCACAGCCACGTCGACTGGGAGTCAACCCCGCCGGACGTACGCGACCGCCTGAGCAAGCGCAACTTCTACCGCTTCCTCCACAAATGGGGCGACCGCCGCGACCTCATCGCCGCCCTGTAGCCGCAGATTGTTTGGACACTCCGGGAATCGACTCCTGACTCCCCCAAATTTCCCGGTGCCACTTCGTCATTCCGGCGAACGTGGGAATCGATGACGATGGTCTGGTGAACCGGAAGGAGCCGTTCGTCTACATCATGGCCAGCGGGCGTCGCGGGACACTTTACATCGGTGTCACGAGCGACCTGCCCAGGCGTGTTTGGGAGCACCGCGAGGGCCTGGTCGACGGGTTCACGGCGCGGTACGGCGTGACGCGACTCGTCTACTTTGAGGCGCATGGCGATATGTACGCCGCAATTACCCGCGAGAAGCAGTCAATGGGCGTGCGTTCCCGCCCCTAAGCTACTCCTCGTCTTCCCTGTGGAGCCGCTTGTCCAGTTCGCCACGCACGCGCCACTGCTCGCGCCGGAACACCGACCGCAGCGCCGCCATCCGGCGGTCAACCTCGCGCCGCAGCGGCTGCCAGCGGCTCGTGTGCAGCGGCAGCTCGACGCCCCAGCGCAGCGCCACCGCGGCCCAGGACAGGCCCGCGCCGAAGCTCGTCAGGATGATGTCGTCGCCCTTGTTGATGCGGCCCGCGCTGATCGCGTCGTAAAGCGCGATCGGGATCGACGCCGCGCTCGTGTTCCCGTAGTCCTGGACGTTGGAGAACACCTTTTCGAACGGCAGGCCCAGGCGCTTCGCCGTCGCCTCCATGATCCGGTAGTTCGCCTGGTGTGGGATGTACAGGTCGACGTCCGCCGCAGTCAGGCCGGACTCCGTCATCACCTTTTCCGAGGCCTTCGCCATCATCTGCGTTGCCCAGCGGAAGATCTGCGGCCCGTTCATCTTCAGGTAGTAGTTGCTGTCCGGCGGGTGCTTGCGGTCCTTCCCGTCACTGCTGATCTTTCCGTTGGCGTAGCTGTGGTTGTGCCGGTTGCGCGAGCCTGCGGGTATGGTCAGCAGCCCGGCGCCAGACCCGTCCGAGCCGATGTCGGAGGCCATGATGCCCGCCTCTCCGGACTTCTCCAGAATGACCGCGCCTGCGCCGTCGCCGAACAGCACGCAGGTGCTGCGGTCCGCCCAGTTCAGGTGGATCGACAGCTCGTCCGCGCCGATCACCAGCACCCTTGTCGCTCGCCCCGACTCGATGAACGAAGCGCCTGTCGTCAGGGCGTAGACGAAGCCAGAGCACGCCGCGTTGACGTCCATCGCCCCTGCGTTCCGCGCGCCCAGCCGGTCCTGCACCAGCGACGCCGTCGCCGGCATGATGTGGTCAGGGGTGCACGTCGCCACCACCACCATGTCCAGGTCGTGCGCATGGACGCCCGCCACCTGCAGCGCCTCCACGGCGGCCCGGACCGCCATGTCGGAGGTTGACTCGTCGCGCACAAGGTGCCTCTGATTGACCCCCGTCCGCGACGATATCCACTCGTGGGACGTGTCCAGCCCCAACCTGACGAACTCCTCGTTCAGCACCACCTGGTTGGGGACGTACATTCCCCAGCCCGTTATCTGGGCATAGGTCGTCCTGGCCTTCTCAGGCATCTCGTTCTCGGTGCGGGGAGACGTGACCTCTGATGTAGTCAAGTCACCCTCCCCGTTTCTGGAGGGTGGTTGTACGGGAGCGCGCTCGCTCGTCGTCTCCGGGGCCTCGGTCTCCCGAAGCATCGCCATAGGCTCTAGGCGCCCTCGGCAGAAGACGAGACGGTTGCCATCTGCCAGATCTCATCCGGTGTGAAGAAGGTGGTGCGGTATCCTGCCCACCGGCCACTCTCGTCGTCCCATTGGCCGTCGTAGGCTTCCTGCACCCGGTCATATATCTCTTTCACCACGCGGCTCATCGTCGTGAACCGCTCGTCGACGCCGCGTCGCTGCGCCTCGGCGTTCAGGATCGCCACGATCCCCTCCGCGCCGGACATCGCGCCGATAACGGTCCGTTCCACACCTGTCTGGCCAACAAGCCCCGGATCGTACGCAAGGTAGATCAGCCCGCCGGGGGCGTCTTCCTGCCTCACCACGCCTGCCTGGTGGATACCCGCCTGCGTCGTGAAGACATCGCCGATTACCGGCGAGTTTGCCGCCAGAGTCACGTACGGTTCGATCAGCCGCTTCATCTCCGGCAGCACCTGCAGGTTGAACCCCGGGTCGCCGTACAGCCGGATGAGCGCCGCCACCATCTGCTCCATCGACGTGTTGCCCGTGCGCTCGCCGAGGCCGGCGAACGCCACGTTTGCTTTCCGGCAGCCGTAGCGCCAGGCAGCGATCGAGTTTGCCGTTGCCAGGCCGAAATCGTTGTGGCCGTGGAACTCGAGTTCCGCGCCGGTCTCGCGATACAGCAGCGAGATCAGCGCCGGGATGCCCTGCGGCGCAGCCGCGTACGGGTCCGGAATGCCCCAGCCGATCGTGTCGCAGATGCGGAACTTCGCCTTGCCCTCGGTCTGCTCCAGCACTGTCCGGATGAACGGGATCACCCAGCCGTGGATGTCGGCCCGGGTCGCGTCTTCCAGGTGGATGCGCGGCGTGATCCCGTACTCCAGAGCCGTCAGGATCGGCTTCAGGTACTTGTCGATCGCCTCTTCCTTGGAGTGGTAGCCCAGCTTGTCGAAAATGTGGTGGTCGGACGAGGACGCCAGCATCCCCGTCTCCTTCACCTTCCCCTGGCTCGCCTCGTGCAGCTCCTTTACGTCCTTCGGGTTGGCCCTGATCCAGGTCGTGATCATCGGCCACTCGTACCCGCGCTCCAGCAGCTTCTCCAGTACCCAGACATCGCGCTTGTGGTAGATAAACGTCTCGATCGCGTAGATCCGGCCCGTGCCGTTGTCCAGCTGGTGCAGCAGGTCCACATACTGGATGCGCGCCTCGTTGGGGAAGAACGGGAAACGGGAGTCCTGTGCCCCGTCCCGCAGCGTCGTATCGGTTATGAGCCGCGGCTCGGTATCCCCGACGGGCGGCGGTGCGGGATCGCCTTCCATCCGTACGGGTGGCATCTTGCCGTGATAGTTGTAGTAAACGCGCTCAGCGTTGACCGATTGCCTCGTTATCATTCGCCAGTCCTGTCAATCCGAAGCCGACACAGCCCCATTGTAATAGTGCCCCAATCGCTCCGCCAGCGAGTTCGTGTGAATTACCGATTACGGCGCCGCCTTCATCTGGCGTCACGGCAAGGCCGCTAATTCCCTGTGAGCGTGTACACGCCGTCGCTGTCGATCTCCACCCCGTACTCCTCGTGTACGGCGTTGCCGTTGCAATCGTCGGCCGCGATGTCGTAGGTGCCGGTCGGTATCTCAATAGTGCTCGACTCGCCGGGAGGGATGCTGCCGAACTGGCCCAGGTCTTCCCCGAAACCCCAATTCTGCGCTCCTTCCGGCGACGCCCACACCCCGCAGATCTCGGACTCCGTTTCGTTCTCAATCTCAACCTGCACCACGTCGTGGCCGTCATCCACGTACACCGCCTCCGACCCGACCGGCTCCGCCTCGACCGAAATGATCAACTCGTACAGGCCATCCGCCAGCCCGTTCTCCTCGTCCACGATGCAGACCCACCAGCTGCCCTCCTCTCCTCCCACCCACGTCTCGCCGATGAAGCTTGCCTCGTCCTGCTGCTCGCCGTCCGTGTACCAGATTGCGTCCCAGGTCATTCCGTCCTGCATGCCGGTGTACTCCCAGAACCCGCAGACCTGTACGCTCCCGGAGGGGAACGCCGGGACTATTTCGGTCGGCTCGTCGTCCTCTGTGACGTCCGGGGAGAAGTAGACTCCCGTCACCGTGACAGCGGAGACGTCGTAGCCCCCGCTCGGCGTCGCGGCGATGCCCGCCTCGTCGTAGTACGGCGAGACGTACTCCTCGCCGGACTGCGCCGCCTCGATCAGGTCGAGCGCCAGGTTGACCGGCCGGAGTCCGTTGATGAATCCGCCCAGCGGCACACAGGTGTCTGATTCGTCCAGGACGTTGTCGCCGTTCGTGTCCTGGATGCGGCGACAGTCGGTCGGGTCCGTCTCCGCTCCGGACCCCGCCAGGGTCGGGACGCCCACGATTTCGCCGGCCGCGTTCACGGCGAGGCCGCCGCTGTTGCCGCCCGCGATGGTCGCGTCGGTCTTGATCCAGGCCCGGTTGCCGACGCTGCGCTCGGAGGTGAAGCCACTGACGGCGCCGCTGGTGAGCGTGATCGTTTCGCCGCCGATCCCCGGGTATCCGAGGATTCGCACCTCCTCGCCGATCTCAACTTCATCGGAGTCGCCGAGTGGGATGAACGGGAACTCGTCGGTGACGGCACCTCCGTCCACGGTTTCGGAAAGGCCGATCACCGCCAGGTCAAGCGCGTAGTCCACCGCGAGTATCTCCGCGAAATAGCCGACCTCCGGTGCTTCGTCGGTCGCCGTCGTGACCGCCACTCCGAGTACCGCGTACTCTCCGGTCCGGTCGTCCACGACGTGGCCGTTGGTCAGGATCATGCCGTCGCCGGAGATGAACGTCCCGGATCCGGTCCAGACCGCGTCGCCCGCATCGTCCAGCGCCAGGATCTGGACGACGCTGTGGGCCAGGTCCTCGACGCTGGCCGGCCCGGGCGTCGCCGTGCTTGAGGGCTCCTGTGTCGGCTCGTCGCTGTCGTCACTGCCGGCTCCGCAGGCGGCAAGTGCGGAAAGGATCAAGGCAAGCGGTATGATTACCCAAGACAGTTTCATTGCTACACTCCCCGGCGATTCGGATGGCTTACCCGGGTCGATTCTCGCAACCGCAGCAGGGGCGGGCAATCGGGAATATGTGGAAGGATGGATTCATGACCTCACGCTGGGACAAGGTACAAACGCCTGACGGTGATATGCGCTGCTACATCGCGGGGCCCGATGGCGGCCGGAACAGCCCCGCTGTCGTCGTCATCCAGCACGCCGGCGGCGTCGACGACTTCGTCCAGTCGATGGCAGACCGCTTCGCGGGCGCAGGCTTCGTCGCGATCGCGCCCGACCTTTACCACCGTGAGGAGCGCGACTCGAAGGACGACCCGATGACCCGCATGGGGCGCCTTCGCGACGCCACCATAGTGGAAGACGTGAATGCCGCGGTCGCGCACGCCGTGAAGCTTCCGGAGGTGGACGGAGCTCGCATCGGGATTACCGGCTACTGCATGGGCGGCCGCGTCACTTACCTGATGGCGGCGCGGAACCCGGTGTTCAAGGCAGCGGTGGTCTGCTGGGGCGGCAACATAATGGTGCCGTGGGGCGATGGCCCTGCCCCGTTCGACCTCACCGCTGACATCGGCTGCCCCGTACTCGGCCTGTTCGGCGAGGACGATCCGAACCCCAACCCTGCCGACGTGGCGAAGTTGGACGCCGAGATGTCGCGCCTCGGCAGGCCGCACGAGTTTCACTCTTATGCCGGCGCCGGGCACGCCTTCATGAACGAGGGCCGCCCCAGCTACCGTCCCGAGGCTGCCGCGGATGCCTGGAAGCGCTGCGTCGCCTGGTTCGAGCGCTACCTGGCAGGATGAGCGCCGAAGCGCTTCCAACCCTGAAATGCGTCGTCACCTCGACGGCAGATCCGGGGACCGGCCAGGCCGTGGCTTCCGCATTGGAGTCGCTGTCGGGAGAGGGTGAGGTGCAGGCTGTGGGAGGGTCCGCCTTCGTCGTCCACACGGCGCTCACGGCCGCCGAACTGCGGGATGCCCTTCGCGTGCACCTGGACGCGGACGATGGGCTGCTGGTCGCAGAGTTCGAGGTCTGGTCAGGGTACGGGCGCTCGCTGGACCAGAAGTGGCTCCTGGCCCGCGGGCACTAGGCGGTTACGCGATTATGCAGGCGCGGAGCAGCACCGACCAGTCGCCGGCGGAGTTGACTCGCCTGGCGCCGGCCCGGCAGGCCGCAGTCACGGCGCGCGGAAGGTAGCGCCACAGCAGAGAGGCGACTACGAATGCCGCCGATAGCAGAAGCCCAATCAGGGTGATGCTCCCGGCGATCCCCAGGATAGGCCCGCCGTTCGCCAGAACACATGCCGCGAACACTGCGATTCCAAAGGCCGCTACGCGCAGCGCGGCTGCACCGGCGACGCGCCACGCCTTCCTGGACGTCAGCAGCCGTCCGGCGCCACCCGGCACCAGGACCGCGTAGAGCGCGAAAAATGCCGCCGGGACAAGCATCCACGGCTGCCCTTGCTGGCTCGAGAATCCGAGCAGGGCCAGGGCTGCAAAGAGCGGCTGCATGACCATGGGGAACCCCGATGGCTTCGTGGCCGGCGCGTCAAAGTAGTTCATCGATCACTCTCCACCCGTCTTCGACGCGGCGCCGTGCCCGCGTGTTACGAAACCGTGCTCGCGCACATCATTGAGATCAGGGAAACTTCAGGAGATGCCACTCAGGACAGGAAGACATGACCGGCTGTGGATCGCCGCGGGGGTGATCGTGCTCGGTGTCCTCGGCTTAGGCGCTGCCGTCGCATTGCTCGGCGGGCAGGACGTGAAGACGCTGGACGAGATCGCGGGCGTGAAGTGCCAGACCGGGGAGCAGCTCGACTTCCACGGCCACGTGCGGCTGGCGATCTATGTGGATGGCGAGCCGAGGGATGTCCCGGATCATACGGGCATCCGGTTCGCGCCCCGGGTCACGGCGGCACCTGGTCAGCCGACGCCGGAACCGGACGTCGAATGCCTGTTCTGGCTGCATACGCACACTGACTCGCTGGTCCACCTCGAGGCGCCGGACAACCCGGGGTTCACCCTCGGACAGTTCTTCCAGATCTGGGGTCAGCCGCTGAGCGCAACGCAGCTGATGGACCAGGCCGCGGACGGCGACCGCCGTGTGCAGGCGACGGTGAACGGCGAACCGTTTGGCGGCGATCCTGCCGACATCCCGCTGGTGGACGGCAGCATCATCTCGGTGCAGTACGGCCCGCCGTTCGTCGAGCCACCAACGGACCTGGTCGACTGATGAAGGAAGTCATCGCGCTGAACCAGACCAAGGGATCAATGCTGGCAGCGAGGGTGAAGGTCGCCAGCAGCCCGTGGGCCCGTTTCTGGGGGCTAATGGGCAAGCGCGGGCTCGACAAGGACGCGGCCATGCTCATCGATCCGTGCAACTCCGTGCACACGATGTTCATGCGGTTTCCGATCGACGTCGTTTACCTCTCGCCGGAGAACCGCGTAGTCAAGATTGCGAGCGAGATGCGTCCGTGGCGGGCGTCAATTGGGCGAGGCGCGAAGCGGGTCCTGGAGATGCCGGCGGGCGCCGCGGCCGGGCAGGGCCTGGAAGCCGGGGACGAGATTTCGTTCGAGCCGGTGGCTAAAATCTAGCGGCCAGGAGGCTCGGCGCCGTTGGGCGGCTCCTGCTCAGGCTCGCGCACCGTGGAGGTCAGCTCCCGCACGGAAGTGGCAAGCTCCTCGACGGAAGCGGCCAGGCGGTTCAGCAGCACAGCCTCCACGTCCGGGCGCTCTACCGGCGGTTGAGGGGCTCGCCGCACCGGCTGGCGCGGCGGCGGTGGTGGCTCTTCCTCGTGCGCAGCTCTGTTCCCGGCGCGGGCCATGCGGAGGACGGATGCGCCCATCGCGCCGAGGCCATGCGTCGCGCGGGCGATCGTCCCGGGCTCCGCCGGTCCATTCAGCGGCCTGTCATTCCCCCGCGGCGTTGAGCTCAGCTGCCGCCGTCGGGCAGCTTTCGTCTCCGCAACAGCGTCGGCGGTTGCGGAGACCGCTTCCCTGGCCGCAGCGGCGGTGGCCGTCGGCGTCTCCACCTGCAGCTCCGGCTCTGCCTCCAACGCTGGAGGCGCTGGCTCTGCTTTCGCCTCGACGGGCTCCGGCTGCGGCTCGCTGACCTCTTCGGGTTCCTCGTCGTGAATGAGCACGGGTTCCGGCTGCGGAGCGGGTGGCGGAGGCACCTCAACGCGCGCCGCCTCGGAATCGTACTGGGCGCGCTTCTCCGGGTCGCTCAGTACAGCGTATGACTCCTCGAGCATTCGAATGAGCTGCTCGCGCCGCCGGGATTCCGCCGGCAGGCGGAGGTACTGCTCTTTCATGATCCGGTACGCGTCCTTGACAGACGCCGGCAAGGCGTTGGCGTGAAGCCCCATTACCTCGTACGGGTCGGCCTCGATGTGCAGCTTGGGTTTCCGGCTCAAGATGCCAAGACCGGAGCGCCTGGCCGGCTTGAACCGGCGCTTCGACAGCGGTTCCTCGGTGTGACCGATTGAGGCGTCGTATTCCGGGCGCTTCAGGGGGTCGCCAACCGCGGCGTAAGCCTTCATCACGTGGTGGAGCACCATGTCCATCTTCGGGTCGCCGGCCCGGCGCGCCTGCAGCTCCTTCACCAGGTTCCAGTAGCAGCAGCTGATCAGATCAATCGGCGCGCTCGGGTGAACTCCCAGAATCTCGTATGCGGTCGGGCCGCCAGTCCCCATTGCCACGAGCTGGCCTCAATTCCCGCTCACGTATTTGATGAAGTGGATTGCGATCGGACCGATTGTCACGATAAAGAACGTTGGCATGATAAAGAGGACCAGGGGGAACACCATCTTGACAGGCGCTCGCCGCGCCAGTTCTTCTGCCTTCTGGCGCCTCGCCACCCGCAGGCTGAAGCTTTGCGCACGGAGCACCCGTCCCAGGCTCGTGCCCAGGGACTCCGCCTGGATCACGGCGTTGACAAATGTTGTCACCTCCGGTACGTCAACTCGGTATGCCATGTCCTCCAGTGCCTCCCGGCGAGACCGACCCATGCCGATCTGGCGGAGTGTCAGAGATATCTCCTCGGCCAGCGGCCCTTTGATCTTAGCCGCGACCTGTCGCAGCGCTGCGTCGAGGCCAAGTCCGGCTTCGACGCACACCGTCACCATGTCGAACATGTCGGGGAGGCGTCGCCAGATGGCGAGCTTCCGGCTCCGCACTCTCCTTCGGAGCCACAGGAACGGAAGGAGAAACCCCAACGCAACTAGGAAAACAAGGAGACCGACAGCGGCAGAGGTGAGGGAGCCTGCCTGGATGAATAGGAACGCCACACCTGCAGGCAGCAGGACAGTCGTCAGGAGCACGATCGTGAAGAATGCCTGTGTTGTCATCGGTGAACCCGCCGTCAGTAGCTGGCGACTGATTCGCGATACAAACGTGCTCGGCAGCAGTTCGATGAACCCGCGGACAATACCGTCAACGACCGGGATGAAGACACGGTCGGAAAACGGCGCCTCCATTGGCGTGCGAGTCGGCGTCGCCGCCTGCGCGGCCATCCGCGTCAGGCGCGCTTCGATCGGGCTGCGGAGTACTCCGCCTGCCCAGGCGAACAACGTCGCAAGGGATACGAACGCCGCGATGGCGGCAACAATCGCTATCATGGCCCCTAGACCTCCAGCCTCAGGATTCGCCTGATGGAAACGATGCCGATTACCTGCAGCGTGATCCCAACGGCGAGGACTATACGCCCCGCTTCCTCCTGCCATAGGACCTTGTATATCTCGGGGACAAGGGCAGCGAAGAGCAAGCCGAGGAAGATGGGGTAAGTCGACAGAACCAGACCCGTGAACCGCTGCGACGCCGTTAGGGCGCGGATCTCGCCCTGAAGGCGCTCTCGTTCCCGCACCGTCTCGGCCACGTTGTCCAGTATCTCGGACAGGTTGCCGCCGGTCGTTCGCTGGATAAGGATCGAAGAGACCGTCATCTCCATGTCGTAGCTGCCCGTCCGCTCAGCCATGGCCAGCAGCGCCTGGTCTGAGGGAGCGCCCAGAGACGTGTCGTGCAGGTACTCCGAGAGTTCATCGCGGAGCGGTGACCCAAGTTGTTTCACGGCAAGCTCGATCGCCTGGCTGAACGCGAATCCCGAACGCAGCGAGTTTGCGATGAGAGACAGCGCCTCCGGCAGTTGTCTATCGATGGCGTTCCGCCGGCTGTTCCGCCGGTACGTCAGATACCAGGACGGCAGCATGAATCCGACTACGCCGAGTACAATCGTGAGCAGTAATCCCGTCCCGCTCCCGCCCGTCAACAGGATCCCAACGATCGCCGCCATCATCAGCAGGAACAATCGAATCAGCAGGTACTCACTGGGTTTGAGCGTCAGACCGGCCTGCGCGAGGTCCACCCGTGCCCGCTCCGACCAGTCCGAGGCGCTGATGCGCCTCAGGAACGGGAACGTGCCTGTGTCGGTTCGCAGGACGTTGCCGATGGCGCCGCCCTCGGCTGGCTTCTCGTTCATTCGGGTCAGTCGCGCTTCGACAGCACTGGATCCGGACCGGCGCGAAATCAGCGCCAGGACCAGGGCCGATACAGCTATGAATGTCAGGACTGCGGCAAGTATCTCCATGAGCTCACCACCTGCTCACGTTCGGCAGGATCGACTCCATGGGGACGCCGGCCTTCGTGAAGCGGTCCGCGAACGTCGGCATTATGCCGGTTGGACGCAGTTCGCCGACAATGCGGCCGTCCTCGGCTATCGTGTCCGTCTCGAAGACGAAGAGGTCCTGCATGGTGACAGTCGCCTCTTCCATGCCGACCACCTCGCTCACGCTGACGATGCGGCGGGAACCATCGGCGAACCTGTTCAGGTGAATGATCAGGTGGAACGCCGACGCCATCTGTTCCCGGATCGCCCGCGTCGGCAGCTCGAAGCCGGCCATCAAGACCATGTTCTCGATACGCGAGAGCGCGTCCCGGGCGGAGTTTGCGTGCACGGTCGTCAGCGAGCCCTCGTGGCCGGTGTTCATCGCCTGCATCATGTCGAACGCTTCCGGGCCGCGCACCTCGCCGATGATGATCCGGTCCGGCCGCATGCGCAGGGTGTTGCGCAGCAGGTCACGCTGCGTCACCTCGTTCTTGCCCTCGATGTTCGGGGGCCGCGCCTCGGCCGACAGGACGTGGCGCTGTTGCAGTTTGAGTTCGATCGGGTCCTCGATCGTGATGATCCGCTCGCGTTCCGGGATGTACGCAGAGACGGCGTTCAGGATCGTCGTCTTGCCGGTGCCGGTACCACCGGAGATCACCATGTTCAGGCGCAGCTGCACGCAGGCGCGCAGGAACTCCGCAACCTCCCTGCTCATTGTGTGGTTCTCGATGAGGTCCTCCATCGAGTACTTGTCGGGGCGGAACTTCCGGATCGTGATGACCGGCGATCGCGGGATGAGCGGCGGGATAATCACGTTGACACGCGAGCCGTCCGGCAAACGCGCGTCGACGTACGGCGAGGACTCGTCCACGCGCCGCCCAAGGGGAGCGATGATCCGGTCAACCACCAGCATGATGTGGTCGTTGTTCCGGAACCGTAACGCCGAAAGGTAGATGATGCCGTCCCGCTCGAAGTACACCTCGTCCGGCGCATTGACCATCACCTCGGAGATCGATGCGTCGTTCACCAGCGGCTCCAGCGGCCCCAGGCCGATCGCGTCGTCGATAACCCGCCGCACGATAAGCTCTTTGCGCTCGCCGTAGAGCTGAGGGCCGACCTCGCCAACCAGCGTGCGGACGCCCGCCTCCACGGCCTCACGGGCGCGGTCCGCGTCCAGCTTCTCCACCGCGGACAGGTCCATCTCCTGGATCAGCCGGTGGTGGACGCGCTGACAGAGTTCCTCGTCTTCCTGGGACAGCGGCGCGAACTCGTCGGACCCCTGGGCGTTAATATCCGACGGGATCTCCCACGTGTCACCATCCGATTGGTCACGCTTCTGCCACAACATCGCCTATCCTCCTTCGGCGGCTGCCGTCTGCTCGGCGACAGCCTCGCGGCGCCGGAACGGCCAGCCACCGCCTCGCTTCGTTGACCGCGGGGAAGGGGCCGGGGTGGCGCCTGTAACCGCCCGCGCGAGCTGCAACAGCGCCTTCGCGCCGGGGCTGTCCGGGGCCGCCAGTACGGCGGGATTGCCGATCTGAGAACCGGTGCGGACCTGCCGGTCGTATGGAATCGACCAGAAGAACCGGCGCTTCAACACCTCTTCAATCTTGGCCGGCCGCACGGCGTCGTCCGGCGAGATGACGTTCAACACCAGCCGGATCCTGCCTTCCGGATAAGACATCTGCTGCAGCGCCTCCAGGCCTTGCAGCGAGTTATTGATGCTTGAAAAGTCTGTTGATGTGACCCACAGGACCATGTTCGCCTCGTCAAGCACGGCCATGGAAAGGTCGCTCAGCACCGCGGCCGAGTCGACCAGGACGAGGTCGAAGCGCCGCGCCACAATGTCCACCACGGAGCGGAACGCCTCGGGCGTCACCGTACGCCATTGCAGGCTCTCCCGTGGCGATGGCAGCACCCAGAGGCCGCTGCTGTGGCGGACCAGGTAGTCCGTGATGTTGGACCGGTCCACCTTCTCCCGGTCCTTCAGCACGTCGACGATACTGCGGTCGGGCCGCATCTCCAGCGTCGCCGCCACGTCGCCGAAGGCGTTGTCGCCGTCGATCAGGACCACCTCCTGGCCGAGGCTGGAAGCCAGCGCGACCCCCAGGTTCGTGGCCACTGTCGTCTTGCCCACGCCGCCCTTGGCGCCGAAGACCGCCACGACCAGGCCGCGAGGGCCGATGCCCTTCGCCTGGCCCGACAGCCGCAACCGCTTTCGCTCCTCCGCTTCGAGCACCTTCCGGACTGAGTCCAGCAGCTTCTCCACGCCGGCGGGCACGATGAGGAAGTCCCGGGCCCCGGCGATCATCGCCAGGCGCACCGCTTCCACGTCCTCTTCCTGGCCGTAGGCGATCACCGGGGTCTCGGGCAGGACGTCAAGCAGCGCCTCGATCGTCTGGAGCGAGCGTTCCGGTGGCCGCGTCATCCCGCAGATGATGACGTCCGGGGTCTTCTCCGATGCCAGGTTAACGGCGTCCGTGCCCAGGCCGGCTTCTCCGGCAAAGCCCAGCTGGGCCTGCCGGAGCAACCGCTTGAACTCGAAGCGGGCGCCCGGGTCCTGGTCGATTACCAGTACTTCTGGTACGCGGGCCATTCTTAAGTCCCTTCCTCTGCCGCCCCTTTCGGGGCCCGGCTCCTACTCAACGATCACCTGGTCGTACGGCTGGACGTCCGAGATCGCCTTGTCGCCGAAGGCGCGCTCGACCGCCCAAACGCGCACGACGGACTCGGCATCCTGAAACCATGCGAGTTGCTGTACCTGCGCCGGGTCCAGGGCGACGGTGAGGGTGCCGGCGTTCGGCTGCTGGTCGGGGTCCTCGGGGATCTCGCCGCTGCTGTAGCTCGGGTTGTTCGTCTCCGCGCCGTCTTCTGTGTTCGGCTGGGCCGCCGGCTTTTGCGCCTCCTGGGCCACGGACAGCACCTCGACATCCTGGAGGATCGTCTGTGTCCGGAGGATGTACTCGTTTTCGGCCAGACCCGGCGCCTTCTTGACCTTGAACGACGCCACGATATCCACCCGGTCACCGGGCAGCAGCAGGCCGCCGACGGCGGTCACCTGGGACACCTCGATAGCGACCCCGCGCATCCCGATGGGGATCACGCCGGAAAGGCCTTTTTCCGGAACCGGAACGCCAAGTTTCGAAGAAGTGACCTGCTCGCCCTCCGCAATGGCGATCCGGGCCGCCTCACCCACCACCAGTTCCGTGTCCGCCAGGGACCCGCTAACAAGCAAGTCGGTTGGCACATCGACCACCTTGAGCATCTCGGCGGTGATTTCCGTGCCGGCGCTGATATCCTCGGCGGCCACAACGGCCGGCGTCGTTTCAGCCGCGACCGTGCCGCCGTCGTCGTCGCTGTTGCTGACGACAACGAACACGATCACGGCAGCGATGAGGCCGGCGATCAGGGCCAGTAGCAGCAGCGCCCTGTTTCCTCCGGCCATCGCCATCTCTTGCAGTCTAGCCATAATCTTTCCCTCCGTTGTTACGTTGTTACTGGTCCAATGGAATAACACCGGCCGTGCGAGGTTGGTTACTCGCTTCCCGCGGCGCCGCAACCGCAGCCAGGATGCCTATTCCACCAGGTAGATGCCCAGTGTAGTACCGCTGCCACCGCTTCCGCCTCCGGTGCCCCCGCCCACCGCGAGTTTGAATATATTGCCCCACACCTCGATGTGTCCCGGCGGCCCCCCTGGCGGCGGTGTCGGGGTCGGCGCCGGAGTCGGAGTCGGGCAGGGGCGCGCATTGGGTCCGGAGTGCGGACCCTGGTGCGGACCCGGGCAGTGACCGGCCGCCGGTCGCGGCACAGGGCCGAATCCCGGCGCCATCACGAACAGCCCCTCCAGCGAGCCTGGCGTCATCGTCGATGGGTTCGTGCAGTCGCGGTTCAGGTCGTCGACGCTGTTCACGACCTGGTCCTTGGGCGCGCAGCCGGCAATGTAGACGCTGGCGATTCCCACGATCGGATACGGTGTGTTATTGGACGCAGGATATTCCTCGAAGACGATTATCGAGACGATCCGGGGGCTCATCTGCACGCCGTCAGTGCTGGCGTCGCAGTCCCGGGGACCATAGATGTCCTCGGGCCCGGCGCCGGAAGGGCTGTTGTCGACGATCAGGATCACCGTCTCGTCGAAATCGTCTATGCCGTTGCCGTTCGTGTCGCAGGCGCCGTCGCGCGCCAGGCGCGCCGCGGTGCCGTCCAGGACCTTCTTCGGGTTGCCCGTCTGCGTCGCGGCGCAGTCTATCCACTGGTGGGTGCTCGGGCACGTGCTGGCAGCGTTGATCAGGCACGGCCCGGCGGTTCCCCACTCGATCAGGTTCTCGATGTCGCCGTCGCCGGTGTCGTTGCTGCACCACCCCGGGTCGGCCTCCAGGTCCAGGATGCCGCGCGGGTTGTTCCCGTTCGGGCCGCCCTGGGCGCCGAACTCAAGCGGGCAGAGCTGCGAGAGCACCGGCTGTTCGTTGACGAAACAGGGCGCCGTGTCGTTGTCGAGTTGAAGTGGTATCAGGTTCCCGCCCGATACCGGTCCGGCGCACGCCCTCGCGTGCGCGCCGATCTCTGGCTCAAGGAGCCCGAAGATCCGGAAGAAGAGTGGCGTTGATTCGTGGTCGACATCCACGCCGACGCAACGCTCGGTGAGGTCGACGTCGGGTGGGTTCTGGAGGGTCAGGTTCAGTTCACCATCGTTCGCGGTCAAAGCGGCGTTCACCGCCGTATTCACGTCGGCAACTGACGCGTTCGAGTCCAGCAGTTCCCAGGCGCCGGAAAGCGCCAGGAAGTCAGCGTCGGTCTGGGAGCCGCGTCTTTCGCTAACCCATAGCCCGATATCTACCGCGATCGCGCCGACGACGAAAACGACGGTGATCGCCAGCACTGACAGGATCAAGACCTGCCCACGTTCTGTCTGGTTGCGCCTTGTCATGGACATACCGGTGCCCCCGCTATTGAAGTTTCCATGCGTGCTTCCGCGCTAGGCGTCATCGTAATCGCCAGGGAGTCCGGGTCTATGCCGAACGCGTTCAGCAATTCTCCTGCTCCAACCGTAAACCGGTACGTGAACGTCGCCGACACGCGCACATTGGAGCCCGCGATGCCGGCAGCCGGCGAACCGCCCGCGCCCGCGACATAACACACCGAGACGTCACTGGGTTGAAGGACCCCTTCCGATTGGTTCGCGGTCAGAGTCGGGATACCGGATCTGCCAACGGCAGCCTGACGCGCGCCCTCACGGACGGCGTGCTGAATCACCTCGCGCCGGTCAAGCGCGATGCCGAAGTCGAGGATTCCCATCAAAAGGACCAGCAGGAGTGGCGCTACGAATGCAAACTCGATAAGAGCCTGCCCGCGCTCCCTCCCCGGAGCTTGTTCGCGGGTTGGCTTTTTCATATCAGGAGCTCCCCATCTCTAACGCGGGGCTAAGAGGTGCCTCGCCAATTGTATAACAACTGGGGCAGGAACATGTTCCTGCCCCAGTTGTATGTGTGCGTTCCCTGGTTAGAAGGGGCCGCAGGCGGTAGCGGAGTCGAAGTCGATGCAGTCGCCGATCCCGGCTGCCATGTCGCTGATGGCCCCGGTCAGCAAGCCGAGAGCCGCAACCGCGATGATCGCGCCGGCGATCAGGCCACCGAGCAGCGCGTACTCGAGAAGGTCCTGGCCTTCCTCGCGGCTCAGGTGCATCCGGACCCAGCTAAGAACTACGTTGATCATGAAGTCTCCCTCCCTTTTAGGAATGTATTTGCTTCGAAACCCAATTTACCGTGCGCGCAACCCGCTAGAGATAAGAAACGGTTAAGAAAAGTGTTAGAAAGGTAATTATGGCCCGGATGAGTGCCTGGCGGGAACGGGCCGGGTTCGTATTAGCCTCCCCCGCTAAGGGCTTGTTAGCAGGCCGATTTCGTTTTGTAAAAACTACTCTTCGGAACCTTAGCTACCGGGTGGGTCCCGGTCCGTGGCCTCGAAGACCACCCTGGTTTTGCCGATCTCGATCTCGTCCCCGTCCTCCAGCACCGCCCAGGTGACCGGCTTTCCACCTATCTGGAGGTTTCCGGCGCGGGACAGGTTGTGAAGCATGAAGCTGCCGTCCCGCCACCAGATGCGGGCCCGCTCCAGCCCCGGCCCCCGCGAACCGTTCGGCAGCTGGACGGTGCAATCGGCCGTGAAGCCGATGGTGACAGGCGCCGTGCCCAGGGGCGCCTTCTCTCCGCCGGGCAGCCTGAGCCACGCGCGTGCGGTCTCCTCGGCAACCACGCGCTCTATGCCGGCGGACACGGGGCCCGCGTCCGGCCGGCGGAAGCGGCGGAGCGTTTCCGCTTCGCGCGCGGTGCGGCGCGACGCCGTGCGCTTGCGGAACAGGAGAGTCAGGACGAGTGATGCCGGCAATACGGCGGCCACCGCGGCGCCCGCAATGACCACGGGGGAGAGACCACCGGACGACTCCCCGGTTGCGCCCGGAACGGCCGTAGGCGCCGCGGTCGGCGCCGGCGTGGGCGAGAGGGTGGGCGGCTGTGGGACGTCGATGGCGGCCGCTCCTGCCACGGCCACACCGCCGACATCTACCCTGACCGTCAGCGGCTTCCCTGCGGCGGCGGCAGCATCGATACCCGAGGCATCGAACGCCAGGATGTACTGGCTCCGGAGGACGGACGCCGCGTACTCGTAGAGATCGGTCAGGTCGGCGGGAGCGGGAGCCACCTTGAACTGGCCCTTCCCGCGCGCCGCCAGGTCACCGAGGTACGCCCGGTCGAGTTCGGCGCCCAGGCCGATCGTGAAGATGATTGCGCCGCTCGCCTCTGCCTGCGCCAGGGTCGATGCCGGATCGACGCCGCTGACGCCGCCGAAGTCGACGCCGTCGGAAAGGAGCACGACCGCGCGCCGGGGGAGCGGCGCCGACGCCGCGAGCTTGATGCTGTCGCGCACGCCGGCGTAGAGGGCGGTATTACCCTCCGCGACGAGGCCGGCGATAGCGGCGTTGGCCGCCGCACGGTCCTTTGTGAAGCCCTGGACCACGGTTACGCCGGTAGCGAACGCCACGACAGCGACCTGGTCGTCCGGGCCAAGCTGCGCGACGAGCGCCCGCGCCGCCGCCTTTGACTGGTCGAGGGGCGCGCCGGCCATGCTGCCGCTGACGTCGAAGGTGAGCACAACCGCGATCCCGATGCCGGGGGCGCTCGCCGTCGTCACATCGCGCAGCTCCAGGGGGGCGCCGCCGATATCGCCGGAGAACGCGCCGGGGGCGAGCCCGGTGACCGGCCTGCCGGCGGCGTCGAGCACCGTGACCGTGGCCTCGACGGATGGCCAGTTGCCGGTGCTGACCGAGGTCACCTGGACCTGTGGTTTGGCCTGGGCGGCGACGGGGCCGGCGAAGACGCCGGAAAGCATTCCGGCGGCAAGAGCCAGCAGGACGACGGCAATAGCGCGCATGTCACCCATGAAGATACCGCAATACCCCGCGGGTCGCTTCAGATGGTGCGGGCGCGCCTGGAGGGCTCAGCCCTGGGTAGCGATCCGGCGGAAGATGCCCCGGCGCTCTCCGGCCGGCTTGCGGGGGCGCGGAGCGAGCAGCCGGTATCCGTAGCCCCACTCCGTGAGGATGACGCGTGGCCGGTGTGGGTTCCGCTCCAGCTTCTGGCGCAGGTAGCCGATGTAGAGCCGCAGGTAGTGCGAGCACTCGCGGAAGTCTTCGCCCCAGACACGCTCCAGCAGCTGCTTCCGGCTGCATGCCTTGCCGACGTTTTCGGCGAGCGCGGTCAGGAGCCGGAATTCGATAGGGGTTAGCGCTATAGTTTGGCCACCCTTCCGCACCGAGTGGGCGTCGAGCTCGATCTCGAGGTCGCCCAGCTGGATCACGGCGTGCTGTTCCTGGGCATTTCGCTTGCAGATCGACTTCAGCTTGGCCGCGAGGACCGCGGCTGCCATCTTGTGCGACACGTAGTCGGCCGCGCCGTGGTCCAGGTACCAGACCGTGTCATCGGCGTTTGGGTGTGATGCCCGCGCGACGATCGGGAGGTCTGTAAGTTCCGCCATGAGTTCGAAGAACTGCCGGGACTCCTGCGCGGAGTTCACGTCAAGCAACACGACATCGACAGGGCGGCTGGTCAGGCTCCGGACGGCAAGCTTCCACTCGCGGGCGCAGGGGTACGCCTCCATTCCGAGGATCCCCAGGGATTCTGACAGAGCCAGCGCGTGCTCTGGTCTCTCCCCCACGACCAGAACGGTGTTCACTTGTGCCCTCCCTCCGGACAAGTTAGACAGATCGCTGCGTGCAACAAATAGAGTACTGACTGATTATGCACGTTTTGTCGCGGTTTGTATATGAATCTCGTTAGAATTCTCACGTGGCAGCTTCTGCGCCCCCGGCGAGGACGTATCCGACGCCTCGTTCATTGAGGATGATCCGCGGCCGTTTTGGGTCCTCCTCCACCTTCTCGCGCAGGTACCGCACGTACAGGCGCAGGTAATTGCGCGACTCGACATACTCGGGGCCCCAGACGGACGCGAGCAGGGTCCGGTGGTCGACAGGCCGCCCTCCCGCGCGTGCCAGCGCCAGCAGCAGCCTGAACTCCGTGCCCGTCAGGTCCAGAGGCTTGCCCCGGACAGAAGCCGTTCCGTCCGCGGGGACCACCGTTACGTCGCCTACCTCGATCCGGTCGCCGGCTTCCGCTGCCGGTGTCGCCCCGTTTTGACGCAGGATCGCCCGGAGCCTTGCGGCCAGCTCCCTCACCGGCTGTGGCAGCACCAGGTAATCCGAGGCGCCGGCGGCGTAGGCCAGGACCATCGCGTCGTCATCATTCGTCTCGGACACCACGAGGATGGGCGCCCGCGTCAGCCCGGACATCCGCTTGCACAGCGCTACGGTGTCGTCCGTGAACGGCGACTCGTCGATCACCACCGCCGCCGGGCGCAGTTCGACCACCTGGCGTCGGGCTTCGGCCGGGGTGGCGGGCAAGACTACGAATCCCTCGCTCCTGAACCTGGCATAGGCGGGCAGGGCAGCCTGCTGCGCCCGTATCCAGACTATGGCGGGCTGGCGGTTCATCTCACTCCCACTTTCGATGAGAGCAAGAATACGTCACGACGCGACGCGTGCTCTCGTCTGCCCACCGTTTGGTATCTCCAGGACATATCTTCAGGCCATATCCACAGGTGACAACGCGATCTTTCGGAAGTCATTGCCCCATGGATAAGAGCGTCCAGACGCCGTACCTGTTGCAGTCCGCGCTCTCCGATTGCGCGATGCCCCGCGCAGCGGCTAACTTGTGAACAACCTCCCACCGGACGGACTACGTAGACTTGCAGGGTTCCCCCGCCGAAATCCGAAACGCCGCCGCCAAACGGCTGATGGCGCGCCGCCGCTACCGGCAGGCGCTGGATGTCCTCAACGACGCCATCCGCATCGAACCACGCTACGCCGAGTCGTACGCGAACCGGGCCGAGGTCTTCGAGGAGCTGGGGATGTACCCACAGGCCGAAGCCGACCGCCGCAAGGCCGCCGACCTCGCCGGCCTGCTCATCCCTGAACCCGAGGCCGAGGCCGGGCCCCCGGTTGACGTCTGGGCGGAGGCGGAACCGGCACCGCTCACGGAGTCCGAACCAGAAGCCACTGAGGTCGACTCAGCAGCAGAGATCCCGTCTGGGCCTGTGCCGGCACGGGCCGGTGAGGAAGCGGAAACCGAGCCGGCTCGCCCCGCCGGCAGGCCGCGCGCCGACGCCGTGCCACGCCACATGGCCCCATCGCCGCGGGTGGGCGGGGACCAGGGAGCGGCTGCCCTGGCGAAGGTCGTCGGCACCACCCTGATCAGCATCGGGCTGCTGGCCGCGGCCGCGGCCGGTATCTACATCGGATTCAACAGCATCACCGACGCCCTGGACGCCGGTAACGGCGGCGATTCATCGGACGGCGGCGCA
The DNA here is from genome assembly GCA_037441345.1 of Chloroflexota bacterium. Lineage (GTDB taxonomy): Bacteria > Chloroflexota > Dehalococcoidia > SM23-28-2 > RBG-16-64-32 > DATKKM01. The sequence goes on from JBBISJ010000005.1 coordinate 75,799, forward strand.
ACCGTTTCCCCGACGCCCAGCGGCGGTCCAACACCGACGGCCACCGAGGAGGCGCCGGACGACGCGCTTTCCGGTAGCCCGCTCTCATTCTCCCGCCTCGGGGCGGCCTGGAAGGGGAAGGGTATAACGGCAGAACCAGGGGGCGAAAACGAAGATGTCGATGGGTTCAAGGAGATCCCGGTCAACGTCACGCTGACCCGGGGCAGTGACACGATGGAGGTGGTGGTGCTGCTGTACGACGCCCCTCAGGAGATCGGCCAGGACTGGGACCTCGGCGAACAGGCGAAACCGAAGCCGGGCCGCAGCATCCCCTCCGGCGCCACTGTCTGGTACAACCTCAATGCCGTTGTCATCATCATCGAGTCGAACGACGCCCTCCGCGCCGACGCCCGCGACGCCTTCTTCGCCCTCAGCGCGTAAGCCAGTTTCCCCTAACCGTCATTCCCGCGGACGCGACGCCTGGCCCCTGCAGGCCGGTGGGGATCTGGTGGGGGAGGGGGCGACGTCCGGTCCCGGACATGAAAATGGAGCGGAAGACGGGATTCGAACCCGCGACCCTCGCCTTGGCAAGGCGATGCTCTACCACTGAGCCACTTCCGCTCGCTCACCCTGAATTATACCCGCCTGTCAACCCACTTCAACCCCGCTTGACACTCATCCGGCGTCCCTTTAGCGTCGGACGGGAACAAGATCTCAGCCCCCGGCCGGAGGTTCATCCCATGCCCAACATCAAAGCCGCAATCGACATCGACGCCTCTCGCGAGCACGTCTTTGCCGCCGCCGAATTCACGAAGATGCCGGAGTGGACGATCCACGTCAAGGAAGTCGCCGTCACCGAGGGCGATGGCAAGAGCGCCGGCACGAAGGACCGGACGATGATCCAGGTCACCCCCCGCACCAACAAGCTCGAGTCGACCTGGACCGACTACCGCCAGGGTGAATCCATCGCCCGGAAGTTCACGGGCTACCTCAGCGGCGAGGAGCGCCTGACGTTCACGCAGAGCAACGGCGGCACCCGCGTCGAGTGGCAGTACAACTACACCCCGCCCTTTGGCCCAATCGGCAAACTCGGGGCCTTACTCGTGATGGGCCGCGTCGTCCAGAACAACATGGAGTCATCGCTGGAGAACCTCAAAGCCGCGCTGGAGCTGTAAGGGCCATGACTTATCGTCGCCATCTGTGGCGCCGCAACTCTTGGCGCAAGATGGCAGCCGACTCTTGGCCAACGACGATCAAGATTGGCCGAATCACAAGCCCGACGATGAGCGCCAGCACCAATAGGAGCAGGTAGACTGCTGACGCGATCGGACCTTTTGTCAGAAATACCCAACTAAGACCAGTTGGCGTCAGAGCGTACGCGGCCGCTTGGACCAGCACGGCGCGATATTGACGTCGCAATTAGTAGATCCCTTTCTACTAATCCTGACGCCTGATCGCGGCCTACGTTACACGTTACGGGCCCACTGCCGGGCGATGGTCTCGAATAGTAGGACGCATCCCCGCTTGCAGTTGTTGCACAGGCGCTGCCAGCCCCTATCCTCGCGGTAATCCCAGGCCCCGTTGTGCAATCAGGTCGCGCTGTACCTCCGACGTTCCGGCGCCGATCGTGTCCTGCGCCGCCGAGAGCCAGTTGTGCGACATCGCCCCGCCGTCCGGCGCCCATGGCGACCCTTCCGCCAGGTAGCCGAATAGCCCCATCACCTCGACGCCCGCCTCGTACAGCCGCTGCGCGAACTCCGAGTTGAACAGCTTCACCATCGCCGCCGGGCCCCGGTAGTCCACGCCCTGCTCGTGCAGCCAGACCGCCCTCTGGAGCAGCAGCTCCGCGATTTCGTACTCCACGCGCATCTGCGCCAGCTTCCCGCGCGCCGCCGTCTCCATGCCGTTGCCGTGCGCCTTCGCCCAGCGCACCATGCCGAGGAGCGTGCGCCAGTGCAGGTACGCCCGGTACACAGTGATCCGCTCCAGCCCCAGCGCCGACGTCAGCACGCGCCAGCCCTCGCCCTCCCCGCCGATGCGGTCCGCCGCGGAAACGCGCACGTCCTCGAAGACCACCTCGTTGAACCAGTGCTTGTCCAGCAGGTTAACGATCGGCGTCACCGTCACTCCTGCCGCGTTCATCGGCACCATGAAGACGCTGATCCCGCCGTGCTTCGTCCCTTCGCTGTCCGTCCGCGCCGCCAGCCAGCAGTACTCGCTCGACTCAGCGCCGCTCGTCCAGATCTTGCGGCCGTTGATCACGTAGTCATCGCCGTCCCGCACCGCCCGCGTCTGCAGCGACGCAAAGTCCGACCCCGATTCCGGCTCCGAGTACCCCAGGCAGGCCGTGATTTCGCCACGCGCCATACCCGGCAGGTAGCGCTGCTTCTGGTTCTCGTTGGCCGCGCCGATGATCATCGGAGCGATGATGCAGCGGGTCAGGGCGTCGCTGGCGTTGCCGCCGTGCAGCGCGATCTCCTTCTCCACCAGGAACTGCTCGCGGATCGGCCGCCCGCCGCCGCCGTACTTGACCGGCCAGCTGATCCCGGCCCAGCCCTTCGCGCCCAGCTTCAGCTCGAACGCGCGGTCCGGCATGTAGCCCGGCGGCATCGGCGCCGGGTCAGACTCGTGCGTCGTCCCCAGCTCAGCGGTGAGCCACGCGCATACTTCGGCGCGGAGGGAATCTTCGTCTGGGGCAAGGCGAAAGTCCATACGAGGGGATTATATCGGCTGTGAAGGGTTGGCTGGCCCGGGTGCCTGGCGCGAGGTCATTCGGAACACCCAGGGCCGTCCCGCGGCTCGTCAGGCGTGGCTCTGGGTGTTGTCAGCGGGTGGGTGGGCTCCCATGTTCCAGTCTGGCCCAGGTCTGTTCCACCTCAGTCCAGAACCATTCGCTTCTGTCCTGCCTTCACCAGCATCGTCGCCGTCGGCAAACGGAAGGCCGCGGCAAGCTGGCGCAGTTCTCGCCGGTTAGGCGAACCTGCTCCTCGTTCCAGCGCGTCCAGGCGAGCGCTCGATATGCCGGAGAGTGACGCCAGCGAACGTGTGCTCATCCCCCTCGCCTTCCTCATATCCGACAAATAGTCGCTAAATGATCCGTGTTCGTGGTGCTGCAATTCGACCTCCTTTGACCATTCCGTAGTGGCCGTACCTTGCAGATGGCCCAGATCGGAAGGAGGACCCCCCGTCTACCCGGCGACCAGTTCGCAGAACGGTTATTCCGGGCGGGCCATGTTGGCCAGCCTCGGGCGTTGTTCACTCGCTCTTGATATATCCAGCGATGACTAGAAGCTCACTCTGGGGTATATCCAGAACCGTGGATAGCGCTCGGATGTCGTTGATCCCAGGCGGCTCTTTCCCCAGCTCAATGTCCATCAGGCGCCGTTCCTGAATGCCGGTCGTGATGCTCAACGAATGCCGCGAGTAACCCCGCGTGGACCGCTGTCGCTTCAAATGGCTGCCGAATGTGTGTTGCCCAACGTAGTCCCACGTCGATTCGTGTTTGGCTTGAGCGAGAGTGCCTTTACGGCTGTTCACCTTGGTCCTGGATGGTCTGCTCTGCATCGCGGCTCCTCCTCTATATACCGTCAACACGTACTGTCAAAATCCGCGCTAATCGAGGGCACAAGACTTCGTGGTTCGTGTGACTGGCTCGCACGACCGAGAAAACGGCTCATAACAAGCCGCCGGGCGTTGGGCGACAGTGTGCACAGCCTCCTGATGGCTGACAGGATCTGAGGAGCGTCTGTCAGCGCGTAGTACTCCCCATACGTATCCCTGTGGAGGTCGACCACACCATCCTCTACTAACTCTTGCAGCGCCCGCTCTATCTGGTACTTTGGCTCAGTTGTGACAGGATCGATCGCGGCCCGGGTGTACCACCCTCCGGGAAAGCGGCCCCAGAACACCAGAAGGTCCCATCGGGCCCGCCGCGTAACGCTGCTCCCGAGCAGCTTCCCTAATATCCTGGACTCGCTTTCTAAACCAGACATGTGACCCTCACAGTTCTGGCGCCCGTGCGCCACTGCCCCCCGCCGACCCTTTACTCTTCCTTGAGATCAGTCCCGTCAAATGCGCGTAGCCACCTGGCCGCGTTGTGAAGCGAAAGGTGGACATGGCAGATTCCCGCACCACTGGTGACTTGGACAGCGAAACAAGATCCCCGTAGCGCTCTGGCTTCCTCGCGACAATGCCGAGGCGTTCGAAGTAGAACACGGCCCGCTCGACCTCCGCCGCATCAGTGCCCACGAGGTCGCCCAGTTCCGGGAACGAATACACGCGGTTTGGCCGCTGCCCCAGGCACCGCAGAAGGTCTAGCTTAAGCGGCGAATCAAGGTACCGCTCCACAAACCGCTCCACCCGCCGGTCGATCGGCCCTGTCGGCTGAAATTCCGCGCGCCGCCTGCCCGTCCCCATCAGCTTCTTGATTTACCTGCGGCGTCAGATGTCGCCAGTGACGCGGCTTCGTCCGCCAGCTCGCTGAGGATTTCCTGGGTGTCGATCAAATGCCGGTTGAAGATGTTTCTCGCCACGTCCAACAATTCGAAGATCTTTGGGTCTCGGACGCTGTAATAGACGTTCGTCCCATTCTTCCGTCCGACGACTATTCCCTTGGCCTTTAGCAACGCCAGGTGCTGCGAAGCGTTGGCTGACTCGTCGTCCTCAAGCAGCGTCTGAATCTGGCCCACGCTCGATTCGCCGTTGCGGAGGCTCTCAATGATCTTGATGCGACCCGGGTGGGCCAGTGCTTTGAAGAATTCGGACTTGAACTGTCGCAGAGGGGAACGCATTGCAATACTGCTATGTAGTAATATCACTATATATCCTCCTGCAGGTTGCTGTCAATCGTCGCGATTTCCCTCAGACGATGGGGTTCAGCGTTGCGTCGTCCATTGGTTCCCGAATCGCAGTACAATAGATCCGATGAGGCGTCAGCGGCGAGCCGGCCGGAAAGGCAGGTAGGTGGACGACTTCGACGTAGTGGTCATCGGCGGCGGCACCGGCGGCTACACAGCCGCGATCCGGGCGACGCAGCTCGGGCTCACCGCCGCCCTCGTCGAGCGCGATAAGGTCGGCGGCGCCTGCCTCCACAGGGGCTGCATCCCCACTAAGGCCTGGCTCCACTCCGCCGAGACCCTTGTCCGGGCCCGGCAGGCACCCACGTTCGGTGTAGACGTCCCTGGCGATGTCGCTCTCAACTTCCCCGGGGTCCGCGCCCACCAGCAGTCCGTGGTCGAGGCGCTCCACAAGGGCATCCGGGGCGCCGTCCAGAAGCACAAGATCGAGATCATCGAGGGCGAGGCGCGCATCGCCTCCCCCAACGAGGTTGCCGTCGGCGACCGCAGCCTCAAGGCCGGCAGCATCGTCATCGCCACGGGCTCGGAGCCGCGCGACATCCCCGGTCTCGAGGTCGACGGCGAGGGGATCATCTCCTCCGACCACCTCCTCGAACTCGAGGAACTCCCCGCGTCGGTGGCCATCATCGGCGCCGGCGCCATCGGCTGCGAGTTCGCCTCCTTCTTCGCTGACGTCGGCGTCCCGACGACCCTGATCGAGATGCTGCCTTCCGTCGTTCCGCTGGAGGACATAGATGCCGGGCGCGTCCTCGCGAAGTCCTTCGCGTCCCGCGGCGTCGAAGTCATGACCTCTGCGAAGGTGCTGGCCGATCGAACCCGCAAACACGACGGCGTTGTCGAACTGACCGTCGAACATGAAGGGCAGGAGAAGAAAGTGAAGGCGGCGAAGGTCCTGAGCGCTGTTGGGCGCCAGGCTGTCACCTCCGGTCTCGGACTCGAAAACACGGGCGTCCAGGTCGATCGCGGCCGGGTCCAGGTCGACGACGCCTACCGCACGGCAGAACCGACGATCTACGCCATCGGCGATGCCATCGGTGGCATGCTCCTCGCCCACGTCGCCGCTGCCGAAGGTTTCATTGCCGCCGAAGCCATCGCCGTCAAGGACCCCGAGAAGCTCGACTACAACCGCGTCCCGCGCGTGACCTACAGCCGCCCCCAGGTCGCCGCCGTTGGCCTGACCGAGATTCAGGCCAAGGAGCAGGGCATCAACGCGAAATCGACGCGCTTCTCGCTCAAGTACAACGCCATGGCCCTGATCCACGGCGAGAGCGAGGGGTTCGCGAAAGTCGTGACTGACGCGGACTCGGGCGACTTCCTCGGTGCCACCCTGGTTGGGGATTCAGTTGCCGATCTTATCTCAGAGGCGGCGCTCACCCGTTTCCTCCAGGCGTCCACGTGGGAACTCGGTTCCAGCATCCGGCCGCATCCCACAATGAGCGAACTCCTGGGCGAGGCGGCGCAACTTTCTTCGGAGATCAGCATCTACTGGTAGTAGAGAGGAGGCGACATAACATGGTCTCCGCAACTCAGACACCGGAAGCGACGGGGCTCAGCCCGGAGCAGCTGATCGGGCTCTACGAGAAGATGCTCCTCGCCCGCACCGTTGGCCAGCGCGAGCGCATGCTCAACCGCATGGGCAAGGGCCCCTTCGCCGTCACCGGCGAGGGCCACGAGGCGGCGCAGGTCGGCTGCGCCAGCGCCCTGGTGCCCGGCAAGGACTGGCTTTTCACCTACTACCGCGACATCGGCGTCGCCCTCACGATCGGGATGACCCCGACCGACCTTCTGATGGCGCACCTCAGCCGCGCGAACTCAATCGAGAGTGGCGGCCGCAACATGCCCTCTCACTTCTCGCACCCGGCGCTCCGCATCGTCTCCGGTTCCGCGCCCGTCGCGACGCATTTCCCGCATGCCGTTGGCTGCGCGCTCGCCTCAAAGCTTCGCGGCCTCGGTGAGGTCGCGATGGCGTTCGTTGGCGACGGCGGCACCAGCGTTGGCGATGTCCACGAGGCGATGAACTTCGCCGGGATCCATAAGCTGCCCGTGATCTTCGTCTGCGAGAACAACCAGTACGCGATCTCGGTGAAGTGGACGAAGCAGTCCGCGGTTAAGGATGTCAGCGTCCGCGCCCAGGGCTACGGCTTCCCCGGTGTCACCGTGGACGGCAACGACGTCCTGGCCGTCTATGCCGGCGCGAAGGAGGCGGTCGCCCGCGCCCGGCGCGGCGAGGGCCCCACCTTCATCGAGGCCAAGACCTACCGCCTCGTCCCCCACACCAGCGACGATGACGACCGGCGCTACCGCTCCCGCGAAGAAGTCGCGGAGTGGGAGAAGAAGGACCCGCTCATCCGCTTCGCTCTCTGGCTGGAGGAGCACGGGGTCGCCGACAAACTTGCGATTGAGACCATCCAGGCCCGCGTCACCCAGCAGGTCGACCACGCCACGGCGGCTGCCGAAGCCGCAGCGGAACCCGATCCGGCATCCGCCATGTTCCACGTTTACGCCGATGAGTAACCGCTGTTCTGAGCGAAGCGAAGAATCCGGGGTGAGGCAGCAAGCGCCCGACTCGACCGGCGACCGTTCTATCCCCCGGTGGGTTCGGGGCCCCGCCCCGAACAGGAGGCGATGAGCGATGCCTGAGAAGACCATGATCGAAGCCGTGCGCGACGCCCTTGCCGAAGAGATGCGCCGCGATCCCAGCATCATCGTCATGGGCGAGGACGTTGGCGAAGGCGGCGTTTTCCGCGCCACAGAGGGTCTCCGGGACGAGTTCGGCGAGGACCGCATCATGGACACCCCGCTTGCCGAGGCCTGCATCGTCGGCGCCGCGATCGGTGCTTCCCTCAACGGCATCCGGCCTGTGGCCGAGATCCAGTTCGCCGATTTCATCCACCCCGCCTTCGACCAGATCGTCAGCGAGGCCGCGCGCCTCCACTACCGCTCGAACGGCACCTGGACCTGCCCGATCACTGTCCGCACTCCCTATGGGGCGGGCATCCACGGCGGTCCATACCACTCCCAGAGCGTCGAGGCGTTCTATGGTCACGTACCCGGCCTCAAAGTGATCTGCGTCGCTACTCCCTACGACGCCAAGGGCCTCCTCAAGGCCGCCATCCGCGACCCCAACCCGGTGGTCTTCCTGGAGCACAAGAAGGCCTACCGCCTCTACCGCCAGGACGTCCCCGAGGAGGACTACACGCTGCCCATTGGCAAGGCGGAGATCAAGCGGGAAGGCTCCGACATCACCCTCGTTACCTACGGGATGATGCTCCACCACTCCCTCGCCGCGGCCGAGACCGTCCATGCAGAGGACGGCGCCAGCGTCGAGGTCATTGACCTGCGAAGCATCTCCCCGTGGGACAAGGAGTGCGTGCTGGAGTCCGTGAAGAAGACCGGCAAGGCGCTGATCGTCTACGAGGACAACATCACCGGGGGTTTCGGCGCGGAGGTCGCCGCGACGATCGCCGCGGAGGCGTTCGATTACCTCGATGGTCCTGTCCTGCGCGTCGCCTCGCCCGATGTGCCAATCGCGCCATACTCCGGCATCCTGGAGGAGTACGTGCTCCCCAACCCGGAGAAGATCGCCGAGGGCATACGCAGGCTGGCTTCGTACTAGAATAGGCGCATGGCCTTCACCCTCACCATGCCCGTCGTCGGTGAGACGGTCACCGAAGGCACCGTCGAACGCTGGCTGAAGCAGCCGGGCGAAACAGTCGCCAAGTACGAGCCCATCGTCGAGATCAACACCGACAAGGTCAACGTCGAGCTGCCGTCCCCCGTCTCCGGCACTATCCTCGAGATCGTGGCGCAGGAAGGCGACACCGTCCCCGTCGGCGCCGCCCTCTGCACGATCGAGGCCGTCGCCGGTGAGGAGCCGGCCGACATCGCCCCGCCGATACCCGCGGAGCCCGCGGCAACTCCTCCTTCCATCCCCTCGAAGGCCGGACTTCAGTCCGGCCCAACGCCGTCTGCGCCGGGGGGCGGGCTTCAGCCTGACCGTCACCCGTCCGACAACGGTCCCAGCCGCGCCACGCCCCGCGTCCGCAAACTCGCCGCCGACCTCGGCGTGGACCTCGCCGCGGTCTTCGGCACCGGCCCCGGCGGCCGCATCGTCGAAGAGGACGTCCGCGAAGCCGCCAAACGCCCTGCCCGGCTGGTAGCGGAAGGTCTTCAGACCTCCATGGACGAAGAGTCTGTCCCCCTGACCGCGATCCGCAAGACGATCGCCCAGCGCATGGCCGAGTCTGCCCTCGGCACACCCGTCGCCTGGCTCGTCGTCGAGGCCGACGTCACCGGACTGGTCGCCCTCCGCAACGCTCGTAAAGAAGGCTTCCGCCGGCAGCACGGCGCGGACCTCACCTACCTGGCCTTTGCCGCCCATTCAGTATGCGCCGCTCTTCGCCAGCACCCCTACCTCAACGCCTCGTGGGCCGGTGACCGGATCACCCTCAAGAAGCGCATTAACCTCGGCATCGCCGCCGCCACGGACCGCGGCCTCGTCGTCCCGGTCATCCCGGACGCGGACCGGCTCGGCGTGACCGCGCTCGCCGTCGCGATCGGGGACCTCGGCGAGCGGGCGCGCGACAACAAGCTCAAGCTGGAGGACGTCCAGGGCGGCACCTTCACGCTGGACAACACCGGCGCCTTCGGCTCGGTCGTCTCCCAGCCCATCATCAACCTCGGCCAGGCCGCGATCATGAGCCTGGAGGCCGTCACCAGACGGCCGGCCGTTATGCCGGACGACGCGATCGCCGTCCGGTCCGTCGTCAACCTCTGCCTCTCCTTCGACCACCGTATCCTTGACGGCCACCAGGCAGGCGCCTTCCTCCAGGACGTGAAGAAGAGTCTGGAGGCATTCGGGCCGGAGTCCAGCCTTGACTGACCTTGGTCCTGCCACCCTGAGCGCAGTCGAAGGGTCTGGTGGAGGTGGGGTAGTGTCACACCATGCTGGAACCCCACTTCATTACACCTACCTCGGGCGCGTCGACTACCTCGAAGCCCTCGACCTCCAGCGCGACCTCGCCCGCCGCCGGGCCCTTGGTGGGATACCCGACACCCTCCTGCTCCTCGAGCACCCGCCTGTTTACACCACCGGGCGGCGCGGCCCGGGCGCCAACCTCCGTCTGCCGCAAGAGATGCTCGGCGCTCCCCTTGTCGAGACTGACCGCGGGGGCGACATAACCTTCCACGGCCCCGGCCAGCTCATCGCCTATCCGATCATCGACCTCCGCGCTGCCGGTCTCTCTGTTGTCTCCTACGTCCGGGCGCTGGAGGAAGCGATCATCCGCACCGTCCGTGCCTATGGGATCGAGGCTGGCGTCGAGTGCGGTCTCACCGGCGTCTGGGTGGGGATCAACAAGATCGCCGCCATCGGCGTCCACGTCGGCAGGCCCGCCGGCGCCGCCGGCGCCTGGGTCACGACCCACGGCCTCGCGCTCAACGTCACCGTCGACCTGGGCTGGTTCGAGCGCATCATCCCCTGCGGCATCCCCAACCGCGGCGTCACCTCTATCGAGGCGCTGACGGGGAAGACTCCGGTTCTGGCGGAAGTGGCAGAACAACTCGCGGCATCGTTCGGCGACATCGTCGGACGGTGTGTGGCGCCGACTCAAGTCGGCTGACGGAGCGGCCTTTACTCCACCGACGTCCGCCGGTAAGGTGGGTAGTGTAGCGCGACGCCCCCGGGAAAGTGACATGCGTCACACCTTCTCGCTCTCGTAAACGGTTATGATTCGACGAGCAGCCGCCTGACGGCCGCACGATGGGAGCCGCCGAATATGACGATCACTCAGTCCGGCGCCCGCGCCGGAGACGCCTCGGGCGATAGCCCGATTATCCAGGCCGTCGATCTCGTCAAGACCTACGACACCGGCAAAGTGCGCGTTGAAGCTCTGCGCGGTGTCAACCTCCGTATCTTCCCCGGCGAGATGGTGGCGATCATGGGCCCCTCCGGATGCGGCAAGACCACCCTGCTCAACTGCCTCTCCGGCCTCGACGTTATCGACGGCGGCCGCGTCGTCGTCGAAGGCACAGACATCAGCAAGATGTCCGACAACGACAAGACGGAGCACCGCGCAAGGCGCATGGGCTTCATCTTCCAGTTCTACAACCTCCTCCCCGTCCTTTCGGCGGTCGAGAACGTCGAACTCCCCCTCCTCGTGTCCGGCACCCCCGCCGGTGAGGCCCGGCGCCGTGCCATGGAGTCACTGGATGTCGTGCACCTCACCGAATGGGCCACACACAGGCCCGCGGAGCTGTCCGGCGGCCAGCGCCAGCGCGTCACCATCGCCCGCGCCCTCGTCAACAACCCCGCCATCGTCTGGGGCGACGAGCCCACCGGCGACCTCGACAGCGTCACGGCCAACGAGATCATGGATCTCCTCTCCACCCTGAACAAGGCGCACGGTCAGACCTTTGTCCTCGTCACCCACGACCCCGGCATCGCGGCGCGCACCGAGCGTATCATCCGCATGCAGGACGGACTGATCATCGCTGACGAATCCGTCAGCGGCGCGCCGTCAGGCGACGGCCGGAAGCCTGCGGCGGGGTAGATCCCTGGACGCGCTCTTCGGCATCTCGATGAACACGATCATGATCGTGTTGCTGGGGGTGCTGGCGGTCTGTCTCGCCTTCCTTCTCTTCGTCTTCATCACGAACCGCATCATTTTCATGATGGGGCTGCGCAACATCCCGCGCCGCGTCGCGCAGACCGTACTCATAGTTATTGGCCTCATGCTCAGCACGGTGATCATTACGGCCGCCTTTGCCACAGGGGACACGGTCGACTACAGCATCACGAAATTGACGTACGATCTCATGGGCCACAGTGACGTAATCCTTGACGGCGAGGTCGGCGGTAGCCTTCCTGGCGTCGCGCCGGATATCAACGAGATCCCCGGTACCGAGTACAGGCGCTTCCTGAAAGATGCCGACGCAGCCGGCCTCGAGAACATCGACGGGTATACCGGCTTGCTTGAGGAGTCGGTTCCCGTGATCAACAAGTCGGTCGGTCTCAGCGAACCAGACATCGCGTTCTGTGGAATCGACGCCGACCGGCTGGACGCATTTCCCGACATCGTTGACGCGGACTCCGGAGATACCCTCAGCCTCGACGCTCTAGGTGAGGACGAAGTCTACGTCAACGAGTCCGCCGCGGATGACCTGGGCGCCCGGCGCGGCGATACGCTCCAGGTCTGGATCCACAGCAAGCCCCTCGAATTCACCGTTAAGGCGATCGTGGAAGACTCCATCGTTACCGGCGGCGTCACGATGGAAGACCGCCAGGGAATGCTCTCAACGCTTGACCGCCTGCACACGCTGTTCGGGCACCAGGACATCTCCTATGTCCTTATCTCGGCCACCGGCGGCGTGCGCCCTTCGGCCGGTCATCTCGCCGCCGCCGAGGCGGAGGTCCAGAGCCTCATCGCGGATAGCAAGCTCCGCCTGGAGGTGAGCGACACCAAGGTCGGGTTCGTGGATGATGCCGAGGAAGTCGGCAACTTCATGACGACGTTCTTCCTCCTCCTGGGCCTGTTCTCGATCGCCGCCGGCGTGCTGCTGATCCTGATGATCTTCGTCATGCTGGCGGCCGAACGGAAGTCGGAGATGGGGATGGCCCGCGCGGTTGGCATGCGGCGCGGCCACCTCGTCCAGATGTTCGCCGCAGAGGGAGGAGTGTACGATCTCGGCGCTGCGGTCGTCGGTGTCGTGATGGGAGTCATCGTCGCCTACGGCCTCACGACCGCAGCTTCGTCGATCTTTTCAACGTTCGGCTTCACATTCACACCCCACGTGACCTTCCGCACGGTCGTGGTGTCCTTCTGCCTGGGCGCGGTCCTCACCTTCATCACCGTCGCGTTCTCTTCCTGGCGGATCTCCAGCCTGAATATCGTCGCCGCTATCCGGGACACGGAAGAGGCCCATCCGTCCAACCCCGAAGCCGGGACGATGCGCGGTTTCCTGCGGTCAGTCCTCAATGCCCTGGTCGCCCTGCTCACGTTCGTCGGGCCGTTCCTGTACGTGTTGCGCGGCCACAACTTCTCCCGCTCCCGTGAAGACCGATATGAGGAACGCCCTGCGCCGTGGTTCCCATTCCCCGCGGGCTTCATCGGCATCGGCTTCTACCAGCTCGCCATGATCATCACCCGCCGTCACCCCGTTCCCACCTGGCCGTTCTATACGGTCGTCCTCTCACCTCTGTACCTGGTCGCGATCGTCCTCACGCTGCTGACGCGGGACCGCCGGCCGCGCGGAATGCCGGTCTGGATGACCCTGCTCGGCATCGCCGTGCCGCTTCCCGTCGGGCTGGTGCTGGTCGCGCTTCAGGACCGGGAACGGCCCATCATCTGGGGCCCCGGGCTCTGGACCGCGGGCATGATCGCGGGCGTGCTCTTCACCTTCCAGGGCATGGGCGCCAACGCGGCCTTCCCCGTCGGGCTCGGCATCACCCTGATCTTCGGCGGGACCGCCGTCGTTCTTACCTATTTCCGATCGCACGCCCGCGCCACCTATACGATCATGGGCATCGCGATTCTCCTCTTCTGGGGGTTCGCCGCGGGTGACCGGCTCAAGTGGATTTTCGGGGAACTCAACGGCAACATGGAGATGTTCTTCCTCAGCGCCGTCGCCATGGTCACCGCCGCTACTTTCGTGATCATCTACAACGCGGATGTGTTCCTGCCGCTGGTCTCCCGCCTCGGCGGTGTCTTCAGCTCTCTCGTCCCCTCGTTGCGTACGGCCATCGCCTACCCCATGGCGAACCGCTTTCGCACCGGCATGACGCTGGCCATGATCTCCCTGGTCGTCTTCGCGCTGACCACGATGTCCGCGATGAACCTCAACTACGAGAAGCTGTTCCTCAAGGACGACTCCCGCGGTGGTTGGGATATCGTCGTCCTGGAAAACCCGAACAATCCCTTCCCCACTCTGCGGGACGCCCTCGACGAGGCGGGCGCGGGTGAGGTGGCCGCCGCGATCAGAAGCGAAGGCGGCGTCCTCATACCGGGGATGTCAAGCTCCACCGAAGTCTCCCAGGGTGGCGAAGACTGGTCGGACTATCCCGTGAACGGCCTGACGAGCGGCTTCTTCGAGGGCCAGCAGATCCCGCTGGACATGATTGCCAACGGCTACGCTGATCAGGACGCGGTCTGGCAAGAAGTGGCGACAAACCCCGACGTTGCCGTTATCGACCGCTTTACGGTGGAATCGGGTTTCGGGCCCGCCGAATTCACTCTTGAAGGCATCGACATCAGCCACACCAGCTTCGACCCGCCGACGCTCACCGTCCGCGACGCGACCTCCGGCAGATCTCGCGACGTCAAGGTGATCGGGATCATCTCGTTCGGTGCCAGCGGCAACTTCTTCGGCGCCTACATCGGCGAGGAAGCCTTCCGCGAGACGTTCGGAACCCCCGAGCTAACCGCCCACTACGCGGCCCTCGCCGACCCGGGCCACGCCAACCGCATCGCCAAAGAGATCGAGTCGGCACTTGTGACCACAGGAGCGCAGGCCGAGTCGCTCCGCCAGATTGCCGAGGAGAACAGCGCGCTCAGCCGCAACTTCCTCCACCTCATGCAGGCGTTCATGGGTCTCGGCCTCATCGTCGGCATTGCCGCCATCGGCGTCATCGCGTTCCGCACGGTGGTCGAGCGGCGGCAGCAGATCGGTATGCTCCGCGCCATCGGATTCAAGCGGGCCCAGGTGTCGCTGAGTTTCCTGATGGAGTCCTCGTTCGTTACTGTGCTGGGCGTCACGTCCGGAACGGTCCTCGGCCTCTGGCTTGCGTGGTTCCTCGTCACCGGCGATGACTTCCCCGGCGACGGCAACACGTTCTACATCCCCTGGATTGAGATCGCCGTCATCAACGCCCTGACCATCGTGGCCTCCGCGCTCATGACCATCATCCCGTCCCGCCAGGCCGCCTCGGTCCCCACTGCCGAAGCCCTCCGCTACGAATAGCGTCCCCCGGCTCTCCGGTCAGGCGTCCCGGGGTCGGGTTTCAACCCGACCGGCTGATGGTTCGCAGCTATACTAGCCTCATTCCAGCCGAAGGAGGCGTTTATGGCAGCGAAGAACGAAGCGCAGACTGCGGGCGGATTTGATAGACTCGCCGACTTCATGTCACAGACCATCGGGAGACCTGGAGCCTTCATTCTTGCGTTGACGATCGTCGCCGTCTGGGCCGCCTTTGGTCCCCTGGCCAGCTTCAGCAACACGTGGCAACTGATCATAAACACCGGCACAACGATCGTTACCTTCCTCATGGTCTTCCTGCTGGGCAACGCGTCCAACCGCATTACGGAAAGCCAGGACAGGATGCTGGCCAGTATCCTGGGCGAGGAAGACCGCCTCGCCGCTGAGGAACGGCTGATCCGGGTCTTGCTCGATCGCATGGACGTCGAGCACATCCGGCCCATCCTGAAGCATCTGGACGAACAGGATCACCAGGTTGAGGCCGTCGCCGCCCGGATCATGGCGGAGATCCGGCCGCCCGGCGGCGGACATCCCGCGTCCGGCTGAGTCCCCGGCTCACGGTGCGCATGCGTAACCTCCGCGTTAACGCTATGTTACGCGTCACCGTTCCGCGCTCCAGGGTGATGCGGCTAACGCGCGGTTCTGGTATTCATAACATAAGTCCAGCCGAACTGGACAATCACGGGAGGATAAATGCCATACAGAGCCGAATACATCTGGGTTGACGGCACAAAGCCGACAGCCAAGCTACGTTCCAAGACAAAGATCGTCGCCGATGGCGCCGAGCCCCCTATCTGGGGATTCGACGGCTCCTCGACGAACCAGGCGCCCGGCGATAAGTCGGACTGCGTGCTCAAGCCCGTCGCTGCCTTCAGCGACCCGATCCGTGGCGGGGACGACAAGCTTGTCCTCTGCGAGGTCCTGCTCGTTGACATGTCGCCTCACCCCAGCAACACGCGCGCCGCCTGCGCGCAGGTGTCCAACGCGGTTGCCGCCGACGAGTACCTCTTCGGACTGGAGCAGGAATACACCTTCTTCTCGGGCTCCCGGCCGCTGGGCTTCCCCGATTCCGGCTACCCCGCGCCGCAGGGCGGCTACTACTGCGGCGTCGGCGCCGACGAGGTCTTCGGCCGGCCTGTTGTCGAGGCTCACCTTGACGCCTGCCTGAAAGCGGGGATACACATCTCCGGTATTAACGCGGAAGTCATGCCGGGTCAATGGGAGTTCCAGGTGGGGCCGCTGTCCGCGCTGGACGTCTCCGACCAGCTCTGGGTTGCCCGCTGGCTCCTTTACCGGATCGGTGAAGGCTTTGGCGTCAGCGCCACCCTGGACCCCAAGCCGGTGCGGGGCGACTGGAACGGCGCCGGCTGTCACACCAACTTCTCAACGAAGCACATGCGCTCTGCGTACCAGCCGAACATTGATGCCGCCGAGGCCCTGGGCAAGCGGCACGAGCTGCACATCGCCAACTACGGCTTCGGCATCGAAGACCGCCTCACGGGCCTTCACGAAACCGCTTCGTACAAGGAGTTCTTCTACGGCGTCTCCGATCGCGGCGCTTCCATTCGCATCCCCTGGCAGGTGGAGGTCGAGGGCAAGGGCTACATCGAGGACCGGCGGCCCTGCGCCAACATCGACCCATACGTTGTTACCCGGCTCATCATGGAGTCCGTGTCGGGAGTCGAGGCGATGGCTGCGGTCTGAGCTCTGTGCGAAATCGTTCGTGGAGGCCCGCCCAGGCGGGCCTCCTGCCGTTTTCGCCCGCCTCTGGCTACGGAATAACCCCGCGCTCCTTCATCGGGATGATGTCCTCCCAGTCGTAGCCCATCTCCAGCAGGACCTCTTCTGTGTGCTGCCCCAGCTCTGGCGCGATTCCCTTCGGCTCCCACTGCGTCGCCGAGAAGTCGGCGGGTGTGGCCACCATCTTCACCGGTCCGTCCGGCCCCGGCACGTCCACGAAAGCCCCCGCGGCCTGCACCATCGGGTCGCTGATCACCTCGTGCACCATATTCACCGGTGCCCACCACACGTCGTTTGCCTCGAACTCTTCCGCCCACTCCGCCATCGTCTTCTTCTCGAATTCGGCGTCGAACTCCGCGACCAGCGCCTCCGTGTTGGCGCGCCTCACCTCGATGTTCTTGAACCGTTCGTCCGCCAGCAGGTCTTCGCGGCCTACCGCGCGGCAGAGGTCCGGCCAGTGGCGGTCCGCCTGCAGCAGCAGCAGCCAGAACCACCTTCCGTCGCCGGACCGGTACTGGTTGATGATCGGGTTGATTGCGTGGTGCCGGTCATACGTCACGATCGGCACCCCCAGCCGCAGCGACAGCATCATGTCCCAGGCGATCATGTACACCCCGACCCGCACCAGCGGCACCGACACGCGCTGACCCTCGCCGCTCTTCTCCCGGTTGTACAGCGCTGCGCAGATGCCACCCACGAGCATCTGCCCGGTCATGTGGTCTCCCATGCCGCCGCGCTGCTGCGGGATCGCCCCGCCCGGCGCCGTCAACGCCATCGCCACCCCGGCCTGCGACCAGAATGCCCCGATGTCATACGCTGCCGTGTCCCGCGCGTCCGTGTCTGGCCCATAGCCCGTGATCTGCCCGTAGATCAGCCGCGGGAACTTCGCGTGTAACGTCTCGTAGTCCAGTCCGTACTGCTTCAGTACCCGCGGGCGGTTGTTCGTAACGAAGATGTCCGCCTCACCGATGAGCCTCAGGGCAATCTCCCGCGCCTCCTCCTTCTCCAGGTCCAGCGCCACGCTCCGCTTACCCCGGTTGTCCACTTCGAACGGCGGGTTCAACGGCGCGGCCGTCCCCATCAGGGAGCCGAACAGACCGCGGAACGGGTCGCCGTTCGGTGGCTCGATCTTGATCACCTCGGCGCCCCAGTCGCCCAGCATCGCCGCGCAAGAAGGCCCGGCTACCCACAGCCCCATCTCGACAACCTTGATCCCCGCAAGCGGTCCCGCCATTTGCACCCTCCCTGTGTGTTGTTGTCCGGATTCTAGACGGCGGGCGCCGGAACCCACAACTGCGTATCCATATAGTGCTAAGCTGTTTCCGCGTCAGCCTTCAGAGGGAGGAACAGAAGGATGAAAGCTATTCCCGTGATCCGTGCTCGCTGGTTGACCGCTGCGACAGCAGCGGTCGCGATCGTCGCGCTTGGGCTTCTCACGCCGGGCGGCCGGGTCTCCGCCTCGCACGACGCCATCGCCTGCAACGACGACATACCGTCCGGCTATGCCTGTGTCCCGCTGGTGAACAAGCCGGACTCCGGCCCCGGAATCAGCAACCCGGCTGTGGGGGAGCTGTTCTACCAGTTCGTCGATGCGGACACCCTCCGCATCGCGGTCCGGGCACTTGCCGGCCAGGGGACGGTGGCGCCGGGGGCGCAATTCTGCATCGATGACGACGGCGACCCGTATAACACGCCCGGTTCAGGCGGAAACGCGGCCCATAACTGCCAGGGCGCCGGCGATGGCGCCGTCAACGTCACCGACGGCACAGCCGGTCTCCCGAACGCCTCTGCCGAACCGGACGGCCCCGGCCAGTACGAGGTGCGTGTGTCCGGCCTGGCCGCGGATGGCACCGTCGGCGGGCTGGACTACTTCGAGTTGAACAACGTCGACGGTTACGTGTACTACGTCTATCACGTCAACATCGGTCAGTCTTCCACGCAGGCGTTCTTCACGTTCGTCGCGCCCACGCCCGCTCCGACGGCCCCACCGCCGACTCCCACACCCACCCAGCCGACTCCCACCCCTGTCGTGACGGGCGGAGCCACACCCACACCGGCCACGCTCGGCGCGGGCAGGGTGCCCGCGGCGCTCCCGAACACCGGCGGCGAGCCTGGGGCCGACGCAATGGTGTTTAGCGTGCTGGCTGGGGTTGCGGCGGCCACGCTTTCGCTGGCTGCGGCCGGGATGACAATCGCCGGCTGTTCCCGGCGCGAGGAGTAGGCCGCGGGCGCTGCCTTTCGGCAGTGCTGCCCACTGAAGAAGGCCGCCCTCCAGGGGGCGGCCTTCCTGGTTTCGTTCCGAGGTTGCGCGGTTACGGCGCGGGAGTCGCCGTTGGCGTAGGCGTCGGCGTTGGCTCCGGGGTTGGCGTCTCCGAGCCCGGTTCCGGTGTCGGCGTCGGCGTGAGAGTCGGCGTCGGTTCTGGCGTAGGCGTCTCCGTGCCCGGCTCAGGTGTTGGAGTCGGAGTCAACGTAGGCGTTGGCTCGGGCGTCGGTTCCGGTGTCGGTTCCCCGGTCGGCCCGGGCGTGTCCGTGGGTGCTGCGGACGGCGTTACGCCCGGCGTGCCGGTGGCTACGCCGCACCCGCGCGCCGCCTGCTTCGCCGGCCCGTGCGCCGAATTTGGGTTCGCGTGTGCTGCGCCGTTCGCGGAGGCGGCGTTAGGGCACCCGCCCTTGTCCGCCGAAACGTCGACGGCCGACAGGCCTGCCAGCATCACCGCGGTAGTCGCGACGGCGGCAATTGCCATTGTTCGGAGGGGTGTGAATCGCATGGGGCAAATCTCCTTTGTGGCTGTGGGCTACCCAATTACAGACGGGTCAGCGCCCCGACTGATTCCCACTCCCGGTTTAGAAGAGGAAAAGAATGCCGGCCCCAATTCTCGGAGGCGGGTACTATCTTCCTGCCCGCAGGTTGTTCAGATTGTCCCCTTGTTCAACTGCTTGAAGGCCCCGACCTATGATCCGGCCACGCGCCTCTTCTGCCCGGCCCAGTAGGGCTCTCTCAGCTCGCGCTTGACCACCTTGCCGGTTGGATTGCGGGGCAGAGCGGCGATGAAGTCCACCGAAGTCGGCCGCTCGTAGCCGGCGAGCTTGTCCCGGCAGAAATCTATGATCTCCGCTTCCGTCGCGGTTTGGCCCTCGCGCAGCACCACGACGGCCTTCACTGTCTCTCCCCACTGGTCGTGCGGCACGCCGATCACGGCCGCGTCCGCGACCGCCGGGTGCTTGAACAGCACCTCCTCAACGATCCGTGGGTACACGTTCTCGCCGCCGGAGACGATCATGTCCTTCACGCGGTCCTGCACGTACACGTATCCGTCCTCGTCCACGATCCCCGCGTCGCCCGTGTGCATCCAGCCGCCGCGCAGCGCCTGTGCGGACTCATCGGCCAGGTTCCAGTAACCGCGCATCAGCTGTGGGCCACGGCCCGCGATCTCGCCGATCTGTCCCGGCGGCAGCGGGTTGTCGTCTTCGTCCACGATCTTGATCTCGGTGCCGACCAGCGGGCGTCCGGCCGACAGCAAAAGGTCCGGCTTTGATTCGAGCGCGCGCCGGTGGTCGTCCGCCAGCAACAGCGTCAGCACGGCGGTGGTCTCCGTCATCCCGTATGCCTGGATGAAGTCGCACTTGAACACCGCTGCCGCCTTCCTCAGCGTGTCCTCGGCGATCGGTGAGGCTCCGTACACGATCGTCCTGAGATTGTCGAAGTTGCGCTGGGCGATATCCGGCACGTACACCAGGCAGGCCTGGATCATCGCCGGCACCAGCGTCGTCACCACCACGTTCTCCTCGCTCAGCACCCTCACAACCTCTATCGGGTTGAAGTCCTCCTGGATGTACAGGCACCCGCCCCAGACCACCGCTGAGAAGCATGTGATCGCCGCCGCCGCGTGGTACACCGGTGCCACGATCAGGTCGCGCTCCCCTGGTCTGGCGAAGATCTCCAGCGTCAGCTGCTCCATGTTCGCCGTGACCGCGCCGTGGGTCAGCACTGCTCCCTTCGGGCGCCCCGTCGTCCCGCTCGTGTACATCTGGTACACGTCCATATCGTCTGTGATAGCGCGGTCAGGCGGCGTCTCCGGCTGGCCCGTCTGCCAGGCGCCGTAGTCGTCCCAGCCATCGCCCCCGCCGCCAATGGCGACGTACCGGCCGATGCTTGCTAGCTCGCCCTTGATCCTGTCGATCGAAGTCATGTAGTCCCGCGATGCGATGAGCATCTTCGCTCCGGCATCGTTGACGATGTATGACCACTCCGGCGGCGCCAGCCTGTAGTTCAGCGGTACCGTCACCACGCCCGCCTTGGACGCCGCGTAGAACAGGATCACGTACTCGATGCTGTTCTTGGATAGCACCGCGATCCTGTCTCCAGTACCGAGACCCGCCGCCACCATCGCGTTGGCCAGCCGGTTCGCCTCGCGCACCGCCTCTCCATACGTCACATGGCGATCGCCGAGGATCGCGAAATCGGTGTCGGGGCGAATCCGCGCCTGGTAGTCGAAGTAGTCATGTAGTCGCAAGTGAGCAAACCTCCCGGCTCGTTGTCATGGGGCGGTGCGCGCACGCACCCGCAACCCGATGCAGAATCATACCATCGCGGGGCCACCTGACGCAGTGGATGCGCCGGACACGCGATAGGCGCTACCAGCGGAAGGGGCCGGGGCAATCAGCCCCGGCCCCTTGTTGTGATTCCCTGGGGTGCCTTAGCGCGCGCGCCGTGACTTCGCCGCCGCGATCGTGGTCCCGGCCAGGACCGCTGCTCCGCCAAGTGCCAGGAGTAGCAACCAGCTTGGGTCCGCGCTGGAGCCCGGATTACCGCCGGTTTCGGGTAGCTGAGCTGGCGTCGGCGACGGCGTTGGAGACGGCGTCGGCGCCGATGTCACGCCGGCGACCGCGGTGTTGTTGTCTGGACTGACGTCGGACTGGTCCGCCGCTACGGAGGCGGTGTTTTCCAGTGCTCCCTCCGCCGCTACAGTCACCACGACCTGAACCGTCGCGGTGCCGTCGAGCGCGATGTCGCCGAGGTTGCAGGTGACGACGCTGCTCACCTCTTCGCAGGTGCCCTGGCTCGGCGTCGCCGAAACGTAGGTCAGGCTGTCAGGCAGATCGTCTGTCACTGTCACGTTGCTGGCGTCGTCCGGCCCGTGGTTCGTCACCGTGATGTCATACGTTACCTCGTCGCCGATGGCGGCAGTGGTGGCCGTTGTCGACTTCGTGATCTCGAGATCCGCGGTTCCCAAGGTGTAGAGCACAGCCAGCCCGTCAGTCAGAGCGTCGACGTCTTCCCCGCCCCAGTGGTAGGGGAGGCCGACCGTGTCGTCCTTGTCGATACCGCTGGTCGCCGTGTTCCCGTAGTTCTCCTCCATGATGTCCGCGGGTCCGTCGCCGTTAAACAACGTGTCCTGGTACTGAACCTTGATGTCGTTGGACCCCTCGAAGAGGATGATCTCGAACGTCACGCCCTCGCCGGCGGCGCAGATGTCGCAGTCGTTGTGGCAGACATCGCTGTACTCAACCACGAACTGCTGGTCCGGGGCTGTGCCCACCGTGTCGTAGTACACTTCTCCGCACTCGCCCGGGTCCAGGTCGTCGAACCACCCCGCGATCAGGGGGTTCCCGCCCCAGCCGCTGTCGCCTTCGCAGTCGAAATCCGTGTAAGGGATCGGGTGCCCCGCGTCGACGCCGGGTGTGAGTGTGTCGTCCCAGTTGTAGTTGTCGTTGCAGTCGCTGCCGGTGGTGAAGCTCAGGAAGCCGTTAGACGAGATGTCGACCTCGGTGTAGTCCACCCCGAAGAAGTTGAACGTGAACGGCAGTGACACCGTGTCATAATCGTCATCGTCGTCCGTTGCATTGGGTGCTTGAGCACCGCTTGTCACGTCGATCCAGCTGAACGCCACCGTCGGGTCCGGCGCGTTGCTGTCGATCCAGGCGTATCCGGACGGGTGGGGGCCGCTCGTGTCGGCGCGGGCGCCGCTGTCGTCCAGCGCCAGGGCAACGAAAGCGAGTACGGTCAGCGCCACGGCGAGGCCTGCCAGCGCCATGAAATTGTGTCGCATAGTGAATCCTCCAGTCATTCGGGCACGTGATGTGGGGTTGCGATGGCCTAATGATGTGGAACGCCGCGACAACCGTCAAGGTTACGTCCGCTAAGCACCGGCCTTATGCTATCGATGCGGGAGCCCGAAGGCTGGCCGCCGGACTTTGCGCCGGTCGGTGCGCGGGTTCCACCCGTGCGCGGACTGCCGCCGAGCCGTACTGCCAGGCCACCGCCAGATAACAAACCGGCCCGAAAAGGGCCGGTTTCGTATTCGAGTATATGGTGCCGAGGGGCAGAGTCGAACTGCCGACACCGCGGTTTTCAGCCGCGTGCTCTACCACTGAGCTACCTCGGCACCAGAATATCCATTCTATGTAGCCCCGCTCCCCCCACGCAACAGCGGTTGGTGGTTGGTGACTGGTGGCTGGTGGTAGGTGATTCGCCATGGTCTCCCTCGACCCTCAACCCTCGACCCTTGCTACAATCTCATCGTGCGCGTCGGTACCATCCGCGAGACCAAGACCGAGGAATACCGCGTCGGCCTCACCCCGGCCGGCGCCCACGCCCTCGTCGACGCCGGCCACCAGGTCCTCGTCGAGCGCGGCGCGGGCATTGGCTCCGGCTACCCCGACGCCGCCTACGAGGCCGCCGGCGCACGGCTGGCCGGTAGCGCGGCAGAGGTCGCGTCCAGCGTCGACCTCCTCGTCAAGGTCAAGGAGATCCTCCCGCCGGAGTTCCCTCTCCTGCGCCCAGGACTCCTCCTCTTCACCTACCTCCACCTCGCGCCCGAGCCCGCCCTGACAAAGGCGCTCCTCGACACCCGCACGAACGCGGTCGCCTACGAGACCGTCGCCCGCCCAGACGGCTCGCTCCCGCTGCTGATCCCGATGAGCCAGGTCGCCGGCCGCATGGCGGGCGAGATCGCCGGCCAATACCTCAAGAAGCCCGGCCCCGGCCGCGGCAAGCTCCTCGGCGGCATTCCCGGCGTCGCCCCGGCGCGCGCCCTCGTCATCGGCAGCGGCACCGTCGGCGCCAACGCCGCGCGCGTCCTCGCCGCCCTCGGCGCCCGCGTCACCGTCGTCTCGCGCGACATCCACAAGCTCGCCGCCATGGAGTCGCAGTTCAGGGGCGACGTGGCCACCCGCGTCAGCAGCCCCGCCGTCATCAGCGAGGAGTTGGCAGGCGCGGACGTCCTCATCGGCGCTGTCCTCGTGCCCGGCGGCATCGCCCCGAAGCTCGTCAACCGCGCCCAGGTCCGCTCGATGGGCGAAGGCGCAGTGATCGTCGACGTCTGCATCGACCAGGGCGGCATCTGCGAGACCTCGCGCGCCACAAGCCACGCCGACCCCATATTCGTCGAGGAGGGCGTCGTCCACTACTGCGTTCCCAACATGCCCGGCGCTGTCCCCCGCACCAGCACCGAGGCCCTCACCGGCGCCACCCTCCCGTACGTCCTCAAGCTCGCCGCACGCGGCCTCGACGCCCTCCGCGAGGACCCCGCCCTCGCCGCCGGTGCTGCCACCATCAACGGCAAGCTCACCTCCGAAGGCGTCGCCTGCGCCCAGTCCCTCGAATACACCCCCGTCTCCGAAGCCCTGTCCGGTTGATAGCCGTCGCGGGCTCAGCGCCCCGCCCCTGAGCAACTCCCGTCAACGTTCACTCAGCGCTCGTCATTCCGGCGGAAGCCCAACGGGTCTGCATGGCCGGACTCCAAAATGAGCGCCCGCACCACTCACCAGTTACTATCGCTTCGTGCTAGACTTCACAATCGAAATGCCCGCCCTCCTCCTCGTTTCCAGCGAGCCCGCCCCCGGCCTCGCCACCATCGCCGCCGGCCTCCGCAGGGTCGTCGGCCCTGACGGCGAAATCACCGAGGGCCCCGCCGGAGATGTTGCCGCCGCCCTTGCCGCCAACCCCGGCGCCAGCGCCGTCCTCGTCGCGACGGCTCGCTCGGCGCCTGAAGAGATCGCCGGCCTTGTCCGCACCCACTCCCTGGCCGGCGTCATCCTCAACCACGTCCCGGTCCGACGCGCGGATGCGATTCGCTCCGCCTGCGAGGCTGCCGGTGTTTCCCCGCTTGCCGTCGTCCCCGAAGACCGCTTCCTCGCCACGCCCACGATCGGCCAGTTCGCCGAAGCCCTGGGCGCGGACGGCGAATACATCGACGAAAACCGCGATCGACCGCTCGACCGGCCCATCATCGCGTCCATCGCCGCCGATCCAGGCCAGACCTACTTCACGCGTACCGAGGCCCAGGCAGTCATCGTCCGCAGCGACAAGCCGGACCTCCAGCTCTCCGCCCTCAACGCCGGCGCTGGCTGCCTCATCGTCACCGGCGGCCTCCCCATCCTCTCCTACGTCTTCGACCGCGTCCGCGAGAACGAGATCCCCCTCCTGCGCACGGAGAAAGACACCAAAGACACAGTCGCCGTCCTCGAAGATCTCTTCGGCACGGCCCCCTTCACCGGCGAGCCCAAGACCCGTCGCATCGCCGCCCTTCTCGCCGAAGCCAACCTCGACGCCCTCCTCGACCGCGCTGCCAACCCCGCCTGACCTTACGTCAGGCCGGCGGACTTCGCACCGTAGCTGCAGGTCATCGTGACCTGCCCACGGCGAGAGCCATCCCAACTCATCCCTTTGGGAAGCCCGTTGCCGGAACAACGGAACCACAACCCAATCGTAGGGGCTACCGGCGGTCGCCCCCTACCGGGCAACCGCTTCTATCCTGTCATCCTGACCGCAGTCAGGATCTGGTGGGGGCGAGGGGCAATCCGACGCGCGCCTGCCTCCCGTGGGGGCTACCAGTGGTCGCCCCTTACCCTGCAATCACAACCCGCGAGGCGCAGAGGGGCCGAGCCCCAGCTTCTGCCGGGGGAGGGGATTCGGGGGTGTCCCCGCATTCATATCCGCCAATCGGAATGCCGCACCCGGTCATCTTGAGTCGACGTCCTGGCAGCCTCCCCGGTGATTGGTGCGCCCTGGCCAGCAGGCGGGGAGTACAGAGGGCGGAGCCCCGGCGCTTGCTCTGAGCGGAGCCGAAGGGACGGAAGTCTGGGGGTGTCCCCCAGCAAGCTCTCTAATTTGGGGTGGGGTGGGGAGGTGGGGGAGAAGGCCCGGCGCTGCCCGCGCCCTAGGCTTCTTCCCGCTCAGCCGCCGCCGTCGCTGTCCGGCTCTGCGTCGGCCGGCCCGAACTCTTCGTCGCGGCCGGGCTCGCCGTAGCCGCCGGTGCGGCGGGCGTTGCGGCCGGAGTTGGCGCAGCCGGCGTGTGCGCCGCTGGCGGCAACCCGTAGCCGCGCCGCTCGGACGCGCAGTACGGACACGCCACCCAGTTGAAACTCAAGAGCTGCTCGCACTTCTGACAGATGTCCTTCAGCTGCGTGGCGCAGAACGGGCAGACCCGCCACGTCCGCTCCACGAACCGCCGGCACGATGGGCACATCCCCTCGTCGCCGATCTCCCGCAGCAGCGCTTCCTCTTCCAGGGAGCGCGCGTACGACTCTTCCAGCGTCTCCCGCGGCCGCAGCATCAGGTACAGCGCCAGGCCCGGGATGTTGAACGCCGGGAAGAACATCATCACCACGAATACCGCCAGCACCTGCAGCCCCAGGTCCCGCGTCCGGTCCCGGATGTCCCGGTACACCCACACGATGATGCTGAGCCACAGCAACAGTGCCCAGACACCGGCAATCAGTCCGCCGAGTATAGCCCATTCCATACGATTCGTTGCCCCTTACAGCGACCGCCGATTTGCCGACATTATAACCGCGGCGGCGGCTAGCCTCATTAGACTATAACGCGCGTAGCCCCCGGAGGTTGGCGCGCACTACACTGGAATCTCAACACGCCATGCCCCGAAAACCGCGCGAAAACCGTATCGACCCGCCCGAACGCCTCACTCTCACTCTGGGCGACATGGCGTTCGACGGAGGCTGCGTTGCCCACGACGGCGACCGCACCGTTTTTGTGGATTACGGTATCCCCGGCGAAAAGGTAGTGGCCGAACTGTACCACGAGCGCGCTGGCGTCTTCTTCGCCCGCGCCGCCGAGATTCTGGAACCCTCGCCCCATCGCGTCGATCCGCCCTGCCCTTACTTTGGTGAGTGCGGCGGCTGCCAGTGGCAGCACATCACCTACCCGCATCAGCTCGACATAAAGCGGCAGATCGTCCGTGACCAGCTCCGGCGCATCGGCCGTTTCGAACAGCCGCCCGTCTCGCCCACGGTCGGCGCCGACAACCCGTGGGGCTACCGCAACCACATGCGCTTCACCGCCAGGGCGCGCGGCGAGGTCGGTTTCGTCCGCCGCGGCACCCACCGCTTCCTCCGCATCGACGAGTGCAAGATCGCCGATCCCTGGATCAACTACCTGCTGCCCCGCCTCCAGGGGAAGGGCGGTGGCCTCCACCAGATCGCGATCCGCCGCGGCGTTCACACCGGTGAGGTCCTCATCCACCCGGACCTGTCTGAGATCGCGCCCGACGTCCCGTCCGCTCAGAAACACTACCACGAGGAGATTCTCGGCCACCGCTTCCGCATCTCGGGCGCCTCTTTCTTCCAGACCAACACCCCGCAGGCCGAACGGCTGATCGCCCTCGTGCGCGAGAAGCTCGCCCCGCAGTTCGACGAGACCCTGGCCGACGCCTACGCGGGCGTCGGCACCTTCGCCGTCATCCTCGCCCCGCTCGTCCGCCATGTCATCGCCATCGAGGAGTCGGCTGCCGCCGTCGACGACGCCATGGTGAACATCGCTGGCATCGGCAACATCCAGTACTACCGCGGCAAGACCGAAGATGTCCTCCCGGATATCGCGGACCCTATCCACTGCCTGATCCTCGACCCGCCCCGCCTCGGTGCCCACCCCGCCGCCATCGCCGCCGTCCTCAGCGCTGCCCCGAACCGCATCGCCTACGTCTCCTGCGACCCCGCAACGCTTGCGCGTGACCTGCGCCTCCTGGTCGATGGCGGCTACGAACTGGCAGACGTCACCCCCGTCGATATGTTCCCTCATACCCAGCACATCGAATGTGTAGCCTCGCTAACGAACCGGCCTTCGTAGGGGCGTAGCAACTCGCCAGGGTTCCCTGCATTTCCCGGGACTCGGCAAGCTGCTACGTCCTCGGAGTCCACACACGACCCACCTGCCGTGCTCTCTAACCTGGTCCGTCTGTAGGGCAGCGCCTTATTGACGCCCGTGTGACGCCTGGATAGATTCACACCAACGTCAGGTGGGAACGGGAGGTCAGACGTTGAAACACGCTTCGAGTCCCGTCGCAACGCGGTTCCTTGTCGCCGCACTCGCTGCCGCGCTGGCCTTCGCGTTCGCGCGCCCGGTCGGAGCCCTCGCCCCGACGCTGTCCCTTGGTCCCTCCGCCGGCTATCCGCCCTCCGTCGACGGAACTTTTGCTGGCTCCGGTTGGGTCTGCGGAACCGGCTATCCTCCCGCCGATCCAGCGTATGTCACTGCCACCGGTACCGGGGTGTCCGGGTCTGGACTGATCGGACTCACCGGCGATCTCGTCGGCAGTTTCTCGATCGACGGCTCGGCGGGCCAGGTCATCACAGTGACCGTTCAGTCCGACGACGCCTGCCCCGGTATCGGGCCGCCCGTCTACCTCACCGCTACCGCCACCTTCACCTTCCTCACTCCCACACCTGTTCCGACGCCAACGGCGCCACCGACGCCTGCGCCAACGCCGGTCCCAACACCCACCCCCGGCCCCAGTTCGACGCCGACGCCCGCCTCGGCCACTCCCACCACGACGCCCAAAGAATCGCCTTCTGTCACCCTGCCCCCGCTAGCATCGCCCGCACCCGGCCAGAACACGGTGATCATCGTCGGCTGCGACCCGCCGCTGAACGAAGTCGCGGTCGAGTTCGTCCCCCTGTCCCTGCTCTCTCCCGGTGGTGTCGCCTCGCTCAAGCCCACCGGCCCGACGTTGACCACGCCGGTCAGCCGCACTGTCGTCCCCAGCAAGTTCACCTTCACCCCTCCTGCGGTCGAAGCTGGCCGCATCTACGAAGTCTCCGTTGATGTGACTGACGAGGACTGCCCGCCTGCCGCGGAGGGTGAACCGGTCCTCTGGCTTGGCGGCTCCGGCGACGCCATCACACTCCCGGTGCTGCCGGCTGCCGACTCCAAACTGGAGGCGGAGAAGAACAACCAGGCCGTCTTCTCGCCCGAGTTCCCCGGGACATGGGTTACCGACCTGGACTTCCAGGCCAAGCTCCAGGGCCAACAGCGGGTGTTCCGCTGGTCTACCGGTATCCAGGCCGCTAACGGCGCGAAGTGGCAGGTCTCGCTTCTGCCTTTCCCGCAGGACTACGAGGCGGACCCGTTTTCTCCGCCGGGCCTGGTCGTCTCGGGCGACGTCACCTGCACCGACTGCGTGTTCAAGGCGCCTCTGGAGAAGCTCCAGCCGCCGCTCAAGAAATCGTCCGGCAGCAGCTGGCTCAAGGACGTCGGCAACGCCGTCCTGAGCGTTCCGAAGGCAGCGGGCAACCTCGTGCTGGATGCCGGCAACGCGCTCCTCGGCCTCGTTGGGCTCGGCAGTGGCGGCGGCGATGAAGGATCCGTCAAGGTGATTGACGTCACCGCATCGTCAGGCGCGGCGGCGGACTATCTCGCCAAGAACATGAACACCCCGGTCTTCCTTCCCGTCAACTACTACGTCCGCGTCTTCCCGACCAAGGATGGCCAGGTGGTAGGCTCCCCCTCAAACACCGTCGTCATGCACTGGATGGGCGAAGGCGAAACGATTGACATCAAGCTCACCAACCCCACGCCCACACCCGTCCCGACCAAGTACTACGACGTCAAGGTCATTCAATACCACGGCATCATCCCGCCGCTGAAGCCGGACAAGATCTGCTTCATCACGACGGCGGACGTCTGGCTGGTGCCTGCCTCGTTTCCCGCCACGTACTCCACCAAGAACTCCGGCCAGGGCCATATCCCCGCCGGATCGCCCATCTGCCAGCCGGATCCCAAAGACCCAAGTATCTTCGAGATCATTGGCGAGTGGGTCGTTGGCGCAGTCAACTGGGTGAGCGAGACCTACGCGGACCTCAAGAACGCCGTCATCTCCATCGTCGGCAGCCTCATACCCGACGCCCTGTGCGACAACTCCTGCGTCGGCTTCGCGCTCGATGCCACACTCGCCAGCATGGGTATTCCTCCGAGCCTGCCTAATTTCGACCAGCTCGTGAACATGGGGCTGGACTACATCGCTGAGCAGGCCGTCGCCCAAATCGGCCTCCCACCGGAAGTTCTGAACCAGACCGGGCCCTACGCCGGCCTGGCCCTCGCCGAGGCAGAGGCAAAGTTCAAGTCCGAGGCGGAGGCCCAGGTCAAGGCAGGCCTTAAGGCGGGCCTCAAGGCAATGGGCGAATCACTCGCCGAATCGGTAAGCTGGGTGCCGGATGGCATCCCCATCCGCCCCGACGAATACCAGCAACCCGGCGCCGTCATCAAGGTCACCCGCCCCCAGGGCGCGCCGGAACCGCCCGCCTGCACGGTCAACGTCAACGGCTACGTCAAGATCCCTGCTGCCGCCCTCAACAACCCGGACCCGCTGCATAAGTCCTACATCGACTCGCTACCCCATGAGCTCTCGCCGCTCACCAGCTACGACTTCTTCGCGAACGAATCCTCCCAGTCCTACGGCGTGGACAAGAAGCTGGCGATCCCGAAACTTGCTCCCGGCCAGACCACGTACATTCCCATCAGCTTCTTCCCCAACTACTACAACAACGGCTGGACCGCCCTCGGGACCGTCAAGACATCCCTCTACATCAACGCCTGGTGGCTCATGCACGACCTCGGCGATCTCCACCTCTCCGCCAGCGGCTGCGGCGCTTCCGACAACATCACCGTGCCCGCCAGGTCCACCACCGAGATCGAGGCGGTGCCTTAGTGACTAGTGTTGGCCGGCTGGATCGCGCGGACTCGTGTCTACCCAGGCATTGCCCCTCGCATCAAAATCATCGACCGAGGCTTGGTCATCAAGCCGAATCACGGTGGGTGGTACGCCACTGTGGAAGACGCGATTGCCCCAGAACTGCAGTCGGTTGATGCGTGCTTGGCCAGATGCCTGGATAAGTGTCGGGGCTAGCTGGGGCATGAACCCCATACGTCCCACGGGCGGCCCTCTGCGCTGACTCCGTTTCCTCCGTGACATCTCAAACCTCCTTCTAACGAAAATAGCCGCCAGCGTTGCGAGCGCGCATGTCAGTGCTAACGCGAATAGCCAATTGGGTAGCTCGGCGCTGCGCCATCCAAGAACACTAACAACCAACGAAGCTGCGGCGAAAGCGGCGCTTTCAAATCTGCTCATACGCATATCCTATAGCGCGTTTCCAGTCGCATCATATAGAGAGTGGCAGTAGGTTGTGGACAATGGGTCAAGGCGCCCGCTCCATACTCTCATGCTCCCCTGCTCTCTTGCTCTCCGGCTCCCATTCGCCACGCCCACTCTCCTCCCCCGCTATAATCTCCTCGGAGGCCACACACCATCCGCGGACGCTCGCTCCACGCTACAGCCCCCGAACCCGAGCGTGCCTTCCTCGTCGCTGCCGACCTCAAGCAACCTCCATCGGCTGATGGCGGCCGCTGGCGCACTGAAGCCTCCCTCGAAGAGCTCGGCCTCCTCGCCCGCACCGCGGGCGCTGACGTTGTCGGCGAGACCGTCCAGCGCCTCGACCGCTACAACCCCGCCACCTACATCGGCAAGGGCAAGCTCCAGGAGATCGTCGCCGAGCAATCCGAAGCCGCGTACACCACGGTCATCTTCGATGACGAACTGACCCCCTCCCAGCAGCGCAACCTGGAGAACGCCCTCGACGTCAAAGTCATTGACCGTACCGCCCTCATCCTCGACATTTTCGCCCAGCACGCCCGCACCCGTGAGGGCCTCCTGCAGGTCGAGCTCGCCCAGCACGAGTACATCCTTCCCCGCCTGCGTGGTCAGTGGTCGCACCTCGAACGGCTCGGCGCCGGCATCGGCACCCGCGGCCCCGGCGAGACCCAGCTCGAGACCGACCGCCGCCTGATCCGCGACCGCATCGCCCGCCTCAAGCGCCAGATCGAGGAGGTGCGCCGCCAGCGCGCGTTGCACCGGCGTCAGCGCGCGCGCCAGGGCATTCCCGTTGTCTCGCTCGTCGGCTACACCAACGCCGGCAAGTCCACCCTCATGCGCGCCCTCTCCGGGGCCGACGTCCTGGTCCAGGACCAGCTCTTTGCCACCCTCGACCCGACCACCCGCCGCATCCGTCTCCCCTCGGGCGCCTCCGCCCTCCTCACCGACACCGTCGGATTCATCCAGAAGCTCCCCACCCAGCTCGTCGCTGCCTTCCGCGCTACCCTCGAAGAGCTCGAAGAAGCCACGCTCCTCCTCCACGTCGTCGACATTACGCATCCCGATGCCCGCCAGCAGGCGGAAACCGTCAATCAGACCCTCCGCGACCTCGGCCTCGAAGGCCGCCCCCGCCTCCTCGTCCTCAACAAGATCGACCGTCTGACCGGGAGTGCCATCCTGGGCGCACGTGATGTCATCCTGAGAGTAGCCGAAGGATCCGGCGGGGCTGGGGGGAGACACGGCGCGGTCGAGCCACACTCCGCTCATCGCGAAGAGCCGGAGGCCGCTTCGGCGGCCGAAGGCGTCACGAGGGACGAACGCCCCTTCCTCTTCCCCACCTGGGCTGCCGAAGGCATCCCCATCTCCGCCGCCCACAAAACGGGCCTCGACGCCCTCCTTCGCGCCATCGAGCGCGCCCTGGCAGGCATACCAGCGTCGTAGCGGCCAGCCGGCCCTCGTAGCTGCAGACCTTCAGGTCTGCTTCTCCGGCAACCGTTATTCTTATTCCATGGCACGACAAGACCACCCATGACCCACGAAACCTACACCCACGGCCACCACGAATCGGTGTTGCGCAGCCACACCTCGCGCACAGCCGCGAACTCCGCTGCCTATCTGCTCCCCGAACTCCGTCTTGGTCTGGACCTGCTCGATGTCGGCTGCGGCCCCGGCACCATCACCGTCGACCTCGCCCGCCTTGTGGCGCCCGGCCGCGTCGTCGGTATCGACCGTTCAGACGAGGTGCTCGAAGCCGCGCGGCGCCACGCCGCCGAGCAGGGCGTGGAGGTCACCTTCGAGCCCGGCGACGTCTACGTCCTTTCCTGCGAAGACGCCTCGTTCGATGTCGTCCACGCGCATCAAGTTCTCCAGCATCTCAGCGACCCGGTCGCCGCCCTCAGGGAGATGCGCCGTGTGACGCGGCCCGGCGGCATCGTCGCCGCTCGCGACGGCGACTATTCCTGCTTCTCGTGGGCACCGCTCGACCCCGGGCTCGACCGCTGGCAGGAGCTGTACCGTGCCGTCGCCCGTAAGAACGGTGGCGAACCGGACGCGGCCCGCTTCTTGAAACGCTGGGCGCTCGACGCCGGCTTCACCGGCCTGCGCGTTTCGAGCTCCTCGTGGACCTACGCCGACCCCGACTCCTGCCGCTGGTGGGGCAACCTCTGGGCTGACCGTTGCGAGCACTCCGCCCTCGGCGACCAGATCGTGCACTACGGCCTTGCCGACCGGTCAGAAGTTCTCGAGATCGCGGCAGCCTGGCGCCGCTGGGCCGAGCAGCCCGACGCCTACTTTTCCGTCCCCCACGGCGAGCTTCTCGCCCGGGTGTGATCGGCTTCCGCACTCACACCACTCACCCCTCACTATTCACAATTCACTACTCCACCGCCTCGCCGGTATTCACCGCCTCGAACGCACCCCCTGCTATCGCCTTCAAGTCCCCCAACGCCTCGTCATTCCAGCGTGGGTCGGGTGCCCCGCTGATAAACCAGTCTGACCCGTTGTCCGCCACGATCATCCCGTAGCGCTTCAGCGCCGCGCAGATCACCCGCACCTCCGCGCTCGCCCACGAGCAGTCGTAGGACGCCTTCATGCGGAAGCGCAGGCCCATCGGCGGTAACGTTGGGCTGGTGTTGCTCGACGCGTAGTGTGTGGCCGGGTGGATGAACGACCGCCGCGTCTGGCTCACCGTGAACCGGAGCGCGTGATTGATGGCGCCGCGTTCCACCACTTCGTCGTAGCGGACCAGCCCCGCGAAGATCGGCAGCCCGGCCGCATCGGCGCTCGTCCAGTAGTCCGGCCGCAGGGCGTTGGTGCGTAGATCGAACACCGCCCCGGAGCCCGCCGTCCAACTGGCGCCGCCGTTTTGCGGCCAGGCGTAGAACATCTCGTACAGCTTGCAGTTGTCCTTGTCGAGCACGATCACGTGGCGGTCACCGTCGCTGTTCGCCCCGCCCTCGATCGGCGCGTTCGCCGGCACCGGGTACGGCCCCGGGTCGCTCTCGTCTGCGTAGTCGAACGTCACCGGCACTTTTGGCTGGCCCGCGCCCACCACGACGTAGGGTATCCCGATCGGAGCGCCGTCCCACACCGTTCCGAAGTCCGGGTGGAGGTGGTCCGCCCGCCCGATCGAGTTCACGTACCCGTCCGACTGCGGGTGAACGGGATAGCTGGAAACGTCCGTGTTCCACGGGTTGTCCGGCGGGAACACCGCACAGCCTGGTGAGCCGCCTGCGGATGGGCCTGCGGGTGGAGGTGGCGGGACCGGAGGGACGGTTCGTGGTACCGGCGCGGCTGTCGGCTCCCACGCGGCGTCCGCTGCGCCGCCAGCGCTGGAGACCGGCGTCGGCGTCGGCCCGACTGTTATCGTCCGCGTGCGTACGGGCGGCCTAAGCGCCGCCGTGACTGTTTGCGACCTCTGGAGTTGACGAAGGAGCCCTCGGCTGTCGGTGTCGTCGTCGCCGCCACCGCCGGTCACCGCCGCCATCAGGGCCAGGACGGCAAACAGCAGGACGCCGCCCACCGCGATTCGCGCCCATGTGGGCGTTTCGCGGACTGCCCGAGTTACGTAACCAACCGCGTCCACGAATCAAGAGACGCGCAGACCCATGGCTGGTTATCGCGGCATGAGTGAAGAATCCGTGGCAGCCCTTCCGAGGCCCTCGCTGCACGCAGCAAAGGCGTCCTCAAGATATCAAACGACTACTTGACATCATTTCCCGCCGTGTCTCATAATGCTCAACATGGTCACTGAAGTCCGCCCCGCCGGCGTCGACGTTGAAGAACTGCGCTGCCTTATCAGTGATAAGTACACCGAAGTGGCAAAGACCCCGGAGAAAGGCTTCCACTTCCACACCGGCAAGCCGCTCGCGATGATGCTGGGCTACCCGCAGGACGTCGTGGACAGCCTCCCCGCAGGCATCGTCGAGTCCTTCGCCGGGACGGGCAACCCTTTCTCTATGGGCGGGCTTCGCGCCGGCGAAACCGTGCTGGATGTCGGCTGCGGCGCCGGTTTCGACACCCTGATAGCCGCCCGGCAGGTCGGTCCTTCCGGGCGCGTCATCTCCATCGATATGACACCTGCGATGCTGGAAAAGGCAGAGGCGGGCGCCCGCGAGGCGGGCCTCGGCAACGTCGACTTTCGCGAGGGCCTGGCCGAAGTCCTGCCTGTCGGCGACAACTCCGTCGATGTTGTGATCAGCAATGGCGTCATCAACCTCTGCCCGGACAAGATGGCCGCGATGCAGGAGATCTATCGCGTGTTGAAGCCCGGCGGTCGCGCCCAGATCGGCGACATCGTCGTCCACAAGGAGGTCCCCGACGACGCGAAAGCCGACATCGACCTCTGGGGTGACTGAATAGCCGGTGCTCTGCTGTACGCAGAGTGGGAATGGGTACTGGAGCACTCCGGCTTCACCGCCGTGCGCTGGGGAGATCAGATAGACGTCTTCTCCGGCTCAAAGCACGAATCGTCCGCGGGAGAGTTCGACACCCGCGGCATCACCTTCGCTGCCATCAAACCAGCGCCGTAGCGGCCAGCTTCCTGCGCGGCCTGGGGGAGCAGGAAGGACTTGGCGGGGCCGTGGACGCCTCCTTCCGTCATTCCCGCTTGCGCGGGAATCCATGACGGGTACTTGTTTCGCAGTGCTCGCGCCGTAGCCAGACCCTGAGAGCCAGTGGCTTGGCTACTTGGCCTGCTGGTACAGCGCCAGCTGCTCTCCGGAATCGGCTTCCAGGAAGAGAATAGCGGTCTCTGTGCCAGGCGCCAGCGAAGCCGCCCAGCCCCATGCCTGGCCCGGCGGCGGCTTGAAGGCCCACTGTACCGCGACGCGGAACGCCCACGCGAGGCGCTCTCCGTCTACGTTGTCCAACCGGACAAGGACAAGTTGTCCCTTGGCTTTGGTCAACGGCATGCCGTCCTTCAGCAGCGCCCGCATCTCCTGCTCCGACAGGCCCGGTTCGGCTTGCGGATGATAGTCCGTGACGGTGATGCCCGCGTCAGTCAGATCGGAACGCGAGACACCTTCGAATACCGAATCGCTTCGGCATGAGCTAGCAGCAGCTACAACTGCAACTCCGAAGACCAACGGAAGGAAGCGGCGCTTCATCTGCACGGAACCACGGCTGGGTTCCAGATCACGACTTCATTCTAGTGCGCTCGGCGAGCCCCCTCGCCCAAATCAAAAAGCCCCGCCGTCAGGCCGGGTCGGCAAATCCTCGATCCTTGGCCCTCACCCTTACACCCGTATGCACGCCACCCAATGCTCCTTGCCTCCCGTCCCCGCGTTCCGCCACTCCGGCACCGCCTTCGAGCACTCCTCGATCGCGATCGGGCAGCGCGTGTGAAACACGCAGCCTGCCGGCGGGTGCAGCGGGCTCGGCACGTCGCCTGTAAGGATCACCCGCTCGCGCTTCTGCTCCACCGCCGGGTCCGGGATCGGCACCGCCGAAAGCAGTGCCTTCGTGTACGGGTGCAGGGGGTTCTCGTAAAGCTCCTGCCGGTCCGCTAGCTCCATCATCCGTCCCAGGTACATCACTGCCACCCGGTCGCTGATGTGCCGCACGACCGACAGGTCGTGCGCGATGAACAGGTACGTCAGGTTGAACTCCTGCTGCAGGTCCTCCAGCAGGTTGATGATCTGCGCCTGGATCGACACGTCGAGGGCGGAGACGGCCTCGTCGCAGACGATGAAGTCCGGCTGCACGGCCAGCGCCCGGGCGATGCCGATGCGCTGCCGCTGGCCGCCGGAGAACTCGTGGGGGTAGCGGTTGGCGTAGTAGGGGTTCAGGCCCACGACCTGCATCAGGTGCTGGACGCGCTCCTGGCGCTCCTTGCGGTTCTTCGCCAGCCCGTGGATGATGATTGGCTCGGCGATGATGCTGCCCACGGTCATGCGCGGGTTCAGCGAGGCGTACGGGTCCTGGAAGATCATCTGCATGTGGCGGCGCATCTTCCGCAGGTTGCCGCCCTTCATCGTCGTCAGATCCTGGTCCTTGAACCTGATCGTGCCCGATGTCGGCTTGTATAGCATCAGGATCACGCGGCCCAGCGTCGTCTTGCCGCAGCCCGACTCGCCCACCAGGCCCAGCGTCTCGCCCTTGCGGATATTGAACGAGACGTCGTCGACCGCCTTCACGTCCGCCACCTTGCGCTGGAAGATGATCCCGGACGTTACCGGGAAGAACATCTGGACGTTTCGCACCTCCACCAGGTTCTCCTGGCTTATCGTTCGCTCCGGCGGTGTCGTCTGTTCAATCGTCATCGCTGTCCTCGCTTCAAGCCGTGCCTTTCACTCTTTGCTCTTTAGTCTTTACTCTTGACTTCTCCGCCTACGCTGCTACCGTTCTCTCGTCGCCACCCTTGTGGACGCGCTCCCACTCCCAGCACGCCGCCATGTGAGCATCGCCGACGCTGACCAGCGGCGGGTTCTCCGTCTTGCACCGCTCCACCGCGAAGCGGCAGCGCGGGCGGAAGGGGCAGCCGGGGCCGACGTGGATCAGGTCCGGCGGCATCCCCTCGATCGGGTCGAGCTTCTCCTTGCGCACCTCGTCCAGCCGCGGCACCGAGCGGAGAAGGCCCAGCGTGTACGGGTGCCGGGGGTTTGCGTAAAGCTCGGCGGCGGAAGCCGTCTCGATCACGCGGCCGGCGTACATCACGTTGACGCGGTCGGCGTAGCGGGCCACGACGCCCAGGTTGTGCGTGATGATGATCACCGCCGTACCGAGCTCGCGGGTGAGGCGGGTCAGCAGCTCCAGGATCTGCGCCTGGATCGTCACGTCCAGCGCCGTCGTCGGCTCGTCCGCCAGGAGCAGCTTGGGGTTGCAGGAGAGCGCCATGGCGATCATCACGCGCTGGCGCATGCCACCCGAGAACTGGTGCGGGTAGTCGTTGATCCGCTGCTTGGCCTCGGGGATGCCGACCATCTCCAGCAGCTCGATGGCGCGCTGGGTGGCCGCTTGCTTGTCCATCTTAAGGTGCAGCTCCAGCGTTTCCGTGAGCTGGCGGCCGATCGTGAGCACCGGGTTGAGCGAGGTCATGGGCTCCTGGAAGATCATCCCGATTTTGTTGCCCCGGATGTGGCGGATCTCCTCCTCGTCCATCTTCACGATGTCCTCGCCCTCGAAGAAGATCTCGCCGTTGACAATCTTGCCGGGCGGCATCGGGATGAGGCGCAGGATGGAGAGTGCGCTGACGGTCTTCCCGCAGCCCGACTCGCCCACGAGGCCGAGGATCTCGCCGGGCATGATGTCGTAGCTGACGCCGTTGACGGCTTTGACGACGCCTTCCTCCGTGAAGAACTGCGTCTCGAGGTTCTTTACTTGCAGCAGAGGCTCTGCCAACTCGACCTCCCCGGCGGGCTGCCCGCCCGGCCTGTATTGTTCAGTTGTTCCCGCGTGCGGGTGTTCCCTTGCCTGGTGGGGAAGGGGGGACTCGAACCCCCACGCCTTTCGGCACGTGATCCTAAATCACGCTCGTCTGCCAATTCCGACACTTCCCCGGGGGTCATTCTCTCTACTGGTGGGCCACCAAGGATTCGAACCTTGAACCTAGCGATTAAGAGTCGCTTGCTCTACCGTTGAGCTAGTGGCCCGTGACTGATTTTGTACCTGTCACAGGTTCGCCCAACTATATCACGGGCACCTGAGGCGGGCAACAAAACCGCCCCGCGCACCGCACGGGGCGTTCGCCGCGATCTATTATTGCACACTGGTTCACCGGGGATTGCCTGCGG
The DNA here is from genome assembly GCA_037441345.1 of Chloroflexota bacterium. Classification (GTDB taxonomy): domain Bacteria; phylum Chloroflexota; class Dehalococcoidia; order SM23-28-2; family RBG-16-64-32; genus DATKKM01. Next base: position 114,460 of record JBBISJ010000005.1, read on the forward strand.
CGCCGGGGATACGGGGATTCACCGGGATTGCCTGCGGCGCCGGGGATACGGGGATTCACCGGGGATTGCCTGCGGCGCCGGGGATACGGGAATGCACCGGGGATTGCCTGCGGCGCCGGGATACGGGGATTCGCGGCGGGGGTTACGGTTTGGGTGGGCGCCAGGCGTATCGCCGGATTCTGTGTTTCCAGGCGTCTCGCTGCTTTGAGGGGAAGACGCGCCGGAATTCGAGGGACCTGCCGCCGAAGTTGAAGAGCAGGCCGACTTCTTTGCCGGTAGCTCCGAGGTAGGTGATTACCTGACCGAGCTCGTCGTTCGTCAGCTTGTGGGGGAGGGCTTTGATCTCTACCACGACGCTCTCCTCGACGAGATGGTCCAGGTAGAGTAACCCGACTGTCACTCCGTCAACGAATACCTCGACGGCCCTCTCCTCGGCGTGGGAGAGGCCGGCTTGCTCGAACTTGACGGCCAGTGCTCGCTGGTAGAAGCCTTCCTTCAGGCCCGGCCCAAGCTCGTTATGGACGGCGAAAGCGCAGCCGATGATCCTGTGGGTGATGTCTGCGTTGAGGAGCGTCATCCCTGTATTTCTGACCCCAATCCCTTTTGAGTCAGCGGTACGGTAACTCATGGCGCGTGTGATCTCCAACGGGGTAATGGCACGTTCACCGGGGATTGCCTGCGGCGCCGGGGATACGGGGATTCACCGGGGATTGCCTGCGGCGC
>JBBISJ010000006.1:0-92511 GCA_037441345.1 Chloroflexota bacterium
GAGGCGGCCTGTAATTGACACCGCGTCTCATATGTACTGAACGAGTACAAATCCTTGACAATCGCTTTGCGGCGGACAAATAATCCCCGCACGGGCTGATCGGAATCCGTCCCAGGGAACAATCCCGTTGGAGGGGGTCTCGGTTCCGGGTTCGGCCAAGAGGGGGGGGCAATCGTTGACAACGCCGCGCGTCCAGGGCCGCCAGGGGGTGGACGGCCGGCAAGGGGGGCCTGAGGGGCCTGGGAACATCAGCGAGGAGCAGTTCCGCGCTCTGCTGGAGATGATCCCCGCGGGGGCGTTCGTCTGGGACACCGGCCGAACGCTCTACGTGAATGCCGCCGCCGGCAGGCTTACGGGCTATCCCGTAGAGGAGCTGCTGGAAATCGGGCCGCTTGACCTCGTGCACCCTGATTCAGCGCCATATCTGGTAGAGCAACAGGCCCGCGCGCGCGCCGGACAAGATGTGCCGCGCGAGTACGAGTTCAAGATCATCAGAAAGCAGGGCGACGTCCGCTGGGTCCAGATGGCGCTCGACCGCGTCCACGGCGACGGAGAGAACCGGTGGATCGGCACGTCAACCGACATCACCGAGCGCAAGCTGGCTGAAGAAGCGTTGCGCAGGAGCGCAGAACGCTATCGCATCCTCTACCAGGACAACCCTTCCATGTATTTCACCGTCGGCCCGGATGGGATCGTCATCGATGTCAACGACTTCGGCGCATCACAGCTGGGGTACACGCCCGGCGACCTCATCGGCAGGCAGGTGCTGGACGTATTCGTCGACGAAGATAGAGAGACGGTAGCCGGGCAGATCAGGGCTCTGCTGGACGCACCGGGAGAGACCCGGATGTGGGAGCTCCGCAAGGTCAAGAGGGACGGTACGGTGATCTGGGTGGAGGAGACGGCCCGGGCGACGCGTGACGCAGAGGGAAAACAAGTCGTCATGATCGTGTGCGAAGACATCACAGACCGCCGTCGCATGGAGGAGGAGTTGCGCGAAAGCGAGGCCCGCTTGCGCGCGTTCGCGGAGGCAGTGCCGGACCTGACCATGATCATGGACCGGGACGGGCGGTACATCGAAATCCTCGGCCGGCTGGAGACGAAGATGACGATCTTCGCTGATCCGGAACGGCTGATCGGCAAGCGCATGCACGACGTGCTGCCGCGGGCGCCCGCCGACACGTTTCTTGCCGCCGTGCGAAAGTCGATCGCGACAGGTGCGCCTCAGTACCTGGAGTACTCGCTCGATCGGCCCAGCGGAACGGAGTGGTTCGAAGCCAGCGTCGCACCGTTCACGATGAAGGGTCAGTCCTTGGTCGTCTGGGTGGCTCGCAACACTACCGAGCGCAAGCGTCTGGAACGGGAGCTCGTGGAGCTCAGGGAAGAGCTGGAGCAGAAGGCCGAGCTGGTCGCCGAACGCGGGAGCGCGTACGGACTTAGCTTCCGCGAACTGACGGTCCTTCAGCTAGTGGTGGACGGCCGGTCGGACAAGGAGGTCGCTGCCATCCTCGGTATCACCCGCATGACCGCGAGCAAGCACGTGGCGCGCATCCTGCGGAAGCTGAGGGTCAACTCGCGAACCGCTGCGGGCGTCATGGCCGTGCGCGAGCGGCTGATCGCTTAGTCCGGCCGCTACCTAACAATCGGTACGCCGATCTCATTGACATGCGTGCCCCACGGCGAGAGCATCAGGACAGGCGGCGCCCATACGCCGGCCGCACCCTTCCTGGGCTCCACCGGGGCGGGAGCCCCCCGCGCTCGCCCCGGTGAACCGCCACCCCGATCTGACGACAGCCGACTCGCCGTCCTCGCCGCGCAACCTCTCCCAGTTGTCCACAATCCCGCGACGGCGCAGTGACACTCAGGCTACGGCCGGGGGACATGGCGCCGTTATACTTTCCGCAAAGCGATGGTGTCCCCGCTGTGACCACGCCCCTGCGCCGCCAGTACCTGGACATAAAGCGTCGTTACCCGCACGCGATCCTGTTCTTCCGGCTCGGTGACTTCTACGAGACGTTTGACGAGGACGCGGTGGTGGTCGCCCGCGAGCTCGAAATCACGCTGACCTCGCGCCCCGTCGGCAAGGATGGGCGCATCCCGCTGGCCGGAGTTCCTCACCACTCTCTGGAGAACCATCTCGCCAAATTGATCGCTAAAGGGTACAGGGTCGCTATCTGCGAACAGGCCGAGCAGCCGCAGAAGGGTAAGCAGATCGTCGAGCGGCGGGTGACCCGCGTGGTCACCCCGGGGACCCTGGTGGAAGACAACCTGCTGGTCGCGGGCCGCAATAATTACCTTGCGGCCCTGCTCTCCGACGGCGAAAACGCCGGCCTGGCCTATGCAGACATCTCGACCGCGGCCTTCGCCTGCCTGCAGGGCCGGGCGGCGGAAGTCAGCGACGAATTATTGCGGCTGCGGCCGGCGGAACTCCTGCTCGCACCAGGTGCGCAGCCACCATTGGGCCTGGACGCCGCCCTCACACCCCTGGCCCCCACCACAACGGAGGTCGAAACGGCAACCGGCAGCCTGCTCCGGCATTTCGGCGCTCCGGCGATCGAGGCGCTCGGCCTTGCTGGACACACTCTCGCCGCCGCGGCCGCCGGGCTGGTGGTCGAATACCTAGAACAGAACCAGCCCCTCGCGCTGGGACACGTAGCGGGCATCAGGTTGGACCGGCCCGGCGGCTACCTCCTGGTCGACAGCAACACCCGCCGCAACCTGGAGCTCTTCGATTCCCTGCGCGGCGACCGGGCGGGTGCCACCCCCGGCACCCTTCTCGCTCTTCTGGACGAGACCCGGACGCCGATGGGCGCGCGCCTGCTTCGCGCCTGGCTCGACCGGCCGCTCCTCGATCCCGAAGCGATACGACGCCGACAGGACGCTGTCCAGTCGTTCTTCGACTCCGCCGTCAGACGAGGACGCATCAGGGAGGCGCTGGGAAGGATTCCCGATCTGGAGCGGGCCCTGGCGCGCGTCTCGGCCGCGGCGGCTGGATCGCCCGGCCCGGCGACCCCGCGCGACCTCGCCGCGATCCGCCGGGGCCTCGATGCGGTTCCGGACCTGCGGCGCGCGCTGGGAGAGCGTGACGTCGAGGCCGCGACCGGACGCCTGACGGCCGGCCTCCGGGACTGCGCCGAAACAGCCGCCCTGGTCGCAGCCTCGATCGCGGAGGAAAGCGGCGCCGGTGCCATCCGCCAGGGCTTCTCGGACGAACTGGACGCCCTGAGGTCAACCGCGAACGGCGCCCGCCAGTACCTGGCTGACCTCGAACGCCGCGAGCGCGAACGTACAGGCGTGAAGTCGCTCAAAGTGGGATACAACCGCGTGTTCGGCTACTACATCGAGGTCTCGAAAGCCAATGCTGCCGCGGTACCTGATGACTACGTCCGCAAGCAGACGCTTGTGGGCGGCGAGCGCTACACGACGCCGGAACTGCAGGAGCACGAATACCGCGTACTCCACGCGGAGGAGTTGCGGTCCGAACTGGAAGGTCGTCTGTTGCGGCAGGTCTGTTCGCAGGTCGCGGCGGACGGCCCGGCGATCCTCGGCACTGCCCGGGCGGTCGCCGAGATAGACGTGTCGGCCACCCTGGCCGAGGTTGCCGCGCAGCGCGCGTACGTCCGGCCGCAGGTAGACGACGGCGACGAGATCATCATTCGCGACGGCCGCCATCCGGTCGTCGAGCTGCAGACCGGTGGCTCAGGTTACGTGCCGAACGACGTCTTTCTGTCCTGCGCGGACGCCCAGGTGATCCTCCTCACCGGCCCGAACATGGCCGGCAAGTCCACGTACCTGCGGCAGGTGGCGCTGACGGTGATCCTGGCCCAACTCGGTTCCTTCGTTCCCGCCCGGGAGGCCCGAATCGGGATCGTGGACCGCGTGTTCTCACGAATCGGGGCCCTCGACGATATCGCGGCTGGCCAATCGACGTTCATGGTGGAGATGCTGGAGACAGCCGGCATGCTGCGCGGCGCGACCTCCCGCTCACTTCTCATCTTCGACGAGATCGGCCGCGGAACCAGCACCTACGATGGGATGGCGATCGCCCGCGCCGTCGCCGAGTACATCCACAACCGGCCGGACGCGCGCCCGCGCACGTTGTTCGCAACGCACTACCACGAACTGACCGAACTGGCGGCGGCCCTGCCACGGGTGCGCAATTTCAACGTCGCGGTCGCCGAAGAGAACGGCGCCGTGGTGTTCCTGCACCGGATCATGCCGGGCGGGGCGGACCGCTCCTACGGCGTTCACGTGGCGCAACTCGCCGGCCTGCCAAAACCGGTCGTGGCCCGCGCGCAGGAGATACTCGAAACCCTCGAGGCCGGCGGCGCCCCGGCCGAAGGGCTTCCACTCGTAGCCCGCGCTCAGCTCTCGCTCTTCGAGCCGCCCGATGACGGGCTGCGACGCGAGCTGGCGGAACTCGAACCGGACTCGATGACGCCGCTCGACGCGCTCCGCCGCCTGTATGAGCTGGCGGACAAGGCCAGAGCCCTCCGGCAGTGAGATCAGCTGCCGGCATACTCGCACTGGCCGCTCTGACGCTAGTCGTCGCCTGCGACAGCGGCCCGAAGGCCCCGTCGACCACGACCGGGAGCCCCGCCATTCGGCTGGAGGTCCCGGCCAGCCCACCCGAAGCACTTGCCCCGGGGACCTACATCACGACGAACTTTCAGCCGCCGGCCAGCTTCAGGCTGGGCGATGGCTGGTCCGCGGCTGTCGTCGACACCGCCGCCATTGCCCTGGTGCGCGAGACCCCCGACAGCGACTGCCTCTGCATCGTCCGCCCGGACGGCGTCTTCGATCCGGTCGGCGCCGGACCGGCGGAGCTTCCCGCGGACCTGACGGTGTGGCTCCAGGAGCACCCCGGCCTCGAGACGACGAACCCCTCTTCCGTTCAGGTGGGAAACCGTGCGGCGCGGCAGATGGAAGCTCGCGTCGCGGCTGGCGCCACTCTCATCAATGGACGTCTTCCCCTCTTCACGGCCGGTGACCAGGATTACGCGATGTCACCCGGAGACCGGGGACACATCATCGTCATCGACCACCCGACCGGCCCGGTCGTCGTGGCCGTCCGCGCCCCCGCGGATTCGTTCGGGGACTACTTCCGCGCCGTCGAAACGATGGTAGGTTCGCTCGGCTTTAGCGACTGACAGCAACGTACCATCCACAAACCGGTGCCAGTTCCTTCTTCAGGCGCGCCGGTCGTCCCCGTTACAATCGCCGCGAGGTAGCCTGCCCTTTGCCGATCCGAATCCTCCCCGCCGCCGTCGCCGCCCGCATCGCCGCCGGGGAGGTCGTCGAGCGCCCGGCTTCGGTAGCCAAGGAACTCGTCGAGAACTCCCTGGACGCGGGCGCCTCTGCCATCTCAGTGGAGATCGCAGCCGGTGGCACGCTGCTCATCCGCGTCACCGACGACGGCTGTGGCATCGAAGCGGACGAGATCGAGCGCGCGTTCGAGCGCCATGCCACAAGCAAGCTCGCGGACGACGCCGACCTCGAACGGATCCTCACGCTCGGTTTCCGCGGCGAGGCCCTGCCCTCGATCGCCGCCGTAGCCGATGTTGAGATCGTCTCCCGGCCGCTCGGAGCGGACGCCGGCGCGTTCCTCCGGCTTCGCGACGGCCTGCCCACTGATTCCGGGAGCCGCGGCGCGCCCGTCGGCACCACCATCCGCGTCGAGAAGCTCTTTGAGCGGCTCCCGGCCCGCCGCAAGTTCCTTCGCTCCACCTCTGCCGAGACGAACGCCGTCGCCTCCGCTGTCAGCCACTACGCCCTGGCCTATCCCGAGGTCCGCTTCCGGCTCGTCGTGGATGGACGGCAGACGTTCCACACGCCCGGAAGCGGCGACCTCCGCGACGCGGCGGCGGCCGTGTACGGACTGGATACGGCCGCCGCGCTGCTGGTCGTCGGCCTCGCGCGAGACGATCTCGACGGCCAGGGTGGCCCCGGCGCCAGCGTCTCCGGGCTGGCCGGCCCGCCGCACCTCTCGCGTGCCTCCCGCAACTACATCAGCCTCTTCGTCAACCGCCGCTGGATCCAGAACCGCCGCCTCGCTTTCGCGGTCGAAGAGGCCTACAGGGGGATGCTGATGGTAGGCCGGCACCCGGTCGCCATCTTGAACCTGAATGTTCCCTGCGGTGAGGTGGACGTGAACGTGCACCCGACGAAGGCCGAGGTGCGCTTCCGCGACGAATCGGCTGTCTTCGGCATCGTCCAGAAGGCCATCCGCGCCGCTCTCGTTGAGCATTCCCCGGTCCCGGCCGGCGCCCGCGAAGCAGCGACCATCGAACCTGTCCCAACGCTGAGCATGTCGCCTCTCCCCTGGTCGCCCCCGCTCTGGGAAGCCGCCGTACGACGGGAGGCCGCCGCGACGACCACCGGCAGCGTGGCCGGAATCGTCGATAACGACGGCGGGCCAGGCAGTGGCGCCACGATCGGCGAGGCGCTGCCGGTCCTCCGCGTAATCGGGCAGTTCGGCGGCGTCTACATCATCGCCGAGGGTCCGGACGGCATGTACCTCATCGACCAGCACGCTGCCCACGAACGGGTTCTCTACGAACGGTTCGCGTCAGCGCGGGCCCTGCAGTCGCCGGACGTGCAGGGCCTCCTCGAGCCCGTGGCGCTGGAACTCCCGGCGCGTCAACGCGCCCTGATCGACACCGAGGGCGAATCCATGTCGGGCCACGGCTTCGAGCTTGAGCCGTTCGGAGAGGCGTCGCTGCTCGTGCGCGCCCTCCCCCGCGCCCTCGCCGCCGGCGACCTCCGCGAGAACATTGCGCGCTTTCTGGACGTGATGCTGGAGGAGGGGGAATCCGACGGGCGCGACCGCGTCGCCATGTCGCTCGCCTGCCACGGCGCTATCCGCGCCGGCAAGACACTGGCACCGGATGAGATGCGGGACCTCGTCCGCCAGCTCGAGGCAACCGAAACGCCGCACACCTGCCCGCACGGGCGGCCCACGATGGTTCACGTCAGCGCAGAGATGCTGGCGAAGGGGTTCGGCCGGCGATAGCCAGCGCGTTTGGGGTCAGGGCGTTCGCCCAGCCCGGCGCTCGTACCAGCGGACCAGCTTCGCGATCGCGTTCCCCGCGCGGGGAATACTGGGAAAGACCGGGAAGCCCGCACGCCACAGCCGCTCCTGGAGCACTGACGCGCGCTCCATTCCTTCCACGTCGAGCGGCGGACGCAACACAATAACAACCGGGACGCCGCAGGCATCGCGGCCGCGCACAACCTGATCCACCACCATGTCGACCAGCTGCTCCGGGTTGAAGCCGCCCATGCCCCGCAGAGCACGGCGCCCCGCGCCCAGGCTAACGCTGGCGTGGAACATCACCGCGTGGATGTTCGGCGCGCCGCCGGTCAGCGCGATGGTGCGCTCCAGGCTCGGCGGGTCATACGTCGCCATCGTATCCACGGGATTTCGGACACTGGTCCCGGCCGCCGGCGTGAACTCGCTGAGCGCGGCCTGCACATCGGCCGGCAGCGGCGGGCATTCGAGCCCCGCCTCGTCGATCTCGTCCGCCGCGTGAACGCTGAAGCCGCCACCACCGCCGACAACCGCCACACCGCGTCCTTCCGGCGGCGCCATGAAGCGGAAGGCCGTGACGACGTCAACCATCTCGTCAACGCTGTTCACGCTGACCGCGTTCACCTGCCGGCAGAGCGCCGCGAACACCTCGGCCGAGCCGGCGAGGCTTGCTGTGTGCGACATGACGGCACGCGTCCCCGCCGCGGTGCGCCCGCCCTTCAGAATGACCACGGGCTTGATCGCCGCGGCCTTCTTCAGCGCGCTGAAGAAGCGCCGGCCGTCCCTGACTCCCTCCACGTACGTCGCGATCACCTCGGTCTCCGGGTCCCCCGCCAGGTAATCCAGTAACTCCGACTCACCGAGGTCGGCCGCGTTCCCGTAGCTCACAACTTTCGAGTACCTGATCCCGCGCACAGCGGAGGTGAAGATCATGTCGCCGGCATTCCCGCCGCTCTGGGAGACGAATCCAACCGCGCCGCGCTCAACCGGCGACCCCGGCATGAAGGCAAGCCCGCTGCCCGGCACGTAGAGCCCCATGCAGTTCGGGCCGATCGCGCGGATACCCGCCGCCGTCACCTTCGCGATCAGGCGCCTCTCCATCGCCGCCATCTCCTCGTCGCCGGTCTCCGTGAACCCGGCGGTGAAGAAGTGGATGCTCCGCACACCCTTGGCGATGCAGTCGTCCACTAAGGCGTCGACCACGCGAACCGGGACACAGGAGATGACGTGGTCGACCGGCCCGGGGATGTCACGGACGCCCGGGTAGCAGCGCAGCCCCTCGATCTCGTCGTACTTCGGGTTGACCGGATAGAGGTTCTCGCAGCCGGCTTCCTTGCAGGCGAGGAGAAAGCCCAGGCTGACGCCGCTGAACCCCTTCACCGCCTTTGAGACGCCCACGACCGCGACGGACCGGGGGTGGAAGATCTCGTCCAGCGATGCGGACGGCCGCGAAATCGTATCTTCGGTGGTCATATCCAGGAGGCCATCAACCTTAACGTGCGCGTCAGGTTTCGCGTTGCAGCCTATCAGGGCGCGGGCGCAGGGGTCAAACGGCGTTACCTGAAGAGGCGGCCAATCGGCCGCCTCTTTCCGTTCCTGCTTCGCCGGACAGCGCCTAGCTCAGCCCCATCTCCTGCTTGACGCCGGCCACCGCCTCGACCATGACGCGGAGCTTGTCTTCGCTCTCCTCGACGGTCCGCGTCTTGAGGCCGCAGTCGGGCAGTACCCAGATCCGCTCGGGGGGCAGACGCTTCAGCGTCCGCCGCAGCCCATCTTTTACCTCGTCAACGGTCTCCGTGAACCGGGTGTGCACGTCGGTCACGCCCAGCCCCAGGTCCTTGGCGTCGTCATAGCCAAACTCGTCGATCAGGTCAAGGTAGGCGAAATCAGTGTTCTTGAACGCCAGATGGATCTGCTTCACGGGCAGCCGCAGCATCGCCGGGTAGATCTTCTCGACTTCGCCGTAGCAGATGTGCGTGTGGAACTCCGCGTCGATGCCGTCCACCGTGACGTGCATCGCCTCGACGGCCATGTCGAAGTCGGTGTCCGGGCGCGTGTGGATCGCGGGCTCGTCGATCTGGATGTACTTCGCGCCGGCCTCGACCAGCGCCTCGACCTCACGCCGGATCACCTTCGCCATGTCGAGCACTGCGTCGCGGCGCGACGGGTAGTGCTCGTCGAACGACCACTCCACCATCGTGTAAGCGCCGGTGAGCATCCCCTTGACCGGTCGCTCCGTCAGGCCCTGCGCGAACTTCCACATGTCGACCGTCATCGGCCCCGGCCACTCGAGCCGGTCGAAGATGATCGGCTTGTGATAGTAGCGATTGCCATACGAGCGCACCAGTCCACCCAGCTTCATCCCCTTGATCGGCGTCCCGCCCGGCTCCCCCGAGAAGTAAGCGACCATGTCGCCGCGCTCCATCTCGCCGTGGACGAGGACATCCAGGCCCACCTTCTCCTGGACGCGGATCCAGTACTCGGTCGCCTGCTTCTCCAGCCTGTCCAGCTCCTCGCGGCCGATCTTGCCCTGGGAGAACTCCGTGCGTGCCTTTGCCAGGTAGTCTGGCTTGGCGTAGCTACCGACGGCCGTCGTAACGAGCGTCGTGGGCACGCCGCTCCAGGTCGTTGTTCGCCCGCTTGTCTGCTGTGTAACCATTACGCCGGCACTCCTTCCGCTCGCTTCGCGCCTTCCACGAGCACTTTCAGCTTCTCGAACGCCGTCTCCCGCGGCAGGTACTCGACGCCGCAGGACGGGTTGAGGTAGAGCCCGTCCGCTGGCACCAGGGCAGTCACACGCTCCACGGCGGCGGCGATCTGATCCGGCGTCTCGATCCTGGTGTTGCGTCCGTTAATCGCTCCGAACCCGAGCTTCTTGCCGAAACTCACCTTCGCCAGCGCCTCCCAGTTGGCCGGGCCAGCAACGAAGTCGAGTCCGATCACATCCGCCGGCGTATCGAGAAGCGCATCAAGAATACCCCCGCAATCGCCGAACCAGGTGTAGATGCCGGTCTCAGCGTTGACGCCGTCAAGCATCCGCGTCAGCGCGGCCGTGAACGTCCCCACCTGGTCCTTGTTCTTCACGATCATCGGATCGTTCACCTGGATGTGCGCGCAACCGGCGTCCACGAGGGCATCGATCTCGCTCCGCAGCGCCTCGGCATACGCCAGTGCCAGGCGGTTCCTGTCGTTATAGTGCTTGTCCAGCGAGAGGACAGCCAGCGTGAACGGGCCCGGCAGGATAGCCTTCACCGGGCGGCTGCTGTTCTCCTGCGCGAACCGCCAGTCCGCGGCGAGCACCGGCTTCTGCCAGCCGATCTCGCCGACTACCTCTGGCTCGCGGAAGTAGGTGTTCGTATCCATGTACCGCTGCAGGCCGCCGATCTCGACGCCTTTGAAGTTGCGCGCGACATAAGTCTGGTCGTCGTCCCAGCGCACCTGGCCGTCCGTGATCACGTCGATCCCGGCGTCGATCTGCTCCTGGATCACCTCGATCGTGACCTCGTTCCGCACCTGCTCGAGTTCTTCGTTGGAGAGCTCCCCGCGGTCGCGCTTGTTGATCGCATTGCGCAGCCGCGCCGGCCGGGGACGGTTTGGAATTTTGGGATAGTTGCCTACGACTGTTGTCTGCATACAGCTCCTTGTGACTGGCGGGGCCGGGGGGGGCGGCCCGCATCTTGCCACTGTAGCTTATCGTGGCCGGAGCGCGGGGTCGAGTGCCCCAATGACACCTGGCTCTTGGAGATCCACAGCCATGCGCGGCATCATGTGCCGGACATGCTGTCGGGCAATACCCTACCTGAGGACATGCCAAATTTCCTAACTGAAGTATTGCTTATTGTCATTGACACACCTACGATATTAGCAGAGGCTAATATGCATCCGATGGCTCCGACAGATGCACCAGCCGCTAGGAAGCAGACTCTTTAAATGACGTTCTCGTTCCTCGTAACCGCCAGGGAAGGGCTGGAGATGGCCCTCATCGTTACGATCTTGCTCGGCTATCTCCGGTCGGTGGACCAGAAGCAGCACTTCCGGGCTATCTGGGCCGGCGTCGCTGCGGCAGTGGCCATCTCGGTCGGCTTCGCCGCCGGCCTTGAGATCGCCTCCCGCGAACTCGACGGCCGCGTGCTGGAGGCGTTCGAGGGCTTTACGATGCTCTTTGCCGTTGGCGTCCTGACGTGGATGCTGTTCTGGATGCGCAGCCAGTCCACCGGGATATCCAGGGACCTGCGGGCCAGGATGGACCTGGCCCTTTCGACCGGGTCCGTCACGGCCCTCGCCCTTCTCGCGTTCTCCTCGGTTGGGCGCGAGGGCATCGAAACTGCCCTGTTCCTCTTTGCCGGGTCGACCAACCAGGGATCGGACATGTCCTTCCTCGTGGGCGGCCTGCTTGGCTTCGGCGTGGCGGCCGCCGCCGGAGTCGTCATCTACTACGGCTTTGCCACACTCCCACTCAAACACTTCTTCAGCGTTTCTGCAGTCGTCCTCATGGTCCTCGCCGCAGGCCTTCTCACGAACGCTCTGACCGAACTGCACGAGGCCACGATCATCCCCGACCTCGGTGTGCGACCCTGGGACACCGAGGAGACGCTCCCCATGACTTCCGACCTCGGCAAGTTCCTCCACACCGTCCTGGGATACGACTCCGCACCCGCGATCAGCCAGATCGCCCTCTACTGGTCATACATCTCGCTGGCCTTGGCCGCCTACTTCGCCTTACCCCTGGTCCTTCCGGCGCGGCCGCCCGCCCGGGCCATGACCCCTGAACCATCACAAGCAACGCCCCGATAACAGGCTAGAAGGGAAACTACAGGATGTTTCGTACCGCAGTGACCGCTTGCCTCGCACTGCTCGCACTCGCCATCGCCGCCTGTTCCGCAAGTGGTGAAGGCGGCCGCGAAATCCTCATCACTCAGACGGACGACGGCTGCACGCCTGAGTCAGTGGTGGTGAAGACGGGCGAGAAACTGAAGCTTACAGGAAAGAACGAAAGCGGCCAGACCTACGAACTCGAAGGCACCAACGGGACCCGGCTCGAGGAGATTCTGATTCCGGAAGGCCGCAAGCGCTCCGTTGGCTACGCGGTGCCTGACGAAGAGGGTACTTACGACGTCAAGTGCTACCAGCCCGGCGGGAAGTCCACGATCATCAAGCTCGTCGCCACTGCGGCCGGCAAGGCCGGCTCTGACGGGTCCGCCGATCCGGCCGGCGAAAGCGCGAACGAGCCCGAGATCGTCGGGGGGAACGACGACCCTGCCGACGATACCGTAGCTGTCCAGTTGTCAGAGTACGAGGTGTCAGCGGACAAGCTGACGGTAAAGGCGGGCAACATTGAGTTTGCGGCTGTCAACACCTCAGCCCGTGAGGTCCACGAACTGGCCGTTCTGCAGGTCAAGGAGTCAGGCGGCTTCAACGTCATCGGCGAGATCGAGGATATGCCTCCAGGGACTGATGCGTCGGTCCGGCTGAAGCTGGAGCCCGGTTCCTATGAACTGGCGTGCCTGATCGTGCCCGGAGAAGAAGGCAGCACCGCCGACCACTACGCCGAAGGCATGCACACAGCCTTTACCGTCGAATAGCGCTGGGCCGCGCCTATTCGCAGTAGGCCTGAAGCCCTTCAGGGTCGCGGATCACGATCTTTCGGCCCTCGTTCCTTACCAGCCCTCGCTTTCGGAACGCCGAAAGGTTCCGGTTGACGCTCTCACGGGTGACGCCGATCATCGTCGCCAGCTCCTCCTGGGTCAGCCGGGTGTTGAGAAGGATCCCGTCCGCACGCCTCAGCCCGTGGTCCGCCGCGAGGTCCAGCAGCCGCCGCGCCAGGCGGCCGCCGGCGTCCAGATAGCGCAGGTCAGAGATCATCTCGTCGCTCCCGCGCAGTCGCTGCGTCATCACCGCAAGGACCGATAGCGCCGCCTCCGGGTGCCGTGTGATCAGGTCCGTGAAGTCCCTGCGCTCCAGCACGAGGAGACGGGAGTCGGCCACGGCGGTTGCGCTCGCGGACCGGGGACTGCCGTCAAGGATCGCCATATCGCCGAAGAACTCACCGGACCCAAGGCGGGCGAGGGTCAGGTCCGCACCGTCAGCTCCGGGTACATGGATCACCACCGCGCCCGTCTCGACGATGAACAGTGACTCTCCCGGGTCGCCCTTCTGGAAGATGATGTCGCCGCGCGCATACGAACGCTTGTGGACACGCTCCGCTAGCCAGTCGAAGTCCTCCGGCGCCAGCGCCGCCAGGAACGGGACCCGTTGCAGGAGTTGCATCGTTGTAATGCCTCTAATCGCATAGTGCAGGCTGAACGACGAGACACGCAACCGCCCGCTATCGTGCGATACCGGCTGGTGCGCTACGATAGGTGTCGTTCCCCGCCCCCGGGCGGGGCCATTCAGGCCGTGGAGGACGCCCTTGCACCTCGCCAGGAGAATCGAAAAGCTGCCGCCATACCTCTTCGCCGGGATCAGTAAGAAGATCGCCGAGAAGCGGGGGCAGGGAGTTGACGTAATCTCGTTCGGCATCGGCGATCCAGACCTGCCCACTCCCTCCCATATCCTCGACTCGCTCGCTGCCGCCTCGCGGGACCCGGTGAACCACAGGTACCCGGAGAGTGAGGGTCTCCCCGAGCTGCGGCAGGCGATCGCCCGCTGGTACGGTCGCCGGTTCGCCGTAGAGCTCGATCCGTCGACGGAAGTGCTGCCGCTGATCGGCTCGAAGGAGGGCATAGGCCACATCGCCCTCTGCTTCATTGACCCCGGCGACATCGCGCTCGTCCCCGACCCGGGCTATCCGGTCTACGGAGTCGGCACGCTCCTGGCCGGTGGTGAACCCTATTACCTGCCCCTGACCGAGGAGAACGAATTCCTGCCGGACTTCGATGCCGTTCCCGCCCCCGTCGCCGACAGGGCGAAGGTCCTCTGGCTGAACTACCCCAACAATCCCACCGGCGCCGTGGCTGATATCGAGTTCTTTGATCGCGCCGTCGCCTTTGCTCGCCGGCACGATCTCGCCGTACTTCATGACGGCCCCTACTCTGAGGTCGTATTCGATGGATATCGCCCGGTCAGCTTCCTCCAGGCGGACGGAGCGAGAGAAGTCGGCATCGAGTTCCATTCGCTGTCCAAGTCCTACAACATGACGGGATGGCGCATCGGCATGGCCGTGGGCAACCCGGAGATCATCGACGCCCTGATGCGTGTCAAGTCCAACCTCGACTCTGGCATTCCCCAGGCAATCCAGCAGATGGCGATAACAGCTCTGGACGGCCCTCAGGACGTGATCGCCGAGAACAACACCGTCTACCAGCGCCGACGGGACCGGCTGGTCGAGGCGTTATCGAAGCTGGGGCTGCGGGTTAGCCCGCCGAAAGCCAGTCTCTACCTCTGGGCGCGGGTCCCGGAGACCATGACGAGCGTCCAGTTCGCCACGCGTCTCCTCGACGACGCCGGTGTGGTCGTGACGCCGGGGAACGGCTACGGCCCAACGGGAGAAGGCTACGTCCGCCTTTCCCTCACGATCCCGGATGCGCGCCTCGAGGAGGCGGTGCGGCGAATCGAAGCCCTGGCGACGAGCTGGGGCCAGGGAAGCAGCGGGCCGTAGATATTCCCGTTAGCGCGAATCGAGACTACCAACCGTATCGCTGCTGCTTCTGTTACCACTGGATGTACCTTTTCGGGAGGTAACAGATGTGGCGCGCAGCCACTATCATTGGGCCGTACTCGCAGCCATCACCGTCCTGCTGGCGGCCCTCCTCGCGATTGCCCGTTCCGGTGCACCAGCCAGCGCAGCAACATTCACCGTTGACTACACCGCGGACGCGGTGGGCGCAGCCCCCGGTGACGGGGTCCGCGCCACGGCGGGACGCCAGTGCAGCCTCCGCGCCGCCATCCAGGAAGCGCGAACGCTCTCGCAGATCCTCCTCCTCCGATGGCGCCGGCTGTCACACCTGTGACCGGCCCCAGCGGGCTGCCGCCCACAGGCGGTTCTCCCGGCAATTCGGATCCGACGCGGGACGTGGTTACTGCAATGCTGGTCGCGGCCGGCCTGATAGCGGGGGGTTCACTCCTCCTGGCAACCAGCCGGAGGAGATAGCCAGGCGGTTCTACGAAATAAAGAGGGGCCGCGCGAGCTGCGCGGCCCCCTTGTCCATTATTGGAATTGGTGGAGACGGAGGGGAATTGAACCCCTCGTCCAGAAGAAACCCGGCCTGGATGTCCTACAAGCTTAGCCGTCGCTTTGATCTTGCCCGCCGTACCGCCGTCGGCCACGTAACCGGCAGGCCAGCCGATGGTCTTTTGTCCCCCTTATCGGCGTGGGGAGGACAGCACCCCGACATTACGTCGCCGGACTCCGCCCATCGGGGTGAGGCCTGAGCCAGGCGTCGCTAGCCTAAATTAGGCGGCGAGAGCGTACTGGTTAGTGTTGCCAGTTGCTTTTGCGCCGGTCGATTAACGAGGATCCGGCGTCCTCGGCTTGCAATCCGGGCCCAACTTTCCCTGTCGAACCCTTGCGTCCCCAGATGACCACATTATAGCAGGAGATCGTGGTTTCCGGGGCGAATGAACTCCGCAAGTCCCAGCGCTACCAGTTGCCAGGGCCCCTGAACCACGGTCGTCTCAAAGTCAATCCAGGGTGGAAGACCGATCAGTTCGGCAACCTTACGGTAAACCGCCAGATAACACGACATGAACGCTTCCTCATTCAGGACCGGGCGCCAGCGGCCGAGGCACAAATTCATTGGATCCCCGTCAAGCTCAATGTATATCAGTACAGAGTCGATTCCCCAGACTCCGTAGTAATTGTCGCACTGGATCACCGGTTGTCTGTGTTCCAGCGCGCTCCACATGAGGTCGTAAAGGCCTCCGAACTCCATTAGGTCCCGGGCCCGGGAGTCGTAGTCTATTTCGCCTGGGCGTTCGTCATCGTACTGGTCTGCGAGGAAACCCTCCCTCAAGAGGTCGGCGAGCAACTCATAGAGTATAGGTGAGATGTGAATCTCGTTAATTGGTACTCGGGCGTCATGACCACCCCGGGTGCCTTCGAGTGCAGGTCGATTAGAGCATCAAGGCGTTCCATGAGTCGCTCTTGGACATAACGTTCGAGTACTTTGTCCCCCATCAGCCCCTGCGTCTCACCGCCCTCTGCATCGCCCGCTCTGCCTCGCGCTTCGCTATGTCCTGGCGCTTGTCGTACTTCCGTTTCCCGCGGGCCAGCGCGATCTCGAGCTTGGCGCGTCCGTTCTTGAGGTAGAGACGCAGGGGGATGATCGCAGCTCCGGACGTCGTCGCTTCACGTTCCAGGTCGTGGATCTCACGCTTGTGCAGCAGTAGCGGCCGACTCCGGGTCGGCTCGTGGTTCATACGGCTCGCCGGGGCGTAGTGGGCGATGTGCGCCCCGACCAGAAACATCTCGCCGTCCCCTGGACGGATATAAGCCTCGCGGATGCTCGCGTGGCCCTGCCGTATCGACTTGATCTCCGTTCCCGTCAGGGAAAGGCCTGCTTCCAGCGTACGCAGGATAGCGTAGTCAAACCCCGCCCGGCGGTTGGTCGCGACGGTTTTCTCGCCCGCGTTCACTTCCTTATCTTCTCACGGGGAGCGCTCGACATAACTCCTTATCTGGCCCTGGCGGCAAGTTCTTGCTCAAGCAGGTCGATTGCCGCGCTCATCTGCGGGCCGTAGCCGCTCTGGAGTTCGTCGCTCAGTTCCTGCGGTGTCAACTCCACCGGTACGTCCGGCGCCAGGCCGACACCTTCGATAAGAGTGCCGTTGGGGGTCAGCCAGCGGGCGATCGTGACGTACAGGGCGCCCCCGTTCGACAGCTCCCTCAGGTGGTTGACCGACCCTTTGCCGAACGTCTGCGACCCGACGAGCTTCGCCCGCCCGTGGTCGCGCAACGCCCCGGCCAGCACTTCCGAGCCGGACGCCGAACCGCCGCTCACGAGAATCACCACGGGTATGTCGGTGGCCTCACCGCCGCCTTTGGCGTTGTACTCCGTCTTGTTGCCCTCACGGTCCACCTGGGTGAGGACGAGGCCGCCGTCGAGAAACATGTCGGCCACGGATACCGTTGCATCCAGGCCGCCGCCTGGGTTCCGCCGAAGGTCGAGGATCAGGCCTTCGTACCCCTCATCGCTAATCCGCTCCAGCTCAGTTCGTAGGTCGTTGACCGTCTGCTCGGTGAACTGCTGGATTTCGATATACGCCAGGCCGGGCACCGCGTCGCCGTTCTCGTCCTGCGCATCGTGCGCAAAGACGGTCGGGATGACGATCGTGCCACGCGTGATCACGAGCTCCTCCTCCTGGCGGTCGCTGTGCCGTACCGTTAGGGTTACCTTTGTACCCTGTTCACCACGGATCTTCTGCACGGCGTCTTGCACGCTCCAGCCTTCGGTGGACTCGCCATTAACCTCAAGGATCACGTCGCCGGGCAGGATGCCCGCCTTTTCGGCAGGTGAGCCGCGGAACGGGGTAACTATTGTGATCTCGCCCGTCGTCGGGTCCTGGTCGACATTCGCCCCGATCCCCTCGAAACTCCCGGAGATGATGTCAATCCCGCTCTGGTATTCCTCCGGGGTGATGTACACGCTGTGCGGATCCCCCAGAGAAGCGATGATCCCGTCGATCGCGCCCTTTTCCAGTGCGTCGTGCGTGATCGCGTCCGGGTTGACGAAATCCTCGCCCAGGATCGACTCGATCTCGTCGAGGATGCTGTATCCATCGTCGTCACTACTGCCGTCGCCGGGGTCGATGTCGGTGACAGTCGTCCGGCTGCCCCCTCCATCGCCCACTGCGTACCCAACGACGCCGGCCAGCGCAACGGTCAGCGCCACAATCAGGCCGGCAAGTGTCCACTTAAGGGTGTTCCACATTCGAATTACCTCCGGGGTTGCTACCCCGATTGACATAAGGGCCGCACCAGCGACCGGACGCCCTGATCATTCGACGCAACTCGGCCGCCCCGCGTTGCCTGGCGGGGATATCCCGGCCCGGCTTCCAGACTGAGTGTAGCATTGGGTGCGCATCCGTCGCCAATGCACGGCGACCGCTTGCCGCAGGCTCGCGCGACAGTCATCACTAGTTCGCTACGATCCGACCAGGGCCCTCGGTTCTCGCCTCACTCCCCTATCCCCACGCCACATAACATATATAGTGCGAACCGCCCTCACAATGCGGAAGCACGCTCACGGGGCGACGCGCCCGGACTTGCGGCACATCTCGGATGACACTGCCGGCGCCCGGAAGGTATGCTCGTCCGGCATGACTCACAGGATAACGCTCGAACGGAACACGCTGAGGTTCGCCGCGGCCCACTTCACTACCGCCGGGAGCGAGTGCGAACCCCTGCACGGCCACAACTACGATGTCGTCATCCATATCGAGGGCGAACTCACCGGGGATGGCTGGATTCTTGACTTCGGCGTGGTGAAGCAACTCGCTCGCGGCGTGGCGCAGGAGCTGGACCACCGCTTCATCCTCCAGGCAGCCGGCGGCCGCATCTCCTGGCACCATAGCGGGAGCGAGATTGAGGTGCGGCACGGCGAACGGCGTTATGTCATCCCCTCGAGCGATGTCGCCGTGCTCGACATCGACAATTCCACCGCCGAGCGGCTGGCCGAGTGGTTCGCCCGCCGCTTGTGGCGGGAGTTGGAGCAACGGGGAGCCACCAACATATCCCGGGTGTCGGTCGGCATCGAGGAAATGCCGGGCCAGACGGGATGGTTCACGCTGGATGTGCGCGGCTAGCGGCATCAAATCGGCCGGGTGCCTGTTGACAGCCTTGTCAAAAGCCATAAGATAGGTGCTTGCCGATTGGCCTGCGCGCCGTCCACAGGGGGGTGGGCGCCGACGCGGCCTTCAAGGAAGGGGCTATGAAGATCGACTGGCAGCAGGCAATCAACGATATCCTGGCGAAGAAGCTATCGTGCCCCCGCTGCGGCACGTTGACCGACGACGTCTTCGTCGGCTTCCTGCGAATACCCGAGGCGTCAGAGTGGGCGCCGCTTTGCGAAGGCTGCACCAAGAAAGAGAGCTGCGATGCTCGCAAGTTCGTGCTCCTCTGCGAGGACTGCGCCAACCACCTGCGACTCCGCGGCCGCAAGGTGGACGAGGAAGGCTTCATGCGCGCCCTCCTGGAGGAGTGCCGCCGCAACCTCGAGGAAACGCTCGACTACCTCGCCGACTTCTGGCGCGAGGACCTCGACATCGACCCGGACGAGATGGACAAACGCCTCGAAGACGTGGATCCGGAGCTGTTTGACGAGGAGAACACATGGCGCTGCTACCTCGAGGAGCAGTACCTCAAGATCCACGCCTGGTTCCGCGAACGCCACCTCGGGATACCGGATCCAGGCTGGCGCTCAGAGTACGCCGAGGACATCATCGCCACCGGGTACAGCACCATCCTGGGCGACTGACCGGCTAGCCGCAGCAACTACTGGCAACATCAAGCAGACACGGGCCGGCGCCCGTCCCACTGGAACTGTTAAGGAGGGACAACAGTGACGCTATTCAATAGCCCATGGTTCTCCATCGAACCTTATCCGGAGCTCTCGCTTCCCGACTTCCTCGCTCCCGCTGCCGATAGGTACGCCGAGAGAACCGCGTTGATCAGCTTCGATGGCCAGACCTACAGCTTCGCCCACACGTGGGAGTCCTGCCGGCGCCTCGGAAGGTTCCTTCAGGACGCCGGCATCAGCAAGGGTGACCGAGTGGCCATCTTCTCGGCGAACTCACCCGAGTACTTCGTCACCTTTTTCGGCATCCTCTGTGCCGGTGCCACGGTCACTACCCTCAACCCCCTTTACAAGGAACGCGAACTCCTCCACCAACTCGAGGACTGCAGCGCCACCGCGATCTTCGCCATGGGTGCCCTTTCCCCCATCGTCGAGAGCGTTCGTGCCCACCTCCCTTCTCTCAAGCACGCCTTCATCATCGAAGACGTCTGGAAGATCGCCGCGGACGCACCTCCGGACCTCGGCCCCGTCAGCATCAATGCCCGCGAGGACATCGCCGCCCTCCCCTACTCCTCGGGCACCACTGGTCTTCCCAAGGGCGTTATGTTAACTCACTACAACCTGGTGTCTAACGTTCGCCAGACACTCACAACCGGCATCAGTTCCGGCTACGGCACCTACCTCGACTTCCTGCCGTTCTTCCATATCTACGGCATGGTCGTGCTCATGGCCTGCGGTTTCGCCGCCGGCCTGCCCCAGGTCATCATGCCTCGGTTTGACCCCGCCCTCTGCCTCGACCTCATACAGAGGTACAAGGTCACCAACCTCTTCGCCGTTCCGCCCGCCCTGCTGGCGTTGTCCCACTTCCCTGACACCGCTAAGTACGACACCTCCAGCCTCTCCATGATCATGAGCGGCGCCGCTCCCCTTCCCGCGGAAGTCGCGCGCGCAGCAGCGAAGGCGCTCGACACCACCGTCCTCCAGGGCTACGGCATGACGGAGACCAGCCCTGTCACAAACGTCAACCCCGTTACCCGCATCAAGGACTCCACTGTCGGCCCGCCCGTCGCCGACACGGTCCAGAAGGTCGTCTCGCTGGACGACGGCCGGGACCTGGGTGTTGGCGAAGTCGGTGAGCTCCTGACCTTTGGCCCGCAGGTTATGAAGGGATACTGGAACGCCCCGGAGGCGACCGCTGAAACACTCCCCGGCGGCGGCTGGATACGCACCGGTGACATCGTCTCGGTGGATCAGGAGGGTTATGTGACGATCCTCGACCGCAAGAAGGAGATGATCAAGTACAAGGGATACCAGATCGCGCCGGCCGAACTTGAAGCGCTTCTGCTCGAGCACCCGGCGGTGATGGATTCGGCAGTCATTCCGAAGCGTGACGATGAGTCGGGAGAGATCCCCAAGGCGTTCGTCCTGCTGAGGGAAGGCCACGAAACGAGTGTCGAAGACCTCATGCGCTTCGTCGAACAGCGCGTTGCCCCCTACAAGAAAGTCCGCGAGATCGAATTCGTTGAAGCGATCCCGAAGACCGCGTCCGGCAAGATCCTGCGCCGGGAGCTTATCGAACAAGAGCGCGCAAAGGCGTAGGATAGACCGGGACAGATGAGAACACCCTTCTCTGGCTTCATCAGCCTGCTGATGACCATCGCGGCGATCTTCGTCGCAGTGATCGTGCTGTTCAGTTTGCTTACGAGCGGCGACCTCGGCCCGCAAGACGGATGCAAAGACGCTGACACAGGGGATATCCGCAGTATCCCGCTAAGCGACGCTCTCGCCGGCGAGTTTGACCAGGCATGGGATGCGGCCAATGCGGCCGTCGACGGCGGACAGGCGGAGGCATCGTTCACGCTGACTGAGGCGCAGGTCTCGTCCCGTGCAAACAGCTTCCTGGAAGCCGGCGACGCACCGGTCACTGAGGTCACGGTCTGCTTCCACGACGGCTCCGCGGAGGCGCGGGCGAAGGTGGAAGTGCCGACGCTGGCCACCCTCCCCCTGGTTGGGAGCGTCTTCGAGCCGGACGTCAAAGCCGCCGGCAATGTGGACTTCCGGGGCGAGCGCCCCAGCCTCGATCTAACGGAGCTGGATGCCGGTGGGCTTCCCGGTTTCATCGAGGATGCGATCAAGGATCGCGCCGAGGACGAGGTCAACAAGCTCCTCGATGACCTCCAGCTGGACCATGCCTACTCACTCACCTTCACCGAGGGCCAGATCCAGGTAACAGTCCGGCCGAAGTAGCGCTTACCTTCCGGCCTTCAGGCGTTTCAGCAGCTCGCGTGAGGCATCGGCAATCTGCGCCACCGCTCCGTTGAACGCCTCCTCGTTGGCCCGCGACGGAGCCCGGTAGCCGCTGACCTTGCGCACGAACTGGAGCGCGGCCGCCCGGATCTCGTCGTCAGTTGCGGGCGACTCAGCGCGGCGTAGCTGCTTGATGCTCCGGCACATCACTCACACCTCCCTGTCCGGCTGGCCGACGCCACCGGCAACTCCGGATTCGCGATGCATCATTACCTGGGTCGGGCTGGGGTGGAAATCGTTGCGCGCATAGAAGGCCACACGCTCCGGCTCGCAGAACAAGGAGATGACGTGCACCGGGCCGATCTCCTTGACGAGGCGTGCGACCAGTCGCTCACCTATCTGCCGGCCCCTGTAGTCCGGGTCGATCACCACATCCTCGACGTACGCACGGTGCACGCCGTCAGAGAGAGCCCTGGCGAAGCCGACCAGTCGGTCGCCGTCCCAGGCGCCGACGGATATCGATTGCGCAATGGCCCGCCGGATACCTTCCGCCTCCCACCCGGGCCACCAACCCGCCCCGTCATACAGGCGGCGTACATCGCCGGCGGGGATTGGACGCGCGCTGGCCCCGGCCAGTACGATCTCCCCGATCACGGCTTCCGCGCCCGCATGAAGGTCTCGCTCCGACACGTTTCCCTCCTCGTCGAAATGAGACGATTATACGACCGCAGCGCTCCCTCAAAGGTCTGAAGACCTGCAGCTACTTACCGCCCAAATCCGGGCCGGCCTGAAGGCGCGGCTGCGGTTCTCGCGTCAGGCCCTCGCTACGTCGACCGCTATTCCCCGGTCGATCGGAACCGGCTGAAGTTGCATCAGCCAGTAGCGCAGGTGGCCGTATCCGCCGGCCAGGTGGAGCCATTTGACCATGCCCGGTTCGCTGTTCGTCGGGTCGTCCCACTTCTCGAACTGGTAGGGCTCCCAGCCGTTGTACATGATGAGTTGGCCCGGCCGGACCGACGGCGAGATCTTGGCAGTGCAGATGTACGAAGACACGTCGTTGAACACGCGCACTTTGCCGCCGTTCTCGATACCGCGCACTTCCGCGTCCCGCGGGCTCAGCATGACCGACGGCTCTCCCCTGTGCGTCTGGAGCATCAGCGGGTTTACTGAGTTGGCCGAGTGAACGGTCCAGCGCGAATGCCCGCTCGTCATCGTTAGCGGGTGATCGCCCCCCTGCCTGGGATTCGGCTTGTGCACAGGCAACTGCTCGTTCGCTTCCAGGAACCAGTCGTGGTCGATGTAGAACTGCGCACGCCTGGTTAGCGTTGGGTACGGCATCTTCTTCTCTGTGTGCCAGCGGAAAGGGTTGTGCGTGCTGTCCGGCGCCAGGTCCGATGCCTGGGCGAGGGCGAAGGGCACGGCGCCCCAGTTCGTGAAGCGGACGATCCCCTTCTCCTTCATCTTCGCCAGGTCCGTATCGGCGGGGATGTTGCCGAATGCCGCCGTGTCCTTGATCCACTCGTCGGCCAGCTTCACCGGGGTATCGATCGCGCCTCCCTTGGTGAACTTCTCGACGAGCGCGTCCAGCCGGTGCACGCCGCCGCGCGCGTCCTTGCACTCGACGAAGTCTCGCGCCTTCGCCCGCTCCTCGATCTTCGCCGCAAGCAGCTTGAAGATCTCGAACTCGGGCTTCGCCTCGCCGGGCGGCGGCACCGCCTCGTCGGAGAACGTCAGGTTCATGATGTCCGGCGTCGGGATGTGGAACGTCAGCTTCTCGTAGCTCAGGGCCACCGGCAGGACGAAGTCGGACCACATCGCCGTCGTCTGCATGCGCCAGTCCACGGTGACGATCATCTTGAGCTTCGGCCAGAGGTTCTCGATAGCCAGTTTCTGCCCGCCCCGGAGCCGCCGCAAGAAGTTGCCACCCACCTCGAACAGTACGCGCGGGGGATTGTCCGGACCCGGCCGGTCAAGGCCCATCCACCAGCCCTTGCCGAGCGCCTCCTTGAACCGTGAATCGAAGCCCTCGCCGATCGCAGGGTCGTTCCACGCCGCCTGGTTCCAGCGATCCCGTAAGCCGCAGTGGTAGTACCAGAGGAACGCCGGCGGCACGGTGTTGCCAATTGGCGCCGCCATGCGCATCAGCTCGATCGAGGCCATCTCGTCAGTCATCTCGGGGTCCTGGGCCTTGATCGCGGTGGCCATCATGTTGCGCATCGTGAGGACGCGCGTCGCCTCCTCCGTGCCTGCCGTGTTCTTCATCGACGAAAGGTAAGCCCCGTCGAACATTCCCACCGACCAACTGCGTGTTCCTGTACCCTTCTTCCCCCAGTTGCCCGTCAGCCCCAACAGCAGGCACATCGAACGCTCGATCAGGTCGCCGTGGTAGTACTTGCCGGCGTTGAAGCCGAGGAGGATGTTGGTGCGCTTCGCCGCTACCTTGCGGGCCAGCGAGCGGATCATCGCGGCATCCGCGCCGCAGAGCGCCGCCGCCTTCTCCGGCGTGTACTCAGCTTCCAGCAGCTCCTTCAACAACGCGTACGCCGGCGCGACCTCCACGCTGCTCCCATCCGCCAGCGTCGCCTGGAACCGACCTTCAAGCGCAGGCTCAGCGCCACCCGTGTCCAGCGTCCCCCGCGGCGCGGGGACAACAGCGCCTGACTTCGCGTCGTACCAGTAGAACTGGTCGATCCGAGCGCCCTCGGCGACCTCCGGCCCGCGGAGAAAGCGCTTCGTGTCCGTGCGCACGAGCAGCGGCAGATCGGTCTGCTCGCACACGAACCGGCGGTCGATCAGCCCTTCCTCGGCGATCACCTGGCACATGCCGAGCGCCAGCGCCGCGTCGCTCCCCGGCTCGACCGTCAGATGGTAGTCGGCGTGGATCGCTGAGGGGCTGTAGTCCGGCGCAATCGTCACGACCTCGCCGCCGTTGTACCGCGACTCGAGCACGAAGTGGTACCAGGGAATCGACGTGTACGCCGGATTCCGGTGCCAGACCAGCGTCAGCTCCGCGTGGAACCAGTCGTCGACGCTGCTGGCCGAGTTCACCTTCCCGTACGTTATGTAGAGTCCCGGATTGAAGTCGTTGATGTCGGCGTTCACGTCCGTGGTCGTCCCGCCCAGCCCCTCGATCAGAGGACCCATCAGCATCCCCGCCATCAGACCGCCCTCGTTCGGCGTCGCTACGTGCAGCACCGAGTCCGGGCCGTACTCCTGGATCGCGTCCAGCGTCGTGTCTGCGATCTCGGTCAGCGCCTGGTCCCAGGAGACTCGCTCCCAGCTGCCGCCGCCGCGCTCGCCCGCGCGCTTCATCGGGTACAGCACTCGCTCGGGGCTTTGGAGCATCCGGCTCCAGGCGCTCCCCTTCTGGCAGCCCATCGGATTCATGTCCGGTACGCCGTCCTCGATCACCGGGAAGACCCCTGCCGGCTCCTCGCCGACAACCTGGCCATCCTTCACAAAGACGCGGTACACGCAGTTGCCCGGGTAGCAGTTGATGCAGTGGCTGGCGAACGCGGTCTTCTCCCACGTCCACCGGGTGCCGTACCGCTCACCGGCCGGACGGCCCGTCGGCGCTTTCGATCCGTTGCCCATGGTTACCTCCAGGGTTTTGTGTGCGGGTACCGCGCCCTGAAGGGCACGGCATAGCCGGGGCGCACAACGCGCCATCCTGCCCCGATTGTCCGCGACTCCAGCGGCAACGTAAGTCAGGCGGCATCCCCGGATTCCTGTCAGGTTCTCGCCCACGGGCGCAGGGTGATCACCATCAGTTGCAGGCACAAATGACGTAGGGGCGCGTCATGATGCGCCCCTACGGTGCGTGGTACGTTCGTTGCGTTTAGCAGCAGGTGCCCGGCTCGCAGGCGTTGGCCGCGACCACCGGGATCATGTCCGCGGTCGCCGCAGGCTTGCGGGCCCGGACGACGCCGCTGAAGATGCCGAGGTTGTCCGCGCCGGCCAGGCCAAACTCCCGCAGCTTGTCGCCGAGGCCGCTCCTCTCGGCGTCGGCGCCCGTGTACTCGCGGAAGGACTCGATTTCGGCGGCTTCGAAGCCGGCGGAGGAGAGCTTGTCGATGTACTCGCTCTCGGAGAGCGCGCCGGCGATGCAGCCGGTCCAGAGCGGCATGCTCTGCTTGACGGCGGCCGGGATATCCTGTCGCGTGACGATGTCCGAGATCGCGATGCGACCGCCGGGCTTGAGCACGCGGTAGGCCTCCCGCAGGACGGCGTCCTTGTCCGGCGAGAGGTTGACAACGCAGTTGCTGATGACTACGTCCACGGTGTTGGACGGCAGCGGGATGTTCTCCATCTCACCGCGGAGGAACTCGACGTTCTTGACGCCAGCCCTGGCGGCGTTCTGGCGGGCCAGGTCGAGCATCTCGTCCGTCATGTCCAGGCCGTAGGCCTTGCCCTCCGGGCCCACGCGACGGGCCGAGAGAAGGACGTCGATACCGCCGCCGGAGCCGAGGTCGAGAACGACCTCGCCCTCATTGAGTGCGGCGACGGCGACGGGGTTGCCGCAGCCCAGCGAGGCGGCGACGGCCTCCTGCGGCAGATGCTGCAGTTCGTCGGTGGCGTAGAGCCGCGAGGTTACGGGGTTCTCCGGCACGGCGGTGCTGCCGCAACAGCGGCTCTCCTGCGCGGCCTTCGCGGCCGCGCCGTAGCGCCTGCGGACCTCTGTCTTGATCTCCTGTCCGGTTGTCATGTCATCGACCTCCTATCGATGCATTTCTATACAGCGAATTCGCTAAGCTGGCGGATTGCACCCATGAGGGCGCGCTGATTGACGCGGTGCCAGACCCACTGGCCGCGCCGCTGCGACGTGATCAGGCCGGCCTCGCGCAGCACCTTCAGGTGGTATGAGATGGTGGGCTGGGAGAGGCCGAACTCGGGGACGATATTGCACTCGCACGTCTCCTGGACATGGGAGATCGCCGTGAGGATACGGAGCCGCGTCTCGTCGGAGAGAGCACGGAACACGGCGGCCGCGGTGCGAACATCGCCGTCCGCCGGAGCGATCTCCGTGACCGGGCAGCAGAGAGCTGCCGGGGTGTGGGCGGTGCTGGTCTGCCTAGTCACTGCAGGAGTATCTTAAGGATTATATAGATGCTTGTCAATATCCCTTGAAGCAATTGAACAAAAGAACAATCGAACAAGCGGAGCGATGGGCCCCTTTCATTACTCACCACCCCCCTCCGTGGTATCGTTTCGTGCTGGTATGAACGGCCGACCGGCAGAGATGACTCCAGACGAGTTCCGGCGCTATGGCCACGAGCTGATCGACTGGATCGCCGAGTACCTGGAGAACGCCGAGCGCTACCCTGTCCTCTCGCCGGTGAAGCCCGGCGAGGTTCGCTCCCGGCTGGCCGCTTCGCCACCCCAAAACGGGGAGCCGTTCGGGGCGCTCCTGCGCGACGTGAACGAGGTGATCTTGCCGGGCATCACGCACTGGCAGTCGCCGAACTTCTTCGCCTTCTTTCCGTCGAACAACTCCTACCCCGCCATCCTCGGCGACCTGCTGTCGTCCGGCCTCGGCGTTCAGGGCATGCTCTGGTCGACGAGTCCGGCGTGCACCGAGGTGGAGACGCTGGTGATGGACTGGCTGGTGGAGATGCTCGGCCTCCCGGAGCGATTCCGCTCGTCCTCGCCCGGAGGCGGCGTCATCCAGGACAGCGCGTCGACCGCAACGCTCGTGGCCCTGATCGCCGCGCGGGAGCGGGCGACGCGCGGCCGCAGTAGCCGGGCGGGGGCTAGCGGCGAGCGGCTGGCGGTGTACACGTCGTCGCAGGCGCACTCGTCTGTCGAAAAGGGCGTCCGGATAGCGGGGATCGGCAGCGACAACCTGCGTTTGGTGGACGTGGACGAGTCGTTCGCAATGCGGCCGGAGGAGCTGGCGCGCCTGATCCGGGCCGACCGGGAGGCCGGCATCAGCCCGGCGATGGTCTGCGCCACGGTGGGGACCACGTCGTCCGGCGCCATCGATCCGCTGGGAGCGACCGGGGCGATCTGCCGCGAAGAGGGCATCTGGCTTCACGTCGACGCCGCGATGGCCGGCACGGCGGCCGTGTGCCCCGAGTTCCGCTGGATCCAGGACGGCCTCGAATACGCAGACAGCTACGTCTTCAACCCGCACAAGTGGATGGGCGTCCAGTTCGACTGCAGCGCCTTCTTCGTCGCCGACCGGTCGGCGCTCACCTCCGCCCTGAGTATCGTCCCCGAGTACCTGCGTAACGCCGCGAGCGAGTCCGGTGAGGTGATCGACTACCGGGACTGGCAGCTTCAGCTGGGACGTCGCTTCCGGGCGCTCAAGCTCTGGTCTCTGATCAGATCAGAGGGGGTCTCGGGGCTACAGGAGATGGTGCGCCGTCATGTTGCGCTTGCCCGGGAGTTCGCATCGTGGGTCGAGGCGGACCCGGAGTTCGAGATCGCCGCGCCGCACCCGCTGAGCCTGGTCTGCTTCCGCCACAAGGGAGGCGATGACGTAAATCGCGCCATCATGGACCGCGTCAATGTCGGCGGCAAAGCATACTTCACCCACACGGTGCTGGACGACAGAGTCACCTTGCGCATGTCCATAGGTCAGCGCCGGACTGAACTCTCTCACGTACGGGCGGCGTGGGAGGCCATCCGCACGGCCGCGATGGGCTAATTCCACTCTCCACTCTCCACTCACGGCACCATCACGACCCGCCCGAACGCCTGCCGGCTCTCGATGTACCGGTGCGCCTCAGCGGCCTCGGACAGCGGATATGTCCGGTCGATCACGACACGCAGCTTCCCATCGGCCACGTCGCGGATCAGGCCCTCGACCAGCGGCCGCCCGCGCATCGGCTCGAACATGAGAGAGCCGCCGAAGAACACGCCGGTCAGGGAGCGGTTCATCTCGCTCAGCTTGCCCACGTCGAGAGCACGCGACTCCGAACGGCCGGCGTTACCCACGCTCACGATCCGCCCGTGGTAGGCCGTCGCGTCGATGCTCCCAAGCAGCGTCGTCCCCACCGAGTCTACGACGAGGTTGACGCCCCCGCCCGACGCCGCCTTCACCTTCGCCACCCAGTCGCCCTCGCGGTAGTTGATGCCGTGGTCCAGGCCGAAGTCCTTTAGCCGATCCAGCCTCTCGTCGCTCGACGCGGTCGCCAGCACCGTCGCACCGGCCTGCTTCGCCAGCTGGATCGCCGCCAGCCCAACGCCCCCCGCGCCGGCCTGGATCAGCACCTTCTCGCCCGCCTGCAACTTCCCGAACTCGAACAGGCAGTCGTGCGCAGTGCCGTACGCTATCGGCACGCAGGCCGCCTGCGCCGGATCCATGCCGTCGGGTACCGGAAACGTCTGCATTGCCGCCACGGCAACCCGCTCGGCGTGCGACCCAAACGGCATCACTGCCACGACCATCTGCCCCACCTGCCGGTCGGTCACTGCCGAGCCGACCTCTCGAACGATGCCCGCACACTGGTAGCCGACGATGTGCGGCCTGGACGCCATCTCGCCACCCGCCCGATTCAGCACGTCGCCGCCCTCGATCGAGATCGCCTTCACGTCAAGGGCCACAGCCCCCGGCGCGCATTCCGGATCGGGCCTGTCCTCGTAGCGGAACACGTCGGGCGATCCGGTCTCATAGTAAACAGCGGCTTTCATCGTGGTGGTCCCTCCTCACCGTTTGTTTCGCCCGCACGGGATGTTAGAATCGGTGGGGCGGGCGATTAGCTCAGTTGGTTAGAGCGCAGCGTTGACATCGCTGAGGTCGTAGGTTCAAATCCTACATCGCCCACCACGAATTGAACATCACAGGCGACGACCGGGACGAGTAGCCACGGCAAGGTCACCAGGGAAGCGAGCCACGACTGAAAGCGAGCCGGCCCCCTGCCACGGCGAAAACCACCCGCGAGCCGGCCGCCAACCCGTCAGACGAAGGCCGGACTTCAGCCCGGCAATCTGGCGTCAGGCGGCCCCGGAGGCACCCGTTACCGGCCGAATGAGCCCCCGCGACAGCGGGAGGAAGCTGGGTGGAACCACGGTAACCCCCGTCCCACAATCGGGATGGGGGCTTCTCTTTTTCGAGGGGGGCCACTCTCCGTAGCGGAAGGATTCAGCCTTCCACGGAAGCCGAAAATAAATGAGCGAGAAGAAAGCGAGCGTCATCACCGACAACAGCCTGGGCATGCTCGTCCTGCGCGCCTGGCTCTGGCTCGTCCCCATCGCGATGCTGCTGGCGGCGCTCGGCTTCGGCGCTTATGCCGCCGCGGACGCCCGCTGGGCGCTGTTCGGCATCATGGTCGTGATGGCGTTCGTCGCGGTCGGCCTCCTCGCCTTTCACTGGTGGATCCTCTACCGCTTCGGCAAGGAACCGCCGCCGTGAAGCTCCTCTACCGCTGGCTCGGCGCCGAGATCGTCTTCGTCCACGTCGGCCACGGCCTCGTCGGCGTCGGCATCATCGCGGTTCTCGCGGTCAGCATCCCGTGGTGGTTCACGCTCGCGCTGACGCCCCTGATCGCCTTCTCCCTCGCCTTCTGGCTGAAGGAGTCGCAGTTCGTGATGCCCGTCGCCCGCCGCTACCTGTCCGGCAACCCGCATCCGGAAGGAAACTGGATATCGGGGATTGGCGACGGGCCCGATACCAACACCCCCATTCCCCATTTCCTATCTCCCGCCGACTCCCCCCACCGACCACCGGACACCAACCACTAAAGGAGCCACATGCCTGACCTCCAATCCCTCCCCAAAGACGAGCGCCTCGAGCGCATGCGTCACTCCGCCGCCCACATTATGGCCGAGGCCGTCCTCGAGATGTTCCCCGAGGCGAAGCTCGGCATCGGGCCGCCCATCGACACCGGCTTCTACTACGACTTCGACCTCCCCCGCGCGCTCTCAACCGACGACCTGCCGGAGATCGAGGAGCGCATGCGCCGGCGCATCGAGTCCGACGCGGCGTTCCAGCCGTCCACCATCACCAGGGACGAGGCTCGCGCCATGTTCGCCGACCAGCCGTACAAGATCGAGCTGATCGACGAGATCCCCGAGGACGAGGAGATCGGCCTCTACCGCCAGGGCGAGTTCGTCGACCTCTGCCACGGCCCCCACGTCAGCACCTGCGGCCAGGTGCCGGCCTTCAAGCTCATGTCCGTCGCCGGCGCCTACTGGCGCGGCAGCGAGGACCGGCCGATGCTCCAGCGCATCTACGGCGCCCTCTTCGACACGCAGGAGGAGCTGGACGAGTACCTCCACAACCTGGAGGAAGCGCAGCGCCGCGACCACCGCCGCCTCGGCCGGGAACTCGACCTCTTCTCCTTCCACGAGGACTTCGGCCCCGGCCTCGTCTACTGGCACCCAAAGGGCGGCCGCGTCCGCACGATCATCGAGGACTTCTGGCGCCGCGCCCACTTCGACGCCGGCTACGACCTCGTCTACACGCCCCACATCGGGAAGTCCACGCTCTGGCAGACGAGCGGCCACCTGGACTTCTACAACGAGAACATGTACTCGGCGATGGATATCGACGGGCAGGACTACTACGTCAAGCCGATGAACTGCCCCTTCCACATCCAGATCTACAAGAGCGACGTCCGCAGCTACCGCGACCTCCCTATCCGCATGGGCGAGCTCGGCACCGTCTACCGCTACGAGCGCTCCGGCGTCCTCCACGGCCTCCTGCGCGTCCGTGGCTTCACCCAGGACGACGCCCACATCTTCTGCCGCCCGGACCAGGTCCGCTCGGAGGTCGAGCGCTGTGTCGACTTCATGATGTTCTTCCTCGGAGCCTTCGGCTTCGAGAAGTTCCACGTTTACCTCTCCACCCGCGACCAGGCCGGCAAGTGGGCCGGCTCGCTCGAGGACTGGGACATGGCGACGAACACCCTCCGCGACGTGATCGAGGACCGCAAGCTGCCCTACGACGTCGACGAGGGCGGCGCGGTCTTCTACGGGCCCAAGATCGACGTCAAGATGATCGACGCCATCGGCCGCGAGTGGCAGTGCACCACCATCCAGTTCGACTTCAACCTGCCGGAGCGGTTCGACGTCAGCTTCATCGGCGAGGAAGGCTCGCGGCAGCGGCCGTTCATGGTCCACCGGGCACTGCTCGGCTCCATCGAGCGCTTCTTCGGCGTGCTCGTCGAGCACTACGCCGGCGCCTTCCCGATGTGGCTCGCGCCCGTCCAGGCGTCCGTCATCCCCATCGCCGACCGCCACATCCCCTACGCCGACGAGGTCGCCGCCGAGCTGCGGGCCGCCGGCCTGCGCGCCGAGGTCGACGCCCGCAACGAGCGGATGCAGGCCAAGATCCGCGACGCCCAGCTCCAGAAGGTGCCGTACATGCTCGTTGTCGGCGACCGCGAGGCCGAGGCCCGCGCCGCCGCCGTCCGCCTCCGCTCAGGCGAGGACCTGAAGGCCCTGCCCGTGACGGAGATCATCGCCCGCATGCAGGCCGAGGCCGCCGTCCAGGAGTTCCGGGCCTAACACCCGTAGGGGCGCGTCATGATGCGCCCCTACGCCCATCATGGACCTCTGTCGAAGCCCTTCAGGCCCGTTGGGGACCGCATTCCGCCCATCCTGAGGACCGCAGCATCTCGAAGGGCCGTCATTCCCGCGCAGGCGCCTGCCCGCCTTGTGAGGGGGAATCCATGGCTCAATCAGAGGGGATTTATACCCGCCGGTTGATTGTGTTTTCGCGGTCAGGTTCAGTCTTTGATTGTGCCGCGGCTGAATAATTGCTTTTCTCGCGACAGGCCGGGCGTTTTGTGTCTGCGGGGCCGGTGAGGAACACCCTCGCTGTTTGATTGCCTCCGATCCATGGGCGTGACCCGGAGGATTCAATTCGAGCGGCGGTCTTGCTGGGCAGGGAGCATGTGGGCATGAGAGCATCGTAACGGAGGGGCGGGGCGATCTCCGAGGGGGAAGTGGCGCGGGCGGGTGAACGGGAGCCTGGCCCCGGCGGCCGACCCCACCGTCATTCCGGCGAAAGCCGGAATCCCATCACGTGCCATTGGCGCCTGGTGACTCGTCCGCATCCTCACCGATAGCCCCCACCCAGGCCCTCGCGGTGCTCCAAACGCGCTTGACCAGGTCGCTCGTCACTCCCGTGTACAGGGTGCCGTTGCGCTTGCTGGCCATGATGTAGACGAACGGCTGTTTGTCCAATGCAGGCCAATCGTCATTGATTCCGGCCCTGCAGGCCCGTTGGGCGTTCGCCGGAACGACGGAATGGCACGAATAAGCTGAACGGGGTGAGGGCAGCCTGCCGGGTCGCTGGCTCCCTGGCTGCTGGCTCCTGGCTCCCGGCTCCCGGCTCCTCGGCTCCTGGCTCCTGGCTGCTGGCTCCTGGCTGCTGGCTCCTGGCTGCTGGCTCCTTCCGTTTGATGGCGCCCAAACGCCTGTGCTATTATCCGGACATAGCAGTGACATCAGCCATTACCAAGGGGAACTAGACTATCGCCCGCGAGCTTCGCACGAACGAGCGGATCCGCGCGCGCGAAGTCCGCGTCATAGGAGCGAACGGGGAAAACTACGGCGTTATCCCCTTCTCCGAGGCGATGAACCGGGCCAGGGAAACCGGCCTTGACCTCGTGGAGGTTGATGCCAACGCGAACCCTCCCGTCTGCCGGATACTGGACTACGGCAAGTTCAAGTACGACCAGGCGAAGAAGGAGCGCGAGGGACGCAAGCACCAGAAGGGGACGATGATCCACGAGGTGCGCCTCCGCCCCCGGACGGGACAACATGATATCGACCTGAAGGTACGGATCGCCGGCCGGCTGCTGGCGGAAGGCGACAAGGTGAAGCTCTCCGTCATGTTCAGGGGCCGCGAGATGTCTCACCCAGAGGTGGGCCAGGAAGTGCTGGACAAGGCGCTGGCCGGGCTTGGAGACCTGGTGAGCGTCGAGAAGCCGCCCGGCATGGAGGGCCGCTTCCTGACGGTGATCCTGACGCCGAACGCGAAGAAGCCAGTGGCCGCGAAAGCGGCGGTGGTGGAGGCAGCGCCGGAGGCGGAACCAGAGAAGGCAGAGGAAAAAGTTGGCTAAATACAAGATGAAGACACACTCCGGCGCCAAGGGCCGCTTCTGGATTACCGGGAGCGGCAAGATCCTGCGCCGCAAGATCGGGGCCAATAACTTCCGCCGCAAGAAGCGCGGCGAGACACTGCGCGATATCTCCGGCAAGGTCGCCGTTTCCCCGCACGTCGTCAAGCGGCTGCGGAAGATGCTGCCCTACGCCTGACCACGAGGAGTAACGAGAGATGCCACGAGCACGAGGCGGAGTTGTCACTCGCCGCCGGCACAAGAAGATCATCAAGCAGGCCAAGGGTCACAGGGGCGGCCGTCACAAGATATTCAAGCTGGCGAACGAGTCCGTCATGCACGCCCTCCGCTACGCTTACGAGCACCGGCGGGACCGCAAGGGCGACTTCCGGCGGCTGTGGATCCAGCGGATCAACGCGGCGGCGCGCCTGAACGGCCTGAGCTACTCCCGCCTGATATTCGGCCTCTCAAAGGCCGGCGTGGACGTCGACCGCAAGATGCTCGCCGACCTGGCGGTGCGCGACGAGAAGGCGTTCGCGAGCATAGCGAAGACCGCGAAAGACGCGATCGCTGCGCCCGCAGCCTGACACAAGCCGACGAGGCCAGGCCGGCGCCTGCAGAGCCAGGCTCTCACGTGAGCTGGTGATTGCTCCGGATGACGGGGCAGTACCTCAAGGGTAGAGGATCAGTCTTATAAACTGACGGTTGCGGGTTCGAGTCCTGCCTGCCCCACCAGGGACAACTTCGCAGATCGCGGCGCCCGGTTGTCAGCCGCGGAGTTCCGCGTCCACTTCCCGCTTGAGCCGCTCGACGATGCGGCTCCGCTGCTTCGCCACGTCGGCATCCTGGAGCGTCCGGTCGGACGCCTGGAAGCTGACCGCGAACGCCAGGGACTTGCGCCCCGGCGGAATCGGATCGCCCGTGTACACGTCGAAGATCCGCGCGGACGCCACGAGCGGGAACGAGCGGATGATCGCCAGCAGCCGGCCGGCGGGAACGTCCGCGGGAACGATCACGGCGATGTCCTGCTCGACCGCGGGATACGGCGACAGCGGCTGGAAGTGGGTTGCGCCGGACACATGCGGGAGTAGCGACTCAATATCCAGTTCAAACATCGCCGCCGGCGCGTCTATGTCGAAGCTCGCAAGTACGCGCGGGTGGACCTCTCCCACCGTGCCGACCCGCTCGCCGCCGACGCAGACATGAGCCGTCCTGCCCGGCAGATACGCGAAATCGTGCGCTTCCATGTATTCGGCGGCCACGCCGAGGCCGTCCAGCACGAACTCCATGCCGGCTTTCGCGTCGAAGAAGCCCGCGAAGTCGCCCGACGGCGCTCCCCACCGGTCCGGAGCGCGCCCGCTAACGACGCCGCACAGCGTCTCAACTTCGCGGGGCAGATCGTCCTCCCGGGGGATGTACACGCGCGCCACTTCGAACAGCGCCACCCGGTCCGGCGCGGCCCGGACGTTGGAGGCCAGCGCCTGGAGCAAGGCGTGCCGCAGCGTGGTGCGGGCATACTCGTGCTGGCGGCTGAGCGGATTGGCGAGCCGCAGCGGTGGGCTGACGGCGAGGTCCTCGGCTGGCAGCACTCGCCCCAGGCTCTCCATGTCTGTCATCGAATAGGAAATAATCTCCTGCATCCCGGCGCCCGCCGCCAGATCCCTCACGCGTTCGCGCAGGTCCCGCGCCGGCTGGGGCACGTGGTCCGGGATCGCCCCGGAAAGGAGGCTCGTCGGCAACTCGTCGTAGCCCAGGATCCGCGCCACTTCCTCGATAACGTCGTCGGCAATCGCCACATCGGTCCGCCAGTACGGCACCCTGACGATGAAGTGGTCCGGAGGCATCCAGCGGCAGCCAAAGCCGAGCGAGCCGAGTATGCGGCGCACTTCGGTTGTCGCGATGTCGATCCCCAGCACGCGGGTCAGTCGCTCCATCGTGACCGCGATCCGGTGCTCTTTCTCCTTGCGGGGGTAGACGTCGATCAGTCCCTGGAGCGCGCGGCCGCCCGCAAGTTCCACCATCAGCTTCACCGCGCGCGCGGCAGCGATCGGCGGCAGTTGCCGGCTCAACCCCTTCTCGAACCGCGTCGAGGCATCGGTCCTGAGCTTTAGCGCCTGGCTCGTCCGGCGGATGCTCGGGCCGCTGAAATTCGCCGCCTCCAGGAGGACGGTCCGCGTCTCGCCCGTCACTTCGCTATCGCCGCCGCCCATCACACCGGCCACCGCCGTGGGTCCGTCCCCGTCACAGATCAAGAGCATCCCGGGCGCCAGGTCATGCTTGCTGCCGTCGAGGAGCGTGATCTGTTCGCCCGGAACAGACCGCCGCACGACGATCTTCTTGCCCCGCACCCTGTGGTAGTCGAAGGCGTGCAGTGGCTGCCCCACCTCCAGCATCACGTAGTTGGTGATGTCCACGATGTTGTTGATCGGCCGCATCCCCGCCGCGAGCAGCCTCTCCTGCATCCACTGCGGCGATGCTTCCACCTTCACGTCTTCGATGATCGCGCCGACGTAGCGGTGGCAGAGGTCCGGGTCAGCGATCTCGACTTTCGCGAGCGTTGACGCTGCTTTCCTGCCCTCGGCGTACTCGATCGACGGATCGCGCACGGCCTGGCCGGTCAGCGCTGCAACCTCCCGCGCAATGCCCAGAACGGAGAGCCAGTCCGGCCGGTTCGCCGTGACTTCGATCTCGAGGATGGTATCCCCGATGACCGAGCGCAGCGGCGCGCCGATCGGGGCGTCATCCGGCAGCACCAGGATTCCCGTGTGCTCGTCTGACAGGCCTAGCTCCTTTTCAGAGCAAATCATCCCCTGCGACTCCACACCGCGGATCCGGGCGGCTTTCAGAACCGCCGGCTTCCCGGTGTGCCCATCGATGAGGCTGGCCCCGATGCCAGCGTACGCGATTTTCTGGCCGGCGCGGACGTTCGGTGCGCCGCAGACGACCTTCGGGTGATCCCCGCCGCCGAGATCGACAGTGGCCAGGACAAGTCTGTCGGCGTTTGGATGCGGCTCGACGTTCTCGACGAATCCGACGACGATGCCATCCCACTCCCCGGTGGAGAGCATCTCACTGACCTCAGCGCCGGCCACGGTGAGCCGCCGGGCGAGCTCCAGCGGCTCGACGGTCAGGTCGACGTAGTCGGCCAGCCAGCTAAGCGGTAACCGCAAAGTCATTCACCTCAGAACTGGCGCAAAAACCGAATATCGTTCGCGTAGAAATGGCGGATGTCGTCAACGCCGTAGCGCAGCAGGGCGATCCGCTCGATCCCCACGCCGAACGCGAAGCCCGTGTACCGCTGCGCGTCGTAGCCCATGTTTGTCAGGATCTCGGGGTGGACCATCCCGGCGCCCAGGATCTCGATCCACCCGCCGCCGTGGCACGTCCGGCATCCGGTCCCGCGGCAGAGGAAGCAGTCAATGCTTACTTCCATTCCTGGTTCAACGAAGGGGAAGTATGAGCAACGGAATGTCACGCGCCTGTCCTGCCCGAACATCTGCCGCGCGAACTCGGCCAGCGTGCCCTTGAGGTCGGTGAGGCTGATCCCCTCGTCAACGGCCAGACCCTCGATCTGGGTGAGCATCCACTCATGCGTGGCATCGGTGGCCTCGAACCGGTAGCACTTCCCGGGGACGACGATGCGGATCGGCGGTTCGTGCGTCTCCATGAACCTCACCTGATTTGGCGAGGTGTGCGTCCGCAGGAGCATCGGCCGCCGTCCTTCCACCTCGTAGTCGATCCAGAGCGTGTCCCACATGTCTCGCGCCGGGTGGTCCGGCGGGATGCGGAGAGCCTCGAAGTTGTAGCGGTCCCACTCGACCTCCGGGCCCTCCACCACCTGGAACCCCATCCCCACGAAGATGGCGAGCATATCGCGCGTAGTCTGCGTTATCGGGTGCAGGCGGCCGCGGGGAAGGGCCGGGCCGGGCAGCGTTACGTCAAGGCGCTCGGACTCGATCACCTCTTCGAGGCGGCGCCTCTCCAGCGCGTCCAGCCGGAGGGTGTGCTCCTGCTCCAGCAACTCTTTCAGCTCATTGCCCCGGGCGCCGACTGCACGCCGCTGGTCGATAGCGAGCTGCGGAAGCGCTCGCAGGAGCTGAGTCAGCCGCCCCTTCCGGCCCAGGTACGCGATGCGCCATTCGTCGAGGGCGCCTCGATCGGTTGCAGCACTGAGGTCGCGGAGCGCGTCGGCCTCGATTGCGGCCAGGGATTCCAGTTCTGTCGTCATAGGAGCAATGCGGATTGCGGCAGGGGCGCGACGGCTATTATAGGTTGGCGTCGCGGCGGGCGGCAATCGATCAGCAGCCCCCTGCCGGACGCGCGAGCCAGCGCCCGCTTTGTTGACCCCAACGTGGACGCGATGCTAACGTGCCGGTGAGCGCTTACCTTAGCACTCGTTCAGGTGAACATGGTCGCCAGCCGCGAAACCCCAGCCGGAACTCCCACCAGGCGGACACGACGCGGACCGCACACCCGTCAGCAGATTCTTGACGCATCCCTGCACCTCTTCTCAGAGCGCGGCTTCGCCCGTACAACGGTGCGGGACATCGCCCGAATGGCGGGCATTACGGATGCCGCGATCTACTACCACTTCGAGTCCAAGCGTGACGTGCTGGAGGCGCTGGTCGAAGAGCGCGGGTTCCTGACCAGCCTCCAGAACCTGGCGCGCGTGGAGGCGGCCCTGCCACTGCGGGAGATGATCGTCTGGATGGCCGCCGGCGCTATCAACCTGATGGACGCCAACCGGGATTTCCTCCGCCTTATCACGATGGAGGGTCTCGGCGGCGACGAAGCCGCGCTCGAGCAGTACAACCGCCTCCTTGACCTGTGGGAGAGCGCACTGTCAACCGTCCTGCGGCGCTACGAAGCGCGCGGCGATCTCTGTGACGGTTGCTCGGACGACCTCGCCCGGCAGGTCATTTACACGATCCTCATGGCATTTCAGGACAGCCTCCTGGGCCGACACGGTCTGTTCGGGGACAACGCCGAGGAGCGCCAGGGGGCCCTGCGGTCGTTCCTTGTGCCCAGCCTTCACCGCTTGCTGGCCGGGGAAGCCGTCACAACTGTCGCGTGACGCTGAACGTCGCGCTCATCGGCTGTGGCCTGAACGGGCGCTTTCACTCCACGGCTATCCGGGCGATCGCGCGGCGTGGCCTCCTGGATATCGACTACGTCGCCGTTTGTGATGCAGACCCGGACCGCGCGCGCTCATTCGCCGAAGCGACAGGCGCGCGGCCAGTCACCGATTGGCGCGAGATCATCGATTCACCCCAGGTCGACGTCGTCTACGTCTGCGTTCCCACCGCCTTCCACAAGGAGATCGTCCTCTCGGCCGCCCGGAACGGGAAGCACGTGTTCTGCGAGAAACCCCTGGCGACGAACCTCGCCGATGTTCGCCAGATGGTTCAGGCTGTCGAAGCCGCGGGTGTCTCAGCTGGAGTCGGCCTCGTCCTCCGGCACTCCCCTATCCTGACGGTATTGAAGGAATTGACCGACGACGCCAGCCTGGGCCGGCTGATGACGATCATCTTCCGCGACGACCAGTTCTTTCCCATCACCGGGCACTACGCGAGCGAGTGGCGCAAGGATCGCGAGGTGGCAGGCGCGGGTACGCTCCTTGAACATTCCATCCACGATGTCGATGTACTTCGCTGGTTCGGCGGCGATGTACGGTCCGTTCGCGGCAACACCCGGAACTTCGCGGGCCACGAGGGTGTGGAGGATCTCGCGCTGGCAACGCTGGACTTCGAAAGCGGCGCCCAGGCCAGCCTCGCCTCGATCTGGCACAGCGTGCTCGGCCGCCCTTCCACGCGCCGGCTGGAGATCTTCTTCGAAAAGGGGTGCTTCTTGGTCGACCACGACTTCATTGGCCCGATCAACCTCCAGGTCCACGCTCAGAGCGCGCAGGTTATTCCTGAAGAGGAGGTCCGGAGCCGCTACCTGGCGACACTCGGCCTGGGCGATGAGGTCTTTGAGGGGCTACTCAGGTACTCGCTGGAGGACTTCTTCTTCTTGAAGGCCATCATCGATGGACAGCGGCCCTATCCAGATTTCGGCGTTGCCCTGAAGGCGCACGAGGTGGTTGATGCGGTATACCGCTCTGCGGAGCGTGACGGCGATGTCGTGAAGCTCTAGGGAAGCGACCGAGTCCTTAACCGCGCCTCATCCCTGATTTCCCCCTGCGTTCACCCCGCCACACGCCACACCTGACCCCATTCGCACGTCTAAAGCAGTGACAGCAGGACGGAGGAGGCGCAATGGAAGCAATGGTCCAACTGGTTCGCCAGCTCAAGAATGAAGACGGTCAGGCGCTCGTCGAGTTCGGGTTGATCCTGACTTTCATAGCCGCGGTCTGCATCATCGCCGTAACAGCCCTGGGTCTGGCGGCGCTCGTACCGCTCCAGGACTTCATGGACGGCTTCGGCGGCTAGTCAGATTCGTTACCCAACCTCGAGCCCGGCAGGCGGAAACCGCCGCCGGGCTCTGCACTTCTCCGCCTCCTAGAACTCCGCCCCCTCATCCGACAGGAATGACCCGAAATCCTCGCCGCGGCTCCAGTCCAGCATCATCACCCGGACCTGGTCGCCGGCTTCTACGACATCAACGTCCGGCGGGATCAGTGTCAGACCGTTCGCCCGCATCATGGACGTCAGGATGCCGGAACTCTGGCTGCCGGTGAGCCTCGCGTAGTAGCGGCCCTCACGCTCGGTCACAATGCAGCGCGCCAGGAAGACCCGCGGGTCGTTCCTTTTAGTTATCGCATCCTCCGCCGTCGCCGTGACAATCGGCCGGCGGAAGTCGGTCTTCCCCATCATCTTGAGCATTGCCGGCCGCCCGAACAGCTCGAACGCCACCATTGAGCTAACCGGGTTGCCCGGCAGTCCGATATGGGGGATGCGACGCCCACCCGACTGGAAGGCGCCAAACGCCAGCGGCTTGCCCGGCTTCATCGCCACCGTCCAGAAGGCGACCTCGCCCTCCCGGGCCAGAACATCCTTCACCACATCGTAGTCGCCGCGCGATACACCCGCGGAGGTGATGACCATATCGGCAACGAGCGCCTCGTGGATCTTCGCAGTCAGCGCCTCCACGGTGTCCTTCGCAATCCCCAGCAACAGCGGCTCCCCGCCGCAGCGCTTCACGAGGCCACCCACGCTGTAGGCGTTGGCGTCGTAGATGCGCGCGCCCGACCGCGGCTGTCCAGGCTCGATCAACTCGTCGCCCGTTGACAGCACCGCCACCACCGGCCTCCGGATCACACGCACCCGGTCGCGCCCGACGGAAGCGATAACGCCGATCTCCTGAGGGCGCAGAACTGTACCCTTCCGCACGACAACCTCGCCCGCATGTACATCCTCACCGGCACGCCGGATGTTCGCCCCTTCTCGAGCCTCCTTACGAACGCGGACGGTCGCCCGGACCCGGCCCGTCTTCTCGGGCGCCCTATCGAATGGCTCGTCGGTTTCTTCGAAGGGGACGATGGCATCCGCGCCGGCGGGCACCGGTGCGCCGGTCATGATCCGCACGGCGGTGCCGGTCCGAACGGCGCCATCGTAGATATACCCGGCCGCCACCTCTCCGACCACTTCGAGCTCCCGAGGCGATGTCTCGGTCGCGTCCCGGGTATCCGCCGCGATCACCGCGTAGCCGTCCATTGCCGTGTTGTCCAGCGGCGGGATATCGAAGTCTGCCGTCACATCCTCGTCCAGCACCTGGCCGAGCGCCTCCATGGGGTGCTTTCCCTCGGAGGGAAGCACGCTCACATACGCCAGGATTCTCTCCAGCGCCTCTTCAATGCCGATCACACAGGTCCCCCGTCCAACAAGAAATGGTGGCGGTCTCCCGCCACCATTCTAGCCGCGCTGAAGATACCGTTCAGCCAAGGCGCACAACCAGGCACGTCGTAGTCCGTTGCACGCCCGTCACCTGCTGGATCCCATCGGTGATGGCCCGGCCCAGCTTGTCCAGATCGTCCGACTCCAGCAGGGCGATGACGTCAAACGGGCCGGTTACGGCATCAACGGAAACGATCTTCGTGTCGGCAAAGGTAATATCCCTTACCCCGTGAGCCACCTCGCTCGCCTTGCCTACGGCACATTCGATGAGCACATACGCTCGCATCATGACTGCGGGCCTCCTTCAGGTTCATCCGGGTTGCGTTTCACAAGCATATCGCGAGAGGGTTGCATGTCAAGCGTGATTCGGGCTTCGGTCAATACGGGATCACGTAGCGGGCGAACGGCAGTTCCGAGTCGACCTCGCACAATACAGCGGATACCACGTTCCGGCAGGGCATCGTGGTCCACGTATTCCCGCCCGGCCGGTCGCCGTATGTCACCGTTCCCTTGCCGCGCGCTGCCTTGCGGATTTCGGTTTCCGGATCGATCTGCGCCAGTTGCACCAGGTCGTGCCGGACATCGCCCCGCAACGACGGCGACAGCCTCAGCGTCAGCAACGGGTCGAAGCGGACCAGGTCGGGCTCAATCGCTTCCAGCCCGGTGACCGAAACCTCGCACACACCGGATCCCGCAGCGCCGGCGGTCGCAGTCGCGCGTCCGCGGCCACGGCGCAGGCTGACCGTGCCGGCAACGCAGGGGAACCCCCACCCTTCCCGGAGCGCGACCAGGGCGCGGGGGTTATCCACCACTGACTGCAGCGCAAAGACGCGGACGAAGTGGCCAGCCCGGCAGCCGATGAACTGATGGGCGACGCTGAACGGCCCAACGGGGGACCGTGGATACTGCTCAAAGGTGATCACTGCGTACGGCGGCGAGGACCGCGTCAGCTTCGGCGGCAGCCAGTCCAGCACCGGATCGCTATCGGTCTCGAAGATCACCTTGAGAATCCGGGCGCCCGGCAGCTTCCAGGGCGGCGGTGGATAGAGCGGAGCGATGGCGGGAACGGCGTGCGCCAACAGGTCCTCGGTGAGCCTGCCCTGGTCCGGCATCAGGGCATTACCGGCCAGGATTCCACGACTGACGCACCGGCATCCGGAGCGGCGGTACGGTTCAGCGCGGGCATGACGTGCTCCGCAAACAGGCGCAGGGATTCCAGGACTCTTTCCTGCGGGACGACTTCGGCCGTGTTGATGATGAAGACCATCCGGTCGACGCCTATCTCCTCCCACATGCGCAGGTTCTTGATGACCGTTTGCGGACTGCCAACGCCCATCCCCTCCCGGATCACACCGCCGCCGCCCGGTGCCTTCTCGTCACGCCCGCCTGCGCGGAGGCCAAAGAGCAGACCAGGTGTCTTGTAGGCGGCCGTTGGGTAGACAGTGCTGATTCCAATGAGATGCGCCGCCAGGTAAGCGAAGTTATATGCCAGCTTCGTGCCCCATTCCTGCGCCTCCGCGTCAGTCTCCGCCACGTGGAGGAAGGTCACTCCATTTACCTGCTCGTTGACGAACTCGCCGATCGGCTGGCAGCCCCTGATGATCCGCCGGTAGTCCTTCACGCGCCGTTCGTACTCGCCCGGTGTTCCGATGGACACGCCGAGGCAACCGAGGCCGCGCTCTGCCGCCTGGACCGCGGTCTCCGGGCTGGATACGGCGACCCACATGGGTGGATGGGGCTTCTGGTACGGTTTCGGGATCACGCTACGTTCCGGCATCGAAAAGAACTTCCCCTCCCACGAGATGGTCTCCTGCGTCCACATTTTCGGGATCGCCGCGACGGCCTCCGACCACATCTCCTTGGTCAGGTCCGGATCGCAGCGGAAGCCGCCGAGCTCCGTCCAGGTGGCGGAACGGCCGGTGCCGAATTCGAGCCTGCCTTTCGAGATTATGTCGAGCGTTGCTGCCCTTTCGGCACAGCGTACCGGGTGGTTGAACGGCGGCAGCACCATCATCACGCCGTGGCCAAGGCGGATTTGCTCAGTGCGCGCCGCTGCGGCGGCGAGGAACACCTCCGGCGCTGAACAGTGCGAGTATTCCTCCAGGAAGTGGTGCTCGACAGCCCAGGCCTGGTCGAAGCCGAGCTTGTCGGCGAGTTCTACCTGATCCAGCGCGTTGTTGTAGACGTCAAGCTCCGAGACCGGCCCCCAGGGTTTGC
This sequence comes from Chloroflexota bacterium, assembly GCA_037441345.1. Lineage (GTDB taxonomy): Bacteria > Chloroflexota > Dehalococcoidia > SM23-28-2 > RBG-16-64-32 > DATKKM01. The sequence continues at coordinate 43,793 of JBBISJ010000006.1, forward strand.
CGACGGAGAGCTCATGGAAGATGCCGAATTTCATCGCCGGGCTATCGTAACACCGATCTGCCCGGGCCGGACGCTAGTGGATTATTTCCCGCTCCGTCAGGTCGGCGATCTCCGCGGGTGACATGCCGAGCAGTTCGCCGTAGACGTACTCGTTGTCCTGCCCAATCGTGGGGGCTGCCCGCCAGACACGGCAAGGCGTCTCCGACATCTTCCAGGGGATGCCGGCGTGCTTGCGCACACCCACCTCGGGGTGTTCCTTCTCCGCGAAGAATCCGCGTTCGTTCAGGTGCGGATCCTCGGCAAGGTCCTTGTTTGTCATCGGCGGGAACGCCGCAACCCCGACCGCCTGCAGGCGGTCGCGCACCTCGAAACGGTCGAGCTCCGATGTCCAGGCTTCGACGATCGCGTCGAGTTCGTCTTCGTTCGCCTTGCGGTCCGCCAGGGTGGCGAAGCGCGCGTCGGATGCGAGTTCCGGCTGGCCGATCGCGCCGCAGAACGCCTGCCACTCTTCGTCGGTCAGCACAGCGATGCTGACCCAGCGATCCTCGCCGGCACAGTGGTAGATTCCGTGCGGCGCCATGTACTGGATGCGGTTTCCCATGCGCGGCGGCTGCGTGCCGTTGAACGCCTGGTCCATCAGGCCCTCGGCGACGACCGCGAGGCTGGATTCCCACTGCGACATGTCGATGTACTGGCCTTCGCCGGTGCGCTCGCGGTGGAACAGTGCCGAAAGGATAGCGAAGGCGGCGTGCATACCGGCGTTCGGATCGCCGTAGGACATGCCAACGTGCATGGGCGGCCAGCCGGCGTAGCCGGTCAGCGACGAGAGGCCGGACAGCGGCACCTGGGCAGGCCCGTAGGAGACGAACCCGGCGTCGGGGCCAGTCTGGCCGTAGCCGGACATGCTGATCATGATGATGTCCTGCTTCACCTTCTTCAGTTCGTCGTATCCGAGGCCGAGGCGGTCAATGACCCCGCCGGCGAAGTTCTCCACGGCGATGTCGCTGATCGCGACCAGCCTCTTCGCGATCTCCGCCGCCTCCGGTTTTGAGATATCGAGCAGGATGCTGCGCTTGCCCTGGTTGTACTGGTTGAAGTAGCCGGAGCGGTTGAGGCCGGGCTGGGCGTCTGGCCAGGGGGGCAGAGCGCGCAAGAGGCAGGGCCGCCGCATGGACTCCATCCGGATCACCTCGGCCCCCATATGGGCGAGTTGCATCGTGCAGCTGGGGCCGGCCCACACCCAGGTGAAGTCGGCGACGCGGTAGCCGGAGAGCGGGCCGTTCATGCAATCACCCCGCTGGACCGGAGAGATTCGATCTCATCGACGCTCATTCCCAACCGCTCCCCCAGCACCAGGCTGCTGTGCTGGCCCAGAGTCGGCGCCGGAGTCCGCAGCTCCCACGGGGTGCCGCTCAGCTTGTACGGCGCGCCGGGGTACATGGCGGCGCCAGCTTCGGGGTGGGCGATCTCCGCGAAGAAGCCGCGGGCCTTCAGGTGCGGCGAGTCGATCAGGTCCGCCATCGTTGAAACGGGCGCGAACGGGATGCGCTTCGCCTGGGCCGCCCGGTACAGGTCGTCGACGGTCCAGTCCGCCACGAATTCGGCGATGAACGGCTTAAGGACGTCCCAGTTGGAGGCCCGCACGAAGGCGTTATCGAAAACGTCCCACTCCGCCCACTCAGGGTTGCCCATCATCTCGACGAAGGACCGCCACTGCTTCTCCTCCAGGCAGAGCACGAATATCCAGCCGTCCTTGCACTCGAAAAAGTCGATCGGGTGAAGGGGCCTTTGCCCGTATCGGACGACTTCCACACCCATGTACGGCCACGTTACGTACGTGAGTTCCAGGATCGAGGCGATGCACTCCTGGGCCGACACCTCGACGTGCTGGCCCCGGCCGGACTTGAGGCGCCAGACGACGGCGCCCATCGTCGCGACGGCGGCGTTCACGCCCGCCTGGTAGGCAGCCTGGTGGCCGAACGCGCGCAGCGGCGGCATCTCCGGGGCGCCGGGCTGACCGTTAACGGTCGTCCAGCCTCCGGCGCTCGCGACGGTCAGGTCGTAGGCGTTGAAGTCGCGGTACGGGCCGCTGAGGCCAAAGGGCGTGAGAGAGGTGAGGATCAGCCGGGGGTTTACGTCGTGGACCCGCTCCCAGGTGATGCCGGCGGAGCCCGCGTCGACGGAGGCGTAGTCGTGCACCAGGACGTCCGCAGTCGCGAGCAGCCGGTCCAGCACGTCGCGGCCGGCGGCCGTCGTAATGTCGAGCGCAACACCCTGCTTGTTGCAGTTGAGGTAGAGAAACGTCCCGCTCTTCTCCGGGTGCGGCTCACCGCCGGCGAACGGCGGCATCCCGCGGACGGGATCGCCTGTCGGCGGCTCGACCTTGATGACCTCGGCACCGAGGTCGGCCATCAGCTTACCGGTGTAAGACGCCGCGAACCTGCGGCTCAGTTCGACGACGGTAAGGCCGCTGAGCGCTCCGTTCCCCATGATTGGCGCTTATCATAGGGAACGGCCCGAAGGCTGGCAACGGCGTGTCCAGCGCTGCAACGGACTCTATACTGGGCCGCGGTATGTCGATTGACCGGACGACAATCATCGCGGCCTTCGAACAGACTTACAGTTACCAGCCGCGCCTCGTCTCCGAGGCGCCGGGACGGGTCAACCTCATCGGCGAGCACACGGACTACAACGGCGGCCTTGTCTTTCCCGTGGCGATCGACCGGACGGTGGCGGTCGCCGCCGCACGGCGGGACGATGACGTCGTCCGCGTCAAGTCTCTGGACTTCGACCAGTGCGACGAGTTCCGGATCGACGCCGTCAAACGGTTCATGGGCAGCCGGGGCTGGCGCGACTACGTCCGCGGGGTGGCCTGGGCGCTGCAGGACGAGAACATTCCGTTGCGCGGATGCGACATGGTTATCACGGGCGACGTCCCGCAGGGCGCGGGACTGTCGTCTTCGGCCGCAATCGAGGTGGCCGCCGCGGGCGCGCTTGCCGCCGTTGCCGGGGCGACAACCGCAGGCCGTGAACTCGCCCTGGTCTGCCAGAAGGCCGAAAACCTGTTCGTCGGCGTGCAGTGCGGCATCATGGACCAGTTGGTCTCGGTGCTGGGAAAGGCCGGTCACGCCATGCTGATCGACTGCCAGAGCCAGACGTATGAATACGTGCCACTGCCCGAGGCCGTTGCGATCGTGATCGTCGACTCAAAAGTGCCGAGACGGCTCAGCGATACGGACTACAATCTGAGGCGTGAGGAATGCGCCCAGGCCGCTCAGGCGCTTGGCATGGACTCGCTGCGAGACGCGACCGAATCTATGCTCGCCGCACTCCAGGACCCGCTCAGGAAGCGGGCCCGCCACGTTATCACCGAGAATGAGCGGGTGATCAGGATGGTGGACGCCCTGAGGACTCGCGACCTGTCGACGGCGGGCAACCTGATGTATGACTCACACAAGAGCCTGCGCGATGAGTTCGAAGTCTCAACGCCCGAGCTTGACCTGCTGGCCGATCTCTCGCGCGCCTGCCGGGGAGTGATCGGTGCGCGACTGACGGGCGCCGGGTTCGGCGGCTGCACCGTGAACCTGTTGGAAACAGAATCAATCGGTCGATTCCAGATCAACGTTGTCGACCGGTACTGCGAACGCACTGGCCTTGTCGCCGAAACCTATGTTTGCCAGGCCGTCGACGGATTGAGGGTGGCAGATGTCTGATCGAGTCGGCCTGGAGGAGACAGAGCACGGGACGGCGCTGGACAACGGGGTGGTGAGGGTGGAGGTGTATCTCAAGCGGGGTACGTACGACGTCATTGACGCGGGGGGCGCGACAGTCCTCGCCGGAGGGGCCGCTTCTGTCCGGTTGAGCGACGGTTCCCGCTTCACGACCCGGGGTGAGGAACTTGAGGTCGCAGGGGCGAAAGATGTCGAGGACGCGCACGGCAAAGGCGTTTCCCTGTTCCTTTCCCGTGAGGCCTCGAATAGCGACCCTGAGCTACACCTCATCGTCACCCTGTACGAAAGCCAGCCGTTTGCCGTGGTACAGGCCGACGTCCAGAACCTCGCGCCTGCTCCGGTGCAGGTGCAGGAGATGCGGCCGATGGACGGCGCAACGCTTCACCTGGGCGCCCCGGCCGAGACGCTGCGGTTCTACAAGCACGGCTGGCAGAGCTGGTCGCCGACGATCGTCCTGGACTGTTCCGGAGACGACGTGCACGCCTCCCCGCCGGTCATCGGCCCCGGGACACAGCCCAACCCCGAGCCCGGCCGGTTCGTGTCCGACCTATTGACGGTGATCGTCGACTCTCCCACCGATCGGGGCGTTATCGCCGGCTTCATCTCGGCAGCGGATCAGCTATCCCAGGTCTGGTTCGACCGCGACCCGTCACAGCTGACAGCGGCCTCGTACGCCGACGGCGTTTCCCTGGCCCACCGTGAAACGCTCGCGTCCGAGCGTCTCTACATCGAGCCCACGACCCGTCCCCTGGCCGCCCTCGAATCGTACGGCGACGCGCTTGGGCGTGAGATGGGCGCTGCCCCAGGTGAGCAGGTCACGAGCGGCTGGTGCAGCTGGTACTACTACTGGCAGGGGGTCAGCGAGGCCGAAGTCATCGCAAACCTCGAACACCTCGCCGCCAACCGCGACGGCCTCCCCGTTGAATACGTCCAGATCGACGACGGTTACCAGTCCGAGATCGGCGACTGGCTAACAGTGAACGAGAAGTTCCCGCACGGCATGAAATGGCTGGCGGATGAGATCCACGCGAAGGGATACAAGGCGGGGCTCTGGGTCGCGCCTTTCCTGGCGGGAGCGAAGTCGCGACTGTTCCACGAGCACCCGGACTGGTTCGCGAAGTTCAGCACGGGTGAGCCGGCCATCGCGACGCTGAACTGGGGACAGCTCTGCTACGCCATTGACCTGACCCACCCCGACGTACAGCAGTGGCTACGCGACGTCTTCCGGACCATCTGCGACGAGTGGGGTTACGACTACGTGAAGATCGACTTCATCTTTGCGGGAGCGGTCGACGGTGTGCGACACGATCCCAACGTGACCCGGGCCCAGGCCTACCGGAAGGGCGTTGATATCATCCGCGACGCCGTGGGCGGCCGGTTCATCCTGGCCTGTGGCAACCCCCAGGGGCCGAGCGTCGGCCTGGTGGACGGTGCACGCGTCAGCCCCGACACCGCGCCGTACTGGCTCGCGTTCGACCGCCCCGGCCCGCGCACGCCGCTGAGTGACCCCGCCGCGATCAACAGCATCCGCAACAGCATCGACCGGTTCTGGATGCACGGACGCCTCTGGATGAACGACCCCGACTGCCTTATCGTCCGCGCAACCGACACGGCGCTCACACTCGACGAAGTGCGCTCCCTCACGGCCATGATCGGCATGACGGGAGGGATGGTGCTGAGCAGCGACAATCTCACGAAGTTGACGCCGGAACGCCAGGAATTGATCTCGTTGCTCCTCCCGGTATACGGCAAGAGCGCCGTACCGCTCGACCTGTTCAGCGGGCCCGAAGTCCCGCAGGTGCTGGAACTGGACTGCGGTACTCACCGCATGCTGGCGCTGTTCAACTGGAGCGACCAGGAGGCGGTGGTCGAGGGGCCGATTCCGGACGGCGAGTGGCACGCCTTTGAGTTCTGGGCCGAGGCGTACCTGGGGCGCCTGAGTTCGGTGCTCTCGCTCGCGATCCCCGCGCACGACTGCAAGCTGATGCGGCTCACGCGCGCCACCGGTCATCCGCAGGTCGTCGGCAGTACGCTCCACCTGCTGCAGGGCGCGATGGAGATCGCGTCCGAGGAATGGGATGGGCGATCGCTTCGGGTTGAGCTACGCCCGGTCGCGAAGAAGGATGGCGCGATCTACGTTTGGCGAGACGGCGGGGTCGAACGCGTGGCGATCGAAGGACTGCGCGAACCCCAGACGCTGATCCTCTAGCCAGTCTCGTCCAGCAAGAACACCCGCGCGGGCGCCCCGTCCGCACCGACCACCGGCAGCGGCGCGCAGACGATCGTGTATTCGCCGGGCGGCACGTCCCGCAGGTCCAGTCCCTCAAGTATCACGACGTTCTTCGCCAGCAAAGCGTGGTGCACGGCGTGGGTCGGCGAGCGGAACCGCTCGATGGACATGTAGTCGATGCCGACCAGGACGAGCCCGCGCTCTGTCAGCCATTCGCCTGCGTCCTCCGCAAAGCCGATGAACTCCTCGTGAAACCCATCGTCGTCCCACAGGCCAGCGTTGCGGGTCTTCGCGAGCAGCCGGGTTGTGCCGGGCGGAATGTGCGCCGCATCGAGGTCCGCGGCGGTGATGTGCGACCCGCCTGGGAACTCCACGACCCGGCAGGGGCCCACCAGGTGTTCGATCGGCATCTGCTCCACTGTCACGCCGTTGTCCAAGAAGTGGTCCGGCGCGTCGACGTGCGTGCCGGTGTGCGAACCGAGGGAAAGCTCGCTCACGTTGGCGGAGTCGCCGCGACTCATCAGTGAATGGAATCGAAGCCTTGGACCGGGCTCATCGTCGGCGTAGGTGGGGATTGTCGGTCTCAGCGGAACGGTGATGTCGTGGATGCGCAACGGCGGACTCCTGAATGCCCATTATGCGGCATATTCCGCGGTGATACCCTGAGGATGCAATGCCTGAACCCACACCGCTTTCTGAGTCCCAGATCCAATCGGCCATCGCCGAACTCGATGGGTGGGAGATCCGCGACGGCCGGCTGCGCAAGCCGTTCACGTTCCGGACGTTCCTGCGGGCGATCGCCTTCGTCAACTCGGTGGGCTACCTCGCGGAGGGCGCCGGTCATCACCCGGACATCACGATCAACTACAACAAGGTGACGTTGCGGATCATCACGCACGCTGTCGGTGCGCTCACCGAGCGAGATTTCTCGCTTGCCGCGGAGATTGACGCAAAGCTGGGGTCGAAGCTGATGATCCAGCCGGAGGGGAAAACAAAAAGCGCCTGAACGCCGGCCAGATTCGCTTCCAGATCTCCCGGGTTGCCCCGCGAGTCCCTTTCGCTGCACCGCACCGGCCGCTCAGGCAACGACAAGCATGCTCCCGCCGCGATAAGAAGTCAATACCGTTCGCCCACGAAATTCTCACCCTTATCGAAACGACAACGAAAACGGGTGGCGGCGAGCCAGCGACTCCCGTGTTCCATTGTTCAACCGTTCCCCGTAAGATGGGCACGTGGTCACCGCCCAGGGCCCTCAAGACAGCGCAGGCCTGCGTCTCTCCAGATGATCGAGCGCTACACACGCCCCGAGATGGGCGCCGTCTGGTCCGAGAAGAACAAGGCGGACACGTGGCTGCAGGTCGAAATCGCCGTCTGCGAAGCCTGGGCTGAACGCGGCGTAATCCCTGCGCAAGACATGGCGAAGATTCGCGGCGCCTCGTACAACCTCGAGAAATGGCGCGAGTACGAGCGCGAGATGCACCACGACTTCAACGCCTTCGTGCGGTCCGTTGCCGACTCACTGGGCGAGGAGTCGCGGTGGGTTCACTTCGGGTTGACCTCGTACGACGTCGAGGACACCGCGCTCGCCCTGCGCCTGGTGCAGGCGACGGAGATCCTGCAGGCCGGCATCGAGACTCTGCTCGACGTCATCGCCGTGCGGGCCCGCGAGCACAAGCACACACCGACGATGGGCCGCAGCCACGGCGTCCACGGCGAGCCGATCTCCTTCGGGCTGAAACTGGCGGGCTGGTGGGACGAGATGCGGCGGAACTCGCACCGCCTGGTTCACGCGAAAGAGCAGGTCGCAGTCGGGAAGATCTCGGGCCCAGTCGGTTCTCATGCCACGGTGCCGCCGGACCTCGAAGACGACGTCTGCGGGCGCCTGGGCCTGCTGGTGGAGCCGATCTCAACGCAGATCGTACACCGAGACCGCCACGCGCATTTCATCGCGACGCTCGGCGTGATCGCTTCGTCGCTGGACCGCATCGCGACCGAGATCAGGCACCTGCAGCGGACCGAGGTCCTGGAGGCCGAGGAGCCGTTCTCCACGGGGCAGACCGGGTCGTCGTCGATGCCGCATAAGCGAAACCCGGAGAAGTGTGAGCGCATCTCTGGACTCGCCCGCCTGATCCGCGGGTTCGCAGCGCCGGCGATGGAGAACGTAGCGCTCTGGCACGAGCGGGACATTTCGCACTCGTCGGTGGAACGGGTCATGTTGCCGGATGCGTGTATTGCGCTCGATTACGTCCTCGACCTGATGACCTACGTTATCCGCGGGATGCAGGTCTACCCTGACCGCATGGCAGCCAACATGGAGATGAGCTTCGGTCTCCCGTTCAGCCAGCGCGTCCTGCTGGCGCTGATCGACAAGGGGATGAACCGGCAGGAGGCGTACAAGATCGTGCAGTCGAACGCTATGAAGGCATGGGAGGCGAAGCAGCCATACCTGGGCTTCCTGCAGGGAGACCAGCGGGTCACTGACCTGTTGTCCGGCGATGAACTCGCATCGCTGTTTGATACGGCCTGGTACCTCCGTTATGTCGACCAGAGTTTTGAGAGGTTGGGCTTATGACCGCAGTCCTCACTGAATCAGTCCTTGACCTTCCACTCCTGTCACGGGGCAAGGTCCGCGACATCTACGACCTGGGCGACAAGCTGCTGATCGTCGCTACCGATCGCCTGTCCGCCTTCGATGTCGTGCTGCCGACGGGAATACCCGACAAGGGCGCCGTCCTCACCCAGATGTCCGCGTTCTGGTTCGAGAAGACGGGCGATATCGTCCCCAACCATTTCATCCGCGTCGTCGACGGAACCCCTGTGCCCGAGGTGCCGGTCGACATGCCGCGCGAGATGATCGGCAGGGCGATGGTCGTGAAGAAGGCTGAGCGGCTGGACGTGGAGTGCGTCGTGCGCGGGTACATAACCGGGTCCGGCTGGGCGGACTACAGGAGATCGGGCGCCATCTGCGGCGTCGAGCTGCCGGACGGACTCGAGGAGAGCCAGGAGCTGCCGGAGCCGATCTTCACACCGACGACGAAGGCAGAAGAGGGCCACGACCTCCCGATCTCCTACGCCGAGGTCGTTGACCTGGTGGGTGAGCGGGCGGCCAACGCAACCCGCGTACGAGCCCTCGCCCTCTACCGCTTCGGTCGGGACTTCGCCCGCGAGCGCGGGATTATCATCGCCGACACCAAGTTCGAGTTCGGCTGGCTCGACGATGAAGTGATCCTGATCGATGAGGCGCTGACGCCGGACTCCAGCCGTTTCTGGCCCGCGGACCACTACCGCACCGGCGGGTCGCTGCCGAGCTTCGACAAGCAGTTCGTGCGGGACTACCTGAACGACATCGGCTGGGACAGGACGCCGCCGGGGCCGGAACTGCCGCCGGAGATCGTCGATAGGACGGCCGCGAAGTATCGCGAGGCGTTCGAGCGGATCACGGGCCGGACGCTGATCCGGGCCTAGAGGTTGGATGGTCCACAGATGACACGGATGACTCAGACTTGCGATGTGAACAGTAGCGTATCGGAACAATGGAACAGTAGAACAATGCCGTCCTGTTCAATTCTTCTATTGCTCAACTGTTCCGGAAACCCGCGGTCCGCGGAGCTTGAATAGACGTGCCGGTCCTGGCGCCGGACGTCGAGGAGTTCTTGCGCGGGGCGCACGTCGCGGCGCTCGCCACCATCCGGCCGGAAGGGCGCCCTCACGTCGTGCCGGTCTGGTACGAGTGGGACGGCCGCGAGTTCACGATGGCCTCGTTCCGGCAGATGCAGAAGGTGAAGAACATCACCCAGAAGGGGTTCGCAGCGCTGAGCATCTTCACGAGCGATCTGCCTTACTTCCAGGTGACCGTCGAGGGCCCTGCCCGCATCGGCGGGGCGATCGACAACGTCTGGCGCGAGCGCGTCGCCGTGCGCTATCTTGGCGAGGCAGCGGGGCGCGCCTACGCGCAGGACACGATGGATCTCGATGCGGTCGCCATCACTCTCCGGCCGCTGAAATGGCACCTGGAGGGGTTTGGAGAGGTGCGAGGTCACAGGTGAGAGCATGGGACCAGTGGAACAATAGAACAATGGAACAACTGAACAATTCTGCATCTATTCAATTGTTCGACTGTTCAATTGCTCCCTCCGAAGGAGGATGCCGATGACACAGCAGCAGAATGATTTCGTCGCGCAGGCCGTCAACTACTGCCGCCACCAGGCCGGCAAGGGGACGGACTCTCTCGCGGCGCTGATGGAACGCACTGCTGCGGACTGGCAACAGACGCTGGAGGGGATGAGCGAGGAGCAGGCCGACTTCGCCCCCGGGCGCGAATGGTCCGCGAAGCAGGTAATCAATCACTTCCTGGAGGTGACGGCCGGCGTGAACAAGCAGGTCGCGAAGCTCACCGGCGGCAGACTGGACTCCCTGGAGGTGGACGAGGAGAAGCTCGCGGCGCAGGGTAAAGCGCCGCCCGCGGCGACTGTGCCCGAGATGCGAGACCGGCTATCCGCCATTTTCGGGGAGATCGTCGGGCTGACACGGTCACTGGAGGACAACGAGCACCTGCAGGAGGAGTTCCCGCACCCGATGTTCGGCAAGCTCAACATCCTCGAGTGGATCGCCTTTCAGCGCCTGCACTCGATGGACCACATGCAGCAGATCGCGAAGAACAAGGCCGACGCGGGGTATCCGGCGTGAGCTACCTGGCGCGCGTATACGTCACCCTCAAGCCCACGGTAAACGACCCACAGGGGCTGACGATCCAGGGCGCCCTGAAGTCGCTGGGCTTTGCGGCCGTCCAGTCTGTCCGGGCCGGCAAGTACATGGAGGTGCGGCTGGACGCGCCGGACAAGGCCGCGGCCGAGTCAGCGGCGACGGAGATGTGCAAGAAGCTGCTGGCGAACCCGGTGATCGAGGAGTTCCGGGTTGAGGTGGGTGAGGCGAGCTAAGCTGCCTTAAACCCTAGCTTCCCCAGCGCCTCCTCTAGTGCGTCCAGCGTCTCGCGGATGTCCTGCTCCTCGACGAGGCCGAGGTGGCCGATGCGGAAGATCTTGCCGCTGAGTTTAGCCTGCCCGCCGGCCAGCACGATGCTGTACTCGTCCTCCATCAGGTTGCGCAGCTCGCCCACGTCGATCCCCTCGGGGCATTTCACCGCGGTCACCGTGTCTGAAGCGAAGCGCTCGTCCTGGCAGAGCAGTTCGAGGCCCAGCGCCTTCACACCCGCGCGCGTCTGGTTGGCGATGTTGCGGTGGCGCGTGAAGATGCCTTCCAGTCCCTCGACGGCCATCCGCTCCAGCGCAATGTCCAGGCCGAAGAAGACCGACATGGTCGGTGTGAACGGCGTCTGGCCCTTGGCCTGCGAGTCGCGGTGCTTGGCGAGGTCGAAGTAGAAGCGCGGCATCTTCGCCGTCTCGTGCGCCTTCCATGCCCGCTCGCTCATCGCGACGAAGGCGAGTCCGGGCGGCACCATCCAGCCCTTCTGCGAGCCGGTGGCGACGACGTCGAGCCCCCAGGCGTCCATCTCGAGCGGGATCGCACCAAGGCTGCTCACAGCGTCGACGAGGACCAGCTTGTCCGCCTCGCGCGCGACCTCGGCGATCTGGGCGAGCGGGTTCGTGACGCCGGTAGAGGTCTCGTTGTGGGTGACGAGCACGGCCTTGATGTCCGGCTCGGCCTGGAGCGCCTTCCGCACGTCGTCGGCGTGGGCTGCCTGCCCCCACTCGTACGGGAGCATCGTGACCGTGGCACCGTAGTTTTCGGCGATCGTCGCGAACCGCTCGCCGAAGGCGCCGATGCTCACCGCCAGCACCTTGTCACCGGGTGAGAGGACGTTGACCACGGCCGCCTCGAGGCCGCCGGTGCCGGAGCATGAGAGCAGCATCACTTCCTGATTCGTGAGGAAGAAGTCCTTCAATCGCTCCGCCGCCCGCTTGATTATCCCCGCGAACTCGCGGCCGCGGTGGTTGACCATCGGCCGGCCGACGGCCTCCAGGATGTCGTCCGGGACGGGAGTGGGGCCGGGGATCCGGAGGTTGACTGTGCGGCTCTTCTGCTGAGTCATGATGACGCCTCGCTGTAGGTGGGGGTGAGTTCAGGTAACAGGTTACCGCCTCCGCCGCGCTGGGAGAAGGCATAATTGCCAAACAAACCGGCCGGGTCTGCGGTTGACTTCGGACCCCGCGCCGGGCGAGCCTTTGGACATGCCGGAGCTACCGGAGGTCGAGACGATCCGCCGCGACCTGCTGCCTCTCGTCAAGGGCCGCACGATCACCAGCGCCTGGATCTCCGAGAACGCCCCGCGCTTAGTGCAACTGCTGCCGCCGGAGGAGTTCGAGCGGGCGCTGCCGGGCCGCGTGATCCAGGACGTCTCGCGGCGCGGCAAGTACCTGATCTTCAACCTGGACGCCGGCATGATGTGGGTCGTCCACCTGCGGATGACGGGCCGCCTCAGGCACCAGGCCGTCCGGTGCGCGGACGAAGATTACCTGCGAGCCTCGTTCTCGCTCGACGACGGGACGTGGCTCTGCTTCAACGACCTGCGCAAGTTCGGGACTATGTGGCTGGTCGACGACTGGGCGCTGGTGAAGGCAGACCTCGGTCCGGAGCCGCTGGATGACGAATTCGATCTCAACCACTTCCGGCGGCACCTCAAGCGCCGCAAGGCACCGGTCAAGTCGGTGTTGCTGGACCAGACCGTGCTGGCCGGCGTCGGCAACATCTACGCGGATGAAGCGCTCTTCGTTGCCGGCGTCGACCCGCGCAAGGCCGCAAACCGCGTCAGCGCCCCAGGGGGTGCGAAGCTCCATGCCGCCGTCATCGCCGTCCTGCATGAAGCGTTGGGCGACCGGGGATCAAGCTTCAGCGATTATGTTGACGGGAAGGGCAACGAGGGCACCCATCACCTGAAGGTCAAGGTCTTCAGGCGGACGGGCCAGCCGTGCTTCGAGTGCGGCACGCTAATCAGGCGGGTCAAGGTCGCGGGCAGAAGCACCCACTTCTGCCCAAAGTGCCAGCGTTAGCCGCTTCGCGGGTTTTCGGGTTGCCGTTCAGGAGCTGAAGCCGTGGATGGAGTCGTCGTCGCGCATCCGCCAGGTTGTCGGCCAGGAGTAAGGCGCCCGTGGACGAACCGGCTCCCCGCTTCCGCCGGAACTCGCACCGTTTCCCGCGATGGCACTGTCAACGGCCGCCATCAGTTCGTAGTCATCCTCTGTGCGAGCGATCCGCAGTTTGGCGTCCGCGACTAGCGCCTGCAGGACCGCGCGGGACAGAGTGTGCCACATGACCCTCTCGTCTTCCCGGCGCCTGCACTCACTTCCGGCCTCCGCCAGCGTGCCGCTGATGTTGCGCCAGGCGTTGACCGCACGGCGGTACCGGCGCGCCGCTTCGCAGGCCTCGGCGAGCGCGGAGGCGATGCTGAGCCAGGCCTCGCTCGCGGTGGCACGGAAGGTGGCGAGTTCCGCAGCCTCGGCGGCCGCGACACAGATGACGTGCCAGCGCCTCCTGTTCGACTCACGAACGGCCATCTCCACTTCGGCCGCCTCCGCGATCGCGGACGTGGCATTCCGCCAGGCCAGGCACGCGGCTGAGTGGTACGCCCGAGCGGTCGCGGCGCTGCCAAGCTCTTCGGTCGCGACCTGCCAGCATGCGTTCAGAGCAGCCCTTCTCAGATTCGACTGAGTTGCTTCGGCAAGCGCGGCTGTTGCATTGCGCCAGCACCCACGCAGCCACTCATCGCGCGCAGCTTTTGCGGCCAGAGCGGACTCCAGCGCGTAAGAGATGGAGCGCCAGGTCCGCGAGGCCGCCGCTCGCTGTTCAAGCGAATTCGCGTGATGCGCGTCTGCCAACGCAACGCCGACGTTCCACCAGATCTGACGCGCGGCGCGATCCCTGTCGGCGAGACAATGAAGTTCCGCGGCCTCCGCTAGCGCACGGGCCGCACGGCTCCAGACAACCTTGCCCGAAGCCTCCCTGACAGCCCGGGCGTCCAGGGCCTCTTCCAGCGCCAGGAAGAAGTTACCCCAGGCAGTCTGCGAAGCGGCCTTTGCCCGGACGCGTTGAGAGGCACCTTCGAAATGGATTATCCGCACCGCCGGCTCCCCTGCGCCGGTGTCGGGAGACGCGCCCAGAAGGCCCCGCGGGCGAACCGGGGGTGACGCCGGGCTTATTGACGCCCGACCCCAGAAGTCGGCTTCCAATCGCGCTGGAAGCGCCCAGTAGAGCATGACGTGCTGGATGTCCAGTCCGCGCTCAATTTCGTGGCGTACGAACTCGTGAGCCGAATCGAGATCAGCGAACGAGAACGGGTAGACAACGCCCCGGTAGGTGTCGCGGATCAGGACGAGCGCCTCCGCCTGCGCGCCGCCGGGATCCCACTGAAGCCCCCAGAACAGCACCGAACCGTGCGGGAGGTTGCCCCGAAGGACGGAGTCAACGAACAGTTCGGCGGATCCGGCAGATGAAAAGCAGTTCAACTGATAGCTTGCGACCCCGGCGTGGTCCGGCAGAAGCACGAACAACTGCGCAGAGGCCGAAGGGCCTTCGCGCCCGAACGAGGGGGTGTCTCCGTTCCTGCGTTCCCGTCCCAGTAATTCCCTCATGATTCCCATGTCTCGAACCCTCCCTTTTGGCCCCGCCAGGGGTTGATTCCGGCTCCGGCACGGCCGGGTCCCTGTGACGCCTGAGTCAAGTGTCGCCAACGAGGGTGAACAGGGCGGTGAAGGGCAAGGTTGTCTGGGTAAAGATTCGGTTAAGGTCGGCCCCGGCGCTATCTACCGTCCGATGCCCAATCCCGGGCCGCCGGCAGGCCGGGAAGAGACACAGCTTCACGCACTGCCCGCAGGACCGCCCTCTCGACCGCGCGCGCTGCCAGCGCTCCGAGTTGCATGACGTCCACGTCCGCGTCACTTTCGCACGTAGCCAGCGCGAACACGATATCGCCGTCTACCGGGGTGTGAACCGGCCGGATAGTCCGGGCAAGGCCGGTCTGAGCCATGACTGCCAGCCGCTGAGCCTGGTCCTTCGTCAGACCTGCGTCCGTGGCGACAACCGCCAGGGTGCTGTTTTCCGCCGCGGCGAAGGGAGAGGCGGAGGCCCGGTCGCGCAGGACATCGATCGACGAATGGAATTCACCGCGCAGTTCGGCCCGCACACCGGCCACGACAGAGCCGTTCGCGGGGTCCAGGACCTCTCCCCAGCTGTTCACGGCGACCACGGCACCGACCTGTACACCCGAAGCCGCTTGCTCCACGGCGCTTCCAAGCCCGCCGCGCATCGCCCGTTCGGCGCCGAGCGCCTTGCCAACGGTCACGCCGGCGCCCGCACCAACGCTCCCACAGACCACGGGGTCCGACGACGCGGACCGGCAGGCATCGTACCCAGCCGACGCGTCAGGCCGGACTTTGCCCTCCGTGATAGTGAAATCGTACAGGCAAGCTGCGGGCACGATGGGGACAACGCCGGCGGTGACCGGGAACCCATGGCCCCGCTCCTCCAGCCAGCGCATCGCGCCCGACGCCGTGTCCAGGCCGAAGGCGCTGCCGCCGGACAGCATCACCCCGTGAACCCGATCGACCAGGTTGCCCGAGCGCAGGAGATCGGTTTCCCGGGTGGCCGGCGCGCCGCCGCGCACGTCCACCGACGCGATGGCGCCGGCGGGAGCCAGTACCGCGGTACAGCCGGTCAGCCCGGTCTCGTGGGTCCAGTGTCCCGCCGTGATTCCTGAAACCGCGGTGATCGTATCGTTTGGCATTTGCATCCTTTTGGCCGCCGCGATCGTCTACGTTAGCAGGGCCGTTAAACCCCCTTATAATAAAGGCAGGACGAATCGGACATAGACATGAGGCTTTCAAGCTTGGGCGGACCGCGGCGAATGCTCCTCGGAGCAGGTATCGCCGCATTCTTCGTGGGCGCGGCCTTGTTCGGCGTCGGCGTCTACCAGATGACGACATCGGGTGGAGAAGAGGAAGGTTCCGACGTGCCGGTGATCGACGTGGGCAACCTGCCGACACCGTACGCGACTGCCACCCCCGTCTCCGCGACGCCCACACCGGTGCCCACACCGCCGCTGGGCGATGCACCGTTCACCATGATCATCGACAAGCTCGGCGTTGACGCGCCAGTCCAGACGTTCGGTCTTGACGAAAACGCCGTGCCGGAGGTGCCGGTCGACGCCAACGCGGCCAGGATTGTCGCCTGGTACGACTTCTCGGCAAAGCCGGGCACGGGCAGCAACGCCGTGTTCGCGGGGCATGTGACCTGGAACGGCCAGGCCGTGTTCTACAATCTCAGTTCAGTGGTTGCGGGCGACCGGGTGCAGTTGAAGGGCGACGATGGCACTTTGCTTGTTTACCGTGTCACCGATGTCTTCCAGGTCGACCCCAACGACCCCGATTCACTGAACGTGATGAAGGGGACACCGGACGACGTCATTACGATCATCACCTGCGATGGGGTCTACTCGGACACGAACGACCCTGTGTTCGGGGGTGAGTACAACCGCCGCCTGGTCGTACGTGCGGCCCTCGAGAGCGTCACACCCGGCGCCGCTTAGCCCGCCGCGGCTGCCAGCCGCGCCCTGGCCGAGCGGAGCCGTTCGAGCGTCGTCTCGCGGCCGAGCACTTCCATCGTCTCGAACAGGGGAGGGGTGGCCGTCTTACCCGTCACGGCCACACGCACCAGGCCGAATAGGTCTCCAGCCTTGACCCCGGCCTCTTCGGCCAAAGGGCGAATAGCGTCCTCCAGTGCCTCGTGCGTCCAGACCTCAACGGCCTCCGCGCGTCCAATGACCCGATCCAGGGCGCCCAAGGCATCCTCCAACCGGCCGGCGAACTTCTTTCCGAGCAGCGTGGCCACATCGTACGCGAGTGGGCCATCGGTGAAGAAGAAATCGGCCATGTCGACGATTTCGTTTAGCAGTTTGATCCGCTCCCGCACGAGGGGGATGACCCTCCCGAGCAGTTCCATGTCCACCCGCCCCCCGATCGCATCTTCTAGGTACGGGCGCACGGCCGCCGCAAGGCCGTCCGCATCCATCTCCCGGATGTAGACGCCGTTCATCCACAGCAGCTTCTCCGCGTTGAAGACTGCGGGGTTTGGGATGAGGCGCTTCAGATCGAAGTGCTCAACCAGGGTCTGGCGCGAGATTATGTCCGTGTGGTCGTCCAGGGACCAGCCGAGGAGCGCGAGGAAGTTGATTACGGCGTCGGGCAGATAGCCCTGCTCCCGGTACTCGAGGACGGAGTGCGCGCCGTGTCGCTTGGACAGCTTCGCGCGGTCTGGTCCGAGGATCCGCGATACGTGGGCGATCAGGGGCGGCTTCCAGCCAAACGCCCGGTAGACCAGGAAGTGCCGGGGAGCGCTGGGCAGCCATTCCTCACCCCGGATCACGTGCGTGATCTCCATCAGGTGATCGTCGACGATCGCCGCAAGATGGTACGTCGGGTAGCCATCTGACTTCACCAGGACGAAGTCGTCCAGCGTGTCGTTCTGAAAGACGACGCTGCCACGCAGCACGTCATGGGTCGCCGTCTCACCGCTGAGCGGGGTCTTGAACCGGATAACCGGCGTCAGACCCTGCGCCTCGAAATCCTCTCGCTGCTCCGGCGCCAGGCTGCGGCAGAACCGGTCATACCGGGGAGGCTCGCGCCGCGCCTGCTGCTCATGGCGGACCTGTTCCAGCCGCTCAGGGGAGCAGTAGCACAAGTAGGCATGATCGTTACGGAGCAACCGATCGGCGTGCTGGGCGTAGATCTCCAGCCGCTGCGACTGCACGTACGGACCGAAGGCGCCACCAACGTCCGGCCCCTCGTCCCACTCGAGACCCAGCCAGCGGAGGGCAGACATTTGCGCTTCCACTCCGCCGCCGACCTGGCGCTTCTGGTCCGTGTCCTCGATGCGGAGGATGAACGTCCCGCCGTGGTGGCGGGCCAAAAGCCAGGCATAAAGCGCCGTGCGGATGTTTCCGAGGTGGGGCTCGCCGGTGGGCGAGGGAGCGTAGCGGGTGCGAACCTTCATAGGATTCAGGGTCGAGGGTCGAGGGTCGAGGGTCAAGTGACGTTCTGCTGGCGCCGAGACGGGCGCGGGTTTGATTGCGTCTAGTTTGTTAACCCCGGGAACGATTCCTGGAGGCCACCAACGATGAAGTCCACCGCTATCGCGACCAGGAGGATTCCCACCAGGCGCGTCATCAGGCGGAACGCGGAGGCGCCGAACAGGCCGAACAGCCGGTGGGACGCAACGTAGGCCACAAAGGAGATCGCCAGCACAGACGAGAAGCCCGCGATCGTCTCCGCTTCACCGAGCTGGTCGGAGAGTGAGGCCGCTGCGGCAAGCGCGCCGGGCCCCGCCATGAGTGGGGTTGCGAACGGCACCAGGGCAATATCGGGCGGCGCCGGCGCGGCTTCGGCCGCTGGTTCGTAGAACGCGCCCTGCGACACCATGCGATACGCCGGGATGAGCAGCAACAGGCCCGCGGCGATGCGGAATCCGGGCTCTGAGATGTTCAGGAAGTCCAGGACCTCCAGGCCGACCAGAGCGAACAACACGAGCATCAGGCCGGCCGTGGCGGCCGCGAGCAGTGCCACCTGCACCTGCTGGCGCGACGACATACGGGAGGTCATCAGGTGGAACACCACGAGGTTCCCGACGGGATCGATCATGACGAAGAACGAGACGAATGCTCGAGCGAAGTCGTCGCCCATGCCCAGATTCTATAGCTCCAAAAGCAGGTCCGTGATCTCGGCGGCATTCGTCCATCCCGGCAGAACGGCGATCGCCAGGCCGACCGGCTTCGCGTCCACCTCGGCCACGGCGAAGAAATCAGCGCGAGCCGCCGCACCGCGAAGCCACTCCTGATCGTATTGCGCATATGCCCTTTCGCCGGACCCGCGCGTCCGCCATACCAGCCGAAACGTCATCTGAGGCGGCGAGCCGGCTCGCTCGATGTGCAGATAGCGCGCGGTGGGATACCGCAGGTCGAGCCGCGCCAGCGGCGCGAAGTCACCAGGGCTCACCGGCCGGACGATCACACCCCCGGGCTGCGTTGCGCTCCCCACGAGTCCCAGTGCGTCACTTCTTCTACGGGGCGCCGCTGACCGGTGCCGAACTTGCCGAGCGGCCAACCCATCGGGATCATCGCAACCGACTCCAGATTCGCCGGGATGCCCAGCAGCGCCTTCACCTCATCGTCATGCGTCTTGTGCAGGGTGGTAAGGGTGGTACCGAGGCCAAGAGCCCGCGCGGCCAGCATTAAGTTCTGCACCGCAGGGAAGATGTTCGCGCCAGCACCCGAGACGGCGGCTACACCGGCCGGGTCGACGCAGGGGAAGATCAGGACCGGCACGCCCGCGATGTTTCGCGCCAGATAATCGGCCGAGCGGAACGTCGCAGCACCTGCCGGGTTCGCCAGCGCTGCGTCCCGCATGGAGCCATACGATTTCTCCCAGCCATCCAGGTACCACTCCCCGATTCGCCGTTTCTTCGCGGCATCTGTGACAACCACGAAACTCCAGGGTTGCCGGTTGCCGCCGGATGGCGCGCGGATCGCCGCATCCAGCACCTTCCATATCAGTTCCTCCGGCACGGGATCGGGCTTCAACCGCCGCATCGCGCGGAGCGTGTACATCGCTTCGAAAACGTCCATAGGTGCCTCCCTCGTGTTCAGTCGCGGCTCAGCGTAGCACAGGGCCGGGCACCGCTACCGTCGGTCCGGCGCCGTCCGCAGGAAGCCGATCAGGAGGGGATTGAACACCTCCGGCTTCTCGATGCTGGGCAGATGCCAGCAACCGTCGAGAACGACACTTCGGGCATTCGGAATCGCCTCGGCCATCAGCTCAGCGATGAGGCGGAAATCCTCGATGTCGCGCTCGCCGACCACCACCAGCGCCGGCACCGGGATCTCGTGCAGGTGTGAGACCAGATCAGGCTGCTCGTAACCCGGCTCGCCCTCGTAGTCCGCGCGGTACTCCGGCGCCTGGTAGGCCAGCACAACCTCTCGCAGTTCAGCAAACCGGTCCGGGTGGCGACGGACACCGTCGAAGAAGGCGTGGTTCAGCCAGATCCGCTCGAATGCCCGCGGCACCCCCTCGGCCTGCACGGCGGCAACAAGTTCCTCCAGTTCGGCGCTAAACTCAGGGCTGTAGCTGAACCCCGGCAGGGCGCTGTCCACCAGCGTGAGCGACGCCACCCGCGAGGGGTAATCGACGGTGAACTTGAGTGCGATCGCACCGCCCATCGACGAGCCGACCAGGTGCGCAACCTTAATGTCGCGCGCATCCAGGAGGTCAGCGAGATCCCCGGCGTAGTTGTCCCAGGTGTATCCCGTGGCCGGCACATCGGTTCGCCCGTGCCCGCGAACGTCGTACGTGATGACACGGAACCCGGCTTGCCCAAGATCATCGATCTGGTAGCGCCACGTACTCAGGTCCGCGCTGTGCCCGTGCACCAATACCACGGGAGGGCCATTTCCCCGATCCTCGAAATACGTGCTGATACCGTTGGTGCTTACGTGAGGCATTCACCGCTCGATCAGGAAGTCTTCGATTCTTGCCGGCGCTCGCTCCTGCGGACGACCGCCAACTGTCGGGAAACCGAGCAGCACGAGGAACGCCGGGTGCCAGTCTGCGGGCAGGTCGAGAGCGTCACGAACGGCGTCCGCGCAGAACAGGGGCGCGCCCTTCAGGTAGCCCACGATCCCCCGCTCGAACGCGGCCAGCAGGATGTTCTGGAGCGCCGCCCCCAGGCTCTGGACGAACATGTCTCGCTCGGCCCGGCGCCGCGCCTCGTCGGCCCAGGGCTGAACCCCGTCGAGCGTGAAACCAGCGACAAGCAGGGCCGGCGCATTCATAATCTGGTCCCGCGAGCGAGCGATGAGCCTGTCGATTTCTACGACCGGCCGGTTCACGCTCACCAGGTCCTGCAGCCACGCCTCGCCCATCGCGTCGGCAAGTCGCTCGCGACCGTCAGCCGAGGCCACGTGGACGAACCGCCACGGGCGCAAGTGATGCGGCGCCGGTGCAGCACAGGCGAGGGTCACCAGCTCCCTGACAATCAAAGGTGGTACCGGATCCGGGGCGAAGTTTCGCACGGAGCGCCGATGCAGGATGACGTCCGATACCGGCCGGTATTCCGTGCTCATGCGATCACCAGGCGATCTGCGAGACCCAGGCGAGCGAGAAGCTGCTGAGTCATTGTTGTCTCCGGGCGGGTAAGCAGCTCCCGCAGGTCCTCGGGTGTATCCATGTCCCGGGACAGGGAAGGCAGCCGGACTACTCGGAATTCCACCCGGGCACGCCGGGCCTCCCGCCTGTGGGCCGCAAACGACTCCCGGCCAAACCGGAACGGGATGACCCCGGGCGGGCGAAGCGCGAGGGCACTGGTTCCGCCGTCGCTCGAAGGCGCCGCGGCGACTCCACGCTCCGGCATGGCGGCCAGAAGCCGTCCGATGTCATCGCGAGTAACCTCCGGCAGATCGCCCAGCACCACGAGCACGGCGCCGGGCGGCGGCGACAGCGCGCTGACGGCGCGGTTGAGCGCCTGGTTCATGCCGCGAACGTCCGCCGTCTCGGCGATCGGCTGGGCGCCTAGACGGGCCGCGAGTTCCAGAACTTCCCGGGACGGACTTACAACGGAGACACCGGTGATCGCCCGGACGTTCATGAGGGCGCCGAGCACATCCTGGAGCATCGCCAGGACGAGATCGCGGCGCTCAATAGCCGAGAGCGCAGACGCCAGCCGGCCCTTGGCCTCGGCCAGAGTCTTGGCCGGCACCAGTGCGTGGATCACGTTACGTTGAGAGCGTCCAGCAGGGTGCGGGCCAACTCAGTCTTCTTTTCCATGGTGCTCATTATCGTGTCCGTCACGACGGCCTGCACACCCAGTTCCTCGATCGCCGGGGCAAGTTCTGCGTCGACGGTGTCGATAACCAGAACATCAAGGAAGTCCTTGTAGAGCCGGGCAACTGCAACAACGCTCGCCTCCAGCCCCTTGTCGCGCAGCATACGGTCGGCGGGACCCTTCAAGGTCTTGCCGCCGACGATTGGGCTGACGGCGCCCACCAAACCGGCCGTGTCGCGGAGCGCCTCTCGCACGCCCGGGACCGCCAGGATAGGGCCGATGCTGACAAGCGGGTTCGAGGGGGTCAGGAGGACCGCCTGTGCCATCCTGATTGACTGGATCACACCCGGGGCGGGGGCGGCCGCCTCCACGCCGTCGAAACTGATCTCCCAAGCGTGACCTTCCGTCCGCCGCTTAACGAAGTACTCTTGGAAGTCCACCACGGCGTCGTCGGTGCGGATCTTTGTCCGCAGCCGGTCGTTCGTAACGGGCGTTATCGCCACGGGGACGAGCAAAGCCGTGGCCAGCTCGGCGGTGGCTTCCGCCAGCGATTTGCCCTTGCGGAGGAGATGCGTGCGGGTGATGCAGGTGGCGAGGTCGCGATCTCCAAGTTGAAACCAGGTGTCGTACCCGTAGCGGCCCATCGCCTTGAGCACGTTGAACGTGTCGCCCTTGACGCCAAAGCCGCGCTCCTCATCTGCCAGGCCGGCAAGGTGGTAGAGGACGATGTCAAT
The DNA here is from genome assembly GCA_037441345.1 of Chloroflexota bacterium. Taxonomy (GTDB): domain Bacteria; phylum Chloroflexota; class Dehalococcoidia; order SM23-28-2; family RBG-16-64-32; genus DATKKM01. Next base: position 66,307 of record JBBISJ010000006.1, read on the forward strand.
GTCCGGCGAGACATGCAGGCCGAAGAACTCGGCGTCATCACCGACGTTCGAAATAACCGTAATGTCGGAAGGCGGATGCGCTGCCACAAGCCCCTGGATGAAGCGGGCGGCGCCCACACCGCCGGCGAGAACCGCGATCATAGGCCCGGCGGGAGAAGGTTGTTACGCATCATCGTGCCAATCCGCACAGCAGCCGTCCCCGGAACTACGCCCTCAGCGTGCGTCCCAGAGCTGCCGGGTTAGAGTTACGTGGGCGACGTGCTGACTGAAGTGCTCTACCGCGTGAAGGAGTGCATAGGCCGCCGGTATGTAAGGCGGGAGGTCAGGGTCCGGCGGGATGAGCGCGCGGCGGTTTTCCGCCCAGTTAACTTCGCCCGCGCCGTCCAGCAGCCCCAGGATCTGACCGCCGAGGTCGTCGATGAGGGCGAGGAGTTCGCCGGCGTTGTGTGCCCGCGCGACGAACTCCGGATCCCTATCTCGCTCAGGCAGGGGAGCGCCGGCCGCGATGCAGAGCCAAGAGCGAGTGCTGTTCAGCGTGTGGGTGAGAAGGACCGCGACTGAGTTTGTGTCCTCTCCCGCCGGCGCCCAGTTGACGGCTTCGTCCGGAAGGCCCTGGACGGCGGACCGGAACTCGTCGAGGTAGTCCCCCAGGATGTGGCGCGCGGAGGCGAGAAACGGGTCGGGCATGTCGCTGTTGATGCTACACCGCGAGTTCGACGACCGTCACGCCTTCTCCGCCGGCATTGGGCGACGCGGGGAAGAAGCGAACGACCGTTGGGTGGTGGGCCAGCATATCGCGGACGGCGGACCGCAGCGTGCCGGTACCCTTGCCGTGGTTGATGCGGATAAATCGCTCGCGGAACCGAATGGCATCGTTGATCTCCACTGAAAGGCGCAGCAGCGCATCGTCCACGATCATCCCGTGCAGGTCAATCTCCTTCCCGTCAATCGGGCGTAGAGGCCGGTCCTTCCGCACTTCAGACCGTCAATTCCACGATAGTGACGCCATCCCCGCCGGCGCGCTGTTCCGCAGGGGCCTGACCACGCACGAGGGTGTGTTTGCGGAGCAAATCCCTAACCGCGGCCCGAAGCGCGCCCGTGCCCTTGCCGTGGATGATTCGCATCTCGGCGACGCCCGAACGGACAGCTTCGTCGAGCCGCTGGTCGACAAGAGACAGGGCCTCATCAACCGTCATGCCCCGCAGGTCAAGCTCAGGCGGTAGTTGCGGCATTGCAGGCGCGGTGTATTGAGGGCGCGGAGCCGGTTCGGCCGCGGCCTTTTGCACATCCGCGACCTGGCGCAGGTGGATGCGGGCGCGCAGGTCGCCCAGTTTCAAGTCGAACTCTCCGGACGCATCCGGCGCCGACATCGCTTCCCCGGGGGTGGGGACATCGTGGAGAAACACCCTGTCGCCCGGCTCGATAGCCGGAAGCGGACCCCTCCGGCGCTTCCGTTCCCGGCGCTGGATGCGCTTCACCGAGGTCTCAACCTGCTCGACTTCCTGTCGGGCGGACTCTATGGCCTCGGCCCGCTCGAACACGGTCAAGCGCTCCGCCTTCTCAAGCTGCTTCATAGCATCACGGAGGCGAGACCGTGCCTGCTGGAGTTCGTTCTCCATCTCACGGCGTGTCTGTTCAATCAGACGGCTCCTGTTCGCTTCCAGCGACTGCAGCTCCTTCGTGACGCGTGAGCGTGCCCGCTCCGCTTCGGAAGCAGCGATCCTCTGCGCCTCGGCGCCTGCCTCCGCTTCCTCCCGGTGCCGGTGCAGATCGCTGATCATTGACTCGACGGCCAACCGGTCGGGATCGATCCCGCCGCGGGCTTCGCCCAGGACCGCCTCTGGCATTCCCAGGCGTTCGGCGATGGCAAGCGCGTTTGACTGTCCGGGAAGGCCAATATGGAGGCGATAAGTAGGTGACAGGCTTTCAGCGTCAAACTCCACGGACGCGTTGATTATGCCGGGGGTGGAGTGCGCGAACGCCTTGAGTTCGCCGTGGTGGGTTGTCGCGACCGTGAGTGCGCCGACCTTCATCAAGTGCGAGAGGATCGCCCTGGCGAGCGCAGACCCCTCGACCGGATCCGTGCCCGCCGCCAGCTCATCCAGCAGCACCAGTGAACGGTGCGTAACAGAGTTGATTATCGAGATGATGTTCTTCATATGGGAGCTGAACGTCGACAGCGACTGCTCGATTGACTGCTCGTCGCCGATGTCCGCGTACACCGCGTCAAAGACCGGCAGGCGCGAGTCTGCATCAGCCGGGACACAGAGGCCGGCTTGAGCCATGAGCGCCAGCAGTCCGACCGTCTTCAGCGCCACAGTCTTGCCGCCGGTGTTCGGCCCGGTTATCAGCAGCACCGTGAAGCCTTCGGGACCTGCCGTCGGGAAAATTCCGGCAGCCTGCGGACCGCCCTCACCCAGCCACACCGTGATCGGCACCACGTCCTCTCCGAGCAGTGGATGGCGGGCATTGCGCAGGTACAGGGAGCCCGGTTCCATCGTGAGCCACGCCTGGTCGGCACTCTCCTCGCCAGACGGATCGTGGGGAAGAAGGCCGGCCTTCATGGCCTCACCCAGCCGGGCGATGGCGATCAGGAGATCCAGCCGCGCGAGGGCGTCCAGTGCGGCCGCGATCTCCTCGGCGCGCGTTCCCACCAACATCGACAGCTGGTGCAGGATTCGGGCGATCTCGCGCTCCTCTTCCGCCAGCATCTCCCGCCAGCGGTTCCCCACCTCCACAGCCTCCAGCGGCTCCAGGAAGACCGTAGCCCCCGACGATGACACGTCATGGACGATCCCGGGCAGTTGCGACCGCAACTCAGCCTTCACGGGAATCACGTACCGGCCGTCTCGCACGGTCACGATCGGTTCCTGCAGCGCCGCGCTCCGGGAGGCGACGATCTGCTCCAGCCGGGCCCGGAGTCGGTCATGGACGACGCGCGACTCACGACGCAGAGTCGCGAGCGCCGGGGATGCTGAATCGAGGACCTCGCCCTTGCCGTTGATCGCCTTGCCGATCGCTGAAGTGACCTCCTTGAAGTCTCCAATCCCATCGGCGATTTCTGCGATGAACGGAATGTAGACCCGGAGCTTGTCGACCGTCTCATGCATCACACGAGCGGCATCCAGCGTTGACTGGACATCGAGGAGTTCGGAGGTCTCCAGGATGCGGTCCAGTGCTGCCTGATGCACGACGCTCGCAATGTCACGAACCCCGTTTAGAGTGGCGTTCGGCTTCAATTCCAGGAGGCGCCTCGCCTCCGCCGTCAGCCGCTGCCGCCGCAGCACCTCCGCATAGCCGTCGGCCGGCAACAGGGCAAGTGCCAGGGTCCGGCCGCCGTCGGTGCTGCAGTGCCGGGCGAGGCGGTCGATTACCTTGTCGTATTCGAGGGTATGCAGGGTCTTACCGGGTATGGCCACGCCTAAAGTGTACCCGGACGGCCCACCTCACACTTCGCGGTAGCGGAAGCAAGTCACCTCGTGGTCGTTCACCAGCCCGGTGGCCTGCATGTAAGCGTAGACGATCGTAGTCCCGACGAACTTGAAGCCGCGGGCTTTGAGGTCCTTGCTGACCACGTTGGATTCCGGTGTTGACGCCGGTATTTCGCGGATGCTCTTACGGGCGTTGTTGATGGGTGAGCCTTCCACGAACCGCCAGACATAGGCGTCGAATGATCCGAATTCCTCCCGGACGCGCTCGAACGCCCGGGCGTTGACCACCGCGCTCTGCACTTTGAGGCGGTTGCGAACGATCGCCGCGTCCGCGAGCAGGCGTTCGACATCGCGCTCGCCGAATCGGGCCACCTTCTCCCAGTCGAATCCCGCGAATGCCTTCCCGTAGCCCTCGCGCTTGTTCAGAATCGTGTTCCAGCTCAACCCCGCCTGTGCGCCCTCAAGCGTAAGGAACTCGAAGTGCGTCGTATCGTCGTGAACGGGAACGCCCCATTCCTCATCGTGGTAGCGAAGCATCAGTTCGCTGCCCCCCCTCGCCCAGGCGCACCGGACCCGTTCAGTCACGTCAGCCGCCAATCGGAGATCTCGATGCCTACCAGCAGCGGAAAACCGCGCGGCCTGCCGTCCGGCCGGCGGGGCGTGACCCGGCGCGTCGATGGATATGGCACGCCATCCGCTTCACCGTGAGCGAGGACGACGTTCGCCGCCTTCGCCCAGCCGCCGAAGACCTCGGCAGTGTAGTCGTGCTGACGCAAGAGGCCGGTTCCCGGATCGAAGTGAAACCGCTGGACTGCCGAATGGGTCGGCAGCGCGGCCGGAAATGTCGCTTCGAGCGTCGAATCGCCCACCTGCCGCCAGCCAATGTCTTCGCGCAGCAGCAGAGCCGGGAACACAAGGTAGTTCCAGGCGGCGTAGCCGGCGAAATAGACCTGGTCCAGCTCGTCCCAGCGGAATGTTCTCCGGCCGCCGGGGAAATAGCGACCGGCATTCTCTCGCATGGAGACGACATTGCCGGCGGACTCGACGTACACCGAGCCGCCCTGCAGCACCGCCCTGCGATCGGGGCGGCCCCACGGCTCCATCTCAATGCGAGGCTCCCACACAGGAGCCCGCATCCTGACGTCCTTCATTGAGGGCCGCATCTTCAGCCGGAACGCCCAGCCGTACGCGGAAAGCCGACATTCAATGGCCGAGGCGGTGCGCCAGCGGCCCTCTCCACCGTAGGCCTCGATCACCCGTCCGGCCAGGGGCGGCAGGTCAGGCATGCACCGGCGTTACGCCGCGCGAGCGGCACCATTCCTGGTATTCCGGCACCGGCTCCCCGACGACGTAGAGGAAGTAGAAGCACCCGGTTTCGCCCAGGAAGCGGAAGTTCTTACGCAGGTCCTTCACCGTCTCCTCGAAACCGCCGTGGGACCGCAGGTACTTCCGGAACCCGCCGTGCTCTTCTTCCAGTTCCACCAGGCGGCGGGCGTTGTCGACGATCGCCTCGATCTTCTTGCGGTTCCTGACGATGCGCGAGTCGCCGGTCAGGTCGTTGATCTCCTTCTCTGTCAGCGATGCCACAGCCAGCGGCTGGAACGCTTTGAAGGCTGCCCGGGTCCCTTCCCACTTCTTCTCGACGACCGCCCAGGAGATGCCGGTCTGAAAGATGGCCTTGCTCATGACCTCGAGGTAGTCGCTGGGTTGCGGGTCCTTCACCTGTCTTGGGGCTTCCATCAGAGTATTCCTCCTTCTTCAAGAACAGCACGCGCTCCCGGCATTTCGTCCGCGACGCGGCGGGCGACTTCATCCCGCAGTTCCGGCTCCGATTCAAAGGTGTGCTCGATCCCCCACTTGCCAATCGCCAGGAGCACCGGCAGCAGGCTCCTGCCCTTCTCGGTCAGGCGGTATTCGGCGCGCAGGGGGTGCTGGCAATAGATCTCCCGCTCCACCAGGCCTTCTTCCACGAGCATCTTGAGGCGCGCGGAGAGTACGCGCGGCGGCGGGCCAGGCTGGCCGGCGGCCAGTTCGGAGAACTTCGACCGACCCAGGAACAGGTCGCGGATGACGACCAGCGTCCAGCGATCGCCGACGAGATCAAGTGTTCGTGCTATCGGGCACGACTGCTCATACTTGCGCACGCGGTCACTATACTTCAGGTAGTTGACACATGCAATATAGCGACTATACTTACTTATCGCTCACCCATAGTCGAGGGCGGTAGACGTCGCCCACCAGCGCAGGAAAAAGGAGGAGTCCCATGGCCGATCCAGTAGTTCACTTCGAAGCCGTTGGTAAGGACGGAGCCAGGCTCCGCGACTTCTACGGCGCCGTTTTCGGCTGGCAGTTCAACGTCATGGAGCCGATGGACTACGGCATCGTCGACAACGGCGGCGCCGGAATCAACGGCGGCATCGGTACCGCGCCCGCCCCGCATGCCATGTTCTACGTTGCTGTCGCCGACCCGCAGGCAACTCTCGACAAGATCGAGCAGTCCGGAGGCAAGACGGTCACACCAGTCATGGAGATCCCGGGCGTCGTCACGCTGGCAACGTTCGCCGATACAGAGGGCAACGTCGTGGGCCTTGTGAAAAGCGAGGGCGAGCCACCACCGCCTTCCGGCGAGCCGACGACGAACCCCGTGACCTGGTTCGAGATCGTCGGCAAAGACTCAAAGAAGCTGCGGGATTTCTACACGACAATTTTCGGCTGGCAGTACAACCTTCCGCCGGACATGGACTACGGCATGATCGACGCCGGCAACGGCATCGGTGGCGGCGTTGGCGCGGGCGACGAGCCGCACGCGATCTTCTACGTCGAAGTGGATGATCCGAACGCGTGCATGGAGACGCTGGTCGCGAAGGGGGCCAAGATCGCTATGCCGGTGACGGACGCGGGGATGGTCACCTTCGGCCAGTTCACCGACCCGGAAGGCAACCTCATCGGCATCTTCAAGAGCAATCAATAGCCCTGCAGGAGGAGCGCCGATGCTTGGGAAGATCCACAGCACGCTGATCTGGACCGACGACCTGACCAGACTGACAGACTTCTACAGGGACAAGCTGGGGCTGAAGGTCGAGATGGAAACTGACGGATTCGTCGTCTTCGCCGCCGCCCACCCCGGCGATGCTCAGCTCGCCCTGGGCCTGCACAGCGAGGTCAGCGGACCGACGAAAGAGCCGAACCGCATCATGATCGACTTCCTCGTGGAGGACTGCCGGAAGGCCTACCACGAATTGAAGGGAAAGGGTGTGCAGTTCTCCCGCGAACCGAGCATCGACGAGGGCGACGGCTTCATGATCGCAACGTTCCAGGACCCGGACGGCAACACTCTCCAGTTGTTCCAGCCGCCGGCGTGACGTTGAACGCTGGGCATTAACGTCTCGGCGGTCGCCTGCATTGGACGACCGCGGGAGGTGGTTGCGGCCTACGCGACCGATCCGGTGAAGGAGACCACCTGGATCGGCGGCGTCCGAGAGTCAGTTCCCCTCGGGGAAGGTGCGCTGCGCGAAGGCCGCCGCGTGGCCCGCGCCGCGTCGTTCATGGGACGGCAGTTCGAGTACGTCAACGAGGTAATCCGCCTCGACCCCGGGCGTTCGCTGCTCATGCGCTCTGTCAAGGCCCCCTTCCCGATGGTGATTGAATACCGGTTCGAAGATGCCGGACCTGCCGAGACCCGAATGACGATATACGTCCGAGGTGGTGCCGAAGGGCTGCTCGCTGCCATCACGCGCCCCCTCATCGCCGCGATGGTCCGACGAAGCATCACCGCTGACCTCCGCCGCCTAAGAGCTCTGCTCGAGAGCAGCGCCTAGCAGCTCACCCGCCGAGCGCCTCCTGGACCGCAGCGACCAAGCGCCCGTCCTCGGATGGGTCAACCGTGCGCGGATCAAGCACCACCCGGTCGTCCTCGATCCGCGCCACGACGGAGGGTTCGCCGCGGCGGAGCTTTCTGGCCACCTCTGTCACCCAGGCGCCTTCTCCGGGAATCACGAGCAGTTTCGTGGGAAGGCTCTCCTCGGGCAGGCTGCCGCCGCCGACCATCGACCGTCCGTCGCAGACCTCGGCGGGCGGGCCAACAGCAGATGCCCATTTAACAGCTCGCGCCTCGAGATCGGAGAGCGGAACGGCGATCATTCGCCAGACCGGCACCTCCGTCAGCGCCTCGCCGCGCGCGTAGTGCAGCAGCGTGGCGTGAAGCGCGGCAAGCGTCGATTTGTCGGGTCTGAGCGCACGCGCCAGCGGGTGACGGGACAACTGAGCGACGAGTTCGGCGCGCCCGACAACTACGCCCGCCTGGGGCCCGCCAAGAAGCTTGTCACCGGAGAAGAGGCAGAGGTCGGCGCCCGCCGCCAGGCTTTCCTCGACCGTCGGTTCATGCGCCAGGCCGAACCGCTCCGTCCTGAGCAGGCAACCCGATCCAACGTCGTCCAGAAGTAGCAGGCCCCGCTCGTGCGCAATGCGGCCAAGGTCGCGGAGAGAGGCCTGCTCGGTAAAGCCTACGATCCGGAAGTTGCTGGCGTGAACGTGCATGATCGCGGCCGTATCCGGCGTAATCGCGGCCTGGTAGTCCGGTGCATAAGTGCGGTTCGTTGTGCCGACTTCCACCAGCTTCGCGCCGGACTGCCGCATCACGTCCGGGATGCGGAAGCCGCCGCCGATCTCCACTGCCTGGCTGCGCGAGATGATCACTTCCCGGTCCCTAGCAAGCGCTGAGAGCGTGAGGAGGAGAGCCGCGGCGTTGTTGTTCACGACGATCCCGGCCTCCGCCCCGGTGACCTGCCGGATCAATGGATCGAGATGCGCGTGGCGGGAGCCTCTCGTGCCGGAATGCAGATCGAACTCCAGGTTGGAGTAGCCGCGCGAGACCGTCTCCATCGCCTGGATCGCGGCGCGCGACAGCGGCGCCCGACCGAGGTTGGTCTGGATGATCACTCCCGTGGCGTTGATTACTGGTTTCAGGGACGGCCGCAGTACCATGCCGGCCATCTTCACGATCTCCGCTGCCAGATCGTCCTCGCTCGGCGCGGCGGCACCGGCGGCGATCGCCGTTCTCGCCTGGCCGAGCGCCTGTCTTGCGAGTTCCACGGCGAGGCCCGCCGATTGCTCGTGCAACGGTTTCAGAAGGTCATGGTCAAGCAGGCGATCAACCGACGGGAGGGTCCGGTACGGGTTCTGGCTCACGCGACGATTCTAGCATTCGGTCCGGACCGGCCGCGCCGAAGCCCATAGGTGATGTGTCCCCTATGATGGAGGCATGGAACACGACCAGGAACAGAATCAGATCATTACGGAACAGGCGCACATCCCGGGTGACGTCTCAGGCCGCAGGGCACGCGTCCCGGGAGTGTTCGACCAGGCGTTCCTGACGGACGCGGAGAACGTCACCGAGATCATTTTCGTGCGGCACGCGCAACCGGACGTCAACTACGAGGGTCTCGTGGGAGATAGCATCGACCCGCCGCTGACGGATTACGGACGCGTCCAGGCGAAGCTCGTGGCAGAAGCGCTGTCGTTGCTCCGGATCGACGCCATCTTCTCCAGCCCGCTGAAGCGCGCCAGCGAGACGGCCGACGCCATCGCCGCGCACCACAAGCACCTGGAGATCACCGTCGTCCAGGACCTGCGCGAGGTGGAGGTGTTCCGGGATGTCCCGCTGGACGTGCGCCTGCAGGACTACCTTGGCCCCGATCTTCTCCTGGCGTCGCGCGAGCGCATGTTGCACGAGCGGTCCTGGGACGTATACCCGATGTCAGAGCCCAGCTACGACTTCCGCAAGCGTACGATCAACGCCGTCGAGTCCTGCATCGTGCGGAACCCGGGCCAGCGCATCGTCATCGCCTGTCACGGCGGCGTGATCAACGCTTATATCGGGCACATCATCCAATCGCCGTACGACATGTTCTTCCGTCCGGCGCACGCATCGGTGAGCATCGTGGCGGCGGGCGAAGGTCGGCGGGTTGTGCGGCTTCTGAATGACACCCACCACCTTTCAACCGCCGAGGGTGACTTCGCGACATACTGAGGCGCTATTCATCAGATACTTCGATGAGCGGGGCGACCGGCGGATGGTGGCGGAACAAGAAGATAAACAGCCACAGGAGACCGATCACGCCGACAACGATGGGACTGAGGATCAGCCCCGCGCCGACGAGCCCGATCATCACTGCGGAAAGCCCGACGAGGCTTACGCCGGAGGTCAGGCGGGGTATGTAGGCGCGACGGTCGAGGGCGGTGTTCAGGAGCGCGGGGATGATGATGATATTCCCGGCGGTAATCAGAGCGTCCCACATGGGCTACAACAAGCGTAGGCAGGCGCGCCGTTAGAGACAATACGTCGGGGCTATGACCCATAGGCCGCGAGGTCCACGGCCTCCCCGTACTGCATTTCCCCCCAACTCCTGCCCGCCTTCGTGTCGATCTTCAGCGGCACGCGCATCTCGAGGCTCTTCGGCATAATTTCCAGGCAGAGGCCGCGAACGTCTTCCAGTTCGGCCGTCGGGCACTCGAAGATCAGCTCGTCGTGGACCTGCAGGATCATCCAGCTCCTCATGCCGAGCTTTTCGATCTCCCGCTCGAGCAGGTTCATCGCTATCTTGATGATATCGGCGGCCGTGCCCTGCACCGGCATATTGATCGCGGCGCGCTCGGCGGCGTTGCGCACATTGAAGTTCGTCGAGTGGATCTCAGGTATGTACCGGCGCCGGCCGCACAGCGTCTCGGCGTAGCCGTTCATCCGTACCTTCTGGACCGTGTCGGATACGTACTGCTGGATGCCGGGGTATTTCTCGAAGTAGGTCTTAATGAAGTTTCCCGCCTCTTCACGCGATATCTTCTCGCGTACCGAGAGCCCATAGTCGCTCAGACCATAGAGGACGCCGAAGTTGAACACTTTGGCCCGCCGCCGCATCTCCGCGGTCACCTCACCGATCGGCACCCCGAACACCTGCGAAGCCGTCGCAGCGTGGATGTCTTCGTCCTTCATGAACGCTTCCACCAGCGCCGGATCGCCGGTGATATGCGCCATTATGCGCAGCTCGATCTGCGAGTAGTCGGCCGAGAGGAGCACGGGGTCCGGACCGTTGTCGCGGGCGATGAAGGCGCGCCGGATCCGGGCGCCGGTCTCGCCGCGGACGGGGATGTTCTGGACGTTCGGGTTGCTCGACGAGAGACGGCCGGTCGCCGCGCCCGTCTGGTTGAATTCCGTGTGAATGCGCTTCGTCCGTGGGTTCACCAGGAACGGCAGCGGGTCCAGGTACGTGGACTTGAGTTTGGTCAGCTCCCGGTACTCGAACAGGAAATCGAGGATCGGGTGGACGCCGCGCAAGGCGTCAAGTGAGTCCTTGTCCGTGGCGTAGGCGCCCGTCTTCAGGCGCCGTGTCTTCGGCAGGCCGATCTCCTCGAAAAGCACGTGCGAGAGCTGCACCGGCGAGCCGATGTTGAACTCGTGCCCCACCGAGCGGTACACCTCGTCCTCCAGGCGGCGGATGTCCTCGGCCATCACCTCGGCCATCTCGTGGAGCGTCCCGGTGTCCACCGCGACGCCCCGCAGCTCCATCCGGGCGAGGACGCCGACGAGCGGCATCTCGATCTCATGGAAGAGCGCGCCCATCTGCTTCTCTTCCAGTTCCGGCCCAAGGATGCTTCGCAGTCGTGAGACAGCATCGACGAAGACGCAGGCATATTCGCCCGCGGCATCGGCGTCCACCTGCTCCCACGTGATCACCGCGGAGCGCTTTCCACCCTGGCCGAGGAGCGCGCCCCTGTCCGGCAGTTCGGAGCCCAGTCGCCGCGCGTGCAGCCAGGGGAGCGCCAGGTTCCCCTCTTCCGGCCGGCCGGCGCCACCGCCCTCGCCCAGCAGATAGGCCGCGATCATCGTGTCGAACTCGACGCCGTGCGCCTGGACGCCGTGATTGGCGAGGACGACGATATCGAACTTGCAGTTGTGCCCCGTGATCTTCACGTCGGGAGACGAGATAAGCGGACCCAGCGCAGCGAGCACTTCCGGCAGCGGCAACTGGGGCTCGTCGCCCAGGCGCATTGCGTGGCCGACCGGCACATACCAGGCCTGGCCGTTACCGAGACCCAGCGAGATGCCGACGATGTCGGCCGTCATTGCATCGCGCCCGGACGCCTCGATGTCCAGTGCGAAGGAGCCCGCCTCGTTGATCCGCGCAGCTACACGGGCCAGTTCGACTGCGTCCCTCACGACAGCATAGCGCGCCGGGGCCGTCTTCTCGGACTTCTCAGGCCTCGCCGCTTCCGGCGCCCCGGTGCCCTCCGGTAGCCTCGGAACGAGCGTGCGGAATTCAAGCTCGCGAAACAGGTCAGCCACCCGCGCCGGGTCGTAGTGGGCGTAGAAGTCCGCGGCGGCCATGTCGAGGCCGACGGGCGCGTCGCGGACGATTGTGGCCAGGTGCTTCGACTGGCGCAGTTGGTCAGCGTATTCGCGGACAAGGGCCTGAATCCTGGGCGGGGTGACCTCGTCAACGTGGTCGATAAGGTACTCGATACTGCCGAACTGCTCGATGAGCTTGACCGCCGTCTTGTCGCCGACGCCGGGGATGCCGGGGATGTTGTCCGACACGTCGCCCTTCAGCGCCTTCAGGTCCGGCATCTGTTCCGGTTGCACGCCGTAGCGCTCCTTGATGTCGGGCGCGTCCTTGTAGATCACGGAGTCGCGCTGGTAGGGGCGATACATCCAGAGGTGCACGTCCTGGTCCACGAGTTGGGCGATGTCGCTGTCCATGCTCACGAGGTAGACATCCACACCCTCCGCGGCCGCCTGGCGGGAAAGCGTGCCCATCAGGTCGTCGGCCTCGAAGCCGTCGAGTTCGTAGATGGGCATGCCGAACGTCTCGATCAATTCTCGCGTCCGGTTCATCTGGCGGGAGAACTCCTCGCGCTCTTCGTCGGCCATCGGGACGCGCGTGGCCTTGTAGGTCTCGGTAATTTCGTGGCGGAACGTGGGGCCGGAGCGGTCGAGCGTGACGATGACGTGGGTCGGTTTGAGTTCGGCGAACATCGCCAGGAAGGTGTTGGCGAAGCCGAAGGGGGCGCCGACCAGTTCGCCGGTGGCGCGAACCCGCAGGGGCTCGGCCAGCTGTTTCATGGCGTGGAACGAGCGGTGGATTATGGAGTGTCCGTCGATGAGGACGAGGCGGGGGCGGGAAGGTTCGGGGGCCACGTGGGGATTATAGAACCCGGGACCGAGAACCCAGAACCCGCTGGTGTCGCGGTTTGCCTTCGCTCGTCGTTCTCCTTCGAGACGCTTCGTCCGCCTATCGGCGGACTGCGCTCCTCAGGATGAGCGGAATGGAGTTGCGGCCCGCGGGGGACTGCGATCCCCAGGGTGAGCGGGAAGTGGTCGGGGCTCGACAGTGTCAGCCGGCGGCGGCGCGCTTCTGGCGGGCGGGCGCCTCTTCCTTTTCGGCTTCGGTCTGCTTCGCCTTCTTCGCGGCCTCGACGCTGGCCTTGAGGGCGGCGACGAGGTCAGTCACCTTCGCCGGGCGGGCGATCTCGGGCGCGGCCATCTCCTGGCCTTCGAGCTTCGCGTCTATCAGCTGCTGGAGGGCCTCGCGGTACTCGTCCTTGTACTTCGATGGGTCAAACTCTTCGTGGAGCAGATCGATGAGCGTGTACGCCATGTCCAGCTCGCGGTCGGCCACCTCGATTTCCGGGACCTCCGACGGAACCTCGCGGATCTCGTCCGGGTAGAAGAGGGTCTCGATGACGAGGGCGCCGTCGAGGGGGCGGATGACGCAGAGCTGCTCCTTGTTGCGGATGGCGATCTTGGCAATGCCGCTGAGGTTCTTCTCCTTCAGGGCGCGCATGAGGAGGGCGTAGGGCTTGACGCCCTTTTCGTCCGGCTCCAGGTAGTAGGTCTTCTGGTAGTAGATCGGGTCGATCTCGCGGGCTTCGACGAAGGCGGTGAGTTCGACGGTCTGCTTGCTGGGGAGGGGGAGCTTCTCGAAGTCCGCGTCCTCCATGGTGATGTACTCGTCCTTGGCGTATTCGTAACCGCGGGCGATCTCGGACCATTCGACGGCGCGTTCGTGCTCGGGGCACCAGCGGAGCTGCTTGAGGCGGCTGCCGCACTCTTTGTGGAGGAGGTTGAAGCTGATGTCCCTGTCTTCGGTCGCGGTATAGAGCTTGACGGGGATGCTGACCATCCCGAAGCTGATGACGCCGTTCCAGATCGATCTAGGCATTGCTTTCACCTACTTTGAGCCGCCTGGCCCGGATGCCGGACTAAAGTCCAGCCTTCTGAACATTCCTCATGCGCACCTGCGAGCATTAGGTATGTTACCGCAGATATGGACGCGGTGAAATGCGACGGGTTATGAACCGGCATCATGGATTCCGGCTTTCGCCGGAATGGCGGAGAGGGGCGGGGCTAACTCTGCTGTGGATGGTGTGCGGTATCATCGCGGGGCGAAAGGAGCATCGCGATGAACCGAAACGAAGCGTGGGAGATCCTGTGCGAGTACACGAAGGGGGAGCCGCTGCGGAAGCACGGGGTGGCGGTGGAGGCGGCGATGCGGGCGTACGCGCGGAAGTACGGGGAGGACGAGGAGACGTGGGGGATCGTGGGGCTGCTGCATGACTTCGATTTCGAGATGCACCCGACGGCGGCGGAGCACCCGGCGAAGGGGGCGCCGATCCTGCGGGAGCGCGGGGTGCCGGAGGAGATCGTGCACGCCGTGCTGTGCCACGCGCCGTACCTGGAGGAGCTGGGGGTGCAGCGCGAAAACATGATGGACCGGGCGATCTACGCGGTGGACGAGCTGGCGGGGTTCGTGATCGCGGTGGCGCTGGTGCGGCCGAACAAGAGCATCGACGAGGTAGACGTGCGGGCGGTGCGGAAGAAGATGAAGGACAAGGGGTTCGCGCGGACGGTGAACCGGGAGGACATCACGGGCGGGGCGGAGGTGCTGGGGGTGGATTTGGACGAGCACATTGCGTTCGTGATCGAGGCGCTGAAGCCGGTGGCGGGGGAGCTGGGGATAGGTGGGAGGAGTAAAGAGTAAAGAGTGAAGAGTGAAGTGAGAGGTCTGAGGTGCGGACCACCTCTAACTTCTGACTTCTAACTTCCAAATTAGTGAGGTGACAGGTGTGGCGGCGGGGGCTAGACTTGCGGGCCAGGGACGCCCCACCCGGGGCCGCGATAGTGCGCGGGACAGTCCGCTCGCGCTGGAGACAGGAGGCGATCATGCAGCACCTGGTTGAATTCCTGAGGCGGGTGAGGGACGAAGAGGACGGACACGCGATACCGGCGATACCTGCTCTGTTCGCGGCGGTCGGCGGGCTGGCGCTGGCGTGCGGGTCGGCGAACGACATCGAATGGGTGAGCTGGCTCGGCGGCGTTCTTGTGGCCGTGGGGGTCGTGGGGGCCGCGCTCGCCCATCACGTGACCATCGACTACGAGGTGTTCGACCGGCTGGAGAAGCTGGAGCAGAAGTAGATCCCGCGAGGCTCGTGGTGGATTCCCGCTTTCGCGGGAATGACGGGCCGGGCTGGGGCAGGCGACAGCGCGGGAATGCTGATGCACCGCGGAGATAGGCCGGACTGAAGTCCTGCCTTCGGTGGACGGGTTGCGCGATGCGCGAGGCGACGGGTAGGGACGACCGGGCGGCTGTTCGCCGCCACCAGGTCCCCCACGGGCCTGCAGGGCTTCGCTTCTCTCAGGATGACGGCGGTCAGGCGATGCGGACTTCGGTGACTTCTACCTCCACGACCGGGGCTTCTTCGGCGGTGGGCTTGCGCTCGACACCGGCGTCGGCCCGCATCTCCTCGTAGGCCTCGATGAGGAGGGCGTTGAGTCGCTCCAGGTCGAGGACCGCTTCTGGGTCTACGACCCAGGTGAAGGTGATCTCACGGTTGTAGGTCATGATTGCGCAGTTGATCGCCATCTCCCAGGAGATGGGGGCGAGAGCGTAGTGCGAGATCATGCGGTGGCCGACACAGTAGAGACGCATGACGGGGCCGGGGACGTTGGTGCAGACGATGTTCGCGATGGTGTTTGGCGGCGAGCCGACGGCCATGACCGCTTTGAGGAGGGGTGTCGGCAGTGAGAGCAGCTCGGTGCCGATCATCTCGACGCCGCCGCCGGCATCCTCGGCCTTCATCCAGCTCATCTGCTCCGATACCGCCCGGACGCGGTCAGCGTGGTCCATCTCCCGGAGGGGGACCTGGGCGAGCAGGAAGGAGATGCGGTTGCCCATGCGTCCGCTCTGGTCGGGGGCGCGGACGTTGACCGGGGTGAGGACGCGGAGCTTCCGGCGCCTGCCGATGGTTTCGCCCTGCTCGCTCATGTAGCGCCCGACGGCGGCGACGACGAGAGCGGTCGCGATGTCATTGACGGTGCCGCCGATGGCGGACTTGACGGCGCGGTATTCGTCGAAGGCGAAGGTGGCCGTCGCCACCTTGCGGCGCGGAGAGAGCTTCTTGTTGAAGGCGGCCTTCTCAACGGGCAGGAGCAGCAGCGGGAGAGCGACTTCAAGGGCGCGGCGCATCGATTTCATCCACCCGGGCTCGCGGGCGGCGCCGAGCATGGCGAACCAGCGCTGGTTCCACAGTCCCCAGCGGTCGACGATCTCATTCACGTCGTCCATAAGGGCGTCGAACAGGAGGCGCCGGTTGGAAGGGACTATCTTGCGCTCGATCGGCTGGCTGTAGGTGACGCGCTGCGGGTGGGGGATGGTGTCGAGCATGACCATAGCGAGCTCGACGCCGCCGACGCCGTCCACCATGGCGTGGTGCATGACGGTGATTAGGGCGCTGTTGCCGTCCTCGAGGCCCCGCACGATATAGCAATCCCAGAGCGGCTTGGTGCGCTCCAGGCGGCGGGCGTAGATCTCGGCGGCGAGGTCAAGGAGTTGCTTGCGCGTGCCGGGGCGCGGGAGGAGCACCTCGTGGATATGGCGATGGATATCGAAGTTGGGGTCGCCTTCCCACGTGGGCCGGCCGACGTTGAGCGGCGCCGGGACGACGACCTGGGTATAGCGCGGGATGAGGTGGAGCTTCGAGGCGATGTTGTCGACGAACTCGCGGTACGGCAAGTCGCCCTCGAAGACTGCGATGGAGCCGATGTTCATCGGCTCGCTCTCCTTGTCCATGAGCAGAAAGGCGTAGTCTTCGGGGCCGAGGCGGCGGTCGAGATCCTGGGGCATGGCTCTCCTCCGAAAAGGGCTTACGCACACACTACGCCCAACCCGGAATGCCGTAAAGGGCCGAAATGACCCTTTACAGGGCCGCGTCGTAGATTTGAGGTGAGAAGGAGCGCTACGGCCAGTAGACAAGGCGCGCGGCGAAGACGCTGGCGACGTAGTCCTGGGTGCTGGGGTAGAAGACGCCGGCCTCGGTCGGTGTCAGGCCCTGGTAGTAGGCGGCGACGGCGTTGCGTTCGTTGCCGCCGGTGAGGCCGAGGAGGATGCCGAGGTACCTGGCGCCCATCTTCACGTTGTCATAGGCACTGGCCGTCTCGTTCAGGTCCTGGCGAAAGACGTCGGATTCGAGCCAGGAGACGGTGCCGGGCATGAGCTGCATGGCGCCGACCGCGCCGGCAGCGCTGACTGCGCCCTGGTCCCAGTCGCTCTCGATGAGAGCGATCGCCTTCAGAAGCCCAGCGTCAACGCTGTATTGGTCGGCGAGCTCATCCATCACCGCCTCGAGCTCGGCGTTCTGGGGGCGCTCCGGCAGGACGGGGACTGTTGTCTCGACGGGCGCCGCGGGCTCCCCGGGGGCCGGGATAGCCAGCTTCTGGCCGATGGACAGGAAGTGCGGGTTCGCAAGATTGTTGGCGGCCTGGAGTTCCGCAGTCGCGATCCCGTACTTGTAGGCAATGCCGCTCAGGGTGTCGCCGGCCTGGACAACATACGCTTGTTTTCCGGACGGTGGCGGCTCGCTGCTTCGCCCACCCGGGATGAATAGTTCCTGCCCCGGGAAGATCAGGTCGGGGTTGGCGATGCCGTTGGCGTCCGCGATCTCGCCGATGGTAACTACGTAGACCTGCGACAGGTACGACAGCGTCTCGCCGGGCGACACCACATGACGGCTGTCTCCGTAAGCGGTGGAGATGATGGTCAGCGGCAGCAGGGCGGCCAGCAGACCCAGGGCGAAAAGTCTTACGTTTCTCATAGCTGCGCCTCAACGGACGCATCTATCAAGACGGCATTGGTAGGGTAATGTTACGTGGGAGGGTCGAGGGTCGGGGGGACGAGCGCCGTTCGCCCCTACGTGAGGACTTCGTCCAGGGCGGCTGCGACGACATCGTCCGGAACGTCGTCGCGGAGTACTGGACGGCCGATCCCTTCGAGGAGCACCCAGCGAACCTTTTTCCCCTGCACCTTCTTGTCCAGCGCGATCGCCTGCATGATCCTCTCCCGATCCAGGCCGTCGGCGTGAGTCGGAAGGCCGTATGCCTCCAGCAGGCGGCGCTGACGTTCCACGACGGCGAGATCGAGCAGATCCATGCGGACGCTGATTGAAGCTGCCGCCATCATGCCGACGGCGTCGGCCTCACCGTGGCGAAAACGCGCATAGCCGGTGGTGGACTCAATGGCGTGAGCGAGCGTATGCCCGTAGTTGAGCGTGCTACGTCGGCCGGTTGTCTCGAACTCGTCGGCGGATACCACCTCGGCCTTGATCTGGACGCTGCGGCGGACAGCTTCGACAGTGGCTTCGCGATCAAGTTTCAGAATCGCCGAAGCTTTGTCCTCGAAGAACGACAGGTAGGCCTGGTCGGCGATCATCGCGTGCTTGATCGCCTCGGCCAGCCCGGATCGGATCTCGCGGGCGGGCAGGGTGCGCATCGTCGCAGCGTCCGCCAGGACAAAGCGGGGCTGGTAGAAGACGCCGATCATGTTCTTGGCGCGCGGATGATTGACGGCCACCTTGCCACCGATGGCCGCGTCCACCTGGCCGAGCATGCTCGTGGGCACGTGGACCAGGGGGATGCCGCGCGCGAAGGTGGCGGCGACGAAGCCGCCCAGGTCCGTGACGACGCCGCCACCAACAGCGATGACGACATGGCCGCGCTCCGCCCTGTGACCGATGAGCCAGTCGTAGAGTGCGCCGGCGGTGTTGAAGGTCTTGCTCTCCTCGCCGGGGGGGATCGCGTACGAATCGAACTCGATCTCGGCGTCCCGCAGGCTGGCTTCCACCTCGTCGCCGAGGTGATGCCACACGGTCTCGTCGCTAATGACGTAGGTGTACCCGGTCAGGCCTGCTTCGCGCAGTCTCCCCCCGAGTTCCTTGAGGATCCCCCAGCCGAGGTAGACGGGGTAGTCCCGGAGAGCCGCGTGGACGACGCAGGCTGCGCCTTCGGGAACAGCGGCGCGGCCTTCGGAAGCGATGGCATCGACCCGGCCTGGAACCGCGAGTGCCACCGCCGAGAATTGGTGGTATGCACGGACGATCTCATCGACGGTCTGCTCCGGCGTGAGCGCATCGGTATGAACGACCCAGTCGCACAGGGCGTACAGGGCCTGCCGCTGCGACTTCAGATCGCGTATCCGCGCCAGGGGATCCGGCCCCGCCAGCAGCGGCCGTTCATGCGCCGGGGGACCCTCCCGCAGGCGGGCGTGGATGGTTTCGGGGCGCGCTTCCAGGCAGACGATAAACCCGGCCCCGGCCATGAGCCGGCGGTTCGCCGGGCGCAGCACGGCGCCGCCGCCGGTGGCGATCACGGCCCTGTCACGGCCGCAGGCCTCAACGACGGCGGATGATTCGGCGTCGCGAAACGCCTCCTGGCCATCTTCGGCGAAGATCTCTGGTATCGAGCGGCCACAGGCGGCCTCCACCATCGAGTCTGTGTCCAGGCAGGCCCACCCCAGCCGTTCGGCCAGCAGCGGCGCGACGGCGGTCTTGCCGGTGCCGGAGGAGCCGGTGAGGATGATGCGGGTGGGGAGGGTCACCTTGCGCCCCCCGCCAACGGTGAAGGCCGGACTTCAGTCCGGTCAGGCCCTCCTCCGACGTACGCGACCAGGTCCTCCCGGGCGGCTCCGGCCGAACTCCACGTGTAATCCTCCGCGCGCCTGCACAACCCGGCCTTCACGGGATTCCAGTGTATGTACTGAAGGCAGTGTTCGATCTGCGCGTAACCTCTCATGACGGACTCATAATAGCGTTCTTGCCAAATGCGCCCTGACCGCCCTGCCTCCGAATTCCAGAAACGCGCGAAACGCCCCTTTAGTAGTTTCATGAAGTGGCGGAGGCCGTTGCGGCCGGGAACAAGGAGCAGATGCACGTGATCGGGCATGACGACGTATGCCAGCACCATCGCACCTTCTTCGTTCCGGGCTTGAGACAGGATCCTCAGCAGCAGATCGGCCGCTCGCCGCTCGGCGAAGATTGGCATGCGGTCCCTGCAGACAGTGGTAACAAAATACGCGTGGTTCGGAACGTCGGGATGCCAGTGGGTAACCCACGGGCAGTCAGACTAAAGTCTGACCTTCGGTTGGGGAAGGGGTCGATGGCACTTCCATTCTGGGAGGGCCCGTGAAAAGCGGCGCGATATTCAAGGTGCCAGGCGTTCAGACCCTGCGCGGCCAGACTGAAGTCTGGCCTTCGCGTGGATAGAGGTTCACGTGGGATGGAGGCCGCTCATCGGGGCTTCGAAGCGTCAGGGTGGGTTCCGAGACTCACCGGCCGCGTGGGCCGATGGTCGCCCGATAGCCGTCGCAGTTGCGGCGGGTTTCTTCCAGGGAGTCGCCGCCGAACTTTTCGAGCATCGCCCGGGCCAGCACTATCGCCACCATGGCCTCGCCGACGACACCGGCCGCGGGCACCGTGCAAACGTCCGAGCGCTCGTAGTGGGCCTGTATGACCTCCCCGGTGTGGAGGTCCACCGAAGGCAACGGTTTCGACAGAGTCGAGATGGGTTTGAGGGCACCGCGGATGACGATCGGCTCGCCGTTGGTCATGCCGCCTTCCAGGCCGCCCGCGCGGTTCGTTTCGCGCCGCCACGGCCGGCCCTGCCACTGCTCCGGCGGGAGAATCACGTCGTGCGCCTGCGAACCGGGGCCGGCGGCGACGGCAAAGCCGCCGCCGATCTCGACGCCCTTAACGGCCTGGATGCTCATGACTGCCTGCGCGAGCTGGCCGTCCAGCTTTCGGTCCCACTGGATATGGGACCCGAGGCCGATTGGGACGCCGGTCGCCCACATCTCGAAGGCGCCCCCGAGTGTGTCGCCCGCCTCTTTGGCCGCGTCGATCGCCGCGACCATGCGCTCCGAGGCAGCGGCGTCGGCACAGCGGACGGGTGATTCTTCGACGCGGGCCCAGTCGGGCTCGCCGTCAACGGTCGCGCAAATGTCAGCGATTGAAGTGGTATGGGAGTGCACGCTGATGCCGAACTCCTCAAGGAAGCGGCGGCACACAGCCCCGACAGCGACGCGGGCGGCGGTCTCCCGCGCCGAGGAACGCTCCAGAATGTTGCGAACGTCGTCGAAGCCGTACTTCATCGTACCCGCCAGGTCCGCGTGGCCGGGCCGGAGGCGGGTGACCTTCTTTGGGTCGCCCTCGTACGGGCCAACCGCCATCACGTCCTGCCAGTCCTTCCAGACGTTGTTCTCGATCACCATGGCGACCGGACTGCCGAGCGTGCGCCCGTGCCGAACGCCGCCGACGAGGCGCGCGCGGTCCTGCTCAAGCTCCTGGCGTCGCGACCGGCCGTATCCGCCCTGCCGCCGCGCAAGGTCGGTGGCGATGTAGTCCGCTGTTATGTCGAGTCCTGCCGGTATGCCCTCCAGCACCGCGATAAGCTCCTGGCCGTGGGATTCGCCTGCCGTCATGAACCGCAACTCGGTCATTTGGCTGCCTCCGCGGGCTCCGCGATCAAGCCGGCTTCCTCCGGTGGGACGAGTGGTTCCACGGGCAGCGGCCGCCCGGTGTCGCTCAGACGGAACACCGGATCAAAGGAGCGGACGATCTCGTCCGCCGTCCACTCGTCCCAGTCCACCAGTCTCGCCTGGTCGCGAGCGGCCGCGGTGGAGAGGATGCATTGCCTGTGTGTGGCTCCCTGCTGGTCGCGGTACTGGGTGTAGACGTCGATCTGAATCCTGTCAGGACGGTAATGAGGCATTTCATAGAAGAGCAGGTCGGCGGATTTCGCCGTGACGGCCAGTCCCTCCTGGAACGGGTTGCGGACCTCTACCCAGCGGCCGGCGTCCATGCGGTATTCGCTGTCTGCCGTGACGGACACCCGCACGAAGCCGGCGGCGACGCCGAGCAATTGCATGCTCTGGACGCCACGCCAGACCTCGGGCGGCACCTCCTTCGGACGGCGCTGCGAGCTCCACACTTTGATCGCATCTTCCACGATGTCCTGGATCACTTTCACGTCACCTGATTCGGCAGCTCTGCGCCAGGCGAGTGCAGCCCGGGTACCCTGCGTGACGATGTAGGCCACGAGCAGGAATAGCAGGAGCAGGCCAAGGAGGGCCCAGCTCAGCATCAGCGGCCTTCCTCTCCACGCAGCACGCCTTCTGCCGCCGCGCGCATTACGGCAACCGGCGCGTCGCGCCCCGTCCAGGTCTTGAAGGACGCCGCGCCCTGGTAGACGAGCATAGGCAAGCCACCGAGCGTGCGTGCGCCGCAAGCGCGGGCCTGACGCAGCAAGGCGGTCTCAGCGGGACGATAAACGAGGTCGTAGACGAGCATTTCCGGACGAATCACTTCCGCCGGCACCGGAGACCTGCCTTCGTCAGCCGTCCCCGAAGTGCCGAGCGGGGTACAGTTTACCAGCAGGTCAGCGCTGGCCACGGCCTCCCGCCAGGCATCGAGCGAGTCCCCGGGCGCCGACAGCGACGCCGTCGCGTCCCGCCCCACGTCCCCGAGCAGCCGCTCAGCACGGGCGGGAGTCCGGGCTATGACCGAGATGGACGTGGCGCCGGCGTCGAGGAGCGCAACGACAACGGCGCGAGCGGCGCCGCCAGCACCGGCGATGACCGCGCGGCAGCCGGCCGGCTCGAAGGCGGCGTCTTCCCGCAGGGCCCGCAGGAACCCCTCCACGTCCGTGTTGGAACCCGACAGCCTGCCGCCGCGGTTCAGAATCGTGTTCACAGCGCCGACGCGGCGGGAGAGAGCATCGACTTCGTCCAGGAGGGGGATGACGGCTTCCTTGTGGGGAATCGTGACGTTCGCGCCAAGTACGTCCGGCGCACGCAAGCCGGTGACCCGTGCCCTCAGCGCTTCAGGCGGAGTCGGCCAGGCTTCGTACACGAGATCAAGCCCGAGGGCATCGATGGCGGCCTGCTGGAAGACGGGCGAAAGAGACTTCTTACCCGGCTCCCCGATGACGCCGAGGTGCTTCACTACTGGTCCGCGCCGCCCTGGTACTTTTCGATGTTTGCCCGGTGTTCATCGAGAGTCTCGGCGAAGGCGTGCGAACCGTCCGGCTTCGCGACAAAGTAGAGGAAATTCGTGTCGGATGGCTTCAGCACGGCGAGGATCGTATCCGCGGCAGGGCTGCAGATTGGGCCCGGCGGCAAACCGTAGGTGAGATATGTGTTGTAAGGCGAGTCGTACTCGAGGTCATCCAGCGTGAGGCCGGCCTTCCAGTAGCCGAACTCCTCGACGTTCGCGGGGTCCTCGGCGATCGCGTACTGGACGGTGGGATCGGCGCCGAGGGTCATACCGAGGCGCAGGCGCGTGAGGAAGACCTGCGCCATGATCGGCTTTTCCTCCGCGACTTTCGCCTCCCGCTGGATGATCGAAGCGAGCGTGAGTACCTCGTGCAGGGTCAGCCCCTGGTCCTGGGCCTGCTGGGCGGTTTCGGCCGGGACGTTCTGAGCGAAGGCGTCGAGCATCTTGCGGACCATGGTCTCGGCCGTGTCTTTCGAGCGGACGGGGTAGGTCGCCGGGTAGAGGAACCCTTCGAGCGTGGCACCGAACGGGAGGTCAGCGAGGAAGTCGTACTCGTAGTCAGTGGAATCAGCGGCGGCCAGGAACTGGTCGCGGGGTATGCCCTGGGCCTCCAGCGCGTCGGCGATCTCTTCCAGCCGCCACCCTTCGATGACAGTGACTGAGCGGGTCGAGACGACGCCGTTGCGCAGGCGGTAGATCACGTCGAGGACAGGGGTGTTGCGCGCGAACTCGTAGTCGCCGGCCTGGAGAAGGCGGTCGTAGCCCATGAGGCTGACGAGCACGCGGAACTGCGTGTCCGATTCGATGACGCCGGTCCGTTCCAGCGCGTCGGCGATGGCCGCGGGCGCCTGACCGGCCTGCACGGTCACCTCGACCGGCTCCCCCGTGGGCGAGGGCGGCGGACGGTACGGCGCAACATCGTCGATTTCACCGGGGCTGCGGACGATGACCCACACGGCCGCTGCGACCAGGAAGAGGCCCATGGTGAGCGACGCGACGTAGGGAAGGCGATTTCGGATCATACGCGGTGGGAATCGAGATAGGCCTGGAGGAGCAGGCTGGCGGCAATCGCGTCTCTCCCCGGCCCGTTCTTGCCGGCGGCGGGGACCCGGGCTGCCTGGGCGGTGGTAAGGCGCTCGTCCTGGAGACGGACAGGGATGCAGAGGCGCGCTGAGAGTTGCTCCACGGCTTCGCGGACGAGCTTCGCCTGCGGACCCTCCGCGCCGGTCAGGCTGAGAGGCAGGCCCACGATCAACTCGTCCGCGTGCTGCTCCTCGGCGACGCGGATTATGTCGGACACGGGATCAGTACGCACGTCTATGGTCTCGACCGGGATTGCGATCCGCAGCCGGTCATCGGCGGCGGCCACACCGATGCGGCGCTCCCCGAAGTCTATCCCGACGATCCGCATCAGGCATGCGCTCCGGTGAGGCGGAGGAGTTCGCGCCGTCCGTCGCGAACCGGCTCGACAACGCCGCGGGCTTCAAGGTCCAGCTTTACGCACTCCGCGTACCAGCCGACCGAGCCGTCGAAGCGGCCGGCGAGATCCCGCTCGACCGTCTTGAACAACTGGAGGTGGGGCGCCGGCCCCTCGCGCTCGAGGGCAGCGATCAGAGCGTCCCTCATCATCTCGTACTTGTCCCTGTTGATGTTAACGCCCTGCTTGCCCCGGGGGTGTCTCGTGAGGACCTTCGCCTCCGTCATCAGCCGCCCAGCATCTCGCGGACGGCGTCCGGGACAACAGCCAGCGCCTCGTCCAGTTTGGCCGCGTCCCTGCCGCCGCCCTGGGCCATGTCCGGTCGGCCGCCGCCGCTGCCGCCGGCGACGGACGCGACACGGCGAAGGATGTTGCCGGCATGCAGGCCGCGGGGGATGAGGTCCCTGGTCACGAGGGCGACGAACATCGGTTTGTCGTCGATGAGACTGCCGAGGACGGCGACGCCGGAGTCCAGGGACTTGCGGGCGGAGTCCGCCATGAAACGCAGGGTGTCGATACTCGGCGCGTCGACGCGATTGGCGATGACCGAGATGCCGTCCACCTGCCGCGCGCCGCCGAGGACATCCGCGCCGCCCGCGCCGGAGGCCAGCGCGCGCTCCAGCTTCTCGACGCGCTTCCTGAGCGCATCCATCTCGTCGAGGACGGAGCCGAGTTTCTGGAGGAGCGCATGACGGGGCGCGCCGAGTTTGCGGGCGATCTCTGCGAGGACGACGTCCTGGTCACGAATATGGCGCTCCGCGGCGACGCCGGTCAGCGCCTCGATCCGCCGCATTCCCGAGCCGATGGAGGATTCGCCGATGATCACGACCGCGCCGACCTGGCCCGTGCGCTCGCAGTGGGTGCCACCGCAAAGCTCAGCGCTAAACCGGGGCACCACGGTGTTCACCTCAACGACGCGGACGCGCTCCCCGTACTTGTCTCCGAAGAAGGCCAGAACGCCGTCGGCCATCGCTTCGTCGAACGTGGTTTCCCTGGTGTGGACGGGGACGTCCTGGCGGACCTTCTCGTTCACCAGCGACTGCACCTCGGCGAGTTGATCCACGGACACAGCGTCCGTGTGGGTGAAGTCGAAGCGGAGATGATCGGGCGCGACGAGCGACCCGGCCTGGCGGACGTGGGAGCCGAGTACCTGGCGGAGCGCGGCGTGGAGAAGATGCGTCGCGGTGTGGTTGCGCATCGTGTCCGCGCGGTGCACCGGATCGACGGTGGCTGTCACCGCATCGCCGGCGCTGATGCTGCCTTCGGCGACGCGGCCGCGGTGGATGATGAGGCGCTCGGCCACGCGGCGGGTATCGGTGACCTCCACGCGGCCGCCGGGGCCGGCGATCGTGCCGCGGTCGCCGACCTGGCCACCGCCCTCCGGGTAGAAGGGGGTGGACTCGAGGAAGACTTCGACTGCGTCGCCAGCGGCAGCGCTGCTGGACGGGGCAGGGGCCCCGTCTCCACCAGAACTGGTGGTGAGGGCGACAACTTTGGACCGGGTCTCTGTCTCACCGTAGCCGGTGAAGAGAGTCGCGTTGGGCACCAGCGAGGCGTACAGCGCATCCGCCGCAACGGCCTCAGCACCCCCGGCGGTCGCGCGGGCCCGTTCGCGCTGGCGCTCCATCTCCGCCTCGAAGCCGGCCTCGTCAACGGTGAAGCCGTGCTGGGCAGCGATGTCGCGGGTGAGGTCGATGGGAAAGCCGTAGGTGTCGTGCAACAGGAAGGCATCGGCGCCGGAGACGACGCGCGCGCCGCCACCGGCCAATACCGCCTCCAGCCGCTCGATGCCACGGCTCAGCGTCTGGGCGAACTTCTCCTCCTCCGGCCGCAGAATGTCCATCACGAAGGCGCGCTGGCGTTCCAGTTCGGGGTAGGAGTCCTTCATCGACTCGATGACCGTACCGGCCAGGTCCGCGATGAAGG
>JBBISJ010000006.1:92611-94882 GCA_037441345.1 Chloroflexota bacterium
TCGCCGGAGAACCAGTAGTTCTCGTCCTCGCCGTAGCGGACGATGCGGTCCGGCGGCACTCCCCGGGCGCGCCAGAGCTCGTACGCCTCGTCGTCGTCGAGGTAGACGGCAGCCCAGAGGCGTTCCGCCGGAAGGCCAAGATCGCGGGTGACGAACTCCCAGGCCCAGGGGATCACCTCCGCCTTGAAGTAGTCGCCGATGCTGAAGTTGCCGAGCATCTCGAAGAAGGTGAGGTGGGACGTATCGCCGACGGACTCGATGTCGCTGGTGCGGAAGCACTTCTGCACGGAGGTGAGGCGGCGGGCGGGCGGCTCCGCCTGGCCCATGAAGTAGGGCTTGAACTGGACCATGCCGGCGCTCGTGAAGAGCAGCGTCGGGTCGCCCGGCGGCACGAGCGGCGCGCCGGGCATGCGGCGGTGTCCGCGCTCTTCAAAGAAGCGCTGGAAGGCCTCGCGCAGTTCGTGGGCGTTCATTGAAGAGATTGTATCGTGCGGCTGGTAGATGGCGGAATGAAGGGGCCGGCGGGAGCCGGGAGCCACAGCCGCCGTGTAAGGCCCCCCCCACACGAGAATCGGCACCCTGCCTGACAGACAAACGGGGCCCGGGCGTTACACTGCAGGCGGCTGGAGGTCCACAGCGATGGCGAGACACGATTCAGTGGCCGCATTCGCGAGGGGTACCGCGATAGCGGCGGCGATGCTGGCCGGGGTTGTCCTGGTTTCCTGTGGGGAAACCGAGGAGGACGTACCGGAGAACAGCGCGCCGACAGAGACATCGGCGGCGCCTACGACAACGGTCGATACACCCTCACCCTCGCCTCCGCCTGTCCCCGATGACTGGACCACCTACAAAGACCCAGATGGTCGGTTTACACTACGCTACCCGGCAGGCTGGCAAGTAGATGATGACTCCTCCCTCCAACCTGGTGGAGATCTCACGGCAACCTTCTGGTCATTCGACCCGAGGACCACCAGCGAGGAGTTACCGCCCGGCGGCATCAAGATCGATTTGTACGTGCAGCCCCCGAGCTTCCTCGACTGCCGGTCAATGCCTGAAGGCGCGACACCCACAAACCTGGGCGGCATTGACGGCTGGAGGTACGTAAACCCGAACACGGCACTGGGAAACGCCCGCTCCGTGCGTGTGGCTGCCTTCTTCCAGGATTCTTGCCTGATCCTGACGGCATACAGCATGAGCGTTGATACGGATGATGTGACTGAGATGATTTTCAGCACGCTTGCTTTCGCTAGCGCGCCCAGGCAGCAGTAGCGATGATCTCCGCCCGTGCCGCCTCCTCCGCGGCGCTGTCGCCCTCACGGTTCTGATGCTGGCCGCCCACAGAACGCCAGCAGCCGAAGCCTCGCCACCTTTACAGCTCCCTTGGCCCTCTGGAACCCAGTATCTCATCGACGATGGCTACGGGTACGGGTGCGGCTCGCATGATGACTTAACGGCCCCGCAAGGAGTTCCTTACGGCGCTGGCTACTACGCACTCGACTTCGAGTTCACCTACAACCAGGACGTTTCCGCAGCAGCTGGAGGAACCGTAGTGGTCGCGACCGACGATGGCGACGGATACGGCAAGAAGGTCGTAATTGACCACGGCGGCGGTTTCTACACGGTATACGGTCATCTACGTGACTGGGCCCCGGGCGTGCAGACAGGGGATAAAGTGGCGCAGGGGAGAGTAATCGGGTACGCAGACCACACGGGTTACAGCCCGGGCGGAGACCATCTCCATTTCCACATGCAGCTCAATGATACTGCCTACCGCCCAGAACCGATGTCGGGTGAATCGAACTTTGGGGCGTACGGCAAATCGGTCGAAAACGGCTATGGGTGCGGCCACTACGTCGTGTCCGATCCCTGGAAATCCCTGCCGTCGTTCAACCGGGACTTTGGTGCCGGCACCTGCTCCGATGTCCTGGCGCGCTCAGGCAACCTGCTGAAGCTGTACGCGGGCAACTGCCAGCACGGCTTCGCCAGCCCCTACCAGATCGGGTCTGGCTTCCTCAACTTCTCGAAGGTCCTCCAGACAGGGGACTTCGACGGCGACCGGTGCATCGACATGCTCGCCGCAAACAGCAGCGGCGTGATGTACCTGTACCGCGGTAACTGCAACGGCGGCTGGCTGGACAACGGCCAGGGCACCCAGATCGGAAGCGGGTGGAATGCCTACACGGACGTCTTCGGCCCGGGCGACTTCGACGGGGATGGCTGCAACGACGTCGTCGGCCGCAACACCGCCTGGACCACGCTCTATCTCTGGCG
>JBBISJ010000006.1:94982-101550 GCA_037441345.1 Chloroflexota bacterium
GTTGACGGCGTTTCCGGGGCGCGGCTAACATTTCCGGTGATGGGCCGTCATTAGAACTGGAACCATCATCGAGAAGAGCCGACGAATTGGACGCCGACGAACCTCCGAGTACTAACTCGCTCCACGCGCTGATACAAAGCGCATCTCCGCGCGCCGCACGGCGCGCCTTCCCGGCCGGCCCGGCCCAGGACTGATCTTCTCTGTTGCCCGCTGAGGCGGCGATTTTCGCATGACTAACCCCAACCCGCAGACACACGGTATCCCGTCCGAACTACTCGACGCCTGGCAGGCCCGCGTCGCGGAACTGGCGCGGCACACTGCCGCCGGCGTGACGATCGTCGACCCGGCAACCACGTACATCGAAGCCGGGGTGACGATCGGCGCGGGGACGGTGGTCCGGCCGAACACGACGATGTCCGGCGCCACGGCGATCGGCGTGGACTGTGAGGTCGGGCCGAACTCCGTGATCGAGGCGTCGCAAATCGGCGATCGGTGCCGCATCTTCATGTCGGTCGTCCGCGACTCACGCATGGAAGCGGGCTGCGACCTCGGCCCGTTCGGCCACGTGAGGGGAAACTCGCATATCGGCCCGGACGTGCACCTCGGCAGCAACGTCGAGGTGAACCGGTCGCGGATCGGCCGGGGTACGAAGGCGGCGCATTTCAGCTACCTGGGCGACGCGGAGGTCGGAGAGAACGTCAACATCGGGGCCGGCACGGTCACCTGCAACTACGACGGGGAGCAAAAGCACCAGACGGTGATCGAGGACAGCGTCTTCGTCGGCAGCGACACGATGCTCGTGGCGCCGGTACGGCTCGGGCGCGGGTCAAGGACCGGCGCGGGGGCCGTCGTGACGAAGGACGTGCCCGAGGGGGGCCGCGTGGCGGGAGTGCCCGCGAGACCAATCCCGACGGAAGCGAACGATGGATAGCGACACGATCATCGGGGTAATCCTGCTGGCACTGGGGCTGCTGACGCTGGTCCTCCTGGCGGCAGCCGAGGCAGGCGTCATCGCCGGGGTGCGCGAACGTGCCCTCAAGGAGCGCGCGGAATCGCCGGTGGAGGCGCTGCGGCGGTTCTACCAGGAGCGGCAGCTGACGCTGTCGGCGCTGGCGCTGGCCCGGATCCTGGCGTCGGTCGGGGTGACCGGCATCGCCGTATTCCTTGTGATCCGGGAGAGCGGCGAGGGCTGGGGCGCGCTTGCGCTCACTGTGGTCGTGACCGCGCTGGCGTTCCTGCTTCTGCAGCGGCTGGCGCGCTCGCTCGTGGCGCGAGACCCCCGTTGGTGGCAGGAGCGGCTGAAGCCGTTCGTGGCAACCATGCGGTTCGTGTTCCGCGTGCCGGTGATGGTGCTGGACGCGCCGATGGGCGCGGTGATGCACGCCTGGCAGCGGCTGCAGCCGGGCGCGGGCGGCGGCGCGGAGGAGCTGATGCTGCTGACGGAGATGGAGGACGCGAGCGCCGCCCTGCAGGACGAGGAACGCGAAATGATTCGCGGCGTCATGGAGCTCGAGTTCACGGCGGTGCGGGAGGTGATGGTCCCGCGGCCGGACATCGTCGCGGTAGAAGCCGGCAAATCGTTCGAGGATCTCGCAGACGTGCTGGTGAGCCGCGGGTTCAGCCGCGTGCCCGTCTACGAAGGTGACATGGATCACATCCTGGGGATCATCCACGCCCGGGAGGTGCTCCGGCACCTGATCAACGGCCCGGCAAGGCCTTCCCTGCGCGAGATCGTGAAGCCGGCGCACGTGGTGCCGGAGAGCAAGAAGGTACACGAACTGCTGTCCGAGATGAAGGAGCAGCAGATCTCCATCGCCATCGTGGTCGACGAGTACGGGGGTACAGCGGGCCTGGTGACGGTGGAGGACCTGGTCGAGGAGATCGTAGGCGAGATCCGCGACGAGTACGACGTTGAGGACAAGCCGATCGAATCGCTAAACGCGGATGAGGCGATCGTCGACGCGCGGGTCAGCATCGACGACCTGAACGACCTCTTCCATTCGCAGATCCAGAAGGAAGACTTCGACAGCGTCGGTGGGTTCATCATCAACGAGCTGGGCCGGATGCCCAGTGTGGGCGACACGGTGCGGTTCAACGGGATAAGCCTGAAGGTGCTGAGCGTGACCGGGCGGCGCATCAAGAAGGTGCGCGTCACAAGGGTCTCCGGCGAAGAAGAGTAGCGCCGTGCGCTCCCGGCGGTGACACTCGCCCGCAGTCTGACCGCGCTGGTGTGTGCTATCATCGCGGCCTGAAATGCCCCGGAAGACAGCAACCGCCGCAAAAACTCCCGACCAACCGGTGCCCGACGAGACGAAATACTGGGTGGCGTTCAGCCGCATCCCGGGCCTCGGCGCTGTGCGCTACCAGGCGCTCCTGTCGCGGTTCGGGTCGCTGTCCCGGGCGTGGAGCGCATCGCGCACAGAACTGCGGTCGGCGGGTCTGGGCGACGGCACTGTCCGCGCGATAGCCGCAGCGCGGCCGGAGATCGACCCCGACGCCGAGATGGAGCGCCTGGCAGACAGAGGCGTCCGCGTGCTGACGTGGGACGACCCCGCGTATCCAGCGCAACTGAACGCGATCGACGACTCCCCACCCGTCATCTACGTCCGCGGCGAGATCCAGCCCGCGGACGGGCTGGCCGTAGCTGTCGTCGGCACCCGGCGCCCGACGCCGTACGGGCGGCAGGTGGCGGAGGAGATGGCGCACGAGCTGGCGGCGAACGGCGTCACAGTCGTGAGCGGCCTGGCGCGTGGGATTGACGGGATCGCGCACAGGGCGGCGATGGCAGCCGGTGGTCGGACGCTCGCGGTTATGGCCTGCGGACTCGACATGGTGTACCCGCCGGAGCACGCGCGGCTGGCAACGGAGATCATCGGACGCGGCGCGCTGATCACCGAGCAGCCGCTGGGGACGCAGCCGCGCGGCGACTACTTCCCGCGCCGCAACCGCATCCTGTCCGGGCTCAGCCTGGGCGTGCTGGTCGTCGAAGGTGACCAGAAGAGCGGCGCGCTGATCACGGCGGATCTGGCGAACGACCAGGGGCGCGACGTTTTCGCCGTACCGGGCAGCATCTTTTCGCCGCAGAGCCGCGGCACTAACCTGAAGATTCAACGCGGCGAGGCGAAACTCGTTATAAAGGTTGCGGACGTACTGGAGGAACTGAACCTGCAGGCGGTGCCACAGCAACTGGAAATGCAGGAACTTATCCCGGCGACAGATACGGAAGCGGAGTTGCTTCGTCATATTTCGAAGGAGCCGGTGCATATCGACGAGATGTGCCGGGAAAGCGGCCTGCCGGCGGCCACCGTCAGCAGCCTGCTGGCGATGATGGAGTTGAAGGGGATGGTGCGGGAGGTGGGAACAAAAGCATACGTAAGGTCGAGGGATGCGGCAGTTGCCGGGTCCGGAGGAAGATAAAGGACAAGGTTTGGCGAGTAAGAAGGAAACCAGCAACGGGAGCAAGGCCGGGCGCAACCTGGTCATAGTGGAGTCGCCCGCGAAGGCGCGGACGATCTCGCGCATCCTCGGCGGCGCTTACGAAGTGAAGGCGTCCATCGGTCACGTCCGGGACCTGCCGTCGTGGGGGCTCGGCGTTAACACGGAGACGTTCGAGCCACGATACGAAGTCACGAAGGACAAGAAGAAGGTCGTCAAGGAGATTCAGGACGCGGCGAAGAAGGCCGGAAACGTCTACCTGGCGACCGACCCCGACCGGGAGGGCGAGGCGATTGCCTGGCACCTGGTGGAAGCCGCCGACCTCGCCAGAAGGCCGGTGCACCGGGTGGTGTTCCACGAGATCACCCAGGGGGCGGTGCGCGAGGCGTTCGAGCACCCGCGCGACGTCGACATGAACCTGGTGGACGCGCAGCAGGCGCGACGCGTCGTAGACCGCCTCGTCGGCTATCCCCTCAGCTGGTTCCTGGCGCGCAAGGTGAGGAAGGGGCTGTCGGCCGGCCGAGTCCAGTCGGTCGCGGTGCGCATGGTCGTCGAGCGCGAGCGCGAGATCCGCGCGTTCCAGCCGGTGGAGTTCTGGACCATGGACGCGATGCTGGAGAAGCAGGGGGCACCCCCCGCGTTCCGCGCGAAGTTCATCGGTCACGCGGGAAGGAAGGAGAAGCTGGAGGTCGCCAACGAGGCGGACGCGAACCGGATCGCCGGGGAGCTTCGCGCCTCGGCGTTCAGCGTCGCGAAGGTCGATACCCGGAAGCAGACCAGGCGGCCCGCGGCGCCGTTCATCACCAGCACGCTCCAGCAGGAAGCGTCGCGCCGCCTGGGCTTCCCCGCAAAGCGGACCATGGCCACGGCGCAGAAGCTGTACGAAGGCATCGACATCGGTGCGGGCGGCGAGCTCGGCCTCATCACGTACATGCGGACGGACTCGACGAACGTAGCGAGTTCCGCACAGGCGGAGGCACGGGAGTATATCGCGCAGAAGTACGGCAAGGAGTTCCTGCCCGCAAGCGCGCGCAAGTTCACGAGCAGGGTGAAGGGCGCGCAGGAGGCGCACGAGGCTATCCGGCCAACTTCGGTGATGCGCGAGCCGGACGCGGTCAAGCGGTTCCTCACCCCTGACCAGTTCAAGCTGTACAACCTGGTCTGGCAGCGGTTCGTGGCCAGCCAGATGGCGGACGCGGAGTTCGACGTGACTACCGCGGATATCGACGCCCGGCCGCCTTCCGGTCAGGCCTACCTGCTGCGAGCGACGAACACTCAGCTACGTTTCGCGGGCTTCCGACAGGTCTACATCGAGGGTCACGACGAGGGCGACGAGGAAGAGGACGTCGGAAACAACCCGCTGCCCGCCCTGACGGACGGTGATCCGCTGCGGCTCCTCGAGTTGACGCCCGAGCAGCATTTCACGGAGCCGCCGCCGCGCTACACGGAGGCGTCGCTCGTGAAGGCGCTGGAGGAGAAGGGGATAGGAAGGCCCAGCACGTACGCGCCAACGATGTCCACGATCCAGGACCGGGAGTACGTCAAGCGCGAAGGCAAAACGCTGTGCCCGACGGAGCTGGGGGAAACCGTGAACGACCTGCTGGTGGAGTTCTTCCCCGTGTTCATCGACGTAAACTTCACGGCCGGTATGGAGCAGAACCTGGACGAGATCGCGGACGGCGAGAAGGAGTGGCAGCCTGTGGTGCGCGACTTCTACGGGCCCCTGCAGGAGGCGCTGGAAACGGCGCAGGCGGAGGCGCCAAAACAGGTGCAGGAGACCGGGGAAAAGTGTCCAGAGTCCGGCCATCCGCTGGTAATCAGGTGGGGAAAGCGCGGGCAGTTCGTGGCTTGCTCCGGCTACCCGGAATGCAAGTTCAGCAAACCGATGCCCGGTGAAGAGCCGGAGGAAGACCTGCCGAAGATCGCCGAGGCGTGCCCGGAGTCCGGTCACCCGCTGACAGTGCGTACCGGTCGGCGCGGGCCGTTCATCGCCTGCACCGGCTACCCGAAATGCACGTACACGCGCCCGATCGAGGGCGAGAAGGCCGCCGGCCCGGCGGCCGCGCCACAGGTAACGGACGAGAAGTGCCCCGAGTGCGGGGCGCCGATGGTCGTGCGGTCAGGCCGGTTCGGCGAGTTCCTGGCCTGCACGCGCTACCCGAAGTGCAAGGGGGCGAAACCGCTCCCCACCGGAGCGAAATGCCCGAAGGATGGCGGCGCCCTCGAGGAGAAGCGGGGACGAAAGCCCGGCAGCCGCTTTTACGGCTGCTCCAACTACCCGGACTGCGACTTCACGCTGGCCAGCCGTCCCATCCCACAGCCCTGTCCATCGTGCAGCGGCCTGCTGGCGCTCGAGCGAGAGGGCGGGGCGAAGTGCACAGCCTGCGGCTGGACCGGCGAGGTGCCCGCCGCTCCGGAACCTGTCGGGGTTTCGTAGTGGGTCAACAGACCTGAAGGAACGGGCAGACCTGAACGTCTGCAGCTACGAGGGTGGGCACGGCAAACCTCCGCGCAATCCACACGTTATCCACATTGATGGACGAACTCCTTGAGGCGTACTTCCGCTACCTGCGGGCGGAGAAGAACCTGTCGCCGCTGACGCTCCGCAACTACCGGACAGACCTTCTGCACTTCGCCGCGTGGATCGCGGAGAACGAAGGCGTGGACCCGGTGCAGGCGGACCGGCTGATGGTGCGCCGCTACCTGGCGCTGCTTCGGCAGGACGGGATGGCCGGAGGGAGCTTGACCCGCAAGGTGAGCACGATCCGCAGCTTCTACCGGTTCCTTGTTCGCGAAGGCAAGCTGGACACAAGCCCACTCACAGGGCTCGTGGCGCCGAAGCGGGAACGGCGGCTGCCGCACATCCTGTCTCGCGAGGACCTGACCGCGCTCATCGAATCCGCGGACGAACGGACGCCGCAGGGGCTGCGCAATCGCGCGATCCTCGAGCTGATGTACGCGTCCGGCGTGCGCATCAGCGAGGCGGCAGGGCTGGACGTCCGGAACCTGAACAGGGAAGAGCGAACACTGCTGGTGCGCGGCAAGGGGAACAAGGAACGCATGGTGCTGATCGGCGAACCGGCGGCGAAGGCGCTGCGGCGGTACCTGTCGCAGGGCCGCCCGCGGCTGGCGA
>JBBISJ010000006.1:101650-114948 GCA_037441345.1 Chloroflexota bacterium
GCGATGGCGAAGGCGCGGGATAATCTTGTGCAGCAGTTGAGCGACCGGGCGGCGAAACGGCGAGGGCGTGGCACACCCAATGCCGAGCCAGTAACCTAACACCATGCGAATTCTCCTGATAAACGGGCCGAACCTGAACATGCTGGGCCAGCGCCAGCCGGAGATATACGGCTCGATGACCCTCCCGGACATCGTTGACCGTGTGGCGAAGCGCGCCGGCGAGCTCGGCGTCGAGGTGGTGCCTTTCCAGGCGAACAGCGAGGGCGAGATCATCAGCTTCATCCAGGAGAACGGCCCGGGAGCGGACGGGATCATCGCCAACCCCGGGGCGCTGACCCACTACAGCCTGGGGCTGCGGGATGCGTTTGAGTCGATCCACAAGCCGTTCGTCGAGGTGCACATCTCGAACATCCACGCCCGCGAAGAGTTCCGGCACCACTCGGTGCTGGCGGACATCGCCGTGGCCCAGGTGGCGGGGCTCGGCTGGCGCGGCTACATCGCAGCGCTCGACGCGCTTGTCGGTATCCTGAACGACCGCAAATGAGCGAGCGGATCGCCAGGCTGCGGGAGAAGATGGACGGCCAGAGCTTCGACGGCTTCCTCGTCGGCTGCCCGATCGAGGACACGTTCCACATCGCCGGCATGAACCGCCGCTATCTCTCCGGCTTCACCGGCTCCATGGGCTGGCTGATGATCACGGGCGAAACGCAGTTCATCGCCGTGGACTTCCGCTACTTCGAGCAGGCGGAGAAGGAGTCGCCCGAGTTCACGCTGTTCCCGACGGCCGGCGGCCTCGAGAAGTGGTTCCCGTCGCTGATCGGCGAGGCCGGCCTCAGCGGCAAGAAGATCGGTTTCGAAAAAGGCGACCTCTCCGTGGCCAGTGCCAACGCAATCCAGAAAGCGATCCAGGATATGCCCGAGAGCGACCGGCCGAAGATCGTCGGCGGGCCGCCGCTTATCGCGCAGCTCCGCGAGTTCAAGGAGCCTGGGGAGATCGAGGCGATCCAGCGCGCGGTGGACGCCGGAGACGCGGCGTTCAGTTATGTCGCGGAGCGCATTGAGCCGGGGTGGACGGAGAAGCGGGTGGCGTGGGAGATCGAGAAGCACGCCCGCGAGCACGGCGCCGAGTTCATGTCTTTCCCGACGATCGTCGCGGCCGGTCCGCGCGGAGCCATGCCGCACGCGATGCCGACGGACTACGCGATCCGCGCGGGCGACCCGGTGGTGATTGACATGGGCGTGATCGTCGACGGCTACTGCTCGGACCTGACGCGGACAGTGGTCTGCGGCGGGCATCCATCCGACAGGTTCCTGCGCGTGTACGACATCGTCCACACGGCGCAGCTCACGGCAGAGGAGTTGATCCGCGCCGGGATGACCGGCGAAGAGGCGCACATGCTTGCGCACAACGTGATCGCGGAAGCGGGCTACGGCGAGAACTTCGGGCACGGCCTGGGCCACGGTGTTGGCCTGCAGGTACACGAGGCGCCCCGGCTGGCGAAGACGGCCCAGGACGAGCTGGCGGACGGCCAGGTTGTGACCGTGGAGCCGGGCGTCTACCTGACCGGCGAGTTCGGCGTGCGGATCGAGGACCAGTGCGTGATCGAGAATGGCCGGATCCGCGCGATGTCGAAGGCGCCGAAGACGCTGGGTTAGGCGCTCGGCGGGGGGATAATCGGCCACCGCGGCCTGGAGGGTGAAGCATGCCGCCACGTGACACAGTGAATGGCGACCCGGTAAGGTAATGCATGCCCGGCCGGACTGGAGTCCGGCCTTCGGAAGGCGGTGCGAAGCCACCAACCACCAACCACCAACCACCAACCACCAAGAGGAAATCATGATCGAAACTGGCGACCTCAAGCGAGGTTCAACAATCGAAATCGACGGCGTGCTCTACTCGGTGATCGAGCTGGACCACATCAAGATGGGCCGCGGCAGCGCGCAGGTGCGGATGAAGCTGCGGGATATCCGCGGCGGCCACATCATCGACAAGTCCGTGCAGGCGGGGACGCGCTTCACGCGGGCCCGCGTCGAGCGGCAGCCGGCGCAGTACCTCTACTCCGAGGGCGACCTCCACTACTTCATGAACACGGAGACGTACGACCAGTTCCCCGTTGGCAAGGACATGCTCGGCGATGCGCTGAACTACCTGGTCGAGAACGCCGAGTGCAACCTGATGATGTACGGGGACGAGGCCGTTGGGGTCGAGCTGCCGGCGGCGGTGGAACTGAAGGTGACGGAGACGGATCCGTGGGTGCGCGGCGACACGGCGCAGGGCGGCACCAAACCGGCGAAGCTCGAAACGGGCATCAGCGTCAACGTGCCGCTGTTCATCAACGTCGGCGACGTGCTGAAGGTGGACACGCGGACGGGGCAGTACCTGGAGCGCGGCGGCAAGTAGGGAAGCCCCATGGATTCCGGCTTTCGCCGGAATGACGAAACGGCCGGCGGGAGACGACGGCGCAGGACGACGCCAACGCATCGCCTCCCCGGCCCCGCCAGATCCCGACTGCGGTCGGGATGACAATTGGGGAGCTGACGTTAGGTCGCAGCCCCAGCGACCGTCGCTCGCTACAATAGCGGAGTGACGTTGCTCGATTCACGCTCTGTTGCCTGGGTCTGCCGGTACATCAAGGAGATCATCGAGGGCAACCTGCAGCTCTCCAACCTGTGGATAGAGGGCGAGATATCGAACCTCGTGCGGTCGCAGCGCGGGCATGTCTATTTCACGCTGAAGGAAGGCTCTTACCAGCTCCGCGGCGTGATGTTCGCCCGGCAGTACCGCGGGATGCCGCTGGAGAACGGCGCGCAGGTGCTGGCGCACGGCAGCGTCGGCTTCTACGCGGAGCGCGGGGACGTGCAGATCGTCGTCGACTTCGTGCAGCCGGCGGGGATCGGGGCGCGCCAGGCGGAGTTCGAGCGCCTGAAGGCGAAGCTGGAGGCCGAGGGGCTGTTCGACGAGGGCCGCAAGCGGCCGCTGCCGGAGTTCCCTCAACGGATAGGCGTCGTCACCTCGCCGACGGGCGCTGTGTTCCACGACATCTGCCACGTCCTCGAACGGCGGTGGCCGCTGGCCGAAATCGTGCTGGCTCCCACGCCGGTGCAGGGGCTCGAGGCCGTACCGGGCGTCTGCGAGGGGATCCGGGCGCTGAACGCGGCCGGCGCCATCGACGCCATCATCGTTGCCCGGGGCGGTGGGTCGATCGAAGAACTCTGGGCGTTCAACGAGGAGCCGGTGGCGCGGGCGATCTTCAGCAGCGCCGTGCCGGTGATATCCGCCGTGGGCCACGAGACGGACTACACGATCGCGGATTATGTCGCGGACGTGCGCGCGCCGACTCCCTCCGCTGCCGCCGAGATCGTGGCGCCCGACCGGGCGGAGATCAGCCGCCAGGTAGCCGGAATGGCGATCAGCATGGGGATCGACGTGCGCGGACGGATCGGCCGCGATCTAACGGCCGTAGACCGGGCCGGGCACCGGATGCGGGCCGCTGTCCCGGACCCCGGGAGGTACCAGGAGCGCATCTCATCGCTACTCCGCCACGGGGTCATGGCGATCGGGCGAACGACCGAGCAGCGGCTGGCCAGAATCGACGGCCTCGCGGCGCAGTTGCGCTCGCTGGACCCGCGCGGCACTCTGGCGAGGGGGTACGCGGTGGTGCAGGTGCGGGACGGTAAGCAGGCGGTAACGAGCATCAAACAGGTGAAGGGCAAGGAGCGGCTGGACGTGTACGTGAAGGATGGCAAGTTCCCGGCGGAAGTCTCGAGGCAATATGGCTTCTAAGAAGCCGGACGAGCCATTCGAGGCGCTCTATGGCCGCCTCGAAGAGACTGTGGCGAAGCTCGAAGCGGGAAACCTGTCGCTGGAGGAGTCGCTGTCGCTGTACGAGGACGGGATGAAACTGGCGAAGCAGTGCCAGGGGATCCTCCAGGCAGCGGAGCTGCGGATCACGCGGCTGCAGGAGCAGTTCAGCGGCCCGGCGTTGCGGGAGGAGGCGGAGGAGTACAGGGCGAGCGTCATCAACGAGGACGAGCCGGGGATGGAATGAGCCTGATCCGCGCGGACCTGCACAACCACACGCACTACTCGCCGGACAGCATCCTTTCGCCGGAGCACCTGCTGCGGCGGGCGCGGAAACGCAAGCTCGACGCGGTGGCGGTGACTGACCACAACACGATCCGCGGCGGGCTCGCCGCGCGCGAACTGGCGGAGCGCGAGTGCCCGGAGGTGCGCATCATCGTCGGCGAGGAAGTGCGGACGCGGGACGGCGAGATCCTCGGCCTGTTCCTGACAGAGGAGGTGCCGCGGGGGCTGAGCGCAGCGGAAACCGTGGACCGAATCAAGGCGCAGGGTGGCCTCGCCGGGGCGCCACATCCATACGACAGCTTCCGGTCCGGGCTGGATGAGCGCGTTATGCGCGAACTCGCGCCGCAGCTGGATTTCATTGAGGGCCTGAACGCGCGCATGATACTGGCGATGCACAACGATCGCGCCTGCGGATTCGCGGCGAAGCATGGCCTGCCGCTGTCGGCGGCCAGCGACGCCCACTCCCCGCGCGAGATCGGGCGGGCGTACGTGGAGATGCCGGACTTCGAGACGCCCCAGCAGTTCCTGGATTCGCTGCGGGCCGGGCGGCTCCGCGGGAGATTGTCGTCGCCGTTCATCCACATGATGAGCCGATATGCGACGATCCGGACGAAGCTGGGCTGGAGGCCAGCCAATAGTGAATAGTGACTGGTGAACGGTGAAATGACGTTGAAGCTGGCGTGGTTTGCCACGGGCACTGGGACGACATCGCCGAAGCTACTGGCGGCGGCGCTTGAGGCCATCCGGGCCGGGCGGCTGGACGCGGAGATCGTTGTGATCTTCTGCAACAGGGAGATGGGTGAAGACGAGATGGGCGACGCCTACTGTCGCACGGTGGAGGAAGCCCGCATCCCCCTGGTGCGGCTCTCGGACAGGCGGTTCCGGCGCGAGCACGGCGGTGAGGTGGCGCGCAAGGGCGAGCCGCTCCCGCCGTGGCGGCGTGACTACGACCGCGAGGTGATGCGGCTACTGGCGCTGTACGAGTTCGACCTGGGTGTACTGGCCGGTTACAAGCTGATCTTCGGCGAGGAAGCCTGCGAGCGCTGGGACCTGCTGAACCTGCATCCGGCCGCGCCGGGCGGCCCTGCCGGCATCTGGCAGGACGTGATCTGGCAGCTCATCGCCGCCGGGGCGGAGCGCGCCGGCGTGATGATGCATCTGGCAACGCCGCACCTTGACGAAGGTCCGGTTGTCACGTACTGCACGTATCCAATCCGCGGACCAGACTTCGACCCACTGTGGCGGGATGTCGAGTGCCGCACGCTGGATGACGCGCGGGCCGAGAAGGGCGAGGGCCTGCCCCTGTTCCAGGCGATCCGCCGCGCGGGCGTCGCGCGCGAAGTGCCGCTGGTGGTCGAGACGCTGCGGGCGTTCGCGGACGGGCGGGTGGCCGTGCGGAGCAAGCAGCCGGTGGACGCCCAGGGCCGGCCGATCGCGGGCTTCGACCTTACGACCGAGATTGAGTCTGAAGTTGCCAACATTGAATGACTCCCGTTCGACGGTCCGGGCAGCCAACGCTGCGCTATAATCGGCGCGTCACCGCCCGCATGCTGGAGGCCGAATGAGCAACACATCGAACTACCGGTTGCCCGTGAAGCGCGAACCGTCGCCGCTGCCCGTGCCGGTCTGGCAGAAGGCCGCGCCGGTGGTCGCGCGGGGCGCCGCGCTCGTGGCGGCGGGGGTCATCGCCGAGTGGGCGCTGCGCTCAGCGACGAAGAAGGCGGTTACACTGCCGTTCCGCCGAAGGAACCGCGCCGTGGCAAAGCGCCGGGCGGTCTCGGTTACAGAGACCGTTATCGTGCAGCGGACGATCGTCCGCCGGTAGCGCCGCAGCGGCGTGAACGTCCTCCTCGTCGGCTCCGGCGCTCGCGAGCACACGATCGCCTGGAAACTGCGGCAGTCCCCGAAGCTGACCGACCTCTTCATCGCGCCCGGCAACGCGGGGTCGGCCGCCGAGGGGACGAATCTCGATATCAAGGCCTCGGACGTCGGCGGTCTCGTCAAGGCGGCGAAGGAGTATCGCTGCGAGCTGGTCGTCGTCGGGCCGGAGGAACCCCTTGCCCGTGGCCTGGTGGACCGCCTGACCGTGGAAGGGATCGCGGCGTTCGGGCCGTCGCAGGCCGCGGCGCGGATCGAATCGTCGAAGGCGTTCTCGAAGGACCTGATGCGGCGCTATGGCATCCCAACAGCGGCGGCGGCGACCTTCAGCAACCGGACCGACGCGCAGAACCACATCGACGCACTGGCGTCGGAGCGGATAGTCGTCAAGGCCGATGGACTGGCCGCGGGAAAGGGGGTGTTCGTCTGCGACTCGAAGGAGGACGCCCGCCGTGCCGTCAACCTCATGATGGGCGAAGAAGCGGTCTTCGGCACGTCCGGGAGCACGGTGATCATCGAGGAGCGCATGACCGGCCGCGAGGTCTCGGCGCACGCCTTCACGGACGGCGTCAACGTGGCGCCGATGCCGTTCTCCTGCGACTACAAACGGATCCGTGATGGTGATGACGGACCGAACACCGGCGGCATGGGCGCCTACAGCCCGCCGCCCTGGCTGGACGAGGCGCTGGAGCCGTACATCCACGAACACATCACCGAGGCCGCGGTCGCCGCTATGCGAGCGGAGGGCGCGCCCTACAGGGGCGTCCTGTATCCCGGGCTGATGATCACCGCCGACGGGCCGAAGACAGTGGAATTCAACTGCCGGATGGGCGACCCGGAGACGCAGGTGCTACTGCCGCGCCTCAAGTCGGACCTGCTCGAGATCTGCCTGGCGGTTGTGAACAACAGGCTGGCGGAAGCGGAGATCGAATGGTCGACAGATGCCGCCGTCGGGGTCGTGATGGCATCCGGCGGGTACCCGGACGCGTACGAGACCGGCTTCGAGATCGCCGGCCTTCGCTCGGTGGAGGAGGACGTGCTCGTGTTCCACGCCGGCACACGGATGGCCGAGGGCGGCGCCGTGGTGACGGCCGGCGGCCGCGTCCTGACGGTTGTGGCCACGGGTCCGTCGCTGGCCGAAGCGCGCGCAAAGGTGTACCGCAACGTCCAGCGGATCCACTTCACGCGGGCCCACTACCGGAATGACATCGCGGCGCCGTCGCAGAACGCAAGGGAAGCCTGATGGTAGAATCGAGCCGTCTCATGGAGTACCCCCTGCCATGCCGCGCGTAGCGATCATCACCGGCTCCAAGTCCGACGTGCCCGCGCTGGAACCGTGCCGGCAGACGTTGACCGAACTCGGGATCGAACACGAACTGCACGTCGCCTCCGCACACCGAACCCCGGAGAAGGTGCAGAAGCTGGCCGCGGGCGCGGAGGAGAACGGCATCGAGGTGATCATTGCGGCGGCCGGGATGGCCGCCCATTTGCCCGGGGTGGTCGCCGCCTGGACGCAACTGCCCGTCATCGGTGTGCCGATCGCAAAATCGGCGGATATTGGGGTAGCCGGTCTTGATTCGTTGCTATCGATCGTTCAGATGCCGCCGGGTGTTCCTGTCGGCTGCATGGCGGTCAACGGCGCGAAGAACGCCG
The DNA here is from genome assembly GCA_037441345.1 of Chloroflexota bacterium. Taxonomy (GTDB): domain Bacteria; phylum Chloroflexota; class Dehalococcoidia; order SM23-28-2; family RBG-16-64-32; genus DATKKM01. The sequence goes on from JBBISJ010000006.1 coordinate 109,269, forward strand.
CGCTGTTCGCGGCGGCGATCCTGGCGCTCAAACACGAAGCCGTACGGGTGGCGTTGAAAGACTTCAGGGAAAGGCAGTCGCAGGCATGAGCAACGACGAACTTCAGCAGTTCCTGGCGCAGGCCAACGTGGCGGTCCTCAGCACGGTGGATGGGCGGAACAGGCCGCACGCCGCGCCAGTCTGGTACCTGTACGAAGACGGCGAATTCATCGTGAGCACCGGGCGCGGGTCGCAGAAGCACCGCAACGCCGAGCGGAACCCGGCGGTGAGCCTGGTGATCGACCAACGAACGCTGCCGTACTACGCCGTGATGGTATCGGGCACAGCGGAGATTGGCGAAGGCCTTAGCGACGACGACAGGTTGCGCCTGGCAACGCGATACCTCGGAGACGACCTGGCTAAACGGTATATGGAGATGGTCCGGGGGACGGAATCGGTCACACTGCGCATCCGCCCGGCAAAGATCGTCGAGTTCAACGGCCGCGCTGGACGATAAGCGCCGAGCGCGGCTAGATCGTGCTGGCGATCGCTACGAGCATCGCGACGAGGCCGCCCACGATCACGAACGCCGCGAGGTTGATGATTGCCCGGTTCATGCTGCCTCTCTCATCCGACGGCTTATCCACCTGTTATAGATAGCGCGCCAGGCGGCCAGAAACAACCCGTTCCCGACGAGCGCGATCACAAAGAAGGCGTTGAACAGCTCGCGATCGAAGACGATCGCCCGGCCGACCAGGGCCATTGGCCCGGCGATCAGCCACGCCGCGACAAGGCGCGCGACGGGTGAGTCGCCGCGCGCTGCCCGGTCTGACAGCGTGCCGAGAAGGGGGGACAGGGCGAGCCAGACCACTGGGAAGACGAGCATCGAACGCGCCACCGTCGCCAGGTCCACCGATTTCTCGTGGCTCGCGAGGCCGATCAGGCCGAAGACGACGAACGCGGCCACATCGCCCGCGATGAGTAGCGATCGCCCGCGCAGTCTATCCACCCGCAAGCAGTTGCCTGGCGATCACCTTGAGCTCCAGGATCGGCTTCACCCCTTCGAAGATTGGCAGCACCAGCGCGTCGATCGTAAAGCGTGCGATCGGGTCCTCTTCCGAGTACCCCCAGCCGCCGTGGATGAGCATTCCTTCCTGGCTCACCCAGACCGCGACGTCCGACGCGAACAGCTTGCACATCGCGGCCTCGACGGACGCCTTCTCGTCGTTCTGCATCGCGCGCGCCGCGGCATAAGTGAGGTGGCGCCCGGCCGCCGTGTGCGTCGCCATGCGGCCGATCTTATGCTGCGTGAGCTGGTAGTCCGCCAGCGGTCGACTGAACTGCTTGCGGTCCACCGCATAGTTGCAGGCTTTTTCGACGGACGCCTGGCTGACGCCGGTGGCCCGTCCGCCGGTCTGGAGCCGCCCGGCGGCGAACCCGCCCATCTGCAGGTAGAAGCCACGCCCCAAGCCGGCCTCCCCGCCGACGAGGTTCTCCTCCGGGACAAAGTAGTGGTCGATTGCCAGCGTGAAGGAGTGCATGCCCCGGTAGCCCGGCGTCGGGTTGGCGGTGCCGGCGATCTTCCCGCCCTCCGGCTGCGTGTGCTCGAAGTGATGCCCGTCGTACGGGTCCTTGGGAACGATGAACAGCGACAGGCCGCGGGCGCCGGACGATGCGTCGCCGGTGCGGGCGAGGAGCGCAAGGATGTTTGCCCGGCCGGCGAAGGTTGACCATGCTTTCGGGCCTTCGATGAACCAGCCTTTCCGTCCGTTGTGCTCACCGGGTGCCGCCTTGCACATGAGCGAGGCCACGTCTGACCCGATGTCCGGCTCCGTGACGGCGATGCCGACCAGCAGCTCGCCCGAGGCGATGCGTGGGAGCCAGGCCTGGCGCTGCTCCTCAGTCCCGCCTTCAAGGAGAGCACGAGTGAGGATCTCGGAACGGGTGATGAGGCTGCCGGCAACCAGGGAGACAGTGGACAGCTCTTCGGTCAGCACAACCATGGTCAACAGTCCCATTTCGGTGCCGCCGTATGACTCCGGGATGGATGACCCGAAGAGGCCGATCCCGGCCATCTTCTGGATCAGGCTCTCCGGCACGAGTGAGTCCTCCCGGTGCATGTCCTGCGCGATGGGAGCGACCTCGGTGCGGGCGAAGTCCCGCGCATGGTCGCGCGTCATGTTGGCGATCTCGTCGTCAAGCTCGGCGGTGAAGGCGCCACGGGCGTCGATGACGCGCCGGCCGATATCGCGCACCAGCGCTTCCGACATACCGGCGCGGATCAAGCCACGGATCTCGCTCCCCTGGAGCGCGTCGGCCAGGCCGGAATCGATACCGAACATCTCAGGATCGGCCTCGATTGCGTTCCGAGACTTATGCAGCACTTCAGCAGCGAAGGCGAACGCCTCGTCCTCAGCCAGGGCGTCAGCTTTACCGGTGCTGGCCTGCCCTTCCGCGTAGCTCACGAGCTCCGCGGCCGCGCGGGCTTCCGTGGCGACCTGGGCGATGCGCTCCGCGTGGACCTGGTGTTCGTCGATGTTCTTGCCGCCGTCCGTCAGGCGGGCCGCGGACTCGATCGCGCTTTCGGCGACCTGCGAGGCGATGTCTGCAAGCTGGCGTGCGGCGGCGAGGGAACCGCTCTCAATCTTCTCCGTAGTCATGTTTCCTCCGGGTGCTCGGGGTCGGCCGCGAGCCAGCCTGGCCGGGTTAGCGCCGCCCCACGGTCGGTCTGTAGGTGACCGAACCAAGGATAGCGAATGGGGTCTCGTGCTGCACGCCGTGGCCGTCAGGGCCCCGGCTTGCTGCCGCCCTCCACCCACGTAGGTGGCGAGGCCTTCCCGTAGCGGCGTGATCCGCAAGCCGAGCGCGCGCCGGATTTCCGCGGGATCAGCGAGCGCCTCCATGGTGATGGAATCGACGGCATCCGGGGTAAGCGGACTTCCGGGCAGGAATTGGGCACGCTGGCGAGGAGCTTCATCGGTCCTTCGATAGAACTCCGAACCGCCATTCTGGAAGCCCCGTTTTCCGCCGCCGGGCTCGAAAGGGGCTCCGCGACGGCCCGCGCAACGTCAGCGACGAAGACCGGCTGCACCATCTGCTAGCCGATGTTTCCGATCTGCAGGACGAACGGCAGGAAGCGGGCCGTCCCGATGGACCGGGCACAGGGCCCTGCGGTTTTCCACGGATGCGTCGCCAAACCAGCCGGCCGCTCGGTCCGGGTCACGTGACAGCACAGTTACCGGGACCGACCGGCTCACAAGCTCCCGGACTATCGCGGAGCCAACGAACCCCGTACCACCTTTACCTTCTCCGCTTATACTCAGCGCAGTGGCGTCGAAAGCAGGAAACACGACGAACCACAGCGCCGGGGAGCGCAACGCGTGGCTGACGTCCTCGGATGCGGACCTGCTGGCGCAGTGCCGCGAGGAGCATCGCCGGGCATCCGGGCCGGGCGGGCAGCGCCGCAATAAAGTCGAGACGGCGATCCGGTTGCACCACCTCCCCAGCGGGACAACGGCGCAGGCGGCCGAGTCCCGGTCGCTGGCGGAGAACCGGAAGCACGCCGTGAGGCGCCTGCGAGAACGGATCGCGTTCACCGTGCGGGAGCCGTTCGATCTGTCCTCACCGCAACTCGCGGACGGCCTGGGGCCGGCAACTCTGCTGGACATCAACCCCAGGAATCCGTCGTTCCCGGTGGTCGCGGCGGCTGCCCTTGACGCGCTCAGCGCCGCCTCTGGAAGCTATGCAACAGCAGCGCATGCACTCGGCGTCACAACGAGCCGGTTACTGCGCTTCCTCAAGTCCGACCGTGAACTCTGGCGGGCGCAGATTAGCGTGGTGAGCGGCACCACGGATGATACGGGCAACTCCGAAATTTAGCCCTTGCTTAAAGGATTCTCCAATGTTGAGCCGCTACTCTGGGCACAAAGAGGCACTCCGGGCTCGGGGGCGGTGCGGTGCGACAGGAGCTCAGGGTAACGAACAGCCGGGCCCGGCGTCTCTTTTCCGAACCGACCGAGTAGTCCGCGGCGCCCATGCAGATAAGCATAACAATAGGCCAGCGTTTTCAATGGCGATGACGATTGTCGAAGAGAGAAGAGGGATTCTGCCGGCGCAGATCGAACTGGTTGACGCCCTGAAGGCACGCTCGGAAGCGGCCTGGTCGGCGCTGTACGACGAACATTACCCGGCGGTGTTCCGGTACGTCATGGCCCGAACTTCGGACGTCACCACGGCGCAGGATATCGCCGCCGATGTCTTCTCAGAAGCGGTGAAGGGCATCGGATCGTATCACGCGCGCGGCAAGCCCATTCTGGCCTGGCTTTACCGCATCGCGCGCAACCTGGTGGCCGATCATTTCAATGCCCTGCGCCGGAAGGGCGCAGACCCCCTCAGCTCTCTCAGCCCGGCGCAATCGGACGTCGCCGATCCGGGCGCAGACCCGGCGAGCCATGTCCACCGCCTGGACGTGCGGGGGGCGCTGGCAGGCATCAAGGACAGCCACCGCGAAGTCCTTATCCTGCGCTATTACCTGGGCCTCACGCTGCCCGAAGTGGCGCGGCTGCTGGGGAAGAAGGAGAGGGCGGTCTACTCCCTGCATGAGCGAGCTGTAGATTCGCTTCGAAGACAGCTTCAAGAAAACACAAATGGAACCGAGTAGTCCTTGCCTCCTGCACGGATAGGGATGGTGAGATGAGAATTCTGCGCAACATCTTCAGGACCGCCGGCACCGGCGAACGGAAAGGCGCGACGCACTCCGGAGGCGTCGGACCCGCCCGCGAGCAGGTGATCGCCGCCCTGCAGAACGACCTCCTGCCGAATCCGGCCCCGCACGCGATGGAGCGTGGACGCGCGCAGCTTCTCTCGAGCCTGAAGCTAGAGCCCGTGGGAGGTACCAACAGAATGAACTTCGCGCAATTTGCGTTTTCGCCGATGGCCGCGGCGCTTGCCGGCACGGTCATCATCTTCGGCGGCATCGCCGGGGCCTCGGCCGCGGCCGGCGGACCCGACGTAACCGAACCGGTCCGCGACGCCGTAGGCCTGCACCGCGACCGCAACGACGTCCTGGACGACGACGACGCTGCCACGCCGACGCCGACACCCGAGGCGAGCCCCGAGGCGAGCCCGGACGACAGCCCGGGCGCGACGCCGGACGACAATGACGACGATGGCCCGGGAGCAACGCCTGATGACCACGGCGACGACGGGCCGGGAGCAACGCCTGATGACCACGGCGACGACGGGCCGGGAGCAACGCCTGATGACCACGGCGACGACGGGCCGGGAGCCACGCCGGATGACCACGGCGACGACGGCGAGGAGAAACCGACCCACACCTAGGACGGTGGTTGGGCACTAGACAAGACATTCAGTTTCGGGAGCTGGAGCCGGCCGTTGCTCCCTCGGCGGCCGGCTCCCCAATCTAGAACGGGGCCGTCCGTCACTCCCTCGGCGGGCGGCTCCCCAATACGACTCCATTGGCCACCGAGATTCCCGCCTTGTTGGCCACAACAGGAAAGCGACCGCCGAGGGGCGGTCGCTTTCTCATCCCTGGCGACGGGAAACGTGGCAGGGAAGTGTTGAGGGCGCCCGACGCGCTATGTGACAGGGCTGCGCCGGGGAGAGATTCGAGACAGGGGATAAGCCGAGAGCCTGGAGCGGGAGACGGGGCTCGAACCCGCGACCCTCTGCTTGGGAAGAT
>JBBISJ010000007.1:0-77224 GCA_037441345.1 Chloroflexota bacterium
TGGACCCTTTTCTCTTGCGCGCTACTGTCTCACATGTTTCTGAACGAGATCAGGAGAAGCGGGCCGAGTTGGCGGGCGACAGCGCCATTGCCAGCGCGCCCGGGACCGGGAATCAGCCGGCGAACTCGTCGGAGATCGATATTGCGTAAGGCGCTTGCTCGCAGCAGGCACCGCACTTGACGCAGCGTTCCTGATCGATCAGGTACCTGCCGCTCGCGTCCGTGACGACGGCGCCGGTCGGGCAGGTCTCTGCCGCACGTGTCAGCGCGTCAGTCTGATGGACGACCTCATAGCGGATGAGTCCGGCACAGCGCTTTGCCGGGCAGCGCTTGCGGACGACGTGCTCGCGCAGTTCCTCCTCGAAGAATCGGAACATGGAGAGCACAGCGGTGGGTGCCGCCTGCCCGTGCACGCAGTTGGCGTTGCGGGCGACATCCGCCAGGAGCTTCAGTAGTTCGAGGTCTGCCTCGCGCCCGCGCCCCGACGATATCCGCCTCAGGATCTCCACTGCCCTGCGGGTGCCGGCGAAGCAGGTGGTGCAGCGTCCGCAGGACTCGTCCTCGGCGAACCACTCGAAGTAGGTGCAGAGCTCGACGATGCAGTCCGCGTCGTCGAGGATGACCAGCCCACCGGAACCCATGAACATGCCACGCTCCCGGAAGGGGTCCGGGATGAGTGGCAGGTCGACGTCGCTCCCCGGCAGGATGCCAGAGAGAGGCCCGCCCGGCTGTATTCCCTTCAACAGCCTTTTGTCAGGCGGACCCCCGCCCATCTTCACTATGACGTCACCCATCGCCGTGCCGAGCGGGACCTCGACGATCCCGACGCGCTGGATCTTTCCGGAGAGCGAGAACATCTTCGTCCCCGGGTGTTGCTCGGTGCCAGATGACGACCACCAGGCGGCGCCGTTCCGGATGATGAGCGGCGCGTTGGCGTAGCTCTCGACGTTGTTCACGTTCGAGGGCTGGCCGAATACCCCCGCCTGGGCCGGGAACGGTGGCTTGATCTTGGGCATTCCGCGGCGGTCTTCGAGGGAGGAGATGAGGCCAGTCTCCTCACCACAGACGTAGCTGCCGGCGCCGCGGACAACTTCAAGGTCGAAATCGAAGCCGCTGCCGAGGATGTTCTTTCCCAGGAGCTCCCGTTCGTAGGCCTGTGCAACTGCGGTCTGCATTCGCTGGAAAGGAATCGGGTATTCATCCCTTATATAAACAAACCCCTTGTCCCCCTGCGTCGCCACCCCCGCTATCGCCATACCTTCGACGATGAGGTGCGGGTCGCTCTCCATGAGGTTGCGGTTGACAAAAGAGCCGGGGTCGCCCTCGTCGGCATTGCAGATCAGGTATTTCGGTCTTCTGTCGGTAGTGCGCAGGAAATCCCATTTGCGCCCCGTCGGAAAGGCGGCGCCGCCGCGGCCCCAGAGGCCTGAATTCAGCAGCTCGTTGATAATTGCCTCCGGCGCCATCCTGAGGGCCTTGTCCAGGGCCTCGTAGCCGCCGTTGGCGATGTAGTGATCGATGTTCTCCGGGTCGATGACGCCGCAGCGGGCCATGAGGCGCCGAACCTGCGCTGCGAAGAACGGCAGCGAATCGAGCGGCGGGACATCTCCCAGCCCTTCATCGGCCGCCACGCCCAGGGCAAAGGCGGCAACTGTCCGCGCTCGCACGCACTCAATCAACTCCGGCACGCGTTCTGCGCTGACGTTGCCGTAGAGCACGGGCGGCATTCCTGGAATGCGTACCTCCACAAGGGGTTCTGCGTAGCAGGCGCCGATACAACCCACAGGCATCACGTCCGCTGCTACAGCGCCTGTCTGTACAGCGGAGTGGATCGCCCCGATCGTCTCTTCCGCTCCGACCGCGACGGAACACGTTGCCAGACCGACCTTGATCAGCGGGCGCTGCGGTTCTGCGAAGGGTGCCCACGCCCTGGCCGCCGCCTCTTTCAGGGGTTGGTACGCGGCCACTACTGCTCCCCCACCCCGGCGCTGTCGCCGGCGGCCGGCCTGGTCTTGCCGGTGAGCCCACGGGCGAACGCGATTGCCGCACTCGCGGTAAGCGGGCCAATGTAGCGTCCACCCTGGCGGATCTGCGGGGCGAGGCGACAGGTGCCGTCGCACTGGGCAAGCCGCAGCTCGAAACGCCCGTCCGACGATGAGCGGTTCATGGCGCAGCCGAGCTCCGCTTCGAGCGCCCGCCTGATCCCGAGGGAGCCCTTGAGCAGGCAGGCGGGGCCGCTGCACCACTCAACCACCGTCTCCGCCGGAGGGGTCGTGCGCAGTTCGGAATAGAAGTCGATGGTGCCGAAGATGATCGCCGGAGAGGTCTCGAACCGCGCCGCCAGGAGGCGGATCGCTTCGCGGGGCACGTAGCCGAACTCGTGCTGAATCCGGTGAAGCCCCTTCAGGAGATCGACATCATCGGGGCCGAGGTCTTCGATCAGTTCTGACACGCGGGCAAGGATATCGGTGCTTCCGGGTGCGGATCCTATCGCCGAGGTGCGCGAGTTATGGCTTGCCTGGGAGAACAACCGTCGGCTCCTTCCGGGGAGATTGTGCGAATCGTCACTAATATACCGGACGAGGCTCGCAGGGTGAAGCGTGCTGTAGAACGGCGGGGGAGGCCTTGTCGCCGGGCCTCCCCTGCCGGAGGGAGATGACATCCGCCGCGTTACACCAACTTCGTCCCGCCCTGTGAGACGCGCTCGGCGCAACCCCGCGGCGTGTCGTCAAATCCACCGTAAGTGAATCGGTTCGGTAACGTGTACAGGTAAATGTTTCCGCCGGACGGAACGAATGGCCCGACTGCGAAGGGCGATAGGTGGCGGAAACTCATAGGCCCGCGTGACCAAAGTCGTGTGCCTCCTGCGCCGGCGCCTCCGGACGGTTATCCGAGCAGGGCGTCGACAAAGTCGCGCGGGATGAATGGAGCGAGATCCTGAGGACGCTCACCCGTTCCGACGAAGCGGATGGGGACACCCAGTTCGTTGCAGACGGAGAAGACGACGCCGCCCTTGGCCGTACCGTCGAGTTTGGAGAGCAGGATGGCGGTCACGTTGACGGCGTCCGTGAAGTACTTCGCCTGCTGCATGGCGTTCTGGCCCGTTGTGGCGTCGAGGACCAGGAGTACCTCGTGCGGGGCATCCGGAACGCTGCGCTGGATGATCCTGTTGATCTTGCGAAGTTCTTCCATCAAGTTCGCTTTGGTGTGCAACCGGCCCGCCGTATCGATGATGAGGACATCCGCGTGTCGTTTTTCAGCGGCTGCCATGGCGTCGAAGACCACGGCGCCCGGATCGGCGCCCTGCTGGTGCGCGACGATGTCTACGCCCGCGCGCTCGGCCCAGTGCCGGAGCTGGTCGATCGCCGCGGCTCTGAAGGTGTCGGCGGCGGCGAGAACGACCTTGAGTCCGCGAGCGTTGTAGCCGTGCGCGAGCTTGCCGATGCTCGTCGTTTTGCCGGTGCCGTTGACCCCCACGACGAGGATTACGGCAGGCCTCGGCAACGTCTCGAACTGGCCGTTAGAATGCCAGACCTTGCCCCGGCCGGTGTCGACATCGAGGATCTGAACCAACTCCTCTTTGAGCGCGCTGAGGGCGATGTCCGGACCGCTGATCTTCTCTTTGTCGACCCGCTGGCGCAGGTCGTCGATGATGCGCATCGTTGTACTCACGCCAGTGTCGGCCAGCACCAGAGTCTCTTCGAGTTCCTCCCAGAGGACCTCGTCAAGTCCGCCGCGGCGGAACAGCCCGCCGATACGGTTGAAGAAACCCCTGCGGGTGCGTTCGGTCGCCTGCTCGACACTGTGAGCCGCTTCGGCATCCGCGGTGGCCTCGCCGGCCGGGACGATTGAGCTGGTTTCGAGGTCCTCTCGCGCCTCGTCAACCGTGAGACCCGGCTCAATGGCCCGATCCCCGTCGGGTTGCTGCTGCTCATCTCTCTTGCGCCGGAAGAACTTCACCATGATTCGATGTTAGAGGCGTCTGGAGCGACCGGGCAAGGATGGATGCGAGGGGAGGCCGGCGATTGGAGGCAAGGCGCCGGCCGGACTAGTTCTCGGACAACACGGCGGCCGATACGTCGGCCAGCCGCATGGACAGCACGCGTGAAGCGGCGTCCGGTGCCATCGAGATGCCGTAGATGCTGTCCGCCTGCTCGATGGTGCGCCGGTTGTGGGTAACAACGATGAACTGCGTCCGCTGGGACTGCGTCTTGATCGCCTGCGCGAAGCGACCGACGTTTGCCTCATCCAGCATGGCGTCAACTTCATCGAGCACGCAAAACGGCGCGGGGTTTGCCTGCAGGAGCGCGAAGAGCAAGGCGACGGACGTCAGCGACTTCTCGCCGCCCGAGAGTTGAGCCAGGCTATGGGTCCGCTTTCCGGGTGGACGCGCTTCGATCTCGACGCCGGTCTCCCACGGGTGCTTCTCATCGGTCAGTCGGAGTTTTGCGTGGCCACCCCCGAAGAAGGTCTTGAAGTTGCTCTCGAAGTTCCCGGCTACCTGGGCGAAGGTGGTCAGGAACTTTTTCTTCATGAGGCCGGTCAGTTCTTCGATCGCCCGCTTCAGTGCACCCTCCGCCATGCCGAGGTCACCGACCTGTCCGGAGAGGAAGTCATGCCGTTCTTTGAGCGAGTCGTAGTCTGCCGTCGCTTCGACGTTGACCGGGCCCAGCGCGCGGATCTGACCGCGCAGCGCCTCGATGTCCTTGCCCAGCGCCTCCGGGTCGATGAGCGCGCCGCCCGACATCGGCCGTAGGCCGCCTGGCCCCTCATCGCTTTCTGCGGCCAGCCAGTATGGCACCTCGACAGGTGCGGGTGGGGGGTTCTCGGGCTGCACGGAGCCGTCAGGGTCCAGGACGAGGCCGTCCTCGGTGATCCGCTGACGTATGTTCGCGATCTCAGTTTCCCAGCGGCGCACATCAGCCTCGGTTTCCAGGGTGCGTCTCTCGGCGTCGAACATCCGGTTCTGTGCCGACACTACCTGCTTGTGCAGGTCGCCCTGCCGGGCCTCCAGGTGATGGCTGCCCTCGCGGTCCGGCTGGATCACGTTGAAGAGTGCCTCAAGCGACCCGCGGGTTTCCGCCAGCTCTTTTTCGTCGCGCTTGACCGTCTCGTCAAGAGTGAACACTTCCATTTCGATGCCGCGCAGTTGTACGGCCTTCGCCGAGGCCTGGGCCTCGATGCGGGCGAGCGCGGCCCGGGCGTTCTCTTTCTGAACGGTCAGCGAGCGGAGCTCAGCGTCCGCGTGACCGAGGGCGTCAGCGGCCTCCTCGGCGCTTTGCAGAAGGGCCTTCCGGCGTGTCTTGAAGAGGTCATCCGCCTTCCCGAGGTGTTTCGATGTTTCGGCGGCCTCACGCGATTCCTCGAGGAGTGCCGTCCGCTCCGCGTCCAGCGTCGCTGACTGTTGCGCGTACGACCTCTGTTGTTCGCGCACGTTTTCGACGGCTCCCATCAGGCCACGCATCTCTCCACGGAGCTGCGCGAGTTTCCCCTGCCGCAACGAGAGAGCGTCCTGGAGGTGCAGGCGCCGATCCACGAGGGTGTCCGTTTCCCGTGCTAGGGCGGCCAGGGCAGTTTCGGCCGCGCCCAGATTTCGGCGCAGTTTCGCAGCCTCCTCCTCAGTTACCTCGATCGATTTCTTGATCCGTTGAATCTCCCTTGGAATTGACTCCAGGTCCCGTTCGTATGCCAGGGCGAACGTCTTGCCACCGCGCCCGCGGCCGCCAGAAATGGTGCCGCTCTGATCGAAGACGATCCCGTCGGCGGTGACGATCGTCCCCAGCCGCCGCCGCATGAGCCGGATCGCCGACTCCACGTCCTGTACCACGATCACCCGGCCGAGCAGGGCGTTTATCAGCCTCTCGTACTTCTGGGGGTATTTCACGAGCTGCGCGGCGACCCCCAAGACCCCCTTCTCCTTCAAGAGGCTGAGGGGGTAGGTCTGTTTCATGGCGTCCAGCGGGATCGCGGTTACGCGGGGGCCGTTCTGGCGAACGAGCGACTCAATGGCGGCGATGGCATCGGCTTGTCTTTCGAACACGAACGCCTCGATCTGGTCTGCCAGAACCGCGGCGATGGCCTCCTCGAGGCCACGGGGAACGCGCAGGATCTCGTACGTCGTCCCGACGGCCCCCTCGATGGTGATCGCTTCGCCCGGTCCGCCCTCCGACTGCCTCCGGGCGTCTTCCAGTACTTGGAGACGGGCTTCGAGCCCCTCGAGCTTCCCCCGGCGCGCGTTCTGGCTGGCTTCGACTGAGCTCAGGGCCTCCCGCAGCTCCTGAACCTCCACGTCCAGCGCGTCGCGACGGGCGGCTACCTGCGAGGCGTCGGCCAGCATCTGGCCGTCCTGGGTGCGCAGACCCTTCATCACCCGCAGGTGCTCGCCCATCTGATGGACGATGGACCGGCGCCGGTTCTCGTGGCGCTCCAGGTCCTTTTCGAGTTGATGGCCGGCGTCTGTGAGACGCCTGATCCGGGCCTTCATCTCCGCGGCAACCGTCTGCAGCCGCTTCGCCTTCGCTTCGGCGTCGGCGGCGTGAAGGTGAGCCTCGCGGAACTCCGCTTCCAGCGCGGCGATGGCGGCCTGTCTTTCCTGTGCGATCCCTCGCGCTGCGGCAACGGCCTGCTCGAGGCGCTCTCTCTCCTCGTCGCCGGCCCCCGCAACCACCAGCGATCGCTCACGCTCGGCCTCGACGCTTGCCATCTCTTCCTTAAGTTCTGCCTGGCGTCCGGCCAGAATGTTTCGCCGCTCACCGGCGACCGCAAGGCGCCGCTCAAGATCGCGGATCCGTTCCTCAAGCCGGTCCCTTTCCGCCTGGGCTGCGGAGGCGGCTTGCCGGAATTCGTCCAGTCTCGAGGTGACATCTGACAATTCGCGCTGCACTGTTTCGAGCGCTACCCGAGCTTGCAAGAACTCGGCCTGTGCCTGGTCGTGCGTGGCCCGGGCAACTGTGAGCGCCTCCTGCGCGTGGGACCAGTGGTGCTCGTAGAACTCCCGCAGGGCTTGCTGCAGGAGATGGGTCAGGCGCGCGTGTTCGCCGGCCCGCTTCGCCTGGCGCTCCAGTGCGGCCATGCGCGGTGCGATCTCCTTGATCAGGAGCTTCACGCGCTCGACGTTCTCGCGCGTCTGCTTGAGGCGCTGTTCGGCTTCCTCGATCTTGAGGCGATAGCGCTGGATGTCTGCGGCCTCCTCTATGAGCTCTCGCCGGTCTTCAGGACGCAGATTGAGTATCGACTCGACAAGTCCCTGCCCGATAATCGCGTACGAGTTCTGACTGACCGCAGCCGTGGCGAAGATCATCTGGATCTCCCGCAGCCTGGCTTTGTGACCGTTCAGGAAGTAATCGCTATCGCCATTCCGGTTGCCGCGCCGCGTGATTGAGACTTCTGGATCGTCTACCGGCAGCCAGCCGCTCGTGTTGTCCAGGACCATGGTGACTTCCACTCGGTCGGCTCGCGCGCGCTTCTCCGATCCTGCGAAGATCACGTCATCCAGCTTCTTCGCCCGGATTAACTTGCTGGACTGTTCTCCCAGCACCCAGCGGAGAGCATCGGCGATGTTGGATTTGCCGGACCCGTTGGGGCCGACGATGGCCGTGAGTCCCTGGCCAAAGTCGAAAGTCGTCTTCGCTGCGAAGGATTTGAAGCCGTGGAGTTCAAGCCGCTTGAGGTACACGCGGGCTACTCCGTCGCGGCCAGCGTCTCAAGGGCCTGCCGCGCGGCGTTTAGCTCCGCCTGCTTCTTGTTTCGGCCCTGGCCCTGCCCCATCACGCTGTCTCCGATGGACACTTCGACCGTGAACAGCTTCGCGTGGTCGGGGCCCTCGGAGGAGATCAGTGTGTACGTTGGGATCTGGTGCCATCGCGTCTGGGCCAGGTGCTGAAGTTCTGACTTGCTATCGACGGAGAATCCCTGCGCTGCGATCTCGTCGAGATCGGGCTTCAGCAGTTTGAGTACGAGTTTCTGGGCGAACCGGAAACCCTGGTCAATGTATGCGGCGCCGATGAAAGCCTCGAACGCGCCCGCTAGGTTAGACGGGCGACGCCTGCCGCCGGAGATCTCCTCCCCCTTGCCGAGGACGAGAAACTCCCCCAGTGCTATCCGCTCGGCGGCGTGCGCGAGCGCATCCCAGCGGACCAGGATCGCGCGCACCTGGCTGAGTTGGCCCTCCGTCATGCGGGGATAATCCCTGAACAGTCGCTCGGAAACGACCAGGCCGAGGACGGCATCGCCAAGGAACTCCATGCGCTCATTCGACTCGACATCCTCAGCAGCCTCGTTCAGGAATGACCGATGGTACATGGATTGCTGAAGCAGTGATCGATCCCTGAAAGCGATCCCGAGTGATGCCTCAAGCTGATCAACAGGCCGGGCTCCTTGAATCGGTGTCAACTGCCTAACCATAGCGCAAAGGTGAGACCTTTGATGAGAAGAGCCGCTCGAAAGCGGCTCGCATTTCGCACTTAAGCGAAGGTTTACGACATGATGATAGGCAGCCCCTCGAGAGGGTGTCAAGGAAAGACTCTACAATAAGAAATGAATATGGCACGCAACCCAAAACTTATCAATAAACTGTCCGCCCGAATGACCTCTGACGCTGCTCGCCTGGTGGATGCGGTTTGCGCAGTGGCGGGCACCCGCGGCTACCGCGTCTTCCTCGTTGGCGGCCCGGCGCGCGACCTGCTTCTGGGCAGGAGGCTGCGGGACGTGGACCTGGCCGTGGAAGGTAGTGCCGGCTCCGTGGCCGCAGACGTGCCCGACGTGATTCCCGGGGTCGAGGTAGTGAAACGGTCGGCCTTCGGTACGGTAACGCTGTACTTCAGTGGGGCATGGATTGACATCGCATCGACGCGGTCGGAGTTTTACCGCAGACCTGGCGCCCTGCCCACCGTGCGGCCGGCGCGAATTGATGCTGATCTACGCAGGCGCGATTTCACCGTCAACGCGATGGCACTCGAACTGGCTGGCAGCGACAGGGGCCGCCTGATCGACCCAGCCGGGGGGGCGCGTGACCTGCGAGCACGCGTCATACGGGTGCTACATGATGGGAGCTTTCGGGACGATGCCACGCGCATTCTGCGTGCGGTGCGGCTTGAACAGCGGCTCGGATTCACGATCGAGCCGCACACATTGGCGCTCATGCGGCGGGACGCCGGCTACCTGGCGACCATCAGCGGCGCCCGCATCCGCGCAGAACTTCTGAGAGTACTCGGGGAACCACGCAGCGCGCGGATCCTGCTTCGCCTGGATGATCTTGGCATCCTCCGCGCGATCCACACGGTTCTCGCATTCAGCCCCCGCCAAGCCAGGGCGCTGGCGTGGCTCGAGCGAGAGGCGGCGCGTCCCGCTGCGCTGTGGCACCTCGGCTGGAACGCCGCCGAGAAGGACGTTGCCGCGTTAGTGACACGATTGGCCTTGACGCGCGGCGAGGCCCGCGCATTGATGTCCTTCGTGCGATTGAGGGAGATGGAGGATGCGATCAAGAAGGCGAGGCGGCCATCCGAGGTCGACAACCTCCTGTCATCGTCTCCTGTCGTTGCCCTGTACGCGTTTGCCGCGATGACTCAGTCGCGTCCCGTGCGCGGGCGCGTGGTCGATTACCTCCGTGTTCTGCGCCACGTCCGCCCCCGGCTGCGCGGCGACGACCTCTTGGCCCTCGGCGTGCAACCAGGTCTGGAGGTTGGCCAGATGCTCCACCGCATCCGCGCAGGGCGCCTCGATGGAGAGATCCGGGCACGCCGCCGCGAGGAGGAAGCCTTTGTGCGCAGGTGCCTGGAGTCGAGCGTAGAGGCGAGATGAGGTCGTTGCAGGATACTCCCGCAATCGGCTGCCACGTCTGCGGCGAAGTGCTGGACGGCACGGCCTCCGCTCTGTGCGACAATTGCCATCGCCCGTATCATCTGCGCGTCCGAGAGGATGACGACGGCCAGGAGTGCGGCCAAGTGTGGGTCAACGAGCAGTTTCTTTCCCTGGAGCACGCCTGCGACGTTTGCCTCGGCTGCCGCCCGCCGTTTGGCACCGGCGAGCCGCCGGTGGGGGCGACGCACTAAGCCACCCTCGCACCTAACGGATAACGCCTGTACCGTAGCCGTTGTCCCCTATGGCCACACCCGAGACGACTCCGCCACGATCATCAGTGGCTAGGCGCGCCGGTGAGGGCACCTTCAGTTCGCTCGCCATTCCCCAGTACCGCTACCTAGTAACGGGCACGGCGCTCAGCCAGATCGCCAGCTGGATGGAGGAGGTTGCGAGGGGTTGGCTGGTCCTGGAGCTCACGGGATCTCCGTTTCAACTGGGCCTCCTCGGTTTCATCCGTGGGTTCAGTCAGCTCGTGGTGTCGCCCGTGGCCGGCGTCATGGCAGACCGGCTGGACAGGCGGCGGCTGGCGGCGATCACGCAGATGGTACCGGCCATTGATGCGTTGATCATCGCGGTCCTTGTTGGAAGCGGACGAATCGAGATGTGGCAGCTCTACCCGCTTGTCGCGATCAGCGGGGTAAGCGGCGCGGTCAACGTTCCGACGCGACAGGTGCTGGTCTATGACGTGGCGGGCGGCGAGAACATCGCGAATGCAATCGCGCTGAACTCTGTCGTGGCCAACATCGCCCGGATCATCGCGCCGTCCGTTGGCGGAGTAATCATCGGCACCGTCGGCATCAGCGCCTCGTACTACGCCCAGGTGGTATTCTTCCTGCTCGCCACGGGCGCGACGTTCATGCTGCACCCGGTTGCGCACGCCGAACCTCAGCGGGCGCCGCTCTGGCAGAGCTTGCGGGAAGGTATGAGCTACGTCCGTCGCGAGCCGACGATGGCGAGACTCGTGGTGCTGAACGTGATCCCCAATATGCTGATTTACCCCTACGTTGGATTGATCCCCGTCTTCGCCAGGGACGTACTGGACACAGGCTCGGCAGGCTACGGCGTGCTCCTCACCGGCGTCGGTTTCGGGTCGATTCCGGGAGGGCTCTTTGTGGCGAGCACATCTGCGTCCCGGCGAAAGGGCTTGACGATGGCGCTGGCCGCCTGCGCTTATATGTCGATGGTGTTCGTCTTCAGCCTGTCCACGGTCTTCATGCTTTCGTTCGCGATCCTGGTCGTGGCTGGCATCGGCTGGTCGATGATGGTCACGCTCAACCAAACGCTGTTGCAGCTCCACGTGGAGGATGCCTTTCGGGGCCGGGTGCTGTCGCTGTACACGATGGCGGGCGGTTTCACGCCTTTTGGGAACCTGGCGATGGGCTCTTCCGCTTCCCACTTTGGCGTCCAGCCTGCCGTCGCGACCTTCGCGCTAATCGCATTTGGGCTGGTGGTGGTGCTGGGACTGGGGTCGGCGCGGATCCGCAGACTATAGTGGCACCCTGATTGGCCTCGACAATTCAGGCATCCAGCAGCGCGGCGATACCCGGGAGAGTCTTGCCTTCCAGGAACTCCAGCGAAGCGCCGCCGCCGGTGCTGACGTGCGAGAATTTGCCCGCGATACCCAGGTCTTCGACGATTGCCGCCGTCTCGCCGCCGCCGACTATCGTGGTGGCGGCGACGTTCGCTATGGCCGCCGCGATGCGGTGAGAGCCGTGGGCGAACGGGGCCATCTCCGCGACACCCATCGGCCCGTTCCAGACGATGGTCCGGCACTCCGCAAGGGCGCGGGAATACACCTCGACCGTGGTGTCGCCGATATCCATGATGCGCCAACCTGCCGGGACGTCCTTCACCGACACCCGCTTTGCCGGGGAGTCGGCTGCAAAGCGCTTGGCAACGATGACATCAGCGGGAAGGAGGAGCTTGACGCCCTTCTCGGCGGCCAGAGATTCGATTTGCCGAGCGTCGTCGAGGAAGTCGTCTTCGACGAGGGACTCGCCTATGCTGAAGCCTTCGGCTTTCAGGAAGGTGTTGGCCATGCCGCCGCCGATCAAGAGCTTATCGACCTTGCCGAGGAGGCTCTTAAGCACCGCTATTTTAGTGCTGACCTTAGCCCCACCAATCACCGCAGCGTAGGGCTGTTCCGGGTTGGCCAGCGCCCGCCCCAGGAAGTCTATCTCCTTCTCCATGAGGAACCCTGCAACGGCGGGAAGGAGGCGGGCAACACCCTCCGTCGAAGCGTGGGCGCGGTGGGCGGCGCCGAAAGCGTCGTTAACATAGATGTCCGCCAGGCTGGCCAGAGCTCTTGCGAAGTCCGGGGCGTTCGCTTCTTCCTGCGGGTGATAGCGGAGATTCTCCAGCACGAGTACCTCCCCCGGCTCCAGGGCCAGGGCTGTCTCCTGGACGACCGGCCCGACGCAGTCGCCGACGGTCTTGACGGGGGCGTCGATCAGTTCGCTCAGCCGACCCGCAACGGGCCACAGGCTGAACCTCGGGTCCCTCTCCTTTGGCCGGCCCATGTGGGACGCGAGGATCACGCGCGCGCCGTGCTGCCTCAGGAAATCGATGGTCGGGAGTGTCGCTCGGATGCGGGTGTCATCCAATATCGCGCCGGCCTCCCGATCGATGGGCACGTTGTAGTCAACACGCACCAGCACACGCTTCCCGGTAACATCCAGATCTCGAATCGTCTTCTTCCTCATTTCACGCTTGCCTCCGAGGCGATCTGCGATTACCAACGCCACGCCCGAAGATGCCGAGGAACGGCGAAGCGGAAGCCAGCAGGAACCCGAACGCGTACCAGCCGTCCCCGCGGCTATCCTGGAACACCTGGTAGTCGCCGCCGAGCACGTTTACGACCAGGGTTGGCCAGGCGATGATCCCGTCCATCAGGCCCCACACGAAGTTAACCACGCTACGCTCCTCCTTTCACTCAACCGCTTTACCCAGCACACCCTCGATCTCGTCCCTGCCCACCGCGCCCTGTCGCAGAATTCGTGGCCCGGCTGAGCTTGTTATGTCGATAACCGTCGACTCCACTCCCCCGGCGCGGAAGCCCCCATCGATAACAAGCGCGACCATATCGCCCATCTGAAACGCGATTTCCGCCGCGGAGGCCGGCGGCCGGCTGCCTGACCGGTTTGCGCTTGTCCCGGTAATTGGCTGCCCCAGCGCGCGAATGATGTCGCGCACCAGGTCGTGAGCAGGCTGCCGCAGGGCGACCGAGTCGCCCCCCGCGAGGGCCAGGCTGAAGAACGAGGCCATCTTGCGGAAGACGATTGTGAGGGCCCCGGGCCAGAACGCGGATATCAACTGGCTACCGAGAGGCGGAATATCCGCGACACTGGCGGCCATCACCCCGTCCGATACCAAGAGGGGGAGCGCCTGGGACGGCGGCCGCCCCTTCGCAGCGAACACCCGGCGGATCGCCTCCTCATTTCGCGCCGCAGCGCCGAGGCCGTACAGGGTATCGGTTGGGTATGCCACCAATTCGCCCGCGCGGAGGAGCTGCACGGCGAGGTCAAGGACCCGGGGGTCGTTTGCTTTGATGATGTCTGCCATCGCCTTGAGAGTACCTGATAACGCGGTCTGCTCGCTTACCCCACTACGCCCCTGTTATCATCCGTACATGAACGCTCCCGACGCTGACCCGCCCCGGTCTCATCCGATCTCCGAGGACCTAGAAGTCTCTTCTTACCTGCAGGCGGCAGAGGCTCCCGTAGCGGTGCCTCCGGCGGCGCCTCCTAGTCCTGCCGCCCACCCGGTGACAGTGGTCGTTCTCGACTTCGGGTCACAGTTTTCAATGTTGATTGCCCGCCGTGTGCGCGAGTGTGGTGTCTATTCGGAGCTTGTGCCGTTCGACACACCGTGGGACAGGATCCAGGACTTAAGCCCGGCCGGATTCATTCTTTCGGGCGGACCGGCATCCGTGTACGAGGACGACGCGCCACAGGTGCCAACCCACATCTTCGACTCCGGCCTCCCGATAC
Source organism: Chloroflexota bacterium (assembly GCA_037441345.1). Taxonomy (GTDB): domain Bacteria; phylum Chloroflexota; class Dehalococcoidia; order SM23-28-2; family RBG-16-64-32; genus DATKKM01. The sequence goes on from JBBISJ010000007.1 coordinate 13,847, forward strand.
TTGGCATCTGCTACGGGATGCAGCTGCTGGCATACCAGCTCGGCGGCCGCGTTGAGCCTGCCCCGGCGCGCGAATACGGCCATGCGGTGATCCACCACAGTTCCGATTCCGAGTTGTTCGCAGGCCTGCCGCCGTCGCTCCCCGTCTGGATGTCGCACGGTGACCGCATCACGGAGTTGCCGCCGGGCTTCAACGCTTTCGCGTCGTCAGACTCTTCTCCAATCGCCGCAATGGCAAATGACCGAGGATACATCGGTATCCAATTCCACCCGGAAGTGGTGCATACGCCAAACGGAAAGGCGATCCTGGAGAACTTCCTTTTGAGGATCTGTGGATGTCGCGGCGACTGGAATGAGGGCAACTTCATCACTGACTCCATCAACAGCATCCGAGAGCAGGTGGGCGGTGGACGCGTCATCTGCGCCCTCTCCGGCGGTGTCGATTCGGCGGTGACGGCGGCACTGGTCCACAGGGCGATCGGGGACCAGTTGACTTGCGTCTTCGTGGACAACGGCCTGTTGCGACGCGAGGAACCGGAGCGTGTGGTGGACACGTTCCGGCGTCATCTCAACATCAACCTGGTACATGCCAACGCCGAAGACCGGTTCCTGGACCGGCTGGTGGGGGTCACCGACCCTGAGCAGAAGCGAAAGATCGTGGGTGAGACTTTCATCCGGATCTTTGAGGAGGAGACCGACCGCCTGTTTCCCCTGAACGGAAATGACCGTGCCGAATTCATCGCGCAGGGCACGACCTACCCGGACGTCATCGAATCCGGGGCGCATTCCACCGCCGGCGCAAAATCCAAGGTGGCCGCGACGATCAAGACTCACCACAACGTCGGTGGTCTGCCCAAGGAGATGAACTTCCAGCTTATCGAACCGCTCCGCTACCTCTTCAAGGATGAGGTCCGTCGAGTGGGCCTCGCCCTCGGTCTATCGGAGGAGATGGTTTTCCGGCAGCCGTTTCCAGGGCCCGGCCTGGCTATACGCGTGATCGGGGAGGTAACGCGAGAGAAGCTGGACATACTGCGGGACTGCGATTGGATCGTTATGAACGAGATCAAGAAGGCGGGGCTGTACCATGACCTCTGGCAGGCGTTCGCCGTGCTGACGGACACCCGCAGCGTAGGCGTCATGGGAGACTACCGCACGTACGGAAACGTGGTGGCGCTTCGGGCGGTGACCGCTGAGGATGCGATGACCGCCGACTGGGCGCGACTTCCGTACGACCTCCTCGCGCGCATCGCCAACCGGATCGTGAACGAGGTCCCGGCCGTCAACCGCGTCGTTTATGACATCACGTCGAAGCCACCCGGCACGATCGAGTGGGAGTAAGGCGGGGTTTCCGGGATCTCACTCGGGCGCGGGGAAGCGCGTCTTAAAGGTGAAGGCGCTTGGCGAAGGACCGCTGGCGCGTAGATGGTCCAAGCGCTCTTCGGCTTCGTCCACGGACGGGATGCGCCCCGCCGGAATCCACCAGAGAACTGCATACGGTTCGACGATCTTCTGGAAAAACTCACGCCGGCGACGGTACATCTCGACGTGGGCGCTGCGGTACGTGAAGTCGAAAAGCGCCTGGATGGACTGCCACACACTGAAGTTGATGAGAATCATCGGGTCGCCCCGCACGCGGATGGACGTGGAGTTGCCTTCCGCCGTCTGGTGACGCCAGACGAAACCGGGTGACCGTTCCGCGAGGCTGTTGAGGGGGTCCAGGGCCGCAACGAAATCGGCAAGGCGTGCGTCGTCGAGCGGCGCAACAAGCCGTGCGATGTTGTACTGGGCTAAATGGAACTTCGGTTCCACGGCTGGTGCCTAGACCGTCAACCTTCCTGCAGACGCCATGCTGAACAGGTCGGTCCGTCTACTGTCGGCTTTTCGGTTGCCCGCTAGAGCGTGGGCTGATGGCGTAGCAATCATCGGTCGCGCCCTCTGGGCGCGGCTAACGCCGTCGTCGCCCACCTCCCCGACCCTCTTCGAGAGTTATGTCCATCAGTCGGCCGTTGAGCTCCGTGCCGCGAAGCGCCTGGATGGCCGCCTGCGCAGCCTCGTCATCTGCCATCTCGACGTGGGCAAACCCCTTTGGGCGACCGCGCCGGTCGGCTCCAACCTTGACGGACTTGACGGCGCCGAACTCCGAGAACTTCGCGCGCAGGTCTGCCTCCGTAGTGTCATGTGCCAGGTTTCCGATATATAACCGTGCCAGTTTGCTACCCCCTTAGTAGGAACGACGTCCACCGGCGCCGTGCTCGCGCGGCGGGCGTGCCGCATCGACCGTTACCTGCCGTCCGTCCAGTTCTTTACCACTCAGTTCCTGAATCGCCTGCTTCGCCTCCTCGTCACTCCCCATCTCGACGAATCCAAAGCCTTTGGACCGCCCGGTGTAGCGGTCTTTCGCGACTTCGGCACTTTGAACCGTGCCGACCTGCTCGAAGTGGGCGCGAAGCGTTTCGTCCGAGGTGTCCCAGCTCAGACCGCCCACGAATAATCGTGTCGCCAAGTTCCTCCTCCTGCCAGTTCACGGGCCAATCCCGCGTCCCAGCGACAACTCTCCCGATATCGATCTGCCTGAACTGCGCGGGAGAAGGAAACGCGGCGCAGACATCCGAATCATACCCTAACCGCCCGGTATCCGCCTTTGGCGTCACCCGTCTCACCTAAGCCGACTCAAGCCCGGCAAGGTCGGCGTGCTTTCCGACCAGGCGACGAGGTTTCCCAGAGCGATTCGTCGCGTTGCTGTTCACAATCTGCCAGTTGACCACGTATAATCGCCGCCAGTTACGCACGAGAGGAGTCGCCCCGCCCCTTGCTGCGCAGCATCTGCGCCCTCCTCGTCCTCATGGCTTTCGCCGCCGGCATGGTTCCCCGCGACGCGCGGGGTGATGAGCTGCTTGTTAATCCGGGATTCGAGGACGGGACCACCGGCTGGCAGAGTATCAACGCGGCCCTCGCCGAATCGACCGAGCCACGATCCGGCCTGCGTGCCCTGGCAGTCACGAGCCCCGGTTTTGAGCAGGCGGTCGATGTCTGGCAGCTGGTTCAGGTCCAACCGGGCCGGGTCTACGAGTTCAGCTCCTGGATGCGGGTTGCGGATTCCGCAGTGGACAAGATATTCCTGCGCGTAAAGTGGCTTGATACGGCGTTTGGCTCGGTATCTCAGTCGGATTCGCCGTGGCTGACGGGGGTTTCAACATCCTATCGCTTCCTCTCGACCGGGCCGCAAGCGTCGCCTCTCGGCACCGCGTTTGCCCGGCTATCTGTCGTGTTTGTTTCGTCTGGACCTTTCACGGCTCTGGTAGACGATGCGTCGCTGATAGCTGGACCAACCCCATCGTCCAGCACCAGTACCGCCACCACCCAGCCAACCCCGACACCCCATCCCACGCAGGGCGCGACGCCGACACCCTCCGGATCGCCGGTCCCGCCAGGATCCACCCCGACCGCATCGCCATCTCCAGCAGAGCCGCGCAGCTTCCAGGCGTTGGTAAACGGCGGATTCGAGTTTGTGCGGGAGGACGGGACAGCATTCGGATGGCGCAAGAACGGCGGGGAGGCCCGTGTCACCGGCGGGCCTGCCGTGGAGGGTTCACGCTCGCTCGAACTCGCCTCGAACACGTCGTCGACCAAGTGGGTGTACCAAACGGTATCAGTGCGCGGGGGGCGCTGGTACTTGGTGTCCGGCTGGGCGCTCGCCGGCGCCGACACGGAAGTCTTCCTCCGCGTTTCGTGGTATGGCACCGATGATGGGTCGGGAACAGCTATCAGCTCGGACGATTCGGCCACGGGACTGGGCGACGGTAACTTCCACCGCTTGACAACTGGAGCGGTTCAGGCACCGATGGACGCGAATTCGGTGAAAGTGCGCCTGATGATGCGGCCTTCATCTTCCGGCAGGGAAGTTGCGCTGTTTGACGCGGTCACTCTTGACGTGGTTTCGCCGCAGGTGGGTCGTTCGCCCGAGGGAGGGGTTCCGGCGATCCGGGGATCAGCGACTACCCCGGTCCTGATAAGAGCCGGCAGCGGCGGCACGGCGGCACGCGACGCGAATGACGGGATGGTACTGCACCACGGGTTCGCCGATCCGGTCAACGTCCGCGCGTCGCGTTCGGAGAGCGGTGACGCTAGCCAGTCCGGACTGCCGGGGGATCATCGCGCGGATGACATCCTGGCAGCGATCGTGGTCGGTCTGTCGATGACCGGAATCGCCGCGATCCTGGCGCGCGAGCTTGTGCGCGAGCGGCGGTGACGTCCCGTTGCCGCCACTCAAATGGGCGACCTATAATCCGCTCTGATGGGTAACACGGTGGCGGCGCCGGATGCGAGTTCTCGATCTGGGCGAAGTCTCCCGCGTGTCATCGCCGTTGACGGCTCGGCTGCTTCGGGGAAGAGCACCGTGGGCCGCCGATTAGCTGCCCACCTGGGCTACAGATTCCTTGACACCGGGGTGATGTACCGGGCTGTTACCCTGGCCGCGTTTCAGCGGGGAGTTGACGTTGAGGACGGCGACGAACTCACACGCCTCGCCGAATCAATCGATATCGACATCAGCTTGCCGCGCGCGGGAGGAACGGGGACATCCAGAGTGGCTGTCAACGGCCGGGATGTGACTGACGGTTTGCGATCTCCGGACGTGGAAGATCGGGTGTCACTCGTGTCGCGCGTGCCTGGGGTCAGGGCGGCGCTGGTCAAGAAGCAGCGGCAGATAGCCGGGGGCCAGCCGATCGTCATGGCCGGTCGCGATATCGGCACCGTAGTGCTCCCAGACGCCGATCTCAAGATCTATCTGGATGCGTCGCTGGAAGAGCGCGCCCGGCGGCGGCACGGCGAATTCGCCCGGTCTGGGCAGGGTACGACGCCCGAGGAAGTTATCCGTGACATCCGGCGTCGCGACCAGATTGATACCGAGCGCTCCGTGTCGCCTCTTCGGCCCGCGAGCGATGCGGTGACAATCGAGACCGACGGAATGACGGTGGACGAGGTGATGCGGAGGGTGATCTCGCTGGTCGAGAACTGATGACGCGCTTCTTGACGGCGATCTTCTACCTGGCGAATCTCGCCTGGATTCGCCTGATCCTGTTCTTCGTCGCATCGCGCGATATCCAAGGACGAGAGAACGTTCCGCGGAGGGGTGCTTTGATCCTCGTCAGCAATCACCAGAACAACGCTGACCCGCCCGTGCTGACACCCGCGACACCCCGCCAGATCGCCTGGCTCACGAAGGCGGAGTGGTTTTCGACGCCGGTCATAGGAACGATGTTCCGAATGGCGGGCATGATCCCGGTACGGCGTTTTGAGGCTGATCTGCAGGCGCTCAGGCGGTGTCAGGATCTGTTGAAGCGAGGGGGCTGCCTGGGCATGTTCCCGGAGGGCACCCGAAGTCACGGTAGCGGTCTCGCGGAAGCCCATCCCGGTACGGCTCTGCTGGCCCTCAGGTCGGGCGCGACTATTCAGCCCGTGGCGATCTGGGGTACCGAGCACGTGAAGCTGCCCCGCGACCTGCTCAGGCGCACGAGGGTGCACATCCGTTTCGGAAAACCGTTCCGCATCGAGTCACGCAAGCGGATCACAAAGGCCGATGTGAAAGCGGCGAGCGATCGAATCATGACAGCAATCGCTACGCTACTACCCGAGCAATACCGGGGGGCCTACAAGGAGCTAATGGCCGCGCGCGGGGACGCGGGCCTTGCAACGGCGGGCACGAACCAATAGTCAAGGTCGCGCGTTTCTAGATACGACATCGCAGAAGGGATCGGGACACGAATATGTGTGGAATTATTGGCTACGTTGGCGACCAGGAAGCGGCTCCTGTGATCATCGATGGACTGCGGCGGCTGGAGTACCGTGGATACGACAGTGTGGGCATCGCCCTGCTGGAGGATTCCGGCGATCTCGCCGTCCACAAGCGGGAGGGGAAGCTCTCGGGCCTCGCGTCGCTGCTCGAGGAGCGCTGGCCCCGAGGAAAACAAGGCATCGGCCATACGCGCTGGGCCACGCACGGCCGCCCCTCTGACGTTAACGCGCATCCACACCGCGATTGCTCAGGTGACGTCGTCGTTATCCACAACGGGATCGTCGAGAACCACCACGAGTTGCGAACGAGGCTGTCCGCGGCTGGGCATCAGTTCCTTTCAGAAACAGACACAGAGGTGATTCCACACCAGATCGAGGAGAACCTGAAGTCTGGAATGGGCCTGCATCAGGCCCTGATCGAGGCAACCCGTGAACTCCAGGGATCGCATGCCATCCTGGCAATGAGCAAGTCCGAACCCGGCACCATTGTGGCGGCTCGCGTCGGTAACGCAGGTGGCGTCGTCATCGGTTATGGCGAGGACGAGAACTTCATCGCCAGCGACCTCCCCGCACTAGCGCCGCATACGTCCCGCCTGGTGTTCCTTGCGCACGGTGATACCGCGTGCGTGACCAGGGATACGGTCAGCTACTGCCACGATGGCCTGCCGGTGACCCGACAGGTGGAGGAGATCGCGCTGGATCCCCTGTCAGCCGCCAGGGGTAGCTACAAACATTTCATGCAGAAGGAGATCGCCGAGCAGCCGGAGGGCATCCTGGATACCATCCGGGGCCGAGCGCTCTTTGGTGAGTCACGGGTGGACCTGGACGACATCAACCTTACCGACGAACAGCTGAGGGCTATCCGCCGCGTGGTACTGGTGGGCATGGGCACGAGCCTGCACGCGGCGATGATCGGCCGGTCCTTCATTGAACGGATCGCCGGCCTCCCGGCCGACTTTGAAAACGCCTCGGAGATGCGATATCGCAGTCCGATCATCGGGCCGGACACGCTGGTGATTTCAGTGACGCAGTCCGGCGAAACGGTGGACACCCTGGCCGCGATGGACGAGGCGGGAAGACTGGGATGCCCGCAGATTGCGATTACGAACGTTGTGGGGAGCCAGGCGGGCCGGATCGCCGACGGCGCGGTGTACACCCGGTGCGGGCTCGAAATCGGCGTCGCCAGCACGAAGACCTACACCTCGTCGATCACGGCGCTGTATCTCCTTGCCTGCTACCTCGCCCAGCGCCTGGGCGTGCTCGACCGCGAACGGATGGCCGGCTACCTGGAACCACTTGCTCGCCTGCCGAACCTTGCCGGTGAGGTGATGAGGCGTGAGCAGGAGATCGAGAAGCTCGCCCACGAGTTCTTCCGATATACGGGCTTCCTCTTTCTTGGCAGGGGCATTCAGTACCCGGTGGCGATGGAAGGCGCCCTGAAGTTGAAAGAAGTGAGCTACATCCACGCGGAGGGCTACCCTGCCGGCGAGATGAAGCATGGCCCCATCGCGCTGATTGACAGGGAAATGCCAGTCGTCGCCATCTGCCCCCGGGATCAACTGCGCGACAAGATGATGAGTAACATCGAGCAGGTCAAGGCCCGCGAAGGCATCGTCATTGCGCTTGCAACGGAAGGCGACCATGAAATAGCTGACAAGGCAGATCGTGTCGTCTTTTTTCCCGACACAACGCCGCTACTGGCGCCGGTTCTGACGTCGGTTCCGCTGCAGATGTTCGCCTATCATGTGGCGGTCAGGCGTGGCTGCGACGTCGACCAGCCGCGCAACCTGGCGAAGACGGTCACTGTAGAGTGATTCGGGCACTGTCCGCATTGCTCTAATCGTCCGGAAATAAGTTCACGTTTGCGGATGTTCTCCTACTAGCTATAATCGGTGTGTTCTGTTGTGTTGGGTGGTGGGGCACAACCGAAAGGCAAGGGAAGGAGCCGGTACATTGAAGCTGGTCGCCTGGTTCAACGAAGTAGGCAAGGATGATGTTGGACTCGTCGGGGGCAAGGGAGCAAACCTCGGTGAGTTGACACGTGCGGGCATTCCCGTGCCTGCCGGATTTGTTGTGACATCCGACGTCTACTTCGACTTTGTCGAAAGGGCTGACCTCCGCGATCACATCCTGCCCTTCCTCAAAGGTCTGAATGTTGAAGACAACGCGGCGCTGCAGCGTGCATCCAGCGGCATAAAGTCGCTGATCACCGCCGCGACCATGCCCCGTGAGGCCGCCGAGGAGATCGCCCGGTGCTACAGGGAGATGGGCGGCGGCGCCGTCGCTGTTCGCAGTTCCGCGACGGCAGAGGATCTTGCGGAAGCGTCGTTTGCCGGACAGCAAAGCACCTACCTCAATATTGAGGGTGAAGACAGCGTTATCAAGGCAGTGCAGGAGTGCTGGGCTTCCCTGTTCGAAGCCCGGGCCATTTTCTACCGGGCAAGCGCCGGATTCGATCACCTCAAGGTGGGAATCGCGGTCGTGGTTCAGCACATGGTGCAGTCCGAGCGCTCCGGTGTCATGTTCACGGTTGATCCTGTCACGAACGCCGCAGACAGGATAGTAATTGAGGCCATCTATGGCCTCGGCGAAGCGATTGTATCGGGCGCAGTGACGCCCGATATGTATGTTAGCGACAAGGCCACGCTGCAGTTGATAGACTCCAGCATTGCAACCCAGGACCGGCAGTTGATTCGCAATCCGGCGGCAGGCCGGGATGAGGACCCGAATCACTGGGTCGAGGTGACCGCCGCAGAGCGGAATCAGCCGAAGCTGACAGACCACGAGACCCGGGAGATCGCCCGGATCGGGAAGCAGGTTGAGCAACACTACGGCCGCCCGCAGGACATCGAGTGGGCGCTTGAGGGTGGATCGTTCTACATCGTCCAGTCCCGCCCCGTCACCACCGGTCAGGCGGCACCCGGTACCGACGAAGACGCCGAAATGGGAGTTGAGACGGCCCCGGTGTTGATCGAGGGTGCCCCCGCAAGCCCCGGCGTGGCCTGCGGGTCGGTCAAGATCGTTCGCGGACCGGAGGACATCGACCTAGTGGAGGCTGGTGACGTCCTCGTGGCGGCGATGACGACGCCAGACTACGTGCCTGCGATGAAACGCGCAGCGGGCATCATTACGGATGAAGGAGGGCGCCTCTGCCACGCCGCGATCGTCAGCCGGGAACTCGGTGTGCCATGCGTCGTGGGCACGGGAACCGCTACTGGTACCCTGCGGACCGCTCAGATGGTAACTGTCGATGGATCCCGGGGCCGAGTCTACGAAGGCCGGGCCGAGGTCAGGCTCGCGTGGGCCGATGACTGGAAGCGCCGGCGCGCCGAGGCGGCCGCGATCAAGACCCGCACCCGCGTCTACCTGAACCTGGCAGAGCCCAGCCTGGCGGACGTCATGGCCAAGGAGAACGTGGATGGGGTGGGACTGCTCCGCGCAGAGTTCATCGTCGCGGACTACATTAAAGAGCATCCCAGACTGTGTATCGACGAAGGGCGTCCCGAGGACTTCACCACCCGGCTCGCCCACGGCCTGCGGGAATTCGCCAAGGCGTTCCATCCACGCCCGGTGGTCTTCAGGACAACCGACTTCAAAACCAATGAGTACCGGAACCTGAAGGGCGGAGACCGGTACGAATTTGAAGAGGAAAACCCGATGATCGGCTACCGCGGGGCCGCGCGGTACATCCACGATGCCGAGGTATTCCACCTGGAGATTGAGGCGATCAAGCGCGTTCGTGCGGAGTTCCCGAACCTGTGGGTGATGATCCCGTTCGTCCGAACCCCGGAGGAGCTCTCGCAGGTGAAGGCCCTAATGGAGCGTTTTGGTCTGAAGCGGTCGGAGGACTTCAAGCTCTGGATGATGGCCGAGGTGCCGTCAAACGTGTTCCTCCTCGACCGGTTCATAGACGTCGGCATCGACGGAATCAGCATCGGTTCGAACGACCTCACGCAGCTAACACTGGGAGTCGACCGCGACAGTTCCCACTTCGCGAAGAGCTACGACGAACGCAATGAGGCGGTGATGAAGGCGCTGGAGATACTTGTGACCGGGGCACGGCGTCGTGGGATCACGGTGTCCATCTGTGGCCAGGCGCCCAGTGACTATCCGGAAGTCACACGGAAGCTGGTCGAGTGGGGGGTTACGTCGGTGTCCATTAACCGAGACGTGATCGGTAAGACCCGCGAGATCATCGCGGCCGTCGAGGCTGAGCTCGATGCTGACGGGGGTGCCCTGAGCAGAGCGACCGGCGCGCTTACACCTGCCTCCTGATCTTGCCCGGTCGGCCTGTCCACAATCTGGTGCCATTTGCCGACCCGGACTGAACGGTCATCCGCGTTAGAATGTCGCGGGGAACCTCAGCCTGATGAAGCCTGACCTGTCCAATGTCGCCAGCCGGCTGAAGGCTCGCGAGGAAGCGCTGTCGCCGCACGCGGCGAAAGCCTTCGCGACACGCGGGAGAGAGCATCCGGAAGATCCGTCCCCGGTACGGAGCGAATTCCAGCGCGACCGGGACCGCATCATCCACTGTAAGGCTTTCCGTCGCCTCAAGCACAAGACCCAGGTATTCATTGCGCCCGTCGGTGACCATTTCGTTACGAGGCTGACTCATACGCTTGAGGTGGCGCAGATCGCCCGCACGATCACCCGCGCTTTGAATCTGAACGAGGACCTGGCAGAGGCGGCGGCGCTGGCGCATGATATCGGCCATCCGCCGTTCGGTCACGCAGGGGAGCAGGCGCTCTCCGACGTCGTTCCCGACGGCTTCCGGCATGCCGAGCAGAGTCTCCGGGTGGTTGAAAAGCTGGAGGCTCTAAACCTGACGTGGGAAGTTCGCGACGGCATCGTGAACTCCTCGAAGGTGCGGGAAGACATCCTGGCGGAGGCCTGGGGGACGCCGTCGACGCTCGAGGGGCAGGTCGTGAAGCTGTCCGACGCAATCGCCTACGTGAACCACGACATCGCCGATGCCATCCGCGCGGGCATCATCGAGGACGAGGACCTGCCACAAGAGGCGGTCGAGGAACTGGGCGGCCGTCATGCCGAGCGGATCAACACCCTCGTCTGCGACATCGTGTCTAACAACGGTTGGGCCGCAGATGGCGGAGATCCGCCCGCTGAACCTCGAATCAGCATGAGTCCGGCCGTATGGTCAGCGGCCAATATCCTGAGGGAGTTCATGTTTCAGCGTGTATATCTCCTGGAAGACCGGCAGGAAGAGACGGAACAAGCCAAACGGGTCGTGCGACACCTGTATCGACACTTCGCAGATCACCCAGACGAAATCCGGAGCGACTTTGTGATCGAATCCGACCCCGCCTGGCGCCGCGCCGCTGACTACGTCGCGGGGATGACCGACGGTTACGCGCTGAAGGTGGCGGAACAGCTTGGCGTGCCTGCAAGACTGCCGGTGGGTCGATTCAGCCCCACCACAACAACCCACTATGGCTGAAACTTCCTCGTGCGCCTGCTGTTCTATATTTGGGGAGTCCATGGCCTTTCGCGGATGCCATTCCACGGTTGACCAACGCTACACGTCCCGGAGTTCGCCCGCCTTATGAACGAGATCGACGAAGTCAAGAGCAGACTCGACATCGTTGAGGTCATCTCTCAATACGTGCCACTCCAGAAGGCAGGGCGTGCGTTCAAGGCGCCATGTCCCTTCCACCAGGAGAAGACACCTTCGTTCATCGTTTCACCGGATCGCCAGAGCTGGCACTGCTTCGGTGCGTGCGGAACGGGCGGTGACGTGATCGCATTTGTGATGAAGCGCGAGGGATTGGAGTTTCCGGAAGCCCTCCGTGTTCTGGCCGAACGGGTCGGGGTGAAGATTCCGGAGCGCCGAATATCCGAGGAGCAGGACAGGACGCGGCAGCGGCTCTTCGCAGCCAATGAAGCGGCGGCGGAGTACTTCGGCGAACTTCTGCGGTCCGCAGCGGGAAAAGGCGCGCTCGCGTATCTGGAGCGGCGCGGTGTCGATGACACCACGGCGCGTACGTTCACACTCGGCTACAGCCTCGACAACTGGGATGACTGCCACGACCGCCTTCGAGCCAAGGGGTTCACTGACAGGGAGCTACTTGGCGCGGGCCTCCTGGTGCAGGGCGACAAGCGGCTGTATGACCGCTTTCGAGGCCGGCTCATGTTCGCCGTCTGGGACAGCAAGGGGCGCATCATTGGCTTCGGCGCGCGCGCGCTCGATGACTCCACCCCGAAGTACTTGAACACCGCTCAGACGGGCCTCTTTGATAAGGGTGGAACTCTATACGCGCTGCACCTGGCACAGGAGGCGATCCGGGCCGAGGGACAGGCGGTGATCGTAGAGGGCTACATGGATGTCATCGCTGCCCATCAGCATGGGTTCCGTAACGTCGTCGCGCAAATGGGTACTGCGCTGACCGAGCGGCAGGTTGAGGTTCTCAAGCGGTTGACAGCTCAAATCGTCCTGGCGCTAGATGCGGATGCGGCCGGACTGGAGGCTGCGGTGCGTGGGCACGACGTGATTCAGGCCACTGGCGAAAGCGTGCCGCCTGTGGATTGGCGCGGGTTAGTCCGGCATCAGGGCAGCGTTTCGGTCGATCTGCGTGTCGCGGTGCTCCCAACAGGCCGTGATCCTGACGATATCATCCGTGCGGATCGCGATCTCTGGCGGGCCACGATTGCGTCAGCGGAACCGGTCCTCGATTTCCGGCTGAACCGCGCGGCCGCTGCTCGAGACCTGACTGATCCACATGCCCGCTCGGAACTAGTAAGGGAGTTCCTGCCGCTGCTCTTTGTCGTCACCGACCCGGTGGTGCGCGCACACTATGTCCAGCGGCTCTCGCGGCTGGCCATAACGGACGAGAGCGATATTCTCCAAATGATGAAGGGGAGCCGCGCACGGCGCGCTGTACGCCCCAGCGGGCTACAGGGGCATCGGCATCGTGAAATATCCCCGCACCCGGCTGAGGAACTCCTTCTCGCGCTCCTGTTGCGCGTGCCGGAGCTCCGGGATCAGGTCTCCGGAGTATCGGATGACCTGGTATGGGACATTCAGGCCAAGCAACTCCTGGCTATACTGCGAAACCATCCGGACGCGGAATCCGTTATAGACTATGCCCCCACGGAACTGCATAGTTACGTGGAACGCCTTATACTGATGAGGCTCCCCCTCACATCCGCGGATCAGGCGGCGCCGCTTCTGCGTGGCTGCATCAGGACGTTGACCGAACAACGGGTGCGAGCGGAAAAGCAGGCTAACCAGAGTGAGATCGCCGAGTTGCAGGACAGGCTTGCAGGCGGCGCCGAGGAAAGCGTGGATCAGTTGGCAGAGCAGAAGCAGGGTGGTGAACTGGACCGTCTCCTGGAGCGCGATATGGAGATCGGGAGGCAGTTGCATAGCAGAGGGAGGAAGGATGGCCCGGCGGCTGTCCCAGGCGGATTCAATGGTTAACAAGTACGAAGAACACGGATTGCTGGAGCACCAGAGGAACCGCGATCGTCTCGCGGAAGACTTGCTTGACGACATTGTCGACGAGACTGACCTGGAAGCGGAGGATGACTCGGAGGACGAGGATGACCCCGTCCAGCTGATCGTGCGCTCCGACGCGTCAGACGAGGATCCGGGCCTCGCGATCCCGCGGGTGGGGGCGCGTGGCGCCACCGATCTCGAAGAGTGGGGAGACGAGCCGGAAAAGTTCGATGAAGCGGAGCCAGACATCACCGAAATCGAGCTCGAGGAGGGGATCGACGACCCGGTACGGATGTACCTGCGCGAGATCGGCAAGGTTAACCTCCTTACCGCAGACGACGAAAAGCGCCTGGCGCGTGCCATGGAGGACGGCGACTACATCCAGAGGTTTGAGGAAGAGCATTTCGAAAGGACCGGAAGGAACGCGCGAGGCTGCGATGTCCTTGCAGCAATCATGCGGGACATCTTCGAGATCAGGAAGCCGATCGAGCTCGTCCAGAAGCGGCTGCAGCTTCAGAAGCTCGGTCTCGTCGACCTCTCCCAGGCGCCCGAATTCCGCAAGTCAGTGGACGGCGAATTGGATCTGCCCATGATCGACTACCTGCGCGATTCGCTGAGGATTGAGCAGGAGGATGCGGAGAGGCTTTCCGTGCGGATGTCCATTGCCACCCACGTGCCGCGACCCGAGTTCCTGGCATGGGCCACGGAAGCCATGGGTTCCCCTGCGAAGATCGCCGAGCCTCCGGAGGACCTCGCAGATCGCCTGCTGCCACACGAACCTGAGGTCAAGGCGCACTTCGACGAGATCAAAGCCCAGGGATTCCAGTCGGAAAAGCGTTTGACCGAAGCCAACCTGCGCCTGGTCGTCAGCGTGGCGAAGAAATACATCGGCCGCGGGATGTCCCTGCTCGACCTGATCCAGGAAGGGAACATCGGCTTGATCCGTGCGGTCGAGAAGTTCGACTACCGGAAGGGGTACAAGTTCAGTACCTACGCCACGTGGTGGATCCGGCAGGCGATCACGCGCGCGATCGCCGATCAGGCACGTACGATCCGAATCCCCGTCCACATGGTGGAGACGATCAACAAGCTCGTGCGTATCAGCCGCCGGCTGGTCCAGGAGTACGGCCGCGAGCCCACGAGCGAGGAGATCGGCAAGGGAATGGAGATCGCCCCGGAGAAGGTCAGAGAGATAATCAAGGTTTCTCAGGAGCCGGTTTCGCTGGAAACCCCCATCGGTGAGGAAGAAGATTCGCACCTGGGGGATTTCATCGAGGACCAGGGGACCATGGCGCCGGCCGAGGCAGCATCTCACCAGTTGCTGAAGGAACAGGTGCAGGAAGTGGTGTCCACGCTCACGCCGCGGGAACAGAAGGTGCTCATCCTCCGCTTCGGCCTGGAAGACGGGCGCAGCCGAACCCTGGAAGAGGTGGGGCGCGAGTTCAACGTGACACGCGAACGAATCCGCCAGATTGAGGCCAAGGCGCTTCGCAAGCTTCGCCACCCGAGCCGGAGCAAGAAGCTGAAGGACTACCTCGAGTAATCTACATCACCAGAGCCCCAAGATGCGTCACAGCGAGAAATATCCGGCGCACTGGCTAACAAGATGGCGCTTTCCCGCGTCGAACCTGTAGAAGTAACCTATGCCACTTTATGAATACGTCTGCGACGAATGCACCCTGCGCTTCGAATTGCTGCGACCGGCGGCTCGAATGAACGATCCGGCGCCGTGTCCTGCGGGGCACCCGCGGGCGGAAAGGGTGCTGTCCACCTTCTCGGCGATATCGGGCGAAACCGGGTCGTCAGACGCTCCGGCCGACATCGGTGGTGGCTGCGGAGGCGGCTGCGGTAACTGCGCCTGTGGCGGCTGAACTACCGCACGAGGTGGCGCGGATCGGAGGTGATGATTCCCCGGGCGTGCCCAACTCTTCCCGGTAGTTCGGGCCGGAGGGGATCGGGGCGCGACTCAGGGCGACTCTGTACGCCTGAATCCCGGTCACGCGCTCTCGTCAGGAACAGGTAGACAGAGGACGCCGCCGCCAGCAAGCCGGCCTGAAGCACGATCAGTCCGCCCAGGACCGACGTAACCTCAAACCAGAACTGCTCGGGGAACATCTGGATAAGGTGGTCGGTGTCAGGGTCGAGTTGCCACAGGTCGTTGGTGAAGAAGATGCCGTGGAATTGCGACCACGCCGACTCGAAGCCGCTCATGGCGATGATGCCAACCGCTCCGATGACTGCTCCGGTGAGCATGGAACCGTACAGTAGTCCCGCCGCGAGCACGCGAGTTGGCCAGAGCACGGCCATAACCACGATCAGGCTCAGGAGAAGCGCTACGGACCCCACCTGGACCGCGAACATGAGGTGGACCAGGTCGCGGACATCAGCCATATGGGCAGTCTCGCGCGCATTGAACAGCGTCGCCGCGTCGCCGGCGGCATCCTGAACCTCGATCGCCAGCGGGCTCGGGTTGCTGTTCACCAGGTAGTCGCGGATTTCGCCGTTCGCGCGGATCAGTTCGCTCTCGGGAATCCCTGATACCGAGGAAGCATTGTGTTGCCGGACGGAGAAGTCGTAGACCGCCTGCTCTGACACGGCCACGCGGATCGTCGTGGTGATCAAAGCGACCGGAAGGACGAGCACCAAGACGGCCACCACCAGGGTGCGCAGCATGCCCAGCTCTACGTCAGGCGACCGTGTCAACATAAGCTCGTGCGCCCTCATCGTAGGTAGTAACGCGAAACGGTGTCAACGAGTTTACCGCCGCGATATGATTGGTCACCGATGGCCCATCCCGTTCCGTCGCCACGCTCACTCCGTTCCTTTAGCGGCCTTCGCAGTTTGATCGCCATCCTGCGTGGTCCAGAGGGATGTCCGTGGGACCGGGTGCAAACGCCGGATACGCTCCGCCCTTACTTGCTTGAGGAAGCGATGGAGACCCTGGACGCGCTTGACGGGGAAGATCCGGGCAAGCTTCGCGAGGAGCTGGGAGACCTTCTTTTTGAGGTGCTGCTCCAGGTGCAACTGGCCGAGGAAAGCGGTGCGTTCCGAATGTCGGACGTGATTTACGATATCGCTTCGAAGCTGGTGCGGAGGCATCCCCATGTCTTCGCCGAAGCCGTGGCGGAGACGCCCGAAGCGGTAGTCGCCCAGTGGGATGAGCTGAAGCAGCGCGAGCGGTCGAATGCGTCAGCGCTGGCAGGAGTGCCAGGGACTCTCGCTGCTCTCGCCTATGCTCAGGCCATCCAGCGCCGGGCCGGAAGGACAGGGTTCGAATGGGAATCCGTCGATCAAGCCTGGGACGCGATGAGGGAGGAACTCGGCGAGCTGGAGTCCGCTATCTCGCCCGGGTCGCAGGCTGACGAACTGGGCGACGTGCTCTTCGCTCTCGCGAATCTGGCGCGTTACCTCCATGTCGATGCCGAGGACGCATTGCGGCGCACATGTCTCCGCTTTGCCCGCCGCTTTCAGAGAATGGAGGAGATTGTCAGGGCACGGGGGATAGACATCAAGGCGGTCGGCATGCTGGGCAAGCGGGCCCTGTGGCAGGAAGCGAAGGACGCGCAGTGATCACGTGGCCGCCGCGCTATACTGCCCCTGCAGAAAGGACGAGCGACTGATGGACGGGCAACCAGAGAGCGTTGCGACCCCTGAGCGGTTTCAGCAGGGCCTCACGTGGGCCCAGTGGATGGCGCACATCCAGCGCAACGTCGAGAAATTCCAGTTCAACTACGACGCGACATCCGTGTCCCCGGCGGACGCGGATGCACTCCGCGCCGTCAGCCGGCTACCCACGGGGCCGGCAAAGGTTCTCGTCCTCGGGGAAGACTGGTGCCCGGATGTCTTTCGGGGTTTGCCGGTGTTGGTTCGCATGGCGGAGGCTGCTGGATGGGAGTTCCGCGCGTTCCCGCGCGACGATAACCTTGACATTATGAACGAATTTCTCAACCAGGGGCTTCACCAATCGATCCCCACGGCCGTGTTCTACACCAACAACCACGAGTACATCACTCACTGGATAGAGCGCCCTGCGCTTGCCAATGACCAACTTGGGATGATCCAAGACCTGTTCACCGGACTTGACCGCGAAAAAGACCGCGATGAGATGCGGCGTCGTTATGACGAGTTTCAACGCGGAGAAGTCTGGGCCTCGTGGCGTGACGCGACGATCAAGGAGATCAGAGGGCTGCTGGAGGCCCGGTGTAGCTAGTTTGGGTCGCCTGGGACTGCGGCGAGTTTGCCACGAGCCGCAACGATACCCGCGCCGGCAGCTAGCAGCACAATCCCGGCCGTAATGGCCAGAGGCCAGTCCGACGCCGGCCGGGAAGGTCGCCCGCCACTGATGGGAATGGCGGCAGGGGTCGGCGTGGGAGAAGCGGCGAGCCCCGGCTGCGGCGACGGCGTGCTCATAACCGAGGGTGATGGGCCCGGGGTCGACTGTGCGGCTGACACCAGCACCCGGCCGCGCATCTGGTCCGGATGGAACAGACATTGATACCAGAACTCCCCGGGCTGGCCGAACGTCTGCTGGAAAGTGCCTCCGGAAAAGGTCCCTGAATCGAACCCGCCCGCCTTCGGGCAAGGGTTGAAGTCCTGGCCGCACTCAGTCACCGTGTGGAACCCCTGAACGTGCGCCCAGGTCACTGTGTCGCCCACGACGACCTGGGTTTCGCACACCTGTCCCTCGAAGACAGGTGCACAGAAGTAGAGGTCTCCCACGTTCACGGTCTCGTCAGTGGCATGAGCCGACCCGGAATGCCACGAAGAGACAGCCGGGGTGGCGAGCAACAGGCCGACGAAGGTGATCAGGCTAACGACACGCATCGGGCGCTCCTTTCGTTGTGCATGCATACGAGCGCGCCGCGGTGCTGGATTGGCCGTGCTTGGGGAAAAAGCACGAGAGGCAGCCCGCCCCTGACTGCCTCTCGTAATATCCGCCAATCGCTGGCGGACCAGAAGGAGGTCGCCCCGAAATTGTCTGATTCGTGGGTTAGAACGCCCGCGTTCCGGTGAAGGTTAACGACAGCCAAGTGGGGGGCCGTTAAGTGCGTGGTCGGCGCTGGACGACTAACCTCCTGCAACTGCATAGACGGGCCTTACCGCGCCGTTGTTACAGATGGGCAGCGCATATAATCTCTGCGGAGGCACAGGAAACGCCAGAGCCGCCGTTCGAACTGTTCGAGCACACAGCAGACGCTGGCATCGTCGCTCGGGCTGGCACGCTTCCGGAGCTCTTCGTCAACACCGCACTGGGGATGTTCTCGCTGATGGTGACGCTGGACACGGTGGACGAGCATGAGCGACGCCTGATCCGGTGTGAGGCGCCGGACCGGGAGGCGTTGCTCATCCGCTGGCTCAGTGAACTCCTGTACTACGTTGACGCCGAGGAGCTGCTGTTCAAGCGCTTTGAGGTCAGGTCCGTGACGGACACGTCAATCACGGCAGTCGCCTACGGGGAGAAGATAGACCGGGCGCGCCATGATCTCCATTTCGGCGTCAAAGCTGTTACCCGCCACTTGCTGAGAATCACGGATACAACCACCGGCCTCGAAGCCCGGATCCTCTTCGATATTTGACGCGCGATATGCCGACGAAGCCAAATTGGACTGCGATCCTGAAACAGGTGGACGAGTATCGCTGGTTGTTGTCCCCCGAATACAAGCAGGGGATGCGCGTACCAGGTCTGATCTTCGCCTCCGAGGAAATGATGCAGGCAATTGGCCAGGACCAGGCCATCGAACAGGTGGCCAACGTCGCTTTCCTTCCCGGGATCGTGAAATACTCAATGGCCATGCCGGACATCCACTGGGGGTACGGCTTTCCGATCGGCGGCGTCGCGGCCATGCGAGCTGACGACGGCGTTGTCTCCCCGGGCGGCGTTGGATTCGACATCAACTGCGGCACCAGGGTCCTGCGCACGAGTCTGCGGGCTGATGAGGTTCGCCCGAAGATCAAACAGTTGATGGACCAGATCTTCCGCGACATCCCGTCAGGCATCGGCGGCCACGGTATGGTCGCGGCATCACAGTCCGAGATCGACGAAATACTCACCTCCGGCGCGCGCTGGGCCCTGCAGAACGGCTACGCCTGGCCAGAGGATATCGACTCGATCGAAGGCGGCGGCGCTCTTCCCGGCGCCGATCCAGACGCCGTCAGCCGCAAAGCGAAAGGAAGAGGGGCGCCGCAGCTCGGCACGATCGGCTCCGGAAACCACTTCCTCGAGGTGCAGGTGATCGACGAGATCTACCGCCCGGACGACGCGCTGGCCATGGGCATCGAATCGCCCGGGCAGGTGATGGTCTTTATCCACTGCGGCTCGCGCGGACTGGGCCACCAGGTCTGCCAGGACTACCTTGAGAGCATGGAGCAAGCATCGGGGCGTTACCGGATAGACCTGCCGGACAAACAGCTCGCGTGTGCGCCCATCAAGTCGCGGGAGGGGCGTTCTTACCTGGGTGCGATGACCGCCGCAGCGAATTTCGCGTTCTGCAACCGTCAGCTGATCACCCACTGGACGCGGGAGGTGTTCGGCAGGATCTATCAACGGGACCCGCGCGATGAACTGGGTATGTTCCTCGTGTACGATGTGGCCCATAACATCGCCAAGATAGAGCGTCATCTGGTCAACGGCCAGGAAATGCAGCTGTGCGTCCACCGCAAAGGAGCAACCCGTGCGTTTCCGCCCGGCCACCACGACATTCCCGCGCGCTATCAGAAGATCGGACAGCCGGTGCTCGTCCCCGGCGACATGGGGCGCTACTCATACATCGCGGTCGGCACCGCGCAGGCGATGAGCGAGACCTGGGGTTCGACCTGCCACGGGGCCGGCCGGATCCGAAGCCGGCACGAGGCGAAGCGCGTCCTCACGGGGGTTGACGTGGCAGGCCGCCTGGCCGAGCGCGGCATCTACGTACGAGCCCAGAACAGAGCACTCCTCGCAGAAGAAGCGAGCGAGGCATACAAAGACGTGGCCCAGGTAATCGATGTCCTTGATAAGGCTGGCATAGCGCACAAGATCTGCCGGATGCGCCCGATCGGCGTGGTGAAGGGATGACCGGGAGGAATCTGGAGGCTGACGCCGTGCCGTCACAGGACCATATCACCGGCTTCTACCGCGCCCATGACGGCACAGTCACCGTCATCGATCGCGAAGACGACGACCTCATCAGGCGCGCTCTTGCGGACGTGGACGGAATCCTCTGGATTGACCTGATAACGTCCAGCGAAACCAACGCCAGGATCCTGGACAGCATCTTCCAGTTCCATCCGCTGACCATCGAAGACACGGTCTCGCCGCACATCGACCCCGCAAAGATCGACGAGCATGCCGACTACATCTTCATCGTGGTTCAGGCCATAACTGAATATGTGCCGGGAACCGAACTCGAGACCGTCGAGGTGGACTTCTACCTTGGCAAGAACTACGTAGTCTCCTGTCACCGGGTGCCGGTCCCCGCGATATCCTCGTTCCGCGACCGGTGCGCGCGCGGCGATGGACACCTGTCACGCAATGCAGACTGGGTGCTGCACGGCCTGCTCGACGCGATGGTGGACGAGTATCTTCCGATAGTCGACGAGCTTGATGAGACTATCGACCGCCTTGAAGAAAGCGTCCTTGACAGCGCCGACCGGCGTCTTCTACAGCAGATCTTGCTGGCCAAGCGGAACACGCTGCGCCTCAGGCGCGCTACCACGCCGCAGCGAGACACCATGAACCGCCTCTCCCGAAACGAGTTCCCCGAGTTGATCAGGCAGGAGTCCGCCATATATTTTCGGGATATCTACGATCACCTCGTCCGCATCGAGTACCTTGTGGAAGCACTTCGGGACCTCGCAGACGGCGCCCTGCAGACATACCTTTCAGTAGTGTCCAATCGGCTCAACGAGGTGATGAAGGTCTTGACCGCTGCGGCGACAATCTTCCTTCCCCTGACACTGGTTTCCGGCGTGTACGGTATGAACTTCGCCCATAACCAGTTCCCCTCTTTCGGATCGAGCTGGGGGTTTCCCGCCGTCGTGGCAGGGATGATCGCGATGTCAATCGTGATGCTGGCCTTCTTTCGCTACCGGCGGTGGATCTGAGAAGGCCTATGCCACCGGGTTCGGCGGTGGTGTGGCGGCCTCGCCGCCAGTGCGTATGCCGGCCCGGAACAG
This sequence comes from Chloroflexota bacterium, assembly GCA_037441345.1. Taxonomy (GTDB): domain Bacteria; phylum Chloroflexota; class Dehalococcoidia; order SM23-28-2; family RBG-16-64-32; genus DATKKM01. Next base: position 35,246 of record JBBISJ010000007.1, read on the forward strand.
GCCTTCAGCCAGTCGCTGGCGGAGCTCGCTGGCGGTTTCCCACCTGGCGGCCGGCCTTGTGCGCATGCTGACCGTGATCGTGAGCATACCCTCGCCCACCGATTCGACCTGATACCCGGATGGCGGCTCCTGCGGTCCTCCGGCGAGCGCGGGGAGACCTGCCACCTCCTGCCCGACCTGATCGATGACCGCGTGCAGCTTTTTCATATCTTCTCCGACGCCTACCTGCAGCTGCACATTTACCACGGCGTAATCGCGTGTGTGGTTCGCAACCACGGTGATGCTTCCGTTAGGGACTGAGTGCACGACGCCATCTCTGTCGCGAACGACGGTGCGACGGAGGGTTATCGACTCGACGGTTCCCGTCACGCCGGCGACCGTGACGACGTCCCCCTGGCGGAACTGATCTTCGGCAAGGAGGAAGATGCCGTTGATCGCGTCGCGCACGAACTGCTGTGAGCCCATCGCCAGCGCCAGCCCGGTGATGCCGAGGCCTGCGACGATCGCCGTGACATCGATACCGAATTCGGTGAGGATCGTTACGAATGCGATGAGCGCGATCAGCGCCGTGAATGAGTAGTTGACGACGCCGATAATGGTGTCGGCCCGCCGCGTCATCTCTTCGTCAGGCGGGTGAGCGCCGCGCATCATGGCAGCCCGTGCCACCCTGGGGAAGATCCGGACGAACAGGTACCGGATGACCAGAGCGACCCCCAAGATGATCAGGATGTCCGTCCCGTTCGCCTTGAGCCAGTCCTGGACCTCGTCCCAATCGCTCGCAAGCAAGATGCTCATTTTCGCTCTAGCCTAGGCTGAACCCGCCGCGCGGGCAAGGCAGGTATACTTGCCGCATGAATCTGCTGCACCGGTGGTACTGCCGCTCAAACGTCTGGGCGAAGATCGTCCAGGAATACATGCTCCCTGCTGCGTTCGAAGACCTCGAGACCGGCGACGACGTCCTTGAGATCGGTCCGGGCCCAGGCCGGACTACGGAGTGGGTCCGCGACCGCGTTCAGCGCCTGACGGCTATCGAGATCGACCCGGAACTGGCCGGCTCTTTGAGATCACGCATGGCGGGCACTAACGTCACCGTCGTGGAGGGCGACGCCACCCGGATGCCGTTCCCGGATGAGTCGTTCACGAGCGCCGTCTGCTTCACCATGCTCCACCACGTGCCGTCGCAGGATCTGCAGGACCGGCTGCTGGCAGAGGCCTACAGGGTACTGAAGCGGGGTGGAGTGTTCGCCGGTTCCGACAGTAAGACTTCGCTGCGGTTCCGTCTCTTTCACCTCATGGACACGTGCGTGACGATTGACCCGGACAGCTTCCCCGAACGATTGCGAGCGGCCGGTTTTGATGACGTGACAGTCGGCCAGAACCCGTACAGCTTCTGGTTCCGCGCGCAGCGGCCGCTCTAGAGCGAGCGGTAGATCGCGTCGAATATGGGACGCCAGCGCGGATCGACGTTGTCTTCCGACATGATCATCTTATTCATCGTGTAACCGATGCCGATGCCAGCGTCCGGATCAGCGTAGCCAAAGGAGCCCCCCATACCCCCGTGGCCGAAGAGCTTCCCGCTGGGGCTGATCTGGAGTTCGGGAATATCGAGCAAGAACCCTCGCCCGAAGCGTGTAGGGAAGAAGATGACGGCATCGGTACCGTACGACTGTTCCTTGGTGGCTTCTGCAACGGTGCCTGGCGCCAGGATGTGCACCCCGTCCAGTAACCCATCCGTCGCCAGCGCGCCGTAGAGCCGCGCGAGGGCGCGGGCGTTGCCGTGCCCGTTCCCTGCGGGAACCTCGGCGGCACGCCACTGGCGGCTGTTCATGTACATCGGGTTCACCATGGGTTCTGGTGTGATCATGAACGCCTTGAACGTCATCGAGGCCGGATTCAGCAGAGCGGCGCCCAGCGGGTTGTCCGGCGATGGCATGCGCAGGGGCGCCGGCACCATGTCCGCGACCCTGTGATCCAGCTCCGGTCCGAAGCCGATGTGGAAGTCGATACCGGCTGGCTCTGCGAAATGCTCACGCCAGTAGGCTCCCACGGACTTCCCTGTCACGCGGCGGATCACTTCGCCAACGAGGTAGCCGAACGTCACGGCGTGGTATCCGTGCTGCGAGCCGGGCTCCCACCAGGGTTTCTGCGCTGCCAGGGCGTCCACAACCGGATCCCAGCTGTAGACCGCGTCATTGGTCAGGACCGGGTCGATTGCCGGGAGGCCAGCGCGGTGGCTGAGGAGATACTTGACGGAGAGCGCCTCCTTGCCTGCCTGGGCGAACTCCGGCCAGTACCGGGCGACCGGCGCCTCGGGGTCAAGTCTGCCTTCCTCGATGAGGCGGTTCGCGCAAGTTGCCACGATGCCCTTTGTCGTCGAGTACACGTTAACGATGGTGTCCCGCTCCCAGCGGCGTGTCCGTTGCGGATCGGCGTAACCGCCCCAGATGTCGACCACGGTCTCGCCGCCAACGACCAGAGAGAGTGCCGCGCCGATCTCGCCGTGATCCGCGAAGTTATCGGCGAAGGCATCTTTGACCCCCTGGAATCCGTCCTTGCAGAGCCCCTGGATTTCGATTGTGGTTGTCATTGCTGCCTCCGCTGCTTTATCCCGCCTATCCTACACTGTCTACGATGCGGACGAAGGTTGGTGTGTTGCTAGCGGCGTTGGTCACGGCCGCGGGGCTGGCGCTGGTGGGGTGCTCCGGTAGCCCTGCAGGAGACCTTGTCGGTGACAACGCGACCCCGACGATCAGTCCGGCCCGGTGTACTCCGGCGTTCGGCGCCTCCCGCCAACTTCAGCTCGAAATGCCGGAGGCGGGTGGGTATTACACCCGGCACGTGCCGGTGGAGGGCTGGACCGAATTGCCACTGGGTCAGTTTGTGGATATCCGGGTGACGGGCGCCAGCGGCGGGTTGCTGGGGGTTACGGAGATCGAGGTGAGCGACGGGGTTCGCAACGGCAGGCAGCGGATTGAAGGGGTTATTGTCCTGCAGATCATCCCGGAGAAGGTGCTGGCCTGCCTCGTGGCTGGCATCCCGGGCAGCGTTGTCCAGGTTCCGATAGTCGTTGGCGGCGCAAACCCCTAGCGGTGGCTCATCCCGAAGTTGTGCGCTGCGGGCACGAGTCCACCGGCCCGGAATGGGGTGACCTTTTGCGCGATCACGTTTGTTACTCCGTCGCGCCGCTGCAGGACCCCGGTGACCACGAGAAATGGTTCTGCACGAACTATGGCCCGTGAGCGCTGGTACAGAGCCGGCTTGATGACAATGTTCGCGAGTCCGTACTCGTCCTCCAGCACAAGGAAGACGAATCCCTTTGCGGTACCCGGGCGCTGCCGGCATACCACCAGCCCCGCTATCTGGACCTCACGCCCGTCTTCCAGTGATTCGACCATCCGCGTTGGTACGATCCCTTCGTGGAGCCGTGGCCGGACGAATTCCATCGGGTGATTTCGCGGCGACATACCGAGGGTCAGGTAGTCGACACGCATCTTCTCCCATTCGCTCATCGGCCGCAGGGTGAATCCGGCGCCCGGCAGATCCTGCTCCGTCGAAAGTTGGAGTGCGAGCTGGCGTTGGACCTGGTTGCGCCCCTCCGGTCGGTACAGCAGGCCCAGCTGCCAGAGTAGCTCACGCCGTTCCAGTCCAAGTCCGTCGAAGCAGCCGCTGACGATCAAGTTCTCGATCTGTTCGCGCTTCAGGTGCGTCCTTTCCACGAAATCGAACAGTGACCGGAAATCACCGCGGGCTTCACGCGCCTCGTCGATCTCTTGAGAGCCTTTTTCGCGACTCATCCCGCGCACGTACCGCAATCCAATTCGCACTGCGAGGCTGTGTTCAGCCCCAGTTTCCGGCCTCCGGTTTTCACCTCCCCACTGCTCCTCAATCGTGCAATCCGCGCGGCTGAGGTTGATGTCCGGGGGCAGTACCCGCACGCCGTGCCGCTTTCCATCGTTAACCAGAACGTGCGGGGCGTAGAAGCCCATGGGCTGGGCGTTGAACAGCGCGCAGAGGAACTCCGGTGCGTAGTACGTCCGCAGCCACGCCGTCTGGTAGGCCAGCAGACCGAACGCCGCAGCGTGCGCTTTGGGGAAGCCGAAAGCCGCAAAGCCGGCGATCTTCTGGAAGACGCGCTCAGCCGCCTCTTCGCTGGCCCCGCGCGAGGTGCAGCCGTCGATAAAAGCCTGCTTGTGCTTGCCAATCGCTTCGGCAGATCGTTTGCGGCTCATCGCCCGCCGCAGGCTCTCGGCCTGGCCGGCCGTGAAGCCGGCCATCGACATGGCCACCTGCAGGACCTGCTCCTGGTAGAGGATCACCCCCAGAGTTTCGGCCAGCACCGGTTCGAGGCTCGGGTGGTCGTACGTCACCGGCTCTTTTCCGAGCCGCCGGGCGATGTACGGGTTCACGGAGCCACCGACAATCGGCCCGGGCCGGATGATCGCCACCTGTACAGTCAGGTCATCGAGGCTGCGCGGCCTCACGCGGGGCAGCGTCTGCATCTGCGCCCGCGACTCGATCTGGAAGACGCCCATCGTGTCCGCAGCGCAGATGCCGTCGTACACGCGCCTGTCAGCGAAGTCGATGCGTGCCAGATCAATGCGCTTCCCGCGGTGCTGTTCGATGAGTTCGAGACACTCGTCCTGGGCGGAGAGCATGCCCAGCGCAAGGAAGTCGATCTTGATCATGCGGGCGTCGTCCACAGAGTCCTTGTCCCACTGAATCAAGACGCGCCCCTCCATCGCCGCCTGCTCCATGGGCACCATCTCCACGAGCGGCCGGGACGATATCACCATGCCGCCAACGTGCTGCGAGATGTGCCGCGGAAAGCGGGCGATCTGCCGCGATAATTCGGCCAGCATCTGCCAGGCCGGAGCGGAGAGCCTCTGCCGGAAGCCGTCCAGCCGCTGCATCTCCTCCCGAGTTTGTTTGGCAGAATGACCTTCACTCGCTTTCGCCAGCCGGTCCAGTTCCGCCTCCGGCAGGCCCAGCGCTTTGCCTACCTCGCGCACCGCGCTGCGCATCCGGTACGTCGGGAAAGTCGCCACCAGGCCGACGTGCTCTTTCCCGAAGTGTTCGTAGACCCGCAGCATTAGCTTCTCCCGGATATCACGCGGAAAGTCGAGGTCTATATCCGGGACCGAAGCCATCTCTTCGTTGAGGAAACGGCCGAGGAACAGGTTGTTAGCGATCGGGTCGATGTGCGACAGGCCGATCAGGTAGCAGACCAACGATCCCACGGAGGAACCACGCCCACGTCCGGGCGGACCATGGTAGGGGCGTCCCTTGATCTGCATGGCCACATCCTCCGCCAAACGCAAGATCTCGCGGTGGATCAGGAAGAAGCCCGAAAGCCGGTGCTTCTCGATCAACCGCAGCTCTTCCTCCAGCCGCTCCTCCACGTCGGGTGCCTGCCGCGGATAGCGCAGGGCGGCTTCCTGGCGGCAGATCTTGCGGAGGCAAGATTCCTGGGTTTCACCTTCCGGAACCGGATATTCAGGAAAGGTGTAGTCCAGGTCTTTTGTCAGGTCGAACGCGCAGCGCTCCGCGATCCGGTGTGTATTGGTGACTGCTTCTGGAAAAGCGGCAAACGCTTCCACTGCCGCCGCCGGTGACCGCAGGAAGTATTCCGAGTTTTCCTTGCGCAGGCGATGGCTTGCATCGAGCGTTGTCCGGTTGCGGATGGCGACCAGCACGTCCTGGAGCCAGTGGCGCTCGCGCACGTGATAGTGAACGTCGCCGGTCGCGACCGTACCCAGACCGAGGTGCGACGCAAGTTCCACGAGCTGATGATTGCGGCGGACATCCCCATAGACGAGGTTGCTCTGCAACTCGAGGAAGAAGTTGCCGTTCCCAAACATTCGGACATATTCACGCGCCGCCGCTTCGGCCTCCCCGTGCTTTCCCAGGGCGATGAGCGACGGAACCTCGCCGTTCCGGCAACCGGAGAGCGCAATCAGGCCGGCCGCATGCTGCGCCAGGAACGCCGGCTCCACGCGCGGCTCACCACGAGCGTGCTCGAGGTGGGCGTGCGAGATGATGCGGCAGAGGTTAGCGTATCCCCGGCGGCTGTCACAGAGGAGTGTCAGGTGGTAGCCGGACGCCAGGGTGATCTCCGCTCCTGTGATTGGCTTCAGGCCCCAGGCACTGGCGGACTGCGCGAACTCCATTGCGCCGTGCAATCCGTCGTGGTCTGTGAGTGCCAGAGACTCGTAGCCGAGTTCCAGCGCCTGCAGGACGATCTCCTCGACGTGAGATGCGCCTTCCAGGAAGGAGAAGTTGGAGTGACAGTGAAGTTCGGTGTATCCCCCGCCGCTTCCACCGATTCCCATCGCACCGCCACAGTACGAACAGGTGTTCTTATTGTCAATGCGAGCGTGTCGCTATGCCGTGATCATCAGATCAGACAACGCGCCAATGATCCTGTCCGGGTGCTTGGCGGCATCGTCGCGCACGCCGCGGCCGGACCGGTCAACCCAGATTCCGTAGATTCCCAGCTCCATCGCGCCCACGACGTCCGCTTCCAGGTTGTCTCCGACCGCCCAGGCAGCTGTCGGCTCCGTCCTGAGCGCATCAAGCAACGACTCGAAAACGCGGCGGTCTGGCTTGCCGACTCCGAACTCTCCTTCGATCACGATATGGTCGAAGTGTTCTGCCAGGCCAAATCGCTCGACCTTTACCCGTTGAGCGGCCGCGGCTCCGTTGGTCATCAGGCCCAGGCGGATTCCCTGGTTGCGAAACCATTTGATCGTTTCAATCGCGCCGGGATATAGCTTCGCTCGTTCCTCACGCAGGTCCCGGTAGTGGTTCGCGATAGCCTGGGCTGCGTCTCCGTTGCTGTACCCGAGCCGCTGAAGCGCCTCTCCGACCACATGTCTCGTTGCCCTTCGTAGATCAAGGCGGCCTGTGCGGTTACGTTCGCCGTCAGCCCACCACCATGAGGCGTACTCCCGGATCGTCTGCTGGAGGAGGTCCGGCTGGATCCCGGTCAGTTGCTCGGCGTGCGCGCACGCTTCGGCCCAGCACTCGTTCACGCAGCCGCTGTCGTCCAGGATTGTATCGTCGAGATCGAGAAGAATCGCTGTGGGTAGATCGCTCACGCAACAATGATAGGCCACGGGCTAACCGTAAGCCTGGCGAAACCAGCGTCCGGTAGTAAGGTCGCGGTATATGTCGACGACGCGACCGTCTTCCAGGGAGACGCGCCAGTAAGTGCGCGAGACTGGTTTTGGGCGCCACCACTCGTCGTCGATCCGCCAGGTCTCGTGGTGAGCCTCGACAATCAGTCTTCGCCTGGACATGATTACGGCGGTGGGACGCGCCGCTTCGTCTGCCTCTACGCTGACGGGACCGGGCTGGTTAAGGGGCCGCAGCTTGCGCGTGACAGTCACCGGGTACCGCGATCACCGAGCTCTGCCAAAGCCGCCCGTCGCTCGGGTATCCGCGACCACGGCTCCAGGCTCACTATCTTGCCAACGGGCGTCCGGGCGGCATCCGGCTGCTGCGCGCCGACCTGCCGAACCGCCTCCTCGACCTGACGCCAGAGTTTGCCCTTGCCCTCAAACATCGTCGCCTGCTTGCCGGACTCGCCGCTCAGTCCGATGAGTTCAACCTCGATCTCTTCCACCGGCCGGTCGGGGGGGCGTCTGGCGATCGCGTTGCGGACAGCGAACCAGGCGTCATCGCTATTGCACAGGGCTTCCCGGAACGGCACCGGCAGCTCCCAGCTTCCACCACCGTCCAGCATCGCCCGCAGGATTGCCTTGCGAACCCAGCGGCTGCTTTCCAGGGCCGCGTATGCCCCGCGCACCAGTTTTTCGGCTCCAATCAAGATCGCCTCGAGGGTTGTTGCGGGCGCCGGCATCTGCAGCCGCCGGATAACCGTCTGCTCCGGCACTCTTGCGACCAGTGGTTCGCTGTCGATTCCCCGGGCCAGTTCCCAGCAGCGCGCCCCCTCGGGCCCGAACTGCGCCTGTATCGCCCCCAAAGGGAGGCGCGCGATTTCGCCTATCGTTCCCAGGCCCAGCATAGTCAGGCGCCAGCGCATCGCCTCTGATGCAGGCAGATGCTTGACCGGCAGCCCTGAAAGGAAGGACGCCTCTTCTCCGGCTGCTACAGTTCTGATCGTACCCGGCCGGGAGACCGCGGCAGCAACGCACGCCGGGAACTTCCCGCCAGCTATGCCCACCGCGGCCATGACACCGAACCGTTTATGAAGGGCCGCGACCAGGTCGTCCGCAATTTTTGGCGCCGGCGCCGGCAACCCGTCCAGGCCGAGGTAGGCGGTACCGATGTCGCCGGCTTCAACTACAGGGCTGAACGTCTCCAGCAGGTCCAGGACCTCGTTGAAAAGCCGCTCATAGTAAGGTACGTCCGGCGGCAGGACGATGGCGCTGGGGCAAAGGCCAATCGCCTCGGACATCTTCATCCCGCGCCGGACTTTCGACACATCCGCCCCGAGTGAGCAATCGTAGACTGTGCTGTCGCCGATCAGGATCAAGCGGGCGTTCGTGTTCCGGCGTCGTTGGCGTTCTGCCTCGACGGCAAACCGGGGGATGCTCACGCACGCGACAACCATCGAATCGACCTCCCTCCCGAGAGTGAAACACACGTTCTACTCAGTCAAGTGTGTCCTGGCACTATGATTGGGTGCAGTACAGACAGCAACCCATTCACCGGGTCAAGGCACACGAAAGCGAGAGAACGATGGCCAACCGCTTCCAGATCGGCGATCTCGACGTCCTCGTCGTAAGCGACGGGGATGCCCGGGCGCCCGGCACACTCTATTTCCAGGGCACGACCGCGGAACAGTGGGGGCGGCACAAGCGCTGGCTCGACCACAATGGCAACGTCGTGTTTCCGTTTACCTGTTTCCTCGTCCGGTCCGGCGACACGAAAGTTTTGATCGACACCGGCCTCGGGCCGATCAACATGATGGGTTTCAAGGGCGGCGCCCTGTTCAGTGAGTTGGCCGCGGAGGGGATCAGGCCGGAGGATATCGACGTCGTCTTCATCACGCACCTTCACGTGGACCACGCCGGCAACGTCGCGCATATTGACGACGCGACGGCCAGGCCGGCGTTTCCCAAAGCCACATACCGCTGGACATCCGGCGAGAATGCTTACTGGAACGGTCCGGCGATGGAGCCATCTTCCCGATGGCCCGAAGACACCAAGGCGTACCTCCGAGGCGTATTCTCCGCGGTCGAATCCCGTTTCGAACCGGCCGAGGACGGAATGACCGTTGCCCCGGGCATCAATGTCATCTCCACGCCGGGACACACGCCGGGGCACGCGGGGATCGTTCTTTCGTCCGGCCACCAACGTGCTTTTGTGCTGGGGGACGCGATCTCCTGCCCCGTGCAACTCGAGGAGACGGAATGGTCAGGCCTGGGCGACATCGACAAGGACCTGGCACGCCGATCGCAGGAGGCGGTTGTGCGGGAACTGGAAGGGACCGATGACCTGATGACGGCCGCCCACTTCCCGGGCCTGACGTTTGGCAGAGTGCTGCGGGGTGAGGGCAAGCGCTACTGGGCGCCGCTGTAACGCCTTTACAGGCGCGACGGTCTTTCGATACGATTGAGTGGCTGGAGCGGGTTAGCGAACCCGCTTCATTCACGCTTGGCGTCTGCCAGAGACCAGTGCCGAAGTGGCGGAATTGGCAGACGCGGCAGACTCAAAATCTGCTGGGGGGGAACCCTCGTGCCGGTTCGAGTCCGGCCTTCGGCACCAAAAGCGAATATACCGGCCTTAGTGCCGAGTGGTGTAACGGTAGCACACGGGACTTTGGATCCTTTGGTCCAGGTTCGAATCCTGGCTCGGCAGCCAGGCAAAACACCACGCAGAATACGCGCTCCCGGGTAGCTCAATGGTAGAGCGGGCGGCTGTTAACCGCTAGGTTACAGGTTCGAGTCCTGTCCCGGGAGCCAGCTACAGTACATCTGGTCTAGACCCGCGAGGATCAATTACGCCCGCCGCGCCCGTGCAGTGTCGGGCGGCGCGCCTAGGGCGGAGGGATAACCGTTCCACCGGGAAGCTCCACGCGCCCGCCAAGTTGGATTACGAACCCGGGAACGTCGATATAGTCTGCCGCCCTAGCGATCTTACCCCCTCTCAGCTCCACGATTGTTGCACCCTTGAGCCGAAAGGTGCGATTGGTTGCAACCCGAATGCGACCCGAATGCGACCCGGCATTTGGCGCTCCTGGATGCCGTGCGTGATCCATCCGGCGACTGCAGTGTCGGCGTCTCCGTGAACGGCAGCGACCCGGATCTGCACCTGCGCCGCCCACGCGTGGACATGTTCGATGCCCGGCAACCATCCGGAACTTTTTCGCCGCCTCTTCCGTCAAGGAGACGACAGCAACGCTTTGACATTCAGGAGGTGCGGCTTGAAATCGATGGTTCTAAGGCTGGGCCCGGGCCTTATCGTTGCCGTTGCCGGGTTGGCGGCAGTGTTGGCCGTCACCGCCGGCTCGGCGTCGGCTGAGGGCGGCAGCGGTGAACCCCCGCCCGATTGCCTGCCCGGCGAAACCTGCGTCGACCCGTGTGCACCCGATGGAGTATGCGGCGACGTTGACACGGACGGCGATGGGTACTTTGACTTCGAGGAGGCTGAACTCGGCTCCGATCCCAATGACGCCGCGAGTACGCCGGAGCATGCCGCCTACCCTGATACATGCGGCGACACCGCCGACAACGACGTTGACGGCGCAACCGATGTGGCGGATAGCGGCTGCACTGTCGATACGGACGCAGACGGACTTCCGGACCTGGGCGACAACTGCGCGTGGAACCCGAACCCGGACCAGGGTGACGCAGACGCCGACGGGGTCGGCGACGCGTGCGACTTCGATGCCGACAACGATGGGTTCGATGACGAGACCGAGCGGATGCTCGGTTCGAATCCGAACGATGCCGCAAGCACGCCCGAGCACAGCATCTTCGGCGAGACCTGCGGTGACGGCGCCGACAACGACGGCGATGGACTCACGGATGCTGACGATCCAGGGTGCGCACCCGACCAGGACGGCGACTTCGTCGCGGATCAAGCCGACAACTGCCCGGCGAACTACAACCCTGACCAGGCCGACTCTGACGGTAATGGTGTGGGCGACGCCTGCGTCGACACCGACGGTGATGGCTGGGTGGACGCGGACGAAGCGATGTACGGCTCCGATCCGGCCGATCCATCGAGCACTCCTGAGACCTGGGGCGCCGGCGTCAGCTGTGAGGACGTCCTCGACAATGATGGGGATGGCCAGGTAGACGCAGATGACATCGGCTGCCAGATCGTGCTGGAGGCTGCCGCCGACACCGACGGCGAGGAGCCAGGCAGCTCGGTGCTGGGCGACAAGCAGACACCAGCGAAGGCCGCCCCCGCATCGTTGCCGAGCGCCGGTGGGGTTCCCCCCTCCGGAAGCGGCTACCTGTGGATGCTGCTGACTATCGCTGGCGCCTCACTGATTGGAGCGTCGGGCCTCGCACTGGTCGTCGCAACAGGAGAGCAGGAATAGTCGAAGGGGATCTCGCGCAGCAGGCGCGAGATCCCCTTTTTGCGCCCGCGGGCGTCACCACTCGAGCACGGCGTAAAGGCCCAGATGGTCCGACGGGAACAGGTCCGCGTTGTCCGGTGAGGGCCGGTCAAACGCCAGGCCGGCCTCGAGGATATTGAACTCGCGTGACACGTAGATGTAGTCCAGCGTCCCGTGAGGCGAGTTGTCGTAGGTGTTGACGGGGGTCGACCAGGTCTTGTCTGGCTCCCTTCCATTCACAGTTTCGTAGGCCGACCGGAACCGGGACTTCATCAGTTGCACGGTCTTTTCGCCGGTATACGAGTTGAAGTCGCCGAGCACTACCGTCGGCAACCTTTCCTGGCGATCGATCCATTCCAGCATGTAAGCGGCCTGCACGGCCCGTTCTTCCTCCGCCTCCACTGGATGGTGCAGATGCGTGTTGACGAGCGCGAACCCGGAATCATCAACGCGGAACACCAGGCGCTGCGCGACGCGCTCGAAGGTCATCAGGTCAAGGACCTCGTGCGCCACGCACTCGATGCGGGTCATGGTTCCGATGCCGAAAACGCTGGCCCTGACGCCAGGGGTCGCGGCGTGCTTGATGCGGTAATGTGGCGCATCGCCGAGCCGGCGGTTGATCTCGCGGCTGATCTGAATCCCCTGGTCGATGCCGAGATCGACTTCCTGCAGTCCGATGACGTCGGGCGCCAACGCCTCGAGTTGGTCAATCACCAGCGGGAAACGAGAGTCCCAGTCCCCCATGCGGTTAAAGAGGTTCAGCGTTGAGACCTTGACCCGCGCCATAGTTCCGCAAGCTTACACCAAACCCACGCGCCCGTCACAACGTGAACAGGCGGGGCCGGATACCTGCCCCGCCTGCCATCGTATCGGTGTCGGTCGCTATGACTCGCGATGAGCCGACTCCGGGTTGCCGCACCAGATCAGCCCATCCACGTGACCGGTAAACGTGTACAGGACCCGGTCTCGAGCCTTCAGTGTGACTTTCCCCTCCCCGGTTTCGCTATCAAAGACCGCCTCGTAGACCGCCGGGACGCGTGTCCAGCCGGGCCGGAAAAAAGTTCCTGCGCCCGCGGCCCGGATCGTGCCGTCATCACAGGACAGTGCCCGAACGCCCCCCTTGTAGTAGCCGTGTCCCCGGGAGACGAAATTAAACGACCCCGTGGTCTGGCCCTCGCGAACAGCGGCATGGAGATCGATCTTTGCCGCCGCGCCGTGTTCACCAGTCATCTGACCGACGACGATCGCAGCGACAGATGGAGGGTTCCGTGAATCCCCTTCCCGCGCATCGGCGGCCGACGATGTCGCGCCGAACGCGAAGATCGCCAGCGCCAGTGCGAGGAGCGCGCCTGTTGCGATGACTGTCAGCTTGCCCGCCATGACTGCCTCCTTTGCCTTGCGGCGTGGTTTGGCAGTCAGGTTATCGCCGAGCAGTTAAACTTCCGTGAGACGGCGATTAACTGTCTTTAAGGTTCGTTCAGGTGTGGATTAGATACCAGGCCGTCCACCAGGTGCGTTCTAGCGAGCTTCGCGAGCCGGTCCGGCGGTCCGGGCGCGACTTCCATCCCCGGACTTGCAAATACGTAAGTCACCGCGGTGACTGGACGCCCGGTGGCCTCCTGCAACCCACACACGTAGAGACCGGCCTGCAACTCGTACTCCCTCAGCCGCTGAGCAACTTCCTCGCGGCTGATCCGGTCAGTCTTCCAGTCGACGATCTCCAGACCGTCGTCGGCCTCGATGACCATATCGATGAAGCCCTCGAGTATCGTTCCATCAGATACCATGGCGAACGGCAGCTCCCTCAGCGCGCGACGCGCAGCCCTCGCGCGCCGCCAAGTGTCGGACTCAATTACGACCCAACGCACCAACGCTTCCACATCTGACGCCAGGTGGGGGATAGCCTCGGCAACGGCCTGCGCCCGGCTGAAGGCCGCGATGTCATCGGGGCCAGCGGCGAGCGGCAGGCTCTGGATCGTTGCGTGCACGGCCCGCCCGACGCGTGTCCGCGCGCGTCCCCGTGACCATGGTTCCGATTCGTCGGAAGGCTCCGGTTGGTCGTCGCCGTCGCCCGCCGGCGCACCCGCCTTAATAGCCGTCGCGCTCGTGTACCGGTGTTTTTTCGCGGCTGCCACCAGCGCCTCGCGCGTGGCGGCGAACTGCGTCTGCTCTTCGACGGGTGGCAGGTCAACTTCGAGCCCCGTGAGTGGATTGCCGTGGCCCGTCCCGGGCGGAGGTTGCTCAAGCGCTTCTGCTCGCCTCGCACCGGCCGACTCCAGCAACTGGGCGCCCGTATCCCGTTGCTTGCTCCCGTAGTTCAGGGAGACAACAAGATGATCACGCGCCCGGGTGGCTGCGACGTACAACATTCGCCGAAACTCAGCCCGCTGATGCTCTTCCTCAACTGCCTGGAGCCCGGCTACGTCGCCAACGGCGAAGACCCGCTCGCCACGCCTTGTCCCGACGGATACGGCATACCTTCCTGTGGCGCGGTCGCGGAGGCAGGACTTACCCTTGCCAGCACCGCTAAAGGTCGAATACAGTCCGGCGGCGATGACGATGGGAAACTCCAGCCCTTTTGACCCGTGAACGGTGTGAATCTGCACAGCGTCCTCGTCGCTGTCGAGCGCCGCCCCCTCGTTGTCGAGCATCTGCCTGTCGGCCATCCGCTCCAGCCACGTTACGAGCGAACGAAGGCTCTCCGGACCGGCGGCTTCAAACACCCGCGCCTGCTGCACCATGTACCTGACTCGCCGGAAGGCGTTGCGGTCGCCTGAATACAGAATTCCGGTCTCCACGAGGCCCCGCTCTGCTGCGAACCGCTCGATGAGCCCCGCGAGGCTGCCCTGGTACCTCGACGCATGGTACCGGGCCAGAATCCCCAATGCGTCGGCGACGATGCCGGTCCGGCCGTCGTTATCGGATAACAGGTAGTTGAACCGCCCGCCCGCCCGGGCGAACTCCGCCAGGTCGGCATCCGAGCAGGCGAATGCGGGGGATCGCAGGGCGCCGACGATCGCTACGTCGTCGTTGGGGTCATCTATCGCAGCGAGGCAATTCAGCAGATCCCTAATTTCCTGCGTCCGGAATATCAAACTACCGCTTTCCACTCGGAACGGAACCGCTTCATCGACGAGCGCTCGTTCGAGGGCTGTCAGGCCGGCCCGGGAAGGGATGAGCACGGCGATGTCCTGGAACCTGGCCGGGCGGATTTCGCCGCTGCGCTCCTGAACTTCCCACCCGTCCTCCACGATGCGCCGGCAGTGCACCGCAACGGCCTTCGCGTCCTCTGCTCTTACTTCTGCGGCACGGACATCTCTCAGGCCGCCAAAGCAGGCGATACCCGGCCCCTTGAGGTCGACGTCCCTTTCCGCGTGTATCCCCTTGTATTCGGGCTGAACCTCGGGGACGCTGCCTCCGCCGATAACAGACGCGAAAACGTCGTTGACCCAGTCCAGTATGATCCGCCGGGTCCGCTTGTTGAAGCTCAACTCCTCGAACCTGGCGACTCCTTCGAGCCAGTCACGCGTGGCTGAATACACGGCCATGTCGGCGCCGCGGAAGCGGTATATCGATTGTTTCGGGTCGCCTACAAGGAACAACGGCCCCATTCTTGTGCGACCGGTGGCTGGGTCGTTAGCGAAAGCCAACGCGATGTCACGTTGCAGCGGGTCCGTGTCCTGAAATTCGTCGATCAGGAGCACATCAAATCGCTCTCGCAAGGCAGCGCGCACAGTCTTATTGCCCGTGACGAGCCGGTGGGCCCGCAGGATCAGGTCATCGAACGTCAGCGCTCCCTCGGCGGCCCGCTGCCGGCTATCCTCCACCGCGAAGCGCACAAGATACGGAAGCAGGTCGGACAGCGCCTTCTGCCGGATTGCCACCTTCAGATTCACAAGGCCGTCCGCAATTGCGGCGGCAACGTCCAGGGCCCTGGCCTTGTGTTCTTTGCCGCCCCAGTCAGACGCGTTTCCCGGGCTACCTGTGATGGGCCTGACGGTGCAAACCGTCACTTCGCGCCGCCTCGGGTTCGCCGCGAGCCGGCCGACCAGCTGCGCTAACTCCTCTATCTTCTGGCGCAGGCGGTCTTCCTCACGGACGTGGCGATATCCGGTCGCTTCGAGCCTCCCCGCGAGCTCGCTCAGGTCAGGCCATCCAGGCTCTGGTTTGGCCATTGGGTTGCGGTCCATCTCAAACGCCAGGTCACCGGCGTCCAGGATCTCCATGGCCAACTCCTCGATCTCTCGAGTAGTCATGCCCAGGGAAAGTGCGCGGTCAATGATATCTGGCGCTCCTGCCTCGGTTGCCAGGCGGTCGATCTCCTCACGCCAACGCTCTCGTCGGCGCCGGTCGTGGGCGACCTCGTCCAGTATCGTGAAATCGGGGTCGACACCGGCCTGAGCAGCGAACTGGCGGAGCACGGACTGGCAAAAGGAGTGGATTGTCGAGATTTGCACGCGGTCGAGCGACGCCAGAGCTTCCGTGACCGCGGCGGGAGCGTCCGACGAGCGGGCTCGCTCCTCAAGCGCGGACCGCACGCGAGCCCGCATCTCCGAGGCGGCGCGCTCGGTGAAGGTGATGGCGGCGATTCGCTCGATCGGGATCCCACCGAGGACGAGCGCGACGACCCTGTCCACGAGAGCCCGCGTCTTGCCCGTACCTGCGCCCGCTTCCACGAACAGCGTTTCGCCGACGGAAGCAGCTATCGCCCGGCGCGTCGCTGCGTCTTGCTCCTGGTAGCCGCTCCGCTCAGGCATCGTTCGGCTCCGCCACGGCCGCATGCCCCACCGCGAGCCACGGTTCCATGGAAGGATCATTCATCTTTGCCGCAAACGCGAGATCACGCTTGACCGAGCAGATGCGCCGGAAATCGCAGTACCTGCAGTTGCGAAACGCCCCGTAGAACTCCTCGAATTCTCCCGGCACCGCCGGAAACACCCCCGCGCCGATCCCGGCCACAATGGCCTCGACAGTTTCCCGAAACCGCCTTTCCCTGTCGGGTGTGGTCTCGTATCTCGCCTGCTGAAAGTTCCCCAGTTGTGTGATGTACCAGTAGAGTGCCGTGGCCCTGGGCGCGCTTCCTGCCGCGCTCAGATACCAGGGCAGCTGCAGTTTTGTCCCGCCCTGTAAAGGGTCATCCCTGATCTTGATCGCGTCCCGGCTTGAACCGGTCTTGTAGTCGATCACCCAGGCTTCCCGGCCATCAGGCGTACGGTCTACGCGGTCCACCCGCCCGCGCATCTTCACTCCCGCGATCTCCGCTTCGGGGATGTCCACCTCGACGCCGGCTGGAATCCCACCCGTCTCGCGTCTGAATGTCGTGTCTTCGACAAGGAATTGCGTCAGATCCGCCTCAATGATCCGCAGGTCGTGATCAGCGTAGAGGTCGTGGCCCGTTTCGCCGCGTGACCGCGCGTGTTCGAACCGTTGGCGCGCCATGTCAAGTACTGCGTCCGTGTCGGCGTCAGTCCACGCCTCACGGATCCCCGGCCTGCCGCCAGACATCTGGAGCCGAAAGAATTCCTCCAGCACCTCGTGCACCAGCGAACCGCGCGTCAGGGGATCCATTGTGTCTCGTTCGGCCGGTTCAGTAACGGGCCTCAGGCGCAACACCCGTCTGGCAAAGTAACGGAAACCGCAAGCAGCGTACTCCTCAAGCGCCGTCGGTGAGATAGTGTCTGGCAGCGGCCCGCCACCCGTGAGCCCGTCCCATTCTGTGAACTGCGCTCGGTGCCGGGCGCGCAACATCTCGATGCTGCGCCAATGCGGATGCGCGGGGCCCGGTGGGCGCAATTCCTTTCGCGACACCACCGCCAGCCGCAATCCAAGCTCTCCCGGGTCCATGACTGGCCCACGCATCCGGCCCGCCAGCGGCGAGATGATGTGGCGCGCGGTTCCGGCGATCCCGTTCCGCAGATCGGACGCGCTGATCCCCGCAAGGGTAGCAGACTGGTCGTTGTGCCAGTGCACCATCATGGGCGACGGATAGAGGTCGCGAGTGCCACCCGCTTCGTGCGCGGGTACCCACCAGGAAACCGCTCCATCTCCGGCGCTTGCGACGGCCCTTGAGGCAGCTGCCCTCGCACGATCCAGCCTGGTCTGCGCGTCTTCGGCGTACGGGAAGTGACCCTTCAGCCAGCGCCAGACGCCGTCATCCAGGATCGCGTCCGGCGCGGGGCCCGCCGGGAAGGCGCCCTCATATGCACCGGCCAGAAAGACCCTCTCGAATCGCATCCCGGCGGCAACCCGGTAATCCGATATGACGACGCCGTCCCCCAGTCTCCTCGGCCTGAAATAGGCCGCGGACAGGTTCGCGCGGAGCGCCCTGGCAAAGCTCCCGAGCGACAACGAGCCGCCAATCGCGCCAACGCTCCCCAGTTGGTCGATCTCACCCATCACCTCTTCGTATCCATCAGCCCGTGGTTCCAGATAGGCGTTCACCACTTCCTTGAAGCGATCGATGAAGTCATCAGCGGAATGTTCGCCGTGCAGCGGCTCCATTCGCTGCACGAGCGCGGCAACCACGTCCCGCAGGATACCGGTCTGGTCACGCGCGAACTCGAGCGCCGCGATCTTGCGGGCGTCGTTCGCCTGGTCGAGGGTACTGAGGGCTCTGTCGTGGTCTTGGACTGCGATTCCCAGTCTTGCCTGCCACTGATCGGCGCCGCGGGTTACGCCCGCTTCTCTGGAGAGGTTGTCCCACAAAGCGGTCATCACTTCAGCCGTGCCACCGCCGCACGGTAACTCTCGCTTGATCGGTGCCATGGTCAGGAAGTCAAGAACCGCGGTCCGGGCGAACCCCGTATCAGGGAGCTCGGCCAGCATCAGTACCCCGCAGCCAAGTCGGGTCTCAACCAGCGGCACCCCGGGCAATGGAGTGGACGGAATCCCCGCAGCATCCAGCGCCTCCCGCAATAGAACGCGGTACGTGCTGTCCGCGCCATGGAATACACCCACCTCGTCGATAGCGGTACCCTCACCAAGCGCCCTCACGATTGAGCGCGCGACCTCACGCGCTTCGCTGTCCGGGTCGGGCGCGATTGTGAACTGATGCGTTGCTCCCGCCGTCAGGACATCGTCTAGCTCAATGACTCTCGTCCCAGATTGTCCAAGCGCTTCCACCAGGGACCGTCCGGCAGCCGTCTCCGGGCCGGGCGGCACCACATAGACGTCCCCCAAGTCCGGGAGCGCCCCGGCCGGGTCACCGGCGCAAACTTCCGCCGCTGCGTCCAGGAGGTCCTCCATGTCATAGAACCCGGCCGACGCTTCTCTGAATGCGTCGTACAGGCGGAGGATCTCCCGCAAATCGCCCTTGCCGGAAGCAAGTGGGACGTCTGCCGCCCGACGGATGCCTGCCCTGCGCATTCTCGCGAATATGCGGCGGAGCGTTCTTGCGTACCCGGGCATTTCCCGGACGTTCTCCAGGCTGCCTCTAGACTCCCGCGCGACGACCTCTGCAAGGTAATCGCCGATAGGCCGAGCCAGCGGTGCCTGCCCGGCCCCAGACAGGTGCCCTGCGGCCAGGAGTTCGGCGATACGCGGTAGCGTTTCGAAGCGGACACCGGCAAATGCCCCGAGTCGCGCGAGACGCCGGCGGAGGTGAAGTCCGGCGGCGTGGGACGGCGTGACCACAGTCACCGGCCGAAGCGGGTCAACAGATCGTCCGGAAGAGATGTGAGCGAGTGCAGCGAATACGTCGGCCATCTGGACGGATGCGGGCTTTCCCCCGGATGCCGCCAGAATATGAACGTGGCGGAGGGCGTGTCAACGACACGGCGGCACAGCCCGAATCTTCACTTTTGACCCCAACTTAACGGTGAGATTATGGCGAGAGGGGGCAGGCAAACTGGTGACAACGGACAGCGGGAATCTCAGTGGGAACAAAGGAGCAGGCCGGATGTCGAGCAGGGTCATTGTGATGGTTTCGGACCTGGATGACGCCACTCGCGGCGAAATCCACGTATTGTCGAGCCAGGAAGAAGCCACACAACAGGTCGAAACGCTGCTGGAGTCCGGCTATGACCAGGAACGGATACGCATCTTCGTCGGCGACGAAATGCTGATGGAGGTACGCCACCGCCCGGTCGTCTCGTTTGCAACTGCTGACACACCACGGACCAGCAAGGAGGAAACACCCGCAGCCGCCTCCGGGGAAGCCCCCACTGCACCGGAGGAGGAACCCGCTACGGTATCGGCCCGCGCCCGGTCGCTCCATTTCGAGGAGGTCTCCGCAGAACCGTTCATCAAGAACGGCGTCCGGTTCTCGTCCATGTTCCGCGCCGGTTAATTCGCCCCCTCTCCTGCCCTGAGGCCCCGTCCCGCTGCCTCACTAGCGGAGCGAGCGACACCCCCCGCTCGCTCCGCTTTCTTGTTCCCCTTGACGTTCTTCACGTATAGTGAGACCAAAGCTGCCCCGACCACCATGAGAGAAACCGAGCGCGCACTGGACGCGGCCGCCACGGCACCCTATCCTCCGCTCCCTCCCGACATGTCCGTAGAGGGCCTGCTCAAGGAGCGCTACGGAGGTGCTGACCAGCGGGACGTATTCTCCAAGGTTCACGAATTCACCATTGTCCAGCGTGCCCGGGACATGCAGATATATCCCTTCTTCCAGGCGCTGGACAACAACGACGGACCCGAGGCCCAGATCTACGGCCAACGCGTCCTCATGTTCGGGTCGAATAACTATCTCGGATTGACCCGCCACCCCCATGTAATCGAAGCGGCGCGCGACGCGATCGCCAGGTTCGGCACGTCGATGACCGGATCGCGCCTTCTCAACGGCACAACCCGTCTGCACGAGGAACTTGAAAGTCGCATCGCACGCTTCCTGCGCACCGAGGCGGCCCTCGTCTTCACCACCGGCTATCAGACAAACCTGGGCATCATCTCCGCCCTGGTAGACAAGAAATCGGTCGCGGTCGTTGACAAAGCGGATCACGCGAGCATCTATGATGGGTGCCAGCTCGCGGACGGCGAGATGATCCGCTTTCGGCACAACGACGCCGCCCACCTCGAAGCAGTCCTCGACCGTCTGCGTGATAAGGCCGCACTCGTGGTGGTTGATGGGGTGTACAGCATGGGTGGCGACATCGCGCCGTTGCCGGATATCGCCTCGGTGTGCACGCGTCACCATGCGCGACTTGTCGTGGACGATGCACATGGCCTTGGCGTTATCGGCGAAGGTGGACGGGGAACCGCCAGCCACTTCGGCGTCGAGGACAGCGTCGATCTCATCATGGGGACGTTCTCGAAATCGCTGGCCTCAATCGGCGGGTTCGTGGCAGGCCCCCAGGCCGTCCTCGACTGGGTCAAGCACTTCGCGCGGTCCATGCTGTTCAGCGCCAGCCTGCCTCCGGCCTCCACCGCGGCGGCACTCGCCTCACTCGATGTCCTGGAACGTGACCCCGGGATCGTGCTTCGCCTGCAGGCGCTGGGTACTCTCTGGCGTGACGGCCTTCGGAGCATGGGCTTTGACGTTGGCGGCTCTAACACGCCGATCGTCCCGGTCAACGTTGGCGACGAATACAAGACCGTGATCTTCTGGAAGTCGCTCCTCGAGGAGGGTGTCTACACGAACCCCGCCATCTACCCCGCCGTTAACATGAAGGAAGCGATACTCCGCACCAGTTGCATGGCAACCCATACCGAAGGCATGATTGAGCAGGCTCTGGAGAAGTTCCAGGTAGTCGGCCGCAGACTCGGTGTCATCTCCTAGCGTTCTCACCATTACCCCGGTTCAGATCGTTCGGGTCTCTTCTGGTAAGGACCTGGACCGGTTCATCCACCTTCCCCGCCGCCTCTACAGGGGAAATCCAAACTGGATCGCTCCCCTGTTGATGATGGAGAAGCGGCGCTTTTCTCCTGAGCACAACGCTTTCTACAAGCACGCGGAGGTTCAACTCTTCCTCGCTGTTCGAGACGGCGACGTGGTTGGACGCGTCTCCGCCCAGATCGACCACGAGCACAACCGCTATCACGGCGAGCGCACGGGCTTCTTCGGCTTCCTGGAATGCGAGGAAGAAGCAGAGGTAGCGGGAGTTCTGCTGTCAGCCGCCGAGGACTGGCTGCGCGAACGCGGGATGGATCGAATCCGCGGACCCATGAACTTCTCCATCAACTCCGAGATAGGATTCCTGGTCGACGGGTTCGACTCGCCCCCTGCACCGCTGATGCCATACACGAAGGCCTATTACCCGGCCCTCGTGGAGGCGGCCGGCTACGCGCCGGCCAAGGATCTCTACGCCTGGAAATGGGGGATGCAGCCGGTACCGGACGGTCCTCCGCGCCGCATGGTTGCCGAGTTGCGAGCACGTCCGGAGATCACCATTCGCCGCGCCCGCATGAAAGACTTCAGGAAAGAAGTCGCGACGATCCTATCACTGTACAACGATGCCTGGAGTGAGAACTGGGGATACGTTCCTGCGACCGAGGCAGAAGCCGACGAGATGGCGTCAGATCTCAAGCTGGTGGCGGATCCCCGCATTGTTCCGATCGTTGAAGTAAACGGCATCCCCGCGGGCGTGGCTCTTGCGATTCCAGACTTCTACTGGGCAATGCAACCGCTCAACGGCCACCTCCTTCCTTTCGGGTGGATCCGCTTTCTGTGGCGCCTGAAGGTGCGTCGCCCCCGCAGCGGCAGACTTGTCCTCCTTGGCATCAAGAAGGAGTTCCGCACACGCGAATACGCCGGCCTGGCATACCTGCTCTGCGACGAGATCTACTACGGTGCGCTCGAGTGTCGCTTCACCACGGCGGAGTTCGGCTGGACACTTCAGGACAACAACCTCATAAACTCCCTTATTCGCAAAGTCGGCGCTACTCACTACAAGACGTACCGGATCTACGAGAAGCTTCTCTCATGAAAGTCCTCGTCACCGGCGCGAGCGGGTTTCTTGGCTCCCACATCGCCGACCAGTTGGTCAGCGCCGGTCACAAAGTCCGACTCCTACTGCGCGAGACATCCAGCCGCGAGTTCCTGTCCTTCCCTTTCGAAGTGGCCCTCGGCGACGTGACCGAGGCAGCACAGCTTCCGGCGGCGGTGGAGGGAGTGGAAGCGATTGTGCACGCTGCCGGACTGATCAAGGCGCGTAACGAGGCCGAGTTCGCGGCCGTCAACGCCACGGGCACCGCCAACCTGGTCGCAGCAGCATGCCGCGCTTCCGGGATCCAGCGCTTCGTCTACGTCTCCAGCCTGGCGGCCCGGGGGCCTGGCGGCCCAAATAGTGACAAGGGCCCGATCACGGCGTATGGCAGGACCAAGCTGACCGGGGAACATGTTGTGGCTGATTCTAAGCTGGCGGGCCGGGCGGTGACGTTCCGGATGCCCGTGATCTACGGTCCACGCGACCCTGCGCTTGTACCGTTCTTTCAGGGGACTCGCTTGCGCGTGGCTCCACTCCTGAACGGGGGGCGGAATCGCATCTCCATTATCTACGCTGCCGACGCGGCCTCAGCGATCCGGGCAGCACTTGAGACAGAGGCCGATATTGGAGGCAGGGTCTACTCACCGGAGGATGGGGAACCACACACGTGGCGGGATCTTCTCGGAGCAATCGAGACAGCCGTTGGTCACAGCGTCTTCGCTTTGCCTTCCCCGCAGCTTGCCTACCAGGCTGCTGCTCTGGCCAGTGCAGCATTCGGTAAGGTAACGAATAGGGCTGTCATCTTCACCCCCGAGAAGGTGCGTGAGATGTCTCAATCTGAATGGGTGTGCTCATCAGAGGATATCGAACGTGATCTTGGCTGGCGTGCGCGAGTCGGGATCGCCGAGGGGGCGCGCCTCACCTACGACTGGTACCGCGCACACGGCTGGGTCTGAGCCTACTTAGGCGCGGGCTGGACATTTCCGCCCGACGGCGTATCATCAAGGCGCCAATCACGCCCCGAGAAGTACCGAAGGAGGAACCGCATGGCTGAGAGCGTCTACAAGGTGATTGAACTCGTCGGCACGAGCAGCGAATCCTGGGAAAAGGCAGCGGCCGCGGCGGTCAACATGGCCGCGCAGTCACTCCGCGACCTCCGAATCGCGGAGGTGGTTGAGCAGGACCTGCAGATCGAGGACGGAAAGGTGACGGCCTACCGGACGAAGGTCAAGCTGTCGTTCAAGTACCACGGCGGGGAGTAGGCCGCCAAGAAAGCTCCTCAAACGGGACTACAATTGGGCCGGTGACCACCGGCGAGGCCTTCTGCGGGCCTACTGGGCCAGCTGGTAGACCTTGCCTTCGGTCTTGATGCTCGGCGCCACGACCATTTCGGCCTCGTGGAACTCCGCGATGTTCTCGGCGCCAACCATGCCCATGCACGTGCGAATGGCGCCGACGAGGTTCTCGGTTCCATCGGTGCGTGACGTTGGCCCGAACAGCAGCCGTTCCAGCGTAGTGTCGACGCCTGGCCGAATGCGGACGCCCCTGGGGAGTGCGGCATGGCCGGTAGACATGCCCCAGGCGAAGCCCCCTGCAGGCGCCTCCGAGGTACGCGCGAAAGCCGTTCCCAGCATCACCGCGTCTGCCCCGGCAACGATCGCCTTGCAGACGTCACCGCCGTTACGCATACCACCATCCGTGATGATGGGTACATAGCGCCCGGTTTCCCGATAGTGGGCATCACGGGCAGCGGCACAGTCCATCGTCGCTGTGATCTGCGGCACGCCGACTCCCAGCACCTCTCTGGACGTGCAGATTGCGCCCGGCCCAACACCCACGAGGACACCCGCAATGCCTGTTTCCATCAGCTCCTTCGTCGCTGCGTAGCCGACGGTGTTTCCGACAACGACGGGTACCCGTATGCTGGCGACGAGTTCCTCCAGGATCAGGCCACGCACACTGCGCGAAACGTGCCGGGCTGTTGTAACCGTGGACTGCACCACGAACAGGTCTGCACCGGCATCGACGGCGATCGGCGCCAGCTTCTTTGTGTTCGCCGGAGTACAAGAGACGGCGCACACGGCTCCGCCTTCCTTGATCTCTCTCACCCGCCGTCCGATCAGGTCCTCGCGGATTGGAGCTGCAGTGAGCCGCTGGATCACCGCAGCGGATTCCGTCTGTGAAGCTTCAACAACCTCCGCGATCGCTGCACCGGCGTCCTCGTGGCGACACTGAAGTCCCTCGAGGTTCATGACGGCGAGGGTACCGCGTTTACCGGCCTCTATAGCGAACGCTGGATCAACGACGGCATCCAGCGCCGCCGCAACCACGGGGTGCTCAAACGTCAAGTGACCTATACTGAAGTGGACGTCTGTCAGGTCTGGGTTGACGGTGACGTGTCCGGGGACGATCGCAACTTCGTCAAACCCGTAGGCGGGCCGTAATTCCTTAACACCAACCGACAAACTCATAGCACACCTCGCCTCGGAAATTGACCCGAACCCCGCACCGGGAAACGGGGAGATTTCGGTCAAGTATATCGATGCCGCGCTCAGCGGGTCAATAGAGCATCAGTATAAACATTTCCACATAATTAACGGAAATCGGTTTACACAATTGGGCACGCTTTACCTCGTCTCCACACCCATAGGCAACCTGGACGACATCACTCTGCGGGCGCTCCGCGTGCTCGAGGAGGTGGGGCTAATCGCCGCCGAAGACACACGTACCGCCCGCAGGCTCCTCGTCCACCACGGCATCCACACGCGGGTCATCTCGTACAACGAGCACAACATGCGCACCAGGACGCGCCAGATCCTCAGCGCGCTGGCGGAGTCCGGGGTCGCTCTTGTCTCCGAGGCGGGCACTCCCGGGATCAGCGATCCCGGTTACGAACTTGTCCGTGCCGCCATCGCTGCGGGCCACGAGGTTTCACCCGTTCCCGGACCTGCCGCACCTGTCGCGGCCGTGGTGGCGTCGGGCCTTCCCTCACGCGAGTTCGTCTTCATTGGGTTCCTGCCACGCCGCTCGTCCGAACGTCGGCGGCTCTTCGATTCCCTGCGTTACTGTCCGCACACCATCGTCGCCTTCGAGTCGCCTCACCGCCTGCAAGCCGCCTTCGCGGATATGATCGCTGTGCTTGGCGACCGGCAGGTGGCAGTCTGCCGTGAGCTCACCAAGCTCCATGAGGAGATCTACCGCGGGACAATCCAGGCGGCGATCGCGTACTTCACAGAGCCGCGTGGCGAGTTTACCCTCGTCATCGAGGGTGCGCTCGATACCAGGGAAGACCATTCCGACGACGACCTCCGGGCCCGCCTGAAGTCCCTCCGCCAATCAGGTCTTTCCGCCCGCGATGCGGCAGACCAGGTGGCCGCTGAAACCGGCCTGCCTCGCCGCCGAGTCTACACACTCGCGCTATCGGTACCGCCCGTCGACCAGTCTTGAGCTTCAGCGTGGTGGCTTTGCTACAATCGCCCTTGACCCCATGCCTGAGAAGATCTTCATCGGCGTCGCCTGGCCCTATGTGAACGGCTCCCTCCATATCGGACAGATCGCCGGCGCCTACCTGCCGCCCGATATCTTCGCCCGCTATCACCGGACCGTCGGCAACGATGTCCTCATGGTCACCGGCAGCGACATGCACGGGACTCCTATTACCGTGCGGGCGGAACAGGAAGGGCGTACCCCGGCCGAGGTTGCCGAGGCGTTCCACCAGGAGTTCCTCCGCTCGTGGGAAGGTCTTGGCATCAGCTTCGACCTTTACACGAGCACCGCCACCGATAACCACAGGCGCGTGACACAGGATATCTTCACAAAACTCCATGAACGGGGCGACATTTACAAGGACACGATGCACCTTCCTTACTGCGCCCTGGAAGGCCGGTTCCTGCTCGACCGATATGTCGAGGGCACCTGCCCAATCTGCGGCGACGAGAACGCCCGCGGCGACCAGTGCGACAACTGTGGCAACATACTCGATCCCGTGGACCTCATAAATCCCCGCTGCAAGTTCGATGGGTCAACACCGGAACAGCGAGAGTCCGAGCACTTCTTTCTCCGGCTCAGCGCCTACAACGAGTCGCTTGGGAAGTGGCTCAGTTCCGGCAAGGAGCACTGGCGCAAGAACGTCGTTAACTTCTCACTGGGCATCATCAAGCAGGGGTTGCTGGACCGGGCCATCACGAGAGACCTGGAGTGGGGCATACCGGTTCCCCTTCCCGGCTACAACGACAAGCGCATCTACGTCTGGTTTGAGAACGTCATCGGCTACCTCTCTGCCGCGATTGAGTGGGCCCAACTGAGAGACGAGCCCGACCGATGGCGCGACTGGTGGCAGAACCCAGAAGCGAAGCTGTACTACTTCATCGGCAAGGACAACATCTTCTTCCACACGCTGAGCTGGCCGATGGAGGTGATGGCCTATCGCGCCGCGACAGGGCAGCCTTACAACCTGCCGTACGACGTCCCCGCCAACCAGTACCTCACGATCAAGGGCAGCAAGGCATCGACGAGCCGCCGCCTCGCCGTCTGGGTCCCGGACTACCTCGAGCGCTACGACCCGGACCCACTTCGCTACTACTTGTCCGCTATCATGCCCGAGACGTCGGACTCCGACTTCACCTGGGCAGGCTTTGTCCAGCGCAACAACGACGAACTCGTCGCTACGTGGGGGAACCTCGTCAATCGCGTCCTCACCTTCACATCCCGCAACTTCGATGGCCTGATCCCGGATCCCAGGACCCTCACCGGTCCCGACCAGGCACTGCTCACCGCGGTCGAAGAGGCACTCGCCGAGACCGGTCGCTCGATTGGCGCGTGCAACTTCCGCGCCGGCCTCGAAGCCGCCATGGGTGCTGCGCGTGAAGCGAACCGTTATGTCGAAGGCAATGCCCCGTGGAAGCTGCTGAAGGAGGACCGCGATCGGTGCGCGACGGTATTGTGGACCGCGATCGCGGCGATTAACGGGCTGAAGACTGCACTGTACCCGTACCTGCCGTTTACATGCGAGAAGTTGCATGGATACCTCGGCTATGAGGGACCGATTGAGGCGCTGGGGTGGAGCGTCCAACCACCGCGGGCAGGCGCGCCTCTGGGCGACGTGGCACCCCTCTTCCAGAAGCTCGATCCGGAGATCATCGAAGCCGAAGATGCCAAACTGGGTGTCTGATGCTGGTCGACTCGCACTGCCACCTGCAGGATCCGAAGTTCGGGGGTGACCTGGACTGGGTGCTGGAACGCGCGGCAAATGCCGGCGTTACTGCCCTTGTGGTGGTGGGCTACGACATGGCCAGCAGCCGGCGCGCTGTTGAAATCGCGGAAAGCCACGCCAACGTCTACGCAGCCATCGGCGTCCATCCGCATGACGCCAGGACCATGACGGCCTCTGACCTTGACACACTCGAAGGAATGGCTGACTCCGCCAGCGTCGTGGCTATCGGAGAGATCGGCTTTGACTTCCACCGCAACCTTTCGCCACGGCCGGATCAGGAACGCGCTTTCCGCTCCCAGCTGGATCTCGCTCGCAGGCTAAGCCTCCCGGTGGTAGTCCACTCCCGCGACGCTGATGAAGAAACGTACCAGTTGCTCGCGGAATACGAGCGGCAGGCCCTGCCCGAATGGCCCAAAGACCGCCCCCTGGGGATCATGCACTGCTACGCCGGTGATCTCCCGCTGGCGCTCCGCTACATCGAGATCGGCTTTGTGATCTCCATCTCCGCGACAGTCACCTACCCCGGCGCCGAAAAGACGCGTGCCGTCGCAGCCGGAATCCCGCTGCGCTGGATGGCAATCGAAACGGACGCCCCGTATCTTCCCCCGCAGTCCATCCGCGGCAAGAGGAACGAACCAGCTCGCGTTCGCGAGGTCGCGGATTGTATCGCTGCACTCCGGGGAGAGCCCGCCGCCGAGATCTGCGACCGGACGGCCCAGACGGCCGCCTGGCTTTTCGGGCTTGGTGACATCGGATCCGCGGCGATTAGATGACCTTCCGCTCGGGCTTAATCTTCTTCGCCTTCACAGAGCGGCGCCCGTCGGGTTGAAGGCCCCACTTATCCTTGTATAGCGCCTCCCCGCGGGCGTGGCGGGCCCTCTCCTGGCGATCCGCGACTTCGCCCTTTCCCGGGCGCGGAGGGGGCTTGCGCTCCAGCAGCTCGGGGTGGGTGTTTCCGACCAGGCGCGTTGCCCGCTGCTTCACCTCTTTGCCCATGTGCCAGTAGGTCCCCTTGTCCGGTATCTTCCGCGGGTATCCGTCACGCATGGTAAAGGCCGAAAACGCCGACATGATCCGCGACGCTTCCCTCCCGCAAACGGGACATGGCGAAGGTTGCGATGCGGACGCCATTTGCCTGATCTCTTCGAAGATGCCGTGGCAGTCCTGGCAGTAATACTCGTACAGCGGCATTCTTATCCTTTGCCCTTTTCCTTTCGATTCGGTCGTGACGCAGCCCTCGGCTTCACCGGCGCAATCGCCCTTTTCGGCTCCTTGTCGCGGATGTCGTGGTGATGGAAGGGAACGCGCTCTTTAATCCCGCCACGCCGCGCCATCGGCGCGAACGTGGTTGGCATGATCCGGGCGGCGTCGCCGCCGCAGGCTGCGCAAGTCGCCGGTTGATCCGACTTTGCTATCGAACGCAGTGCTTCGAACACGCGATCGCATCGCTCGCAGTAGTACTCGTAGAGTGGCATTCCTCAGGCTCCCACGGCAGTATGCGCGTCGTCGCGGCGCAAACGCTCGATGAAAGCCGCGGCGTTAACATCGCGTTCAAGGACCGTGATGATGTGACTACGGAGGTGACGCTCCACCTCATCCCCGAGATCCCCGTCGACCCGCACCCGCGCAACGTCGTTATACGACCCGCGCTGCAGCAAGCGCAACACCTTGAGCCCGTTCAGCGTCAGCAGGCGGGGTCCGGCGAGACCCGGCACGCAGGCCCGGCAGACGGCACCCCCCGCGATCGGCGCGAAGAAGTTGTCGGCCGGCTCCAGCGGCGTGCCACAGCCAACGCACCGTTCCAGTTCCGGCCGGAACCCCGAAAGGTCAAGCAGCCGCATCTCGAAGAACCGAATTGCCGTTGGCCCCTCTCCCGAATCGAGCCGGTGGAGCGTGTCCACGACGAGGCGGTAGGTCGGGAAACTGTGAACGTGTTCCGCGGTCATTCGGTCTGTCAACTCCGCAACGTACAATCCCAGGCTCAGCTGGTCCAGATTGCCCCTGGCGTGGCGGTAGCTGTCAAGCGTCTCGACGCCGGTCACCACATCGCCCGACCGGCCCTGCGCCAATTGCAGCATGCAATGGGTAAGCGGCTGCAGATGGCCCGACAGGCGGCTAGTAGTCTTGCGAACCCCCCTGGCCTTCACGTCGAACTTTCCCAGCGTCGGCGTGTATATCGTCAGGATCCTGTCCGCTTCGCCTAGTTTCCGGTCGCGGAGGATGACAGCTTCGGTCTTATACAGTCGCGCCGAAGCCGGCATCAGCGGGCCATCTCCTGGCGCCCCTCGAAAGCCCGCGTCAGCGTCACATCGTCCGCATATTCCAGATCGCCGCCCGCGGGAAGGCCGCGCGCCAGGCGCGTGACCTTCAGGCCCAGCGGTGCAAGCAGCCTGCTCAGGTACATCGCGGTGGCCTCACCTTCCAGATTCGGATTGGTAGCAAGGATCACTTCCTGCGCGACCCCGTCACGCAGGCGGCCAAGTAGCTCGCTCATCTTCAGGTCCTCGGGGCCAACGCCATCCATCGGTGAAATCGCACCGTGCAGTACGTGATACAGGCCCTTGTACGAACCCATCCGCTCGATCGCCAGGATATCCAGCGGCTCTTCGACCACACATATGACCGCCCGGTCCCGGGTCTCGCTCGAGCAGACGCGACAGGGGTCCACCTCAGTCACGTTCTGGCAGTTGGAACACAGGGTCACCCGCTCTTTAACTTCGATGATCGCCTGGGCCAGGGAATGCGCCTCGGCCGCCGGCATTCTCAGGAGGTAGTAGGCCAGCCGCTGAGCACTCTTAGGACCGATGCCGGGGAGTTTGTAGAACTCCTCGATCAGTCGCGCCAGCGGCGCGGCAGTCGTTTGCTGATACTCGCTCAAGGACCGCATCCGCCGCGGGAGGGTCCGGTGGCCGAAACGAGGTGTTGGTGTCTCACCCCAAGAATTATACAGCCACCTTATCGGTTTGCCTTGAGTCGCCCTGTTGCGCTCATCCCGGTAGATTGAGACCGGGGATGTTAAGTCCTCCCGCCAGGCCGGATAGTTGCTGCATCTGGCCCAAGCGCACCTTCTCGAGTGCGTCGTTCATCGCCGCCATGACCAGATCTTGCAGCATCTCTACGTCATCCGGGTCCACCACCTCCGGCTTGATAGCAATCGAGAGCAAGGATGGCCGTGCGTTCATCTCTACCTGCACCGCGCCCCCTCCCGACGATGCCTCGAACGTCATGTCTTCGAGTTTCTGTTGTGCCTCGGCAAGCTTTGACTGCATCTGCTGGACCTGCTTCATCAGGTCGCCGCCGCCCGGCATCCCTCCTCTTCTGCTCATATCGATCCTCCTTGCATTCATTCGCCTCTTGGCACCGCCCGCGCACCCATCTCCCTGGCCTTCTGAACCAGGTGTCCACCGGCGCGGGTCTGCGGCGTTTCGGGTTTCGCGCGCGGCGCGTGCTCGCACTTAACCGTGACAGGATGTCCCACTTCCTTCGTGAACGCGTCATTGAGGCGCTGCTGATACCCGCTACTTTCGATGCGTTCCAAGTGAAAAGTGTGGTAAAACCCCAGGCGAACGGAATGTCCGTCAACGGATCTCACTTCGCATGACCCATTGAGAAGCGCAGACAGTTGCTTATCCGAATCTTTGAGAGCCAGCCTGACGCGTCCTACCAGATCCTCTTCGCCGCGAGCGATCTGTGGAGGCGTGTCTCTCAGTTCCGAATTGGGTGGAGGTGTTACCTCTTCGGTAGCATCTCTGTCCGGGCTGACGGGCTCGACCGTTGTCGTTGCCACCGTCGTCTCAATCGTGTCCATCTCCGCGGCCGGGACAGTGAACTGCGGCGCGGGCGCGCGGCTGACCGCAAGCGGCTTCGGCTTGTCGCTCCTGGTACGGCCCTCCAGCAAACCGATAAGCGCCAGTTCGAGCGGAAGCGGGCCAGTGGAACCGTCTCGCCATTCGATGGTGCCGAATGCCCGGAGCGCGCCTGCCACCGCCGCGTCATCCACGGTCCCGGACTGGGCATAAATGGCCACCACCATCTCCTGCGGCAGGTCCAGCGCCTCCGCCGCCCCGGCCCGCGCCAGCAGCAGCCCGCGGAGGTAGCGCACGACCTGCGATGCGAACGACTTCATGTCAACCCCGTCGTCTCGAACGGCGGCGATCAGCCGCAGACCGTCTGCCAGATCGCCTGCCAGCGCAGCCCTCGCCAGGTCCGAGCTGCGCGCGTCCACGCCTAGACCGAGCGCGTCGCGGACCTGCTCCACCGAAGCATTCGGTCCGTAGTAGGCGACGACCTGTTCGAGAGCGTTGATCGCGTCGCGCAGACTCCCTGTGGACGCGCGCGCAATCTCCTCCAGCGACACTTGCTCCAGGGCAAAGCCCTCAGCCCGGCAGATCTCCGCCAGCCGTCCCACAACTGCGGCCATCGGAATCCGCTTCAGGTCGAACCTCTGGCAGCGAGAGATTATCGTCGCGGTCACCTTCTGCGGATCGGTGGTTGCCAGGACGAAAATGATGTGTGGCGGTGGCTCCTCGAGTGTCTTCAGCAGGGCATTTTCCGCTTGCTTGGACAGCATGTGTACCTCGTCCAGCAGGTACACTTTGCGGCGACCCGCCATCGGTGTGAGCACAACATTCTCCCGCAGTTGCCGGATGTCGTCGACGCTGTTGTGGCTGGCCGCGTCCTGCTCGACGAAATCCATCGCGCGACCATCGATGAACGCCACGCAGCTCGAACATTGATTGCAGGGCTCGCCGCCCTCAGACGCCTCGCAATTCGCCGCCTTTGCCAGCAACCGGCCAAGAGTCGTCTTGCCCGTCCCGCGCGGTCCGCAGAACAGGTAGGCGTGCGCAAGGCGGCCCCCGGCGATCGCATTCCGCAGCGTGCGCGTCACCACCTCCTGGCCCGCCACCTCCGCAAACGACTGCGGCCGCCACTTCCGGTACAGAACCTGCCCGGCACTGCCCGCAGGAGCGCCGCCAAGCGATCCCCCGTGAGGCTCGGTGTTTGTCTCCAGCGCCACCGTTACGTCGCCCATCGCAGCCCATTATAGGCATTGGGGGCCTGTCCTCACACCGCAAACTGGCAGAGAAACGTTGACTGCTACGGGTGCGGGTGTGGCGCATAACCGACTTCTGCCAGCACGGACCTCTCCCGCGCCCTCATCACCCGTTCGCCATCGGCGTCAACGTGGTCGTGGCCCAGAAGGTGCAGAATGCCGTGGACAAGCAGATGTGCGACCTCGTCGTCGGTGTTGTGCCCGCCTTCTTGCGCATGCTTCTCTGCCATCTCCATGGAGATCACTACTTCACCCAGCCGCTCTGTTTCGTCCGGATGTACGAAGTCAGCGCCCTCGCGCAACGAGAACGACAGGACGTCTGTCGCATGGTCTTCTCCTGCGTACTGGCGGTTCAGCGCCCGTACTTCATCGTCGTCCGTAACGACGATCCCCAGCTCACATTTGCCGACGCGCTCCATCTCGAGAGTGATTCGCGCGATTCCCACAAGCCAGTCCGCTGCTATCTGCTGACCAAAGCGCGGGTCGATCGCCACGAGTACATCGTGTTCGGAGCGCACGCCTTAAGCCTAGCAGCCGGCGGCTAAGCCGCGAAGGCCCGCGCCGCGGATTCGGACGCCTCGATGAGCGGCGTCGGGTACACGCCGATTGCAAGCAAGCCCACAACAGCGACGGCCACCGCCAACCCCAGGAACGGGCTTGGGCGGAACGTCAACTCGTCTTCCGGGTCACGGCCGAACATGTTCATCACCACGCGCAGGTAGTAGTACGAGGAGATAACACTGTTTAGCACGCCAACCAGAACAAGCCAGGCCAGGTCCGCCCGGACACCGGCATTGAACACGTACACCTTGGCCCAGAACCCGGCAGTCGGGGGGATACCCGTGAGCGATATCAGGCACGCGGCGAGGGCGAGCGCCAGAACCGGGGACCGCTTGAATACGCCTGAATAGTCCGCGATCTCATCCGATTCGATCTTGCCGGAGATCGCGATGATCGCCATGAACGCCCCCAGGTTTGTGAAGGCGTAGGTACCGAGGAAGAACACGACCGAACTCGTCCCTAGTTGCGCCTGCGGGTCGTTCGCGGCAACCGCCGCTAGCCCGATCAAGAATGTGCCTGCCTGCGCGATTGAGCTGTACCCCAGCATCCGTTTGACGTTACCCTGCACCAGCGCCATAACGTTGCCAACCGTCATCGAGATCGCCGCGATGACCGCGAACATATCGCCCCAGTCGTTAGTGACGACGCCCTCGCCCAGCGATATGACGAAGACCCTGATCACTGCCGCGAATCCCGCCGCTTTGCTCGCCACCGAGAGGTAGGCTGTTACCGGAGTAGGTGCGCCTTCGTAAACATCAGGAACCCACATCTGAAAAGGCACTACGGCCATCTTGAACCCCAGCCCAGCAGCGAGAAGTACTGCCGCCAGGATCAATCCTGAACGCGCACCCTCGTCAGCCTGGCGCACGTAAACCGCGATTCCTTCCAGGCTTGTCTCCCCCGAAAGGCCGAACAGGTAGGCCATTCCGTAGAGGGTTACGGCCGTGCTGATGGCCCCGAGCAGGAGGTACTTGAGCGATGCCTCGCTCGATCGCTCGCTCTTGAGAAAGCCGACGAGGACGTAGAACGCGATCGCCTGCGTCTCCAGCGCCACGAAGAGCATGATGAGGTCCTGGCTGGCCGCCATCAGGATCATGGCTGCAGCCGACGTGAGGACCAGCGCGACGTACTCCGCGTGGTATCGGATCCGGCCGATCAAGTCAGTTGAGCCAAGGATGATCATCCCGGCAGCCCCGGCGAACAGGAAGCAGAAGAACAGAGAAAAGTTGTCAATCACGATCATGCCGTCGAAGGCCACACCCTGTTCGTCGCCCAGCGCCAAAGCAAGAGACCAGCCGGCCGAGGCAGCTACGCCGAGGAGCCCGAGCGCCACACTCAGAGCGCGGCGGCTATTCCATGGCCCCCTTCCGGCAAGCGGCAGGAGTGCGTCCACGACCACGATCAACCCGGCCGCGACAAAGAGCGCCAGCGCCGGTCCAAATCGGCTCAGGTCATCCACGTCAGGCCAGCCTCTCCGCTATGGGAGATACGCCGTCACGCAGCAGATCCATAATCCACGCCGGGTAAACGCCGATCGACACGATTGCCAGAGTCAGGGCCAGCAGCGGCCCTCGCTCCCACCAGGCGGTTGCATCCGTCAGGTCCGCCCACCGCTCGGTCGCCTCCCCCCAGAAGACGCGCTGGATCGTCCAAAGGATGTATCCGGCGGCGAAGGCTACACCGATCACGCCCAGGATCGTAAGCGCTTCGTGCCGCTCAAACGTTCCCAGGAAGACGGTTACCTCTGCAGCGAATCCCGCCAGAGCCGGGAGTCCCAGCGATCCCAGGCCGGCAACCAACATCATGACCGTAATGAACGGCATCCGCTGCGCCAGACCGGAAAGTTGTCCGATATCGCGCGTGTGTGCCCGGTCGTAGACCATGCCGACCAGCACGAAGAGCATCCCGGTCAAGAGACCGTGCGTCACCAGTTGTGTCGCCGCGCCGGTCATGCCAACAAGTCCGATCGAAGAGGCGCCGAGGAGCACATACCCCATATGGCTGACGGACGAATACGCGATCAGGCGCTTGAGGTCCGTCTGGACCAGGGTCATTACCGCCCCGTAGATGATTCCGGTGGCCGCGACTGCCGCCAGCAGCACATCGGCGTCTTTCGCGACATCCGGCATGATGCTGAATGACATGCGAAGGATCCCATAGCCACCCATCTTCAGGAGGACGCCGGCGAGAATGACGCTGACGGCCGTCGGCGCATCAGTATGGGCATCGGGCAGCCACGTGTGGAATGGGACGATCGGCAGCTTGATCAAGAAGGCGATGATAATCAACGAGAAGATCGCCCAGGCTGGAATAACCGCGCCTTCGATTTCACCGATCTGGGCCAACTCACGGACATCGAACGTCCCGGCCGTGAATCCCAGCGTGAGGATTCCCGTGATCATGAAGGCGGAGCCGAAGAACGTGTACAAGACATACTTCCAGGCGCTGTAGACACGATTGCCGCTGCCCCAGATCGAAATCAGGAAGTACATCGGGATCAGCTCAACTTCCCAGAATAGGAAGAAGAGCACGAAGTCCAACGAGCTGAACACCCCCATGAGGCTCGTTTCCAGCACCAGCAGCCACGCGAAGTACTCCTTTGGGCGCAAGTCCACCCGCCATGAGATCAGGATCGCAACCAGGGAAAGGAATGATGTCAGCGCCAGCAGCGGTAACGACAGACCGTCGACGCCCACCGCGTAGTTCAGGGTGAAATTGGTCAGATCCGATTCGAACCATTTCGTCGAGTCCACAAACTGGTAGCCGGAATCACCGCGGTCGTAAGCGATGAACAAATACGTCACCACGGCCAGCACCGCTGCGCTGTACGCTGTTGCGATCGCCCTGGCATGTTGTTCCTGGCGCTTCGGGAGCAGCGCGATGCCAAGCGCACCGGCCAATGGCAGAAAGATCGCGATCGTCAGCATCTGATCAGCTCCCGCCCGCCACCAGGACGGTGACCACGGCCGCCACAGATCCGACCAGCATGACTGCGCCGTACAACTGCGCCTGCCCCGCCTGCGCGATGCGCATCTGCGCTGATGTCCACGCCGTAACCCTTGCCACACCGTTCACGACACCATCAACGATGTACCGATCCCACAGCGAGACGACCGCTCCCAGGCCTCCGAGCAGCACTGTCTGAACGAGGAAGCTCTGGTAGAGCGCGTCCAGGTAGTAGCGGTTCTCCAGTATCTCCGGTATCGGCTGCAGGAACGCCTCGATCGCTTTCGATTCCAGGATGCGCACCTGATAGACCGCCCACGCGACGAGGAGTCCGGCAATGCCGAGCCCGACGGAAGCCGTCGCGATCCAGAGTGAGAAGTCCGACTTCGTGACAAGTTCTTCTGTCTCCGGAGGCACCCAGCCCTCGATGATCTTTCCCAGCCAGTCGCCGAGGTTGAGGAATCCGGCCACGACCGCCATCACCGCAAGGATGAGCAGCGGCAATGTCATAAGCCATGGCGACTCGTGCGGCGTGCCGTGGCGCTGGTCTGCACCCCCGTGACCGCCTTCTTCTCCGCCGCGGTACTCCCCGGCGAACGTCAGGATGAGCATCCGACCCACGTAGAGCGCAGTCATGAACACCGCCGTCAGCGCCACGAAGAACACCCACGGGCGATCTTTCCAGGCGTCTGCCAGTATTTCGTCCTTGCTCCAGAATCCCGCCAGGGGGAACACGCCGATCAGCGACAGGCTGGCAACCAGCACCGTACCGAAGGTGATCGGCATGAACGTCGCGAGCCCGCCCATCTTTCTCATGTCGAAAGTGCCGGTGGCGTGGTTGACCGATCCGGCACCGAGGAACAGGAGCGCCTTGAAGAAAGCGTGCGTGAACAGGTGAAAGATCGCTGCGACCAACCCCCCAACTCCGAGGCCCATCATCATATACCCGAGCTGACTGATGGTGGAGTAGGCCATGACGCGCTTGATGTCAGTCGCCACGATCCCCAGCAGAGCAGCGATGAGGGCCGTGATTGACCCGATCAGCGCAACCGTGAAGAGCGCGTCCTCTGACTCCGCGAAAACCGGGAAGAACCGCGCCACCAGGTAAACGCCGGCTGCCACCATCGTTGCGGCGTGGATCAGGGCGGAAACCGGGGTTGGGCCCTCCATGGCATCCGGCAACCAGACGTGCAGCGGAAATTGCGCGGACTTTCCCGCAGCCCCCGCGAACAGCCCGAGCGCGAACCATGTGAGGGCGGACGAGCCGATCGCGCCCGCAATGGCCGCGTTATGGATCGCCGTGATGTCGAGCGTCCCCACCTCTGTGTACACGATCAGGAGCCCGATCATGAAGCCCAGGTCGCCGATGCGGGTAACCAGGAAGGCCTTCGTCGCCGCCTTTCTCGCGGAGTCCTTCTGGAACCAGAACCCGATCAGCAGATACGAGCACAGGCCCACGAGCTCCCAGAACACGAACAACTGCAGGATGCTGGAAGCCAGGATCAGACCCAGCATCGACATCGAGAACAGGGACATGAACGCGAAGTAGCGATTGTAGCCCTCGTCACCGCGCATGTATTCTTGCGAGTACACCTGCACCAGCAACGAAACGCCCGTGACCACGACCAGCATCACCCCGCTCAGCCCATCCAGTGTGATTCCAACGCTCACGTAGAGCGGGCCGATATGGAGCCACTTGTGCGCGTCGAAACCTGCCCGCGCTCCGTCGGAATCGACGACGGTGTCGAACGCCCAGAGCGACAGGAGGAACGCGCCCAGCATCGCGGCCACGGTAAGGTAGCCGCTGAACCGAGGGTTCCACGCCCCGCTTCTGCTCAGCCCCAGGAATGAGACGAGCGTGATGATCGCGAAGCTGCCGAACGGCAACCCCATGATCGCCCAGACTGCCCCTTCCCTGATCGGATCAAGCATCTAGCTCTTCCTCAGGATCTCCGCTGCCACATGCGTCTTTCCCCACGGGACGTATATCTCGCACTGGTCCATCTCATCGGGGGTGATCGACCCGGAGTTCCCCACGACGCGTACGCTTACGGAGCAGTTGTTCAGCAGTTCCTTCCATATCTCGGCGGTGTAGCCGTTCTTAGTCTCCATCACTCTTGCCCACATCTCTTTATCTACCTCACCACTTCAGGAGATCCATCCGGTCAACCTCCACCGTCCCACGCACGCGGTACAGGAGCACCGCCAGGGCCAACGCCGTCGCCGCCTCGGCCGCTGCAACCGTGAGCACAAAGACCACGAACACGTGCCCCTGCATTGGGTCGGAGGACTCAACGAACCTCGAGAACGCCGCGAACGTCAGGTTTACAGCGTTCAGCATCAGCTCGATTCCCATGAGGACGCCAATGAAGTTCCGCTTGCCAAGCGTCAGGTACAGGCCGACCGAGAACAGAATTGCGCCCACGATCAGGTAGTGCTCGAGGTTCACGCTCATACCTGTTCCGCTTCCTCCTCGGCCGCTTCCGGCCGCACCAACACGATCGCGCCGACCAGAGCGGCCAGCAGCAGAACCGAGGCCACCTCAAACGGCAGGACGTACTTATCGAGAAGCGCCCCACCGATCGCCGAGGCGGTCTCAGAGAAGCCCTCCCTGGCGGATATGTTCCAGCTCGTGTCAACGGCCACGAAGACAAGCACCGCGCCGAACAACAGCGCCAGCGATAGGGCCGGGAGCCGCATAAAACCCTCCCCGTTGTCCCGGCTGCCCCGCGGCGTCAGGACGATCGCGAACAGGAACAGCATTGAGACGGCGCCGACGTAGATGAGCATCTGCGCCACCGCCAGGAAGTCCGCGGACAGAGTGACGTACAGCCCCGATATCCCGAGGAACGAGATCACGAGGAAGACAACCGCGTGGATGACGTTCCGAACCAGGGCAACCCCCAGCGAGGAGCCGATTGTCATCACTGCCAGTGCCCAGAAGGCGATCACCGTCCCGGTGTCATCCATCAGGACCCGGCCTCCACCTGGAAGTGGATCGCACCCACCTCCTGTGTTAGGGTGGCCGGCTCTCCCCTCTGGCGGCCGGCGCCGTGGCCGAGGAATCGCGCCCAGCCGACGAGGAGGGCGACGCCCAGGACGAGGTTGACCACTCCGATCACGGGCAGGGCCTCACCCGCCGACAGTTCATTCTCGCGCCAGATCAGAACCTCCGCGCCGACAACGAGGATGTTGACCAGCATCAGCGGCAGCAGGAACTTCCAGGCGAATCCCATCAACTGGTCGATTCGCAGCCTGGGCAGGGTCCCCCGCGTCCACATGTACACGAAGAACACTGCGTACAGCTTCCCCAGGTAGATGACCCACCCGGGGACCCACTCCTCCAGCCCGAATAGCTTCCAGCCGCCGGTGTACAGCGCAACGATTGTCGCCGCGACCGCGAAGCCGGCCAGGTATTCCGCCTGGTAGAAGAACCCGAACTTGATGCCCCCGTACTCTGTGTGATAGCCGGCCGCGATCTCAGACTCCGCTTCGGAGATGTCCATGGGAGAGCGGTTCGTCTCCACTGCTCCGGCGATGATGTACGCCAGCAGACCCAGCGGCTGGACCAAGAGTATCCAGGCGTTGTGGCTCTGCCACTCAACGATATCCGCCAGTCGCATACTGCCGACGAAGAGGACAGGCGCGAGCAGCGCCAGAACCTGGACGATCTCGTAGCTGATGAGCATCGCGATCGTCCGCATCGCGCCGAGCATCGAGTACTTGTTATTGGAAGACCAGCCGGCCAGGAATACCGCCGGTGTGTTGATCCCGGCGATCGCGATCAAGAACAGCACGCCGACGTTCAGGTCGGCAAGGATCATGTTCTCGTTCAGCGGGAAGACGGCGAACACCGCGAGCGTCGGAACGAAGATGACAACTGGTCCGGCCCAGAAGATCAGCCGGTCCGCGGCGCGCGTTGTGATCGCCTCCTTGAGCACGAGCTTCAAAGCGTCCGCCACCGGCTGCAGGAGGCCGTTCGGTCCCACGCGGTTCGGGCCGACCCGGTTCTGCATGAGTGCCACCACGCGACGCTCGATCCAGATGAACGCCAGGACGCTTAGCACGAGCCACAGGAGAATGCCGACGGCGCCGACTGCGCTCGAGGTCACGTACGGAACCCAGTCCGGCGCGCCCCAGTCCTTCAGCTGGTCCGCCAGCTCCCGGGTCAGGTTGCCCAGGTCGCGGAAGTCGTACCACTCTCCTACGAGCAACACGGCCAACTGGCTCACCAAGGCCATCACCGGTCCACCTCGCCGACCACGATATCCGTGCTGCCCAGGATCACGATCGCATCGGCTACAGTGGCGCCGACCGTCATGAGCTTCAGAGGCGTCAGGTTGATGAACGAAGGCGACCGTATGTGGAACCGGAACGGTGCCGGCCCGCCGTCGCTGACTATGTAATACCCGAGCTCGCCCCGCGGCGATTCGATGCGTGCATACGCTTCGCCAGGCGGTGGACGCAGCGCAAGCGGCGCCACCGCCTGGCCCCACGGCTGGACAGTTGCTGCCCCCAGCCGCGCGTGCACAGGCCCTCCCGGGATCATCTCGACGGCCTGCTCAAGGATCCGGACTGCCTGGCGCATCTCGGCCAGACGTACCACGAACCGATCGTACACGTCTCCATGCCTGCCGACGGCGATGTCGAAGTCGACCTTGTCGTACGCGGCATAGGGATCAGCCTTCCGCACGTCCCAGGCCACGCCGCTTGCCCGAAGCATGGGCCCGCTGACCGAGTGGCCGATCGCCTGCTCGGGCGTCAGCACGCCGACGCCCCGCGCCCGGGCGACGATGATCTCGTTGGACAAGAGGAGGTCCTCGTATTCAGAGAAGCGCTTCGGCAGATCTGCAAGGAGCTTCCGCGCCTGCTGAATCCACTCCGGCGGTATGTCGCGTGATACGCCTCCGATTCGCATGTAGTTCAAAGTAAGGCGGGCGCCGCACGCCATCTCGAACAGGTCAAGGATCTTCTCCCGGTCGCGGAACATGTGCATGACTGGCGTTTGCCAGGCACCAGTGTCGTTGGCAAAAATGCCGGTGGCCATGCAGTGGCTGGCGATCCGTTGGAGTTCCGCCATGATCGTGCGCAGCCAGAGGGCTCGCTCCGGCACCTCGATCCCCATCAGCTTCTCCACAGCCATGACGTACGCCAGGTTGCCGGTCATTGATGCGAGGTAGTCGGTGCGGTCCGTGAAGGGGATGTTCTGCGTGTAGGTCCGCTCCTCGGCGAGCTTTTCCATCGACCGGTGGAGGTAACCCATGACCATGTCCGCGTCGATGATCTTCTCGCCGTCCAGCGTCAGGCGCAGCCGGAACACCCCGTGTGTGCTGGGGTGTTGGGGCCCGACGTTTACGACGAACGGCTCTGACTTGATGGACATCAGTCCGTACCCCGGTTGTCAAACGCCGCGCCGGGCTCGCCGGGAAAGCGCTCGAGCCCCGGCATCAGGCCTCCGGGCGTGTTGAGGTAGTCCTTGCGAAGAGGGTGCCCGGCGAAGCCTTCCCAGAGGAAGATCCGCCGCAGGTCCGGGTTCCCTTCGAAGAACACTCCCATCAGGTCATATGCCTCCCGTTCCTGGAGCTGAGCGCCCGGCCAGACGGGCACGACGGAGGGCACTCTCGGCGTCTCCCGCTCGTCGCTGCGCACCTTGATGGCCGTGATCTTGTTCAAACGAATCGACTCGAGGTGATACACGACCTCGAACCACTCCAGCCGGTCTACCGCCGTCAGCGAGCTGAGGAACTTGAACTGCATCGCCTCGTCGTCCCGCAGCCAGGTCGCGACCTCGACGAGGCGGTCCGGGGCG
>JBBISJ010000007.1:77234-102479 GCA_037441345.1 Chloroflexota bacterium
ACCGCGAACTCAGGCGCTGCATCTACTACTGCCCCCGGGAACCGCTGTTCGATCAGGTGCGCAACCGCGAGGCCTGTCACCGGCTGTGTCACACTAATCCATCCACTCCAGGGCGTTCTTCCGCCAGGCGTAGAGCAGACCGATAGCCAGGATTCCGACGAAAGTTACGACCTCGATGAATGCCACCACTCCGAAGCGTTCGAATGATACTGCCCAAGGGTAGAGGAACACGGCTTCGATGTCGAAGATCACAAACAGGAGTGCGAAATAGTAGTAGCGGAAGTTGAACTGCACCCAGGTCGGCCCCTCGGTCTCGACCCCGCACTCGTAGGTCGCCTCCTTGATCGGGTCCGGGTTTTCCGGCCGGACGCCAAGGCGTCCCAGCAGCCAGGAAGAGCCGATACCCCCGATGGGGAAGAGAAGCGCCAGCGCAATCATGAAGCCGGCTTGTCCCCATTCAGGCAGCATAGTTAAAGGAACTTTGTGAAATAAATCCCTAGCGATGCCGGAGTATAGCAGGTCGCCCCCCTAGGGTCGATAGCAGCAAGCCCCTCGCCGCCACCCCTTGACCCTACATCCCTCGACCCATAACGCTATACCCACATGCCCGACAAGAGCTACACCAAGCCCATACCAGCACCCAGCCCGGAGACGCAGTTCTTCTGGGACAAGGCGCGGCTGCACGAGCTATGGATTCCCCATTGCCGTCCCTGCGACCGGTCCTTCTGGTACCCGCGCGACTTCTGTCCGGTGTGCGGCAGCCGCGCAGTCGAGTGGCAACGATCCGCGGGGCGGGGCAAGGTCCACGCCTTCGCAATCCACTACCGCGCCTTTCATCCCGGTTGGGCCGACGACGTGCCGTACGTCACTGTGCTCGTAGATATCGACGAGGGCGTCCGCATGTTCTCCAACCTGGTCGGCGTAGACCCCGACCCGAGGGCGATTCGATGTGACATGGCCGTGGAAGCGGTGTTTGAAGACATCACAGACGCCATCACGCTGGTAAAGTTCCGGCCGGTGACGGCATGACCGCGGACCTCCACCGGACCAACCGCTGGCTCGACCGCGTTGCCATCGTTGGCGCGGGCCCATCTTCCTGTCACCCTGAGCGAAGCGCAGCGGAGTCGAAGGGGCGGCATCGTCCCACCGGCAGGCATCGGGTGAGACGCCGATGACGGCTGACCTTCGTCAGACGGCTCGCTGGCTTGACCGGGTTGCTATCGTCGGGGCGGACGAATCTGATGAGATCGGCATCGTTCCTCACAAAGGAGTCCTCCAGCTTCACGCCGAGGCTGCGCTCAACGCCCTGGAAGACGCGGGCATCGACAAGCGCGAAGTCGATGGCGTCTTCACGTGCGGCGCGGGCAACGCCGCAAGCCTCCAGGTGGCGGAGTACCTCGGCATCCAGCCCCGCTACACGGACAGCACGGCCGTCGGCGGGTCATCCTTCGTCATCCACGTCGAGCACGCC
Organism: Chloroflexota bacterium; assembly: GCA_037441345.1. Taxonomy (GTDB): domain Bacteria; phylum Chloroflexota; class Dehalococcoidia; order SM23-28-2; family RBG-16-64-32; genus DATKKM01. Next base: position 78,706 of record JBBISJ010000007.1, read on the forward strand.
GCCGCCGCCATCGCCGCCGGGCTGATCGACGTCGCCCTCATCACGCACGGGCAGAGCGGCGCGTCCGGCGGCCGCCGGCCGGGCGGAGGGCGCGCGCCCGAGGACCCGTGGTTCCCGGCGCAGCAGTTCGAGGCACCGTATCACGTCGGCGGGCCAGCGACGACGTATGCTCTCGCCTGCCAGCGCCACATGCACCAGTACGGCACGACGCACGAGCAACTCGCGGAGATCGCCGTCGCCACCCGCAAGTGGGCGGCGCTAAATCCAAAGGCGATGATGCGCGACCTGATCACGATCGACGATGTGCTGTCCTCGCGGTGGATCAGCTACCCGTTCCACCTCCTCGACTGCTGCCTGGTCACCGACGCCGGCGGCGCGGTCGTCGTCACAAGCATGGAGCGCGCCCGCGACTGCAAGAAGAAGCCTGTACGCGTCCTGGGGTCGGGCGAGGCGACGACGCACTACACGATGGCCAACCAGCCGGACCTGACGACGACGCCCGCCGCGATCTCCGGCCCGCGCGCCATGGAGATGGCCGGCGTGACGCACTCGGACATTGACGTGGTCGAGGTGTATGACTCGTTCACCTACACTGTGCTGGTCACGCTGGAGGCGCTCGGCTTCTGCAAGCCGGGCGAGGGCGGCGCCTTTGTGTCGGGCCAGCGGACGGCGCCGGGCGGCGAGTTCCCGCTCAACACGAACGGCGGCGGCCTCTCCTACACGCACCCCGGCATGTACGGCATGTTCCTCCTGATCGAGGCGACCCGGCAGCTGCGGGGCGAGTGCGGCGATCGCCAGGTGCCGGACGCGAAGCTCTGCCTCGTCAACGGCACCGGCGGCGCGCTTTCATCCACCGGCACTCTGATCCTGGGCGCGGATTGAAGGGTAAAGAGTAAAGAGTAAAGAGTGAAACGGTTAGTTGGTTCTTATGGGGGTTCGGGGCCTGGGCGTCGCCTGATCATTCGCACGGGTATTGCGGACGACGCTCGTGAGAATCAGGACGAGTTGCCTGGCCTCGTCGGTGAGCCGGGAAAGTCGGTTCGCGGGCAATATCTCGTTGGCGGCGAGAATCCGCAGCCCGTAGTGGGTCTCTCGGGCCTCCTTGCAGGCGATGTACGATTTGGCGATAAAGTCGGCCCGGCTCTGGCTTCCCTGAGCTTCTTCAACGTTGGCCCCGATCGAAGTCGCCGAGCGCAGGAGTTGTTTGCCCAGCGTCTTTCCGACACTTTGAGAACGATCCAGTTCACGACACAACGCCACAACCTCGCAGGCAAACTTGAAAGTCCGGTCGGGCAGATCACGACGCGGGGAGTCCACGGAAGCATTGTCCCACTGCACCCGGCGATCTCCACCCTGGAAATGTCACCCCCGAAAGCCACCTCTTACTCTTCACTCTTCACTCTTTACTCTTGTTAATCGACCTCCACACCCACACGAGCCCGCTATCGCACGACAGCGCGCTCACGCCCGATGACCTGGTCGTGGCAGCGAAGAGCGCTGGGCTCGACGGCGTCTGCCTGACGGAGCACGACTTCTTCTGCGACGCGGACCAGGTGGCGAACCTGGGGCGGCGGCACGGGTTCCTCGTCATCCCCGGGATCGAGGTGAACACGGAGTGGGGGCACATCCTCGTGTTCGGGCTGAGCCGGTTCGTGTACGGGATGCACCGGCTGGCGGACCTGGTGGAGATGGTCGAGGCGGCGGGCGGGGCGATGGCGGCGGCGCACCCGTACCGGCGGCAGTTGCCGTTCGAGCTGAAGGACGAGGGCGACTGGACGCAGGCGATCGAGAAGGCGGCCCACAACCCGTCCTACGGGCGGGTGCACGCGGTGGAGGCGCTCAACGGCCGCGGGACGGCGCGCCAGAACGCCTTCTCGGAGGCGCTGTGCGAGCGGCTGGGGCTGCCCACGGCGGCGGGGAGCGACGCCCACACGCATGCGGACGTGGGCGCCTGCGCGACGGAGTTCGAGGGGCGGATCGCCGGGCTGGAGGACCTGATCGCCGCCCTGCGGGCGGGGCGCTGCCGGCCCGTGTCGCTACGCTGAGCGGCGGGGACAATCCCTCGTCCCCACCCTGTCATTCCGGCGCAAGCCGGAATCCATCACGCCTGGCCACCAGTACGCGCGGTTGATTGTCTTTACGTGGCCGTGCCTGTGGGTGATTGTTCTTCGTTTCAAGTAATCACGTTTCCACCGTGCACCTGCCCGCCCAGATTGGCCGAAGGCGGCTCCGGGGCACCCGCCGTTTGATTGTGTCCGAGACAGCCACAGCGGCGACAGGATTCAATCCGCCGGGCCGTGTCATTGGGCGGAGGACGGGGGTGTCACAGCCAGATGATACGGGGTTTCTGCGGGATCACGGAGGGGGGAATGTCACCGTGGCGTGCATCCTGCGGCCTGGTATAACGAACCGTCTGGCATGCCGTAGCGTGTAGGCCCCGAGATCACCGGCGGCACGGCCGCTGTTAGTAGACTGACTCCAGGCTGTCCACCAGCTCAAGGGCGACGTTTGCCTCGTCCACGATACCGCCATCACGCTCCGTTGCGAGCTGCTTCTGCTTGCTCACGCTCTCGGCAAAGTTGGTGGCTTCCTGGTCACCGCCGACCGCCTCCACCTCAGGACGCACGCGCTCGAAGGTGGAGTTGACCGCGCCGACGTCGTTCTCGACGGCGGCCCAATCACCCCGGTCTGTGTCGATGATCACCTGACGCTCCAGATAGTCGAGCCTGCCGATGTCTGTCGGAACCGTCGGCCGAAACAGGTCGAACACGTCAACGATCACCTTGCTGACGTCGTTGGCGGCCTGCCGCGCGGCCAGGTCATCTCTGCTATCGGACGCGGAACCCAAATCAGCGATCGCTCCCTCCATCGACGCCTGCTGTTCAGCCGTTACGCGATCCGCCTGATCAGAACCCAGGAATTCGGTCCACGCCTGATCGATCGCGTCAGCGTCAGCAATGACTTTGTCCCAGTTACCGGCGAGGACCATGTCGATGGCGTCCTCGGCGTCACCTTCAATGGCGAGCACTGTCTCTGGCGTTTGGGCGTTTCCCGCCGTAACGCTTGGGCTGGCGCTAGTGTTCGAGTTGCCGCTGCCGCCTCCGCACGCGAGCCCGGCAAGCGTAATCGCCAACAACGCGGTGGCTCCCACAATTCGCTTCTTCAATGCGTATCTCCTGTCATTCGTGGATGTTTTCTAACGTCTACGGTACAAAGCGAAAATGAAACGCTGGTGAAACCGAAGCGAAACGCCGCTACGCACGGCGTCCTCCGGGGCCTTCGCCACAACGAGAAGCAGGGGGCTGGTGGAACCGGCCCCCTGCTAGCGTGGCACCTAGTTTTGGACTAGTCGGCCTCATCCTGTGGCCCGCACTGTTCCTCGATGTTGTCCGTGTCCGGACCGCCCCGGGCCTCGGCCGCGTCGTCGTCGGCACCAGCTGGGTCTGAGCACGGCACCACGACATCCGTGCCAGCGTCCCCGGACTCGTCCTGGTCGCCACACTCGGCCTCCACTGCGTCAGTGTCCTCGGCCTTGCCGGCCTCCTCCGCGGCGTCGTCAGACTCGTCTTGCTGGTCGCAGTTCTGCGTCGCGCTGGTGGAATCGGGCCCACCAGCGGAAGTGAGGGACGAAGTCAGGGTGACGGCGCTGAACGCGAGCGCCATCAGGGCCATCAGGCCAAGCACCAGGTATAACCGTTTCGCCATCGTCATATTAGCTCACCTCCTTTCGCGTCTGGTTGACTTCCCGACTACGACACTACCGTTTGTGAGTGAAACCGCGATTAACCGGGTATGAAATGCGCGCGGGATTAACGGCTTGCGAGCTGCGTCATCGGGAGCCGTACCGTGAACGTGCTGCCGCGCCCGACTTCGCTGGAAACGGAGATCGATCCCCCGTGTGCCTCCGCTATCCACTGGCAGATACTGAGGCCCAGCCCGACGCCTTCCTCACTCTGCGTTCGGGCAGAGTCAACCCGGTAGAAACGGTCGAATATGTGGTCCAGGTACTCCGGCGCAATCCCGACACCGGTGTCGCGGACCCAGAGCGTCGCCTCAGAATCTTCCATTCCCCAGCCGAGGGCCACCGCGCCACCATCAGGAGTGAACTTGATAGCGTTGCCCATGAGGTTGAGGACAAGCCGGATGAGCAGGTCATCGTCCCCATCAATCACGACGCTAGGCCCCTGATCGACCGTCAGGGTTATCTGCTTTCGCTCTGCGGCCGACCGCATCTGCTCGGACACTGAGTTGATGAGTTCACCAAGGTCAACGGATTCTGGGACAATGACGATATGGCCGGCGTCAGCTCGTGCCAGCGTGAGGAGGCTGTCCACGATCCTGGACATCTGGTCGGCCTCGTCTTCCACGATCTGGAGGACTTCCAGATAGGCCGCTTCATCGCGCGGCTTGCTCCGCGCCAGTCCCACCTGGCCCTTGATCGTGGTTAGGGGCGATCTGAGTTCGTGCGATGCGTCGGCAGTGAATTGCCGCTGCCGGCGGAACGCCTCGTCAAGCCGCGCTATCATGTCGTCGAGCGTCCGGGCGAGGCGGCCGACTTCATCGTCCGGTAAATTTGAGTCGAGGCGAGCGCTGAGATCTTCCGCCGTGATCTTCCTGGCGCGCCTGGTCAGCCTGTCGATCGGAGAAAGGGCTCTCCCCGCTAAGAAGGCACCGCCTGCACTGGCTGCCGCGAGCGTCACCGGGTAAGCGATAGCGAGAACCAGCAGGAGTGAGCGTAGCGCGGTTGATACATCTTCCTGGGACTGGCCGATTTCGAGCACGCCGTTGATGTCCGCGCCCTGTTGAATGGGTACAGTTAGCACGCGAAGCGACTGGTCATCGGTACTCAGGGTCCGTGTGCTCGAACGACCCTGGAGCGCACTCTCAACCGCGTTTGCATCAACGGCTATGTGGCCCGCTTCGGCGCTGTTGTCAACCGTGGCCGTTCCGGACACGTCAAACACACGGACGAAACTCTCGCCCGCCTGCGGATCATCGAAGGGGCGCTGATCGACCAGCGTCGGGCGTCCGTCTTCGTATGCCAGAACCTCCAGGAACGTCACTGCCCGGTTCCGGATCGTGTCGTCCAGGTTATCGTACAGGAGCGTCCGCAAGAAGATGTAAACCCCGGCGCTGAAGCAGGCCAGAATCACAGCGAGCAGGACAACGTACCACAGCGTGAGTCTCAGACGGACGGAGCGAAGGCCGATCAACAGCTCAGCCTCGGGCGGAGATGCGGTAGCCGGTTCCCCGGAGCGTCTGGATCAGCTTCTGCTTGAACCCGGAATCGATCTTGGCTCTCAGGTTTCGGATATGGACGTCGATGACATTGCTGGCGCCTTCGAAGTCGTAATTCCAGACGTGGTCTGCGATCATCGCCCGCGTCAGGACCTGATCGGGATGGTGGGCCAGATACTCGAGAATGGCGTATTCCTTCGTTCTCAGCTCGATCTCAGTTCCAGACCGGGACACCCTTCGGGAGGCCGTGTCCACGGTAAGGTCACCGACCTTCAAGACCGACGTTTTGCTTGCTTCGCCTTGCCTTCTTGTGATCGCTCTCAATCGCGCCAGCAATTCCGTGTATGCGAATGGTTTCACCAGGTAATCGTCCGCACCGCTGTCTAGACCGCGCACGCGATCTTCCACGGCGTCCCTGGCAGTGAGCATGAGAATTGGGGTGCGCAGGCCACGTTCCCGAAGCACCCGGCATACTTCAATGCCGTCCCGGCCTGGAAGCATGATATCGAGAACGATTGCGTCGAATTCAGACAGATCCGGCCAGTCCAGGACTTCCTCGCCGTCGTACGCCACGTCAACGGCGTACGCGTGCTCCGTGAGGGTCTTCTGGATGAAGTTAGCTATATGACGCTTGTCTTCGACGACTAGGATTCGCATGCGGCGCCTCCGGAGTTACTGTCCGCCTTTCGTCATCATAGGTCGAGACAGATGAAACGCCGATGAAACGCTGTCCTGTTTCCTGGTGGCGACCGCTTTGCCTTCCCCCTTGACCCCCGACCCTCCCACCCGCCACAATCCCGAACCATGAACTGGGTCGCGGAGCAAGTGTCGACGCCGCGGAGCCTTTCGCCGAAGCTGTGGCTGATCACGATCCCCTCGGCGATCGTGTCGTTCGAGCGGCGGTCGGACGTGCCGAAGCTGCCGGCGGCCGGGTCGCGGGGGATCGGGGCGCTGTTGCTGCTGGGAGCGGCCGGGCTGGGGCTGATGTCGGCGCGCAGCCCGGAGACGTCGCTTGCGTACGATGGGCCGCTCGCGCCGGCGGTGAGGCGGCCGGCGCGGCTCGCGGGGCTGCTCGGGCTGGCGGGGACGGCGTTCCTGCTGCGGTCGACGGTGCTGCTGCTGTACTCGGCGGGGCTGGCGGTGGCCGGCGGGACAGGCCGAGTGGATCTGGAGGAGCCGACGGCGAAGACGCTGCTGGGCCGGGACTGACGAGGCTTAGCCGGCCCGTTGGCATAGATGGGGGTTCCCCACCCCTCCTGTCAGGTTGGAAACCTGCCCCCCAGAGTGCTGTTCATGTCGGAGTGGCCACCCCATTTGTGGCGGGCTGAGGACAGGGAGCAGCAGATGTGGGTTTACCCCCCGGCCCCGCCGGATCCTTCGACTTCGCTCAGGATGACGGCGTGGGATCGGATGACCGGGCGTTCCGTCAAGCTGCGGCTCGCGGCAGATACGAACGCTTCGATTTCCCGTTGACAGGCGTATTGAGATCGCGATATAGTCTCACGCGCACGTCAGGGTTCCTTCGAGACGGCCTCCGGCCTCCTCAGGACGAGCGGGAATCCGGCGGGCAAACACGACATCTTTGGAGATTGGGGGTTGGCTATCCCGCCCCTGCAACCCCCAATCTCCGACTTCCACCTCACCCAGGAGGCGCCCCATGACGCAGCAGGCATCCGTCATCACGGACGAGATGAGGGGCCGCATCGGCGTCGAGTCGGATCCCGTCCCTTACGAGATCGATAACACCGGCTGCCGGCAGTTCGCGCGCGCGGTCGGGTACACGGACCCCGTGTTCTATGACGAAGCGGCGGCGAAGGCGAAGGGTCTCCGGGGCATCCCCGCTCCGCCCGGCTTCCTCGGTCATCCGGTCGTCGTGCCGGGCGGACCGAGCAGGCTGCCGGAAGCGTTCCGGCTCGACATCCCCTACAAGCGCGTGCTGAACGGCGGCACGGACATCGAGTACCTGCAGGACGTCTGCGCGGGCGACCGGCTGACGGCGACGACGAAGCTCAGCGGTCTGACGGAGCGCGAGGGGCGGCTGGGGCCAATGCTCGTCGTGGAGACGGAGACCACGTTCCGGAACGAGAAGGGGGAGACGGTGGCTATTCAGCGCGGGACAGCGATCAGGTACTGAGAGCGGCCAGGAGCCAGCAGCCAGGAGGAAACGTGGGACAGACGCAGACGTATTTCGAAGAGGTTAGCGAGGGGCAGGAGATACCGAAGCTGTCGCTGCCGTGCGATTCGCAGCGGCTGGTGTGGTGGGCGGCGGGTTCTGGCGACTATTACCAGATCCACTACGACAAGGACTTCGCGCAGCGCACCGGCCTGCCGGACAGGATCACGCACGGGGCTCTCAAGCACGCGCTCCTCGGGCGGCTGGTTCACGAGTGGGCAGGCGACGAGGGGACTGTCAAGCGGGTGGCCTGCTCCTATCGCGGGATGGACATGATCGACAAGGACGTGATCGCCCGAGGCACGGTGACGGGGAAGCGGACCGAGAACGGCGAGAACCTGGTGGAGCTGGAGGTGTGGACGGAGGACCCGGAGGGGAACAAGACGACGCCGGGAACGGCGACGGTGGCGCTGCCGTCGCGGGGGTGAGAACGGTCGTCTAGCGGCAGGCCTTCAGGTCTGCGGGGGCAGGTCTAAAGACCTGCAGCTACGAGTGAGAGCGAGGCAGGAGGTAAGGAATGGCGAAACTGCTGCAAGATAAGGTGGCCGTGATTACGGGCGCGGGGCGCGGCATCGGCCGCGGGATCGCGCTATTGATGGCGGAGCACGGGGCGAAGGTGGTGGTGAACGACCCGGGCGTCGGGCCGGACGGGACGGGGCATGACGACGGCCCGGCGGCACAGGTGGTCGAGGAGATTAAGAAGGCGGGCGGAACAGCCGTCGGGAACTTCGATTCGGTGGCGACGAGCGAGGGCGGAGAGGCGATCGTCAAGACGGCGCTCGACACGTACGGCCGGATCGACTGCCTGGTGAACAACGCCGGGATCCTGCGCGACCGGATGATCTTCAACATGTCGGAACAGGAGTGGGACGAGGTGATCGCCGTCCACCTGCACGGCCACTTCAACACGATCAAGCCCGCGTCGGTCATCATGCGCCAGCAGCGTTACGGACGGATCATCAACTTCTCGTCGGAGTCGGGTCTCTGGGGGAACGCCGGGCAGGCGAATTACGGCGCGGCGAAGTCAGGGATTGCCGGGGTCACCCGAGTTGTCGCGCGCGACCTCGGCCGTTACGGGATAACCTGCAACGCGATCGCGCCGCGGGCGTGGACTCGATTGACGGCGACGATCCCGGACGCCCGGCCGAACCAGCCGCAAGACCAGGGCTCGACGGAAGATCGCCTGGCGGCGCTCCACCCGGACATGATCGCGCCGATGACGGCGTTCCTGGCGACGGACGCGGCGTGGAACATCAACGGGCAGGTGTTCCACGTCTACAGCGGTTATGTCGCGCTGCTGGAGCACCCTGTGCCCTGGCGCACGATTTTCAAGCCGGGGATGTGGACACTGGACGAGCTGACGGTGAGCGTGCCGAAGCTGCTGGAAGGGACGGCGAACCCGGCGCCGCCGCCCGCAGATCTGGAGGTGCCGGGGCGGAACGGCCAGTCAGCATCGGAGCCCGCGCGGGCATAGGTGAAGAGGAGCGATTCGATGGCAGGAAAGCTAGAGGGACGAAGCGCGGTTGTGACGGGCGCGGGCCGAGGGATCGGGCGGGCGGTGGCGCTGCTCCTCGCGCAGGAAGGCGCGAATGTGGTCGTGAACGACCCCGGGGTGAGCGTCGACGGCACCGGCCACGACAACGGGCCGGCCGAGCAGGTGGTCGCGGAAATCAAGCAGGCGGGCGGGAATGCCGTCGGGAACTACGATTCCGTGGCGGACAACGCGGGCGGCGAGCGGATGGTCACGCAGTGCGTGGACGCGTTCGGGCGGATCGACATCCTGGTCAACGTCGCCGGGATCCTGCGTGACCGGATGATCTTCAACATGGCGGAGGAGGAGTGGCACGACGTGATCAACGTGCACCTGAAGGGCCACTTCAACACGATCAAACCGGCCTCGGTGCTGATGCGTCAGCAACGGTTCGGGCGAATCGTCAACTTCTCCTCGATCTCAGGGCTGCGCGGCATCTCCGGGCAGGCGAACTACGGCGGCGCGAAGGCGGCGATCGCTGGTCTGACGCGCGTGGTGGCGCGAGACCTCGGCCGCTACGGCGTGACGTGCAACGCGATCGCGCCCGGGGCGCAGACGCGGATGACGGCGACGGTGCCGGACAGCGCGCGGCAGTTGCGGTCCCAGACGCAGGTGGGGCAGTCCGGGCCGGTGCAGCACCCGGTGGTGCCGCCGACGCCGGAGCACGTCGCGCCGATGACGGTGTGGCTGTGCACCGACGACGCCTGGAACGTGAACGGCAAGATCTTCCACGTGGCCGGTGGCAGCGTGTCCCTGGCCCACGAAGAGACGGCGATTCACACGATCGAGAAGGACGGGGCGTGGACGGTGGAGGAGTTGACGGCAATCGTGCCGGGGCAGCTGATGCACGGGATCCTGAACCCGGCGCCGCCGCCTCCGGACCTGGATATTCCAGGACGCTCGGTGGCGGTGGGTGGTGGTTAGTGGTTAGCCGTCTGCTGCGACAGGGACGCGGGCGGCGGACTGGTCGCGCCACATCTCCATGACGACGAAGGTGCGGCCGTCGCGCCAGGAGACGCCGCACTCGCTGAAGCCGGCCTTCTGGAAGGCGCGCTGGGCGCGGGTGTTCCAGTCCAGCGTGTGAAGGTAGAGCCGGCGCAGTTTGCCCTCGGCGAATAGCGCGCCGACCAGGGCACGCAGGGCGTCGGTGCCGTAGCCGCTCTCCCAGCAATCGCGCTCGCCGATGCTGATGCCAATTTCGGCGTCGCCGCGCGCCTGGTCGAAGTTGTAGTACATGACGTTGCCGATGTGGCGGCCGTGCTCGTCTTCGATGGCGAACGAGCGGGAGGGCATATCCGTGTAGCGGAAGTCGAACATCCAGCTGCGGATGTAGTTGTCGTAGGGGGTCTGAACCGGACGCGAGGCGTCGAACCCGGCGAGCTCGCGGTCCGAGCGCCAGCGGAACTCGTCGCGGACGTCGGCGGCGCGCTTGCGGCGGACGACGGCCCTGCGGCCGCGGGCGACTACGTCGTCAGCCAGCACCGCCGGCCTCAAGCTGGAGCATGTCTCGCGCTTTCGCCACCATGTCGATCTCGTTCTTGAACGTGAGTGTCCCCATGGCGTCTTCAACGTCCCGCCATTCGACCCTATCATACTCGTGGTCGTGGAGTGATGGGTCACCGCCGGTGGCCTCCATGAGGAAATGGTGGACCCACTTGTGGTAGCGGGTCCCATCCCGGGCAAACCAGTACTCGACCGTCCCCACCTTGTCCAGGATGCGGACCTGCAGCCCGGTCTCCTCCGAGACCTCGCGGATGGCGGTTTCTTCCACCGACTCACCTTCGTTGGGGGTACCCTTGGGCAGGCCCCACACGCCGTCCGCGTTGCGGCCGCAGATGATGACCTGGACGGCTCCGTCACGACGGCGGCAGACGACCCCACCGGCGGAGACGGCCGTTTCGGCCTTTGGATGAATGCCGCGACTACGCCGCGCAGGATGCCTTTTAGCCACGGAGCTTGAACCCCAGCGGGTCCTCCGCGAAATCGATCTCGGCAAGCGCGGCGGCGGCCGCTTCCCGCGTGGCCGGGGACTCGCTGTCCAGAAGGAGCATCAGTGCGTCCTTGGCTCGAGAGCCGCCGATTTCGCCGAGGGCGCCCATTGCGGCGGCCCGCACGTCGTCGTCCTCATCCAGGACGACCCGCACGAGCGGATCCACGGCGGCATCATCGCCGAGCGAGCCGCAGGCCACGGCTGCTTCGTAGCGCAACTCCGCCTCATCACTCCCCAGTTCCTTGACGAGCAGCGGCAACCATCGGGCTTCGCAGCTCCTGCCCATCGCGTGCACAGCTCCTACCTTCAGGCGGTGGTTCCCGCTTTCGTAGGCTTCGCGGACCGCCTGGCGGACCCACGGCGCGTCGTGAGCGCCGATCGCCTCCAGCGCGCGAGCGCGGACTTCTTCAAGTTCAGCGGGCTTCTCAATTGCGCGCGCCAGCGCTGATTCCACGCGTTCAAAGTAGCGTGGCCGCAGGCGGCCAAGTTCGGCGAGGACAACGAACCGGCCGAGCGCCAGCGCGGCCTCGGCGCGGACGGCACCGTTGTCGTCGCCCTCAAGGAGCGCGGCAAACGAGTCAATCAGGGCGGGTGATTCGCACTCCCACAGGCCCCGGATAGCGGCAAGGCGCACCTCGGCATCGGCATCTTCCAGGGCCAGGATGAACACTTGGTCGAAGTTGTATTCGACGCTGTCCTCTTCGAGATTGTTCAGGGCCTCGACGATCTTCCGCCGGCGCCGCAGGTCGATCTCAGGCCACCGCTGCGCGAGGCGCTCGATGGGGTCACCCGGCAGGTTTGAAAGGCGTTGCAGGCCGGACACCTTGAGCTTCCGAGACGAGTCCGCAATCTCGTCGAGGTATGATTCGAAGTCCATCACTATTCGTTACGAGCCGCCGGACGAGACGGAGAGTCGCTCAACCATCACCGGCGGCGCAAGGACGGTCCCGCCAACCCAGCGCTGCTCGCGGCCGACTGCACCGACCCGGCTGAGCGCCTGATGGACGTTCCCTGCCACCATCGTGTTCTTCACCCGTCCGACGATCTCTCCGTTCTCAATCTTATACCCCAGCAGGACGTTGCCCGAGAAGTCACCGCCGATGACGTTCCCCTGACCGGCGCCCATCAACTCCTCCACCACGATGCCCTCCTTGATCCCGGCGACCATCTCTGCGAATGACGAGTCGCCGGGGGCGATAGTGAGGCAGGTGAGGCCGATCGTGGGCTGCGTGGTCAGCGACCTCTGCGCACTGCCGGTGGGCTCGACATGCGCCAGACCGGCGGTCTGGAGGTCGTACAGGAAGTTCCTGACGACGCCGCCTTCGATCAGGGCAGTGCGCCGGCTGGGGATTCCCTCGTCGTCGAACGGCCTTGCACCGGGCCGCATGTCGAGAGTGGCATCATCGTGGACCGAGATGCGCGGGTCGTATTTCGCCTGGCCCAGACTGTCCCCCAGGGGCGACTGGCCCTGGTGGACCAGGCGGCCGTTGAAGGCGGTGGTGAGCGGCCCCACCAGCGCCTCAACGACGCCCATGGAGGTGAAGACCACGGGCAGGTCAGCAGTCCGGGTTTCAGCGTTTCGTCTTGAGTGCTCAATCTGCGCGGCCACTTCGCGCTCGATCCGCTCCAGGTCCACCTCTGCGCGACAGGTCGCGTCGCCATCACCGACGAAGAGCATGTCCGTCCCGCGGATCAGGGTCCCGTACACCCAGGCCGACAACATCGAGTCCCGGTACGAGAACTCGCCGCCGTTGCTGTTCGCCAGAGATATCGTGCCGGCCGTCCGGCGGATGTGGGCCTCGCACTGAATCTCCGGTTCTACACGGCGCACCGCGTCAATGAGACGCTGCCCCATCGCGATCATGTCATCCACCGCCAGTTGCTGCGTTGCCCAGTCGAAGGCTGCGACGTCGGCAGGCTCCGACCGGGCCGGGAAATCAAACTTTGCTTCGGGGCCGAACGGAGCCGTCTCCATAGCGGCCAGCACCAATCCGTCGACATCCCCAGGCCGTGTGCTGGATGCGAAGCCGATGCGCCCGTTCGCGATGACGCGGAGCGCCAGACCGGCGGACTGCCGGGCGTTCAACTCTTTCAGGCGGTTTGCCTCGAACTTGACGGGCGTTTCTTCGCTGACAACGCGGAACACTTCGGCCTGCGAGGCACCGGCGCGCATGGCGGCGTTGAGGACTTGCTCCATGACAGCTTCTACCATGATTAACGCTCCCCCACGACGCAGTCCTGGATGCGGATGTGAGCGCTGCCGTTGCTGACGGGGAGCGGCATCTGGCCTCCCTTGCCACAGCCGCCACCCTGGTTGAAGTCAAGGTCCGTGCCGATAGCGTCGATGTTCTCGAGCGTCGTGAAGAGGTTACCGGTCAGCTTGACCGGACGCACCAGCTCCGCGATCTTGCCGTCGCGAATCATGAACGCTTCGCCTGCAGAGAACGTGAACATCTCCATGCTTGTCGTGCCGCCGTACCAGTTGCGGGCGTACACGCCCAGCTTTATGTCGCCGATGATGTCTTCGAAGGTGGCGTCGCCGGGCTCGATGTAGGTGTTGGTCATGCGGACGATAGGCGGGAAGCGATAGTCGATCGCACGCGCATTGCCGGTCAAGGGCTCGCCCATCTTGCCGGCTGTCTCTCGCGAGTGAATGCGGCCGACGAGGACTCCTTCGCGAATCAGGTCCGTTTTCTGCGCGGGAACGCCTTCATCGTCGTACGCGTAGCTGCCGCGCAGGTCAGGCACCGCGGCTCCGTCAACGATGTTGAGGTGCTTCTGCCCGAACTGCCGCCCGAGTACCATGACCTCCTTCATCCGTTCGTTCTCGTACACATGGTCGGATTCGGACAGGTGGCCAAAGGCCTCGTGGCAGAAAACGCCGGCCAGCACCGGGTCGAGGACGACGGGGTACACGCCCGCTTCGCAGTACGGTGCGTTCAGCAACTCCACGGCGCGGTGTGCCACCATGTGCGCGACCTCGTCCAGGGTTTCAACGTATGAGAAGTCGTTTAGCGCACCGAGGCTGACGCTGGCCTGCTGCATATCGCCGTTTCGCCGGGCAGTGGCGGCCAGCCGCGACACGACATCGATCCGCTCCTGTTCGATGAATGACCCCTCCGAGTTGGCGAACGTCACACGCTTGTGGGCATCCGAGTAGACGAGGTTCGTGCTTGTGACACCCTCAACCGACAACATCGCATCGTTGTACGAATCGAGCAGTTCCTTCTTGCGCGCGAGTGTGATCTTACGTGGGTCCTGAAGAACGATTGCCGGCACGGAAGCGACGACAGGCTCCACCGGCGCCAGCGTGCTTTTCTCTTTGCCGACGTGCCTGGCCTGTGACACAGCCTGTTCAGCGCGCTCACGGAGCCGGACCGGCTCATTGAAGCTGGCGAATCCCCAGCCGCCGTTCACCAGGGCACGGACGCAGCCCCCGAAGCTCCGGGCGCGGCCAATCTCCTCTAACTCCTTGCCGCGGTAGACAATGCGGTTGGACTCGGTGTCGTCCAGCCGGATCTCGACGTAATCCGCGTCCAGGCCGGTGACGGCCTTCTCCAGTTCAGCGCGCGAAAGCAATTCCACTGTCAATTCGCTCCTCGCCTAGCCCGTTTCGCGGCCGTACCCGGTGCGTGTTCCTTCGCTGACTGCCCAATCTTCGGCTCGGTGCCGCGAATGAGCCGTTTCATGTTGGGCAGGTGCCTCACCAATACAAAGAAAGTAGCGAACGCGCCGAAGATCGACTTGGTGTAAGTGAAGTCCCGAAGGACCCAGGTGTCTACCCCGAAAACAGCGAGCAACAGCATCACAACGGCGCCGGCGGGAACGGTCACAATAGACATCAGGCTCATATAGCGCAGCGCAAACACAATGAAGAGTCCAGCCGCGAGCATGCCCACGAACAGGGGCATGGCCAGGGCCGCGTAGACGCCAAAGGAGACTGCTGCTCCGCGCCCGCCGCGAAAGCCGATGTAGACAGGGAAGTCGTGGCCCAGCACGGCGGCGATGCCCGCCGCGACCTGCATGTCGTGAGTGTGGAAGACGTACCAGGCGATCATCGTCGGCGCGTAACCCTTGAGGGTGTCCAGCACCATCACGACGACAAACGGCCCGCGGCCGAGCACACGCAGCACGTTCGTCGCGCCAATCACACCGCTGCCGTGCTCCCGGATGTCGATCCCGCGCAGCACGCGACCCAACAGGTAGCCAAATGGAATCGCTCCGACCAGGTACGAGGCGACCACCACAGCGGCGAGGTGCAGAAGGTTCATTCGCCTTTGCTCCGGAACTCCATCCTGATGGCAGTCCCCTCGAAGCCAAAGCGACGGCGGAACGCGTTCTCCAGGTAGCGTCGGTAGGAGAAGTGCACCAGGCTCGCGTCGTTGCAGAAAACGACGAAGGTGGGCGGGCGGGCCGCGACCTGGGTTGCGTACCGGAGGCGCAGCTGGCGCTTACCCGTGACAGGCGGTGGATGGGTGGCGACGGCGTCGCGCAGGGCTGCGTTCACTTCGCTGGTCGGGATGCGCTCGCTGCGCACATCACCGATCTCCAGCGCGAGGTCAAGCAGACCGTCGATGTTAAGGCGTGTCTTTGCCGAAATGAAGGCAAGGGGCGCCCACGGCGCGAATTTCATCCGGCCAACGATGCGCCGCGCAAACGCCGCGCGGTTCTCTTCAGTGTCTTCAAGGACATCCCATTTGTTCAGGGCCACGATCATTCCCTTGCAGGCGTCCGCGATCATCCCGGCGATGTGTAGGTCCTGCTGAGCGAGTTTCTCGCTCGCGTCGAGGACCAGAACAGCGACGTCACACCTCTGGATGGCATCGCGTGCGCGCATGACGCTGTATTTCTCGATGCCCTTCTCCACTTTGCCGGGGCGCCTGATCCCGGCGGTGTCGACGAGCACGATGTCGCGATCTCCCAGGCGGAAGGGTGTGTCCACGGCGTCCCGCGTCGTTCCGGCTACCTCGCTCTCGATTACGCGCTCCTGGCCGAGGATGGCGTTGATCAGCGCGGACTTGCCGACATTGGGCCGGCCTACCACAGCGATGCGCAGTGCCGCGACCTCCTCTTCGGTTCCGACGGCGGGGATCAGTTCCAGCAACTGGTCCTGCACCTCGCGCACGCCCAGCCCGTGATAGGCGCTGACCGGCATCGGTTCACCGAGCCCGAGACGGTAGAACTCCACCGCGAGTTCCTGGCGGGCCGGATTGTCAGCCTTGTTGGCGAGCAGCAGGATGGGCCGGCCGCGCTTCCTGAGCTGTTCGCTGATCTCGATATCGGTGGGGGTAACGCCTGTCGTCGCATCGACGACGAACAGAACGACGTCTCCCTCGGTCAGCGCCACGGACACCTGGTCACGAATGAGCGCCGGATACGCCTCTGCGGAGTCGGGCTCGAGGCCGCCGGTATCGATTAACGTGTAGCGCAGCCCCTTCCATTCGACATCGGCGTACAGGCGATCCCGCGTGGTGCCCGGGATGTCCTCAACGATGGCCTGACGGCGGCCGATCAACCGATTGAAGAGAGTGGACTTGCCGACGTTCGGGCGGCCGACAATGGCGACGACGGCCTTTCGGGCCGCCGGCTTCACCTGCCCAAGCGCCTCATCAGCGCAGACCACCACCTACCGTTTCTCCAGGACGATTTCAACTTCGGCCGGGGTAGAAGACTGAACTGCAATGCCCTCAGCAACGGTCACCAGGACAGCGAGCCGGTGCTTGCCCGCGTCCTTCCCATCCAGATCGACGCGCGCCGCGATATCGTTCGGCGCCAGTTCACGCAGCGCGGGAAGATCACCTTGCAGAGTCACGGTCACCGACGGAAGGGCTCCCGCAATCGAGAGATCCCCGGCCAGACCGGTAGCCGACAGGGGGACAACGAACTGCATCACGCCCTGGGCCGGTGCGATCGTCACCGTCACGGTGACGACCGGCACCCCGCCGGTCAACTCCGCGCCGGGCGGCAGATCGAGGGACACAGTGCGCACCAGATCCCCGGTGGCGCCCTGCAGCCCCAACGGCTTGGTGGGGACCGAAACCGTCCCCTCGATAAACACCTTGTCACCACGGATAGTGACTACGGGCGGATTCACCGAGACGCCGACGACGTTATAGCCGTCCGCAGGTGAGCCGGTAAGCTGCGGCGAAACGGAAACCGACCGGCTGAACTTCTGCTGCTCGATCTCCACCCGCACCTGGGTGACAGCCGGCTCAAGGTCAACACCCTGGACGAGGATGCCTCTGCTGTCCCGCGCTGAGAGTCGCACCGCCTGGTCCACGGTCTCGGTCTTGCCATCCACGTCAATCTCAGCGATCACGCCGCTTACACGGTCCACCGCGTCCTGAGGACCGGACACAAACACCTCCCGGTCATCCGGCTCCGGGGCGCTCATCGTGTAGCCACTGGGCGGCTCGCCAATGGACTCGACCTCCACCGGAACGGTCTTCCCGGTGAGTTGAGCAAGGACGACCGTGATCCGCTCCGGAAGGACGGTTTCGATGCGGAGTCCACCCCTGCTCGTGAGCGTGCGCACCTCAACCGGCAGTTCGTATTCGCCGACCGTGAGGCCTTCCAGGTCGACTGTTGCCTCGAAATCCGCTTCGGTTAGACTGTCGAAGACGTCCTCGGCTACCTTGACCCGCAGGCGGACCGGCTGAAGCTCGCCGGCCACGGCCACGTCGTCCGGCAGGTTCACAGTTTCAACAGGTATGTCCACGGGCAGGACGCGTTCCTGCGTGGGGTTTTCCGCGTCGGTCACTAGGATCCAGAGGGCGAATGCCAGGACCACGGACATTGTGGCGAGGCCACTATTCTCCCGCACGGAACGCGCGCCGGCGCTGAACACCATCCTGAAGAAGGCGGCGCCCTCGCGGATTGTATACAGGAAGCGGGACATGGCTAACGACTGAGCCTGGGCAACCGGCGGCCCGCCGGTCGGTCAAGATCAACCTGGGGGAGGAGAAGGCTCCTCAGGATGCCGCGGAGCCGCGGACCGTCCAGGTTGGAGATGACTCGACCGTTCGCGGCGATCGAAACCTGTCCGCTTTCCTCGGATACAACGACCGATACGGCGTCCGTGCGCTCCGTTATGCCGAGTGCCGCGCGGTGGCGCGTGCCGTGAAAGCCGTCCATCTGGTCGGACAGCGGCAGGGTCACGCCAGCCGCCACCACCCGGTCTTCGCGCACCACCGCCGCCCCATCGTGGAGAGCCGAGTTCGGATAGAAGATCGACTGGAGAAGTTGCGTTGAGCACAACGCATCCACTTTGACGCCGGTGTCGATGTACTCCTCAAGGCCTGTTTCCCGTTCGATGACGACGATCGCGCCCATGCGCTTCTCGCCAAACATGACGCAGGCCTCGGCGATGGAATCGACGACGCCCTCGTAGAGGGCGCGGCCGGGCCACGGCCAACGGCCGGTGCGGCCGACGCGCTCCAGGAAGCGGCGGATCTCCGCCTGGAAGATGATCGGGATAGCGATCAGCAGGGCAGGGAAGGAGTTGCGCAGCAGCCAGCTCAGCACCGTGAGGTTCATCGCCTCGGTCAGGATTACGGCACCGATCACGACGATGATGATCCCGCGGAGGAGCGACATGGCGGTGGTGCCCTTGAGGAGCAGGAGACCAAGGTAGATCAGCACCGCAATGCTGATGATGTCAATGATGCTCGCCGGCTCAAAGCTGTTAAGTGAGCGGTTAACGGTGTCCCAGAGGCCCATTTACTCGACCACCTCCGGGGCCAGGAGCGCAAGCAGCACTGCCTTCTGGGCGTGCAGACGGTTCTCGGCCTGGTCAAATACGACGGATTGAGGTCCATCGATCACATCCGCGGCGACCTCTTCACCCCTGTGCGCCGGCAGGTCGTGCATGAAGATGGCGTCCGGCTTAGCGGACGCCATCAGGCGGGCGTCGACGGTGTAGCCGGCAAAGAACTCACGCCTCGCTGACGCCTCCGACTCCTGGCCCATGCTGGCCCAGACGTCGGTGTAGACAACGTCGGCGTCGGCGACAGCCTCACCGGGGTCAGCCGACAGAGAGATCGCCCCGCCGGATGCGCGGGCCGCCTCGACGGCGGCGCTCAACACTTCTCCGGACAGCTCGTATCCGGGAGGGGAGGCCAGTTTCAGGGTCATCCCGGACAGGCCGGCGGCGAGGGCCAACGACGCGGCGACGTTGTTCCCATCGCCGACGTAAGCGACCGAAACGCCGCCGAGACGCCCCTTCTTCTCGCGTATGGTCAGGAGGTCGGCCAGGGCCTGGCAGGGGTGCTCCTCGTCCGACAGCGCATTGATCACGGGAACCGTGGACCATCCCGCAAGGTCCTCCACGGTCTTCTGCTCGAACGTCCGCGCGGCTATCGCGTCCACGTAGCGGCTCAGCACCTGCGCGACATCTGAGGCCGGTTCGCGCGAACCAATGCCAACTTCGGGAGGGGAGAGGTAGATGCAGTCGCCACCCATTTGACGCATGGCCACATCAAAGGAAACGCGGGTGCGCAGGGAAGGTTTCTCGAAGACCAGCGCCAGTACGCGGCCGGAGAGACTTTTGGTCTTGCCCCGATCCTTAAGCGCCATGGCGGTGCGGATGAGCAGCTCAAGATCAGATGCCGACAGATCGTTGATCGAGAGCAAGTGACGGCTGCGCAACGGGGGCATTCTCCGGAACGAAGACCAGTATATCACCGGCCGGTTGCCGTCCCGGCGCGCTATGATTTCAGGCAGGAAGCCAGGAGGGAGGCAATCATGACACGTCCCGTCGTCCACTTCGAAATACGCGGCCGCGACCCGGCGCGGCTGCAGGAGTTCTACCGGCAGATCTTCGGCTGGAAGATCAATACGGACAATCCGATGGGCTACGGGTTCGTGGAGCCGGGCATCGGGGGGCGGGAGGCGGGAGTCGGCGGAGGCATCACTGTCGGAGACCCACCGAGGGTGGTGATCTTCGTCCAGGTGCTGGACCTGGTGGAGACGCTGGCGAAAGCCGAATCGCTGGGCGGCGGGCGGGTCATGGAGCCGTTCGATGTGCCCGGCGGGCCGACGATCGCGCAAATGGCCGACCCGGAAGGCAACGTCATCGGGCTGGTTAAGCAGTAGTCGAGGTCAGCGGGCGCAGCGGTGGACTCCGCCGTCTAGGGCAGCAAGTCGTGCTTGAGGGTGGCGATGAACGGCAGGTTGCGGAAGCGCTGGTTAAAATCGAGGCCGTAGCCGACGACGAACTCGTCCGGGATCTCGAAGCCTACATACTCTACGGGGACATCGATCAGTCGGCGGGCGCGTTTGTCGAGCAGCGTGCACACTTTCACCGACGCCGGACGCTTGGTGCTCAGGTACTCGATGACGTGATTCAGCGTCATCCCGGTGTCCACGATGTCCTCGACCAGGATCACGTCCTTGCCCTTGAGGTTCAGCTCAAGGTCCTTGAGAATCCTGACCGCCGCGGCCCCATTGCCGTCGTATGACGATACGGCCATGAAGTCAACCGATGTGGGAAGCGAGATCTGACGCATGAGATCGGCGGCGAAACACATCACCCCGCGGAGTACCCCGACAAGCACCGGCTCCTTGCCGGCGTAGTCCCTGCTGATTCGCTCGCCCAGCTCGGCCACCTTCTGCTGCAGTTTCGTTGTCGGGATCAATACGCGGTCAATGTCAGGCACCTGCGTGGGCGAAATCGCGCCATACCCATACTTGGCAAGGAGCCGGAGATAGTCCCGCTTCTTGAGCATGATGATCTTCGTGTCAGGGTAGAGCTCCTGGAGAAGCCGCATCTTCCGGTTCTTCTCGGCGGTCAGGCCGGACTTCAGCGTGGTCAGTTCCACGAACAGGTCGAGGTCCGGTAAGTAAAAGTCCGGCGTGAACGCCTCCGTAACGTGCCCGCGTTCCCAGCGCAGGGGGAATGACCGGGGCTCGTACTCCCATTCCAGGCCGTAGAAGTCGAGGATACGGGCGAACTCATACTCGGCGTTATGGGCGAACGGCGCGGGCACCTCCGTGGGCGCCCCCGTGACGGGGACGCGGGGCTTGGCGGGCGCAATCGCCGGCCGTGCGGGCGCTGCGTCGTCGTAGGCAGCGGAAGGTTCGGGACGAGGGGCACGCCGCGCCCTGGGCGCGCCTTTGCCGGGAGGTCCCTCGACAGGCGGCGAGGGGGTCTGCGGAGCGCTGGGAGCGGTTTCGCGGCCTATTTCAGCGGCGGGCTTCCGCCCCCTGCCACCCCGGCTCCCACGTGCGCGCTTCGGCTTCGCCTCCGGCTCTGCCACGGGCGGCGGCGCAACGCTGGCCTCAACCACATGGTCAGCATCAGGTGTCCTGGGGCGGTGGCGCCGTCTCCCAGCGGGGGACGGCCGATGCGGGGGATCCGCCCCGACAGGGCTAGCGGTTTCAACCCCCTGGTCCTCGGACACCGCGACCGGCGGCAGCGAAGTGCTGCCGCTCCTTCGACGCGAGATCGTCCGGACCGGTGCCATCTGTCTTGATTCTAGCCGCCCGTTCTGTCAATTGCTATCACTCTTTCCCAGTTCTTATCCACACTTTGTGGATTGTTGCGAATTCGCGCGCTGTGCGCTTAGGATTCCCTCGCAATGCCTTTCGCCGCCGTCAACGGCACCGAAATCTACTACGAAGAGCACGGCAAGGGGTTCCCGGTCGTCCTGGCCCACGGAGCGGGCGGCAATCACCTCAGCTGGTGGCAGCAGGTGCCCGTCTTCGCACGTCATCACCGCGTCATCACTTTCGATCACCGCGGCTGGGGGCTGACCCCCGACCCGGACGACCGAGGGCCGGAGGCGTTCGCCCAGGATTTGCTGGCGCTCCTGGACTTCCTCGAGATCGAGTCGGCGATCCTTGCGGGGCAATCCATGGGCGGATTCACGGCGCTGACCGCGGCCCTGTCCAGGCCGGAAAGGGTACGCGGGTTGCTGATGGCGAACAGCTTCGCGGGTATGCGGCGTGAGGTCTGGCTGGCTTCCAGCAACGATCTCCGGGCCCACGCGCAAGGCATCTGGGAGCGCCGGCGGTCGGATGGGGTCCGCCGGGCGCTGGCGCGCGAGTTCTCCGCCAACCACCGGCACCTGGCGTTTCTCTACAGGCAGATACGCCTGCTCAACGAGTTCGGACCGAACCGCCTCAGGTCGGAGGCGCAGATCACGCGCCTGCGCGCGCTGGAGCGCGATCCGCGGTCAAGCCCCACACACGAATCGCTTTCGGCGCTGCCGATGCCCGTGCTGTTCATCGGCGGTGAGCACGACGAGGTGATGCCCGTGCCACTGATGGAGGTCGCGTCGTCGTTGATTCCAGGGTCCAGAGTGATCGTTGTCCCCGGTACGGCGCACTCCGTGTATTTCGAGGCCGCCGAGGTTTTCAATCACATTGCACTCGAGTTCTTCCGCTCCTGCAAAGATGTAACGTGAATACCGCGAACCGTGTTGTTATGTACGGAACGCAGGCACCCATGCAGTGGGTTCATGACGAAGCGCCGGCGTCCGGTGAGGCTACGGGCGAGAGTTCGGGATGAGTGACACGAGTTTTGGCAATTTTGCCGGGGATAGCCCGGGCACTGGACCCGCGCCCTGGAACGTGGAGCCTTATCTCCAGAAGGAGAAGGTGCGCACGATACATTTCGGCATCGGCGCGATCGGCTCCCTGGTGGTACGCGCCTGCCTCAGTAACCCGCTGATCGAGATCGTGGGCGCCATCGACTCCAGCCCGGCGAAGTCCGGGCGTGACCTCGGCGACACGGCAGGGGTTGGCCACACGCTCGGCATACCAGTGCACTACGACGTCGATGCGGTCCTGAAGGAAGTGTACGCGGACGTCGTGGTCCACTGTACCGGCTCGTCCCTCACGGAGGTTTATCCGCAGCTCAGCCAGATCGTGACGGCAGAAAAGAGCGTCATCTCGAGCTGCGAGGAGCTTGCGTTCTCCTGGGCGACCTACCCGGAGATATCCCAGAAGCTCGACAGGCGGGCGCGCGAAAGCGGCGTTCGCATCATGGGCTCCGGAGTCAACCCGGGGTTCGTGATGGACATACTGCCGCTCTTCATGATGACGACAACGCAGTCTGTGAAAGCGATCCGCGTGCAGCGGGTGGTGGACCTCAGCACACGGCGGATTCAATTGCAGCGCAAAGCGGGGCTCGGCCTGACACCGCACGGCTTTGAGCGCGGCGCAGCGGACGGTTCGATTGGACACGTCGGTCTGCGGGAGTCCGTGTTCATGATCGCGGACACGCTCGGCTGGCGGCTGGAGGACGTCAATGAAACCCTGGAGCCGGTCCTCTCCACCGAGCGCAGGCGTACCGAGTACTTCAGCATCGAGAAGGGATACGCGACCGGCCTGAAACAGTCGGCGCGCGGCATCATGAGTTCGCAGGAAGTGATCCGCCTGGACCTCGAGATGTCGCTCGGCGCCCGGGATGCGCGGGACGTCATCGAGATCGACGCCGAGCCACCCGTGCGGCTCACCATCCCCGGCGGCGTCCAGGGCGATTCGGCGACAGCGGCAATCCTCGCAAACTGTGTGCCGGCGGTTGGCCGGAGCCGGCTCACGGGCCTGATCTCCATGCGCGACCTGCCGATCCTCCCGTACTACCACCCTCGGCCCTAGGTCTCTTTCTGCCCCAGGCCGCCAAACACATCATCCGGGCGGCTATCCGGCGTTGCCGGGCATGCGCGAATAGCGCATAGGCCGGGCATTGCTACAATCCTGACTGTCATGGCCGAATCGATCGTGGACGCCTACACTCGTCTGCACCCGACCTCCGCCGCGCTTTATGAGGCCTCCCTCAAGGTGTTCCCGTCGGGCGTGACTCACGATATCCGCTACCTGACGCCGTTCCCGCTGTACGT
>JBBISJ010000008.1:0-100847 GCA_037441345.1 Chloroflexota bacterium
GTAGATCTCGCAGCGGTCGGCCTTCATGGCTGCTGCCAGCGCGACGGCCGTCGTGTCCGATCCGCCGCGGCCGAGCGTGGTCAGCTCCATCTCGTCGGAAAGCCCCTGGAAGCCGGCGACGATGACGATGTTGCCGGCATCGAGCTCCTTCCGGACGCGGGACGGGTTGACCTTGAGGATGCGGGCGCGGCCGTAGCGGTGGTCGGTGCCGATTCCGGCCTGCGCGCCGGACAGGGCAACAGCGGGCTGCCCTTCGTGCTTGAGCGCCATGGCGAGGAGAGTCGAGGTAACGATCTCGCCGGTCGAGAGAAGGAGGTCCATCTCGCGCGCTTCCGGGCGGTCGGTGATCTCAGCGGCCAGGGCGATGAGGTCGTCTGTCGCGTCGCCCATGGCGGATACGACGACGACGAGGTCATCGCCGGCAGCGTGGCGCTTGATGAGCCGTTGGGCGACCGCCTTGATCCGCTCTGCGCCGGCAACGGATGTGCCGCCGTACTTCTGGACGATGAGGCTCATGACTCTGACACCACCTCGGCGCCGCTTTCCGCGGGGCGCGTGATGATCGTTTTGCCTGTGATGTTGCGCCCTCGGGCCGCCTCCAGCATGGCGTCGGCGATTCCCTGCATGTTGGCGGTGGCGAGCGCGCAGAGGGTGGAGCCGCTGCCGGAGAGGTAGGCGGCGTGGGCACCGGCGGCGAGGGCTGCCTCGAAGATCGCGGGCATCGCCGGGAACAGCTTCGAGCGAGGCTTCTGGTGCAGCCTGTCCTGGGTTGCGGCGTCCAGGAGGTCGAAGCGTCCGCGGGCCATGGCGGCAACGAGCAACGCGGCGCGGCCGATGTTAAAGACCGCGTCCTCGCGCGTCAGTGACCTGGGGAGCACGCGGCGCGCGTCTTTCGTGGCGATCCGTATCTCCGGCACGAGGAGCACCGCGTGAAGCCCGGCGGGGAGCGGCGCCGCCGTGTGCAGCACGGCGGCCGGGGCAGACGGGCCGGCCGGGGTGACCACCGAGACTTGCAGCCCGCCGAACACGGCAGGCGCGGCGTTGTCGGCGTGTCCTTCCAGTTCGGCCGCGATTTCGAGCAGTCCGTCGCGGTCCAGGGGGTCGCCGGCCAGACGGTTGGCCGCGACGAGCCCGCCAACGCGGGCGACGGCGGAAGCGCCAAGGCCGCGGGCAAGGGGGACGGCGCCTTCGTAGGCCGCGCAGAGCGGCTCGCCGGGAGAGCCGGTGCGATCGAAGAGGCGCCGGGCCGCGGTGAGGGCCATCGTGGCCATCGGATCGTCGCCGGAGTTCTTCTCGGCCCGGGAAAGGGTGATGGTCCCCCAGAGGTCGAGCGCCATTCCCAGGCAGTCGAAGCCGGGGCCGAGGTTGGCGCTGGTGGCGGGAACGCGGACGGATACTGACGTTGTCACTGGGCCATGTGAGTGAGGCGGCTACCAACGATGGTAATGTCGGGCCATTGCTGGGTCTAGGACTGGTGTTCGTAGCTACGACGGGACGGGTGATACGTCCACGTCAACGGTGACGCCGTCCCGCACCGCGCCGGTGACCACGCAGAAGTCCTCGAAGATCTGCAGGCAGCGCTTCATCCGCTCGACGTCGCGCTCGGCGACGCGCGGCGCCAGTTGGACGGCGAGCCTCCCGACCCGCAGGCGGCCCGCGTCGTTCCTTACCATCTCCCCTCGCACGACAACGGTCATATCCAGCACGTCGATGCGCGCCTTCCGGAGGCAGTAGAGCGCACTGGAAGCCAGGCAATGGCCGACTGCTGTCGCGAGAAGTCGCGCTGGACTGGGCCCGGCGCCATCGCCGATAGGAGGCGTTTCGTCGATGCGCAGGTGCGGGATGCCCGGCGAGTCGAACTTCGCATCGAACTGGTAGCCATGGTCGAGGTCGAGCGTGACCGCGAACTCCTTTTCGACCGCCTTTTCATCTTTCGAGGATCCCGCTGTCTGCATTTCGTCTCCCCTTTCCAGACCTCATAGTCGCGTCCGGCGCGCGCGTGTGATGAGGGCGTTTCGGCCCGCAATGCCGGTGGCAATCGGCCTGATGCCGTGCGCGCCTACGCGCGGGACAGGACGAAGTTGATGAGCGTTCGCGTCGGGATGCCGGTTGAGCCCTTAACAAGGACTCCCTTCTCCTTGTCGGAGTCGTCCGTACCGGCCATGTCGATGTGCACCCACGGTGTGTCTTCGACGAAGAAGTGCAGGAAGTTGGCGGCGCTGATGGCGCCGCCGAACCGGTTGCCGGTGTTCTTGATGTCGGCGACGTTGCTCTTGAGCCCTTCGCGGTACTCGTCGATGAGGGGGAAGCGCCACATCTTCTCGCCGCTCTGCGCGCCGGCATTCGACACGCTGTCGGCGAGATCGTCCGCGGTGGCGAAGAAGCCGGTTGCGCCGGGGCCGAGGGCGACCTGCATGGCGCCGGTGAGGGTGGCGACGTCGACTATCGGCGAAAGGCCTTCCCTGCGGGCCAGGCAGATCGCGTCGGCCAGGATCAGGCGGCCTTCGGCGTCCGTGTTGATGACCTCGATCGTCTTTCCGTTAAGTGCCCGCACGACGTCTCCCGGCCGGGTGGCGGTGCCGGAAGGCATATTCTCGGCCGTCGGGACCATGCAGGTGACGTTGATCTTCGGCTTGAGCTTGCCGATCGCCCACATGGTGGAGATGACGGCTGCCGCGCCGGACATATCGCCCTTCATGGCCTCCATCCCGGCGGCCGGCTTGATGGAGATGCCGCCGGAATCGAATGTAATCCCCTTGCCGATAAGCCCGAGGGTGTTCTTGCTGTCCTTGTCGCCCTTGTAGCGGAGGATGATGAAGCGCGGAGGACGCGCGGAGCCGACGCCGACGCCCATCAGCGCCCCCATGCCCATCTCGCGGATCTTCGCGTCGTCCAGGATCTCGCAGTCCAGGCCCGCGTCCTGCGCGAGCGCCTTCGCGCGGTCCGCAAGGGCGGCCGGCGGCAGTTCGTTGGCGGGCTCGTTCGCCATGTCGCGGGTGTGATTGGCGGCCTGGGCGAGGATTATACCCTGCTCGACGCCGCGCTTGATTGCGTCTGTTTTGGAGGAGTCAGACTCCACGATGGTCAGCGTCTCGACGTCTGGGGTTTCGTCCTCCCCGCTGTCCTTGTACTTGCGGAAACGGTATGCCCCCAGCGCGGCGCCTTCCGCGATGGCCTGCGCGCACTTCGCCGGGTCGAGGCCGGCGATACCGGCGCCGTGGAGGATCGTGGCGACGGTGCGGGCCCGCGCAGCCCGGGCGCGACGGGTAGCTGTGCCCATCAGGTTTCGGATGACGTTGAGGTCGAACTCTGCGGACTTGCCGAGACCAGCGACGAGGACGCGGCTGGACGGGATCTTTCCGAGGGAGTGCACGAGGTGCACCTCGCCGCGCTTGCCCTTGATCTCGCCGTCTTTGATGAGGGCGCTGATAGCGCCGCCGAGGGCCTTGTCCGCCGCTCCCGTCGCACCGCCGGGGCTGGTCACGCCCTGGAAAAGGTTCACGATGATCGCGTCGGCTTTGCTCTTCGTGATGTCTCCGGCTTCAACGCTGATTTGCACGGGGGTCTCCTTGGAATCGAGTCGCTATCGGGCAGGGACGATGATACAGACGGCGCTGCTGGGCGGTCAAAGAAATGCGCCGTTCAGGGCGCAGGGTGACGCTTGCGGGGCGGTCTCTGGGCCTGCCGGCTGCTGGAACGGCCCGCGGGGCGGCCGGGCGCCTTTCGTTTCGGCGGTGCGGCGCCCTCCGCCTCTGGCGGCGTCGAGGCGGGCTGTGGCGCTACAGGGGGTAGTGTTGCCACATCGCGCGGCTGCAAAGCGGCGACGAAGCCGTCGGGGTCAAGGAGCGAAACGGCGATCCTGTCGCACGGGAAGACCCGCCAGGCGCGGGACCTGCTGCGCAGCTGGATTTCCGCGACGCCGCGAGTCGAACCGATGAGCCCGATCACGCCGCGGAGGTTGGAGCGCCAGCCGACGCCCATCCAGATCGGCCAATCCCGCCTGTAGGCCCGCTCTATCTCCTCGCGAAGGACGGACCGGTCGAACAGGTATCCGAATTTGAATCGCACCCGCTTTTCGTCGACTTCGACGAAGGAGGACGGTTCGGCGGCGCCGAAGGGCCAGAGCAAGGGCCGCCACGCGGGGTCGAGCCTCATCATGAATCGCTGCATGTCATTTCTCCACCTGCGCGAGCTCGTCCACCTGGGCCATTTCCTCGGGAGACAGTCGCCATTCGGAAGCCTTCGCGTTCTGTTCTACCTGATCGGCCGTGGTGGCGCCAGCGATGACGCTGGGGACGTGGCCGTGGCCGAGAAGCCAGCCAAATGCCAGTTCGAGTACCGAGCGGCCGCGCTCCTTTGCGAAGGACTCCAGGCGCTGGAGTACAGCGAAGTTAGCGTCTGACATGACTGCCTGCCCACGTGGCCCCCAGAGAGCGAGCCGGGAGCCCTGCGGCGGCGCTTCGCCGCGATGGTATTTGCCGGTGAGGAAGCCGCTGGCGAGCGGGAAGTAGGGGAGCAGTCCGATTGCGTACTGCCGGCAGGCCGGGACTAGTTCCGCTTCCACGCCGCGATTGAGGAGGCTGTACTCGTTCTGGGCGGTGACGAAGCGGGCCAGGTGCTCGGTTCGCGCGGTCCATTCCGCTTCCACGACCTGCCAGCCGGCCATGTTGGAGCAGCCGATGTAGCGGACCTTGCCGTGGCGCACCAGGTCATCCAGGGCGCGCAGCGTCTCCTCAATCGGAGTGTCGGCATCGGGGAAGTGGTACTGGTAGAGGTCGATGTAGTCCGTGCCGAGGCGGCGGAGGCTGTCTTCGACGGCCTGCATGATCCAGCGCCGGGAGCCGCCGCGCTTCAGCGGCGTGTCGCCGCCGAGGGGACTCGAGAACTTGGTGGCGACCACTACGTCTCGCCGCTTTGCACCGAGTGCCGCGCCGAGGAACTCCTCGGACTTCGTGCCGCCGTAGATGTCCGCGGTGTCGAAGAAGTTGATGCCGACCTCGATCGCCTTGTTGACGACTTCGGCGGTCTGGCCGGCGTCGATCTTCATGCCGAAGTTGTTGCAGCCGAGGCCGGTGACCGAGACCTTGAGGCCGGAGTTGCCGAGCGTCCTGTATTCCATGTGCGGGGCTCCTGTTGATATGGGGCGTTGCGCGCCTAAAGATAACGCCGCGCGTTACTGCGTGTCACGCGTCCAGCGGCTTTCCGAGTCCCTCGGCCCACGCGCTAAGTGCCCAGCGCGTGGTGTCGTATGCCAGTTCATCCCAGGGGATCTCCTGCGGCGTGAACCAACGGAGTTCCAGCGCTTCGCGGCCGGGCTCGGGCTGGCCAGCGGCGATGGTGCCCCGGAAGACGACTGAGACGATACCTGGCCCGGGCGCTCCGGCCCGGGAGTACACGCCGATTAGGTTCAGCACCCTGACGTGCATGCCGGTCTCTTCGTGGGCTTCCCGGGCGGCGCACTCCTCCAGTGTTTCATCGATCTCCATGAAGCCGCCGGGGAAGGTCCAGGCGCCGTAGCGGGGCTCGATCGCCCGCCGCAGGAGGAGCGCTCTGCCTTCGTGCTCGGGTATGACGCCGACGACGACCTTCGGATTCACGTACAGGATGTGGCCGCGGTCGCAGATGAGGCGGGGCCGGTCTTCGGTCTCGATCAGGCGAACGACGAGGGGCGCGCCGCAGTTGGGGCAATAGTGGAGGTCTTCGCCGCCGGCGTGGACGAGTCCTTTGTCATTCACGGCGCGAATGCCGGTCGGCGGTTCAATGCCGGTCGCCCTCGATCCATTCTTCGCCGCCTTCGAACACTTCCTTCTTCCAGACCGGCACTTTGTCTTTGAACCGGTCCACCAGCCATTCGCCGGCCGCGAACGCTTCGTGCCGGTGCGGCGACGACACGGCGACCAGGAGCGACGTCTCGCCGATCTCCAGCCGGCCGGTGCGGTGCTGGATGGCGACGTCCGTGATCTCCCACTTGCTGTGCAGCTCGCCGACGAGTTGCTCCATCACCTTCGTGGCCATCTCCGGGTAAGCTTCGTACTCCAGGTATTCGACATTGCGGCCGAGGTTGGTCTCGCGCACAACGCCGTGAAAGAGAACGACGGCGCCGGCTGCGTCCTTGCGGACGTGGTTGAACAGGCGCTCCGGTTCCAGCTCCCGGTCTGTTACCTCGAACAGCACGAGTCTCCTCCGCTCACGGGGGGAATGAGGGCGAGCTCATCGCCGCCCTTCAGGGGCGTCTCCGGTGCAGCATACTCCTGGTTGACGGCGTACATGACGGTGTCCGCCAGGCCGGCAATGGCGGGATGCTGCGTCTCGAGGAGCCTGTACACGTCGCAGGCCCGGAGACCTTCCCCCACCTCCACTTCCTCGGAGCGCGTTCCGGCCAGTTCGGCCAGGCGGGCGAACAGGCGCACCTTTACAGTTCCCATTCCGCGTGCCAGTTTATCGCGTTGCCCCGCTGCACGCCTCGCAGTAGCATGGCGTCGTCTCCGCGGTACCGCGGGGGCCAGGAAGGAGCGCCTCCATGACATTGCCTGCCAGGGGTAAGTCTCGCGACGAGATTCATTCCGAGATCGGGGAAGCGTTATCGCGCGACGCCGACTGGCGGGGCGGGAAGATCTGGAGCCTCGTCTACTTCGCCGGCGAAGACGTGTCCGAGGTGCTTCGCGACGCCTATAGCGCTGCCATCTACACGAACGGGCTGGGTCCGGGCGCGTTCAAGAGCCTGAAGCGGTTCGAGTACGAGGTGGTGCAGGCTGCAGCGGGGTTGCTCGGCCTTCCCGGGGCGGTGGGCAACATGACGTCCGGCGGAACGGAGAGCATCCTGATGGCCGTGAAGACGGCGCGTGACTGGAGCCGGGCGGAGAAGGGGATTGCGGAGCCGGAGATGGTGGCGCCGGTGACGGCACACCCCGCGTTCTACAAGTCCGCGCAGTACCTGGGTGTGAAGGTCGTGTCGACGCCGATCCGCGACGACTACCGCGCCGACGTGGAGGCGATGGCGGCGGCGGTGACACCCAACACGGCGCTGCTGGTGGGGTCTGCGCCGAACTACCCGTATGGCACCATCGATGACATCGCGGAGATCGCCGCGCTGGGACAAAAGCACAACGTCCCGTGCCACGTCGATGCCTGCCTCGGCGGGTATCTGCTGCCGTTCGTGGAGCGGTTGGGGTACGAAGTGCGGCCGTGGGACTTCCGTGTTCCGGGTGTGTCGTCGATCTCTGCGGACAACCACAAGTACGGCTTCGCCGCTCGCGGCGCTTCGACGATCATGTACCGGGACGCGGCGTACCGCCGGCACCAGTTCTTCGCGTACGCGGACTGGCCGGGCGGACTGTACGGGTCGCCCACGATGACGGGCAGCCGGCCGGGGGGTGCGATCGCCGCTGCCTGGGCGGTGATCAACTACCTGGGCGAGGACGGTTATATGCGCCTGGCGAAGGTGATCATGGAGACCACGAAACGACTCCAGGACGGCATCAACTCGATCGAGGATATTCACGTCCTGGGGAACCCGGACATGAGCGTGTTCCCGGTCGCGTCGGATTCGCTCGATATGTACGCAGTCGGGGATGCCCTCGACACGTTCGGTTGGCACCCGGACCGGCAGCAGAACCCGGCGAGCCTGCACTTCATGGTGACGCCAGTACACGAAGGGATCGTCGAGCCGTTTATCGCCGACCTGGAGGTTGCCGTGCGCAGGGTCCGGACCGGCGAGCAAGGAGCGGGGGGCAAAGCGGCGTTCTACGGGATGCTGGAGAAGGCGCCGGACCGGGGCAGCGTGCGTGACGTGATCGTGACGACGCTGGAAAGGCTGACCAGCGACCCGAACAGCGGGGTGCCGTGAGCATCGCGACCGCTCTGTGGGCGCGGGCGCTTGACCTGGTATTCCCGCCGCGCTGCGTGGGGTGCCGGGCGTTTGGCGCGTTTCTCTGTGATGATTGCCTGTCGTCCACACCGCGGGCGGACCGCTTGCGCTGCTACCGATGCTGGCGGCCCGGTCGCGCCGACTCCTGCCTTGCCTGCTACGCGCACCCGCCGTCGTTCCGGGGGCTGCGGGCACCGTTTCTGTACACGGGGGCATCACGGGCAGCGGTGCATGCGCTGAAGTTCCAGGGAGTGAGTGCGCTGGCGCCCGTGATGTCCGCCCCGATGGTGGGCGTCCTGGAATCGTGGTCGCCGCCCGTGGACGCGATCGTGCCGGTGCCTTTGGGCGGGATGCGCAAGCGCGTCCGTGGCTACAACCAGGCGGAGCTGCTGGCGGGCGAGCTCTCCCGCACCACGCAGATTCCGATGAATGGGCGGCTGCTGCGCCGGAAGCGACCGACGCCGCCCCAGGTGCACCAGACCGACGCGTTGGGCAGGCGTAGGAACGTGAAGGACGCGTTCGAGGTGAGGGGGACGGCCGGCGGCGCGGTGTTGCTGGTGGACGACGTGACGACGACGGGGGCCACGCTGGACGCGTGTGCGCGAGCGCTCCTCGAGGCGGGAGCGGAGGCGGTATTCTGCCTGACGTTCGCCCGCGAAGACTGACGGGCTAAGCAGGCCGACGGAGCAGCCCGCGCTGGTTCCGCCGTTACTACTGTGCCAGCAGGTCTTCGATCGACACGACGGGTCGTCGCAGGGTTGTGTGCCCTACCATGGCATTGTCGCTGTCGTCCACCCGGCCGTTTCCGTAGTACACGCATGCGTTCCCCGGTGGCGGCACAACGGGGCTCGATCGGTCCGGACGTGGCGGCCCTGGACGGTGTGGGAATATGCCGCGGAAGATCACAATGAACAGTGTGTCGTCGTTGCGCCAGTTGCTGCCCAGCGTTAAGCCTTGCGGCTGGCGTGCGGCGTTCAGCCGTCTCAGTTCACCAGCCGTCGTTTTGAACATCGCTTCCGGGTCGCTGTCGACTTTGCCACCATCAAATCCGCAGGCGATCCGTGCCCAGGCAGCGATCTCCGTCCACTGTTTCTCCTCGCCGGGCGGCGCGGAATCGGCCACCGTCCCCTGGACGGCCGGCGGTGTGTCGATTGGGAGTCCTGGCAGCCAGGTGGGAGAGACGACCTGGCCGGCGTCGGGCAGCGGTGGCGTTCCGGCCCCGCCAAGGGCGGATGCGGCTAGAATGCTTCCCGCAATCGCAGCGGCCAGGACGAGAAGGCCAAGGGTTACTGGTAGCTTGATCCCGTGTGGCATTTCAACCTCCAGCGCTTCGCGCTTTGCTCCTTGTACCGGGGCCTAGTTCCCCCAGTACCTGTACCAGGTAGGCGTGTACGCTATTCCATCAAGCGGCGAATCGCGCCTGCATGAGTCCGGTGTCACGGCGGAGAGGTTGCCGCAGTCGGGCCCAGCGAAAGGACCCCACCACGCAACATGATAGTCGTTGCACCCGCAGGAGGCAGGGATCACTGTCATCTCCGACACCTGTCGAGCCCAGATGGGGAACACGTTCGTATTCCAGAGCATCGCGGTCTCGACGCCAGTTTCGACATACGCCCCGCTTGTGTACAGGAATGGAGTGTTCTCGTACCCGACACCGGTGTAGATCTGGGTCTGGTCGATCTGGAATGTCTGGGTTCCGTTGCCGTTGGCCCGGATTTCGTACCGATGGCGCTGCTGCGTACTGACTGACTGCCGTAGCACGTAGCCGGACTTCATACATCCGCATGCGTTGTTGTAGAGCGACGTGTAGATAACCCAATACTGACCGCCGGCGTGTGTTTGTGGGTCATTCTTGCACGACTGGTGGCCGAACTCGGACCACTGCATGGCGTCGCCCGGAGCATCTGGTCCGACGAACCAGAAATCCTGGATTATGAATGCGGTGTTGTTGCAGTTGGGATTATAGTTGGCGTCCGTCCACTTCGCCGAGCCGCCGTTTGGCTGAGTGGTGGTCTCGAACCCAACCGGGTAGCAATGCCGATAGCTGCCTGTGGGAGTGCATTCGGCGCTCGGGAGCGCTGCTCTCGCCGGTGGCGAATCAGAGATTGTCGGGATGGCTACGATGAGAATTGCCAAGCCGCAGGCTGCGCACATACGGAGCATTAGCCACCTCCGTCGACCAGGCGGGGCTGTCTTTAGCCTCGCCTGCTATGAGCCTGTCTCGGCTCCGTGTGTAACACTCACGACCCCCGGTTGTCAACGTCGCAAATCTCTCTCTCTCTCTCTCTCTCCCTCTCTCTCTGATGCTCGTAATTACTCCCCCGGCGCCACTACGGGAACAGCCCGCCCGATGGGACTGAATTGAGCTACGTGTACCCAGGTGGCGCGTGGGTATTGCACGACAAGCGGGCATGCCCTAAGATTTCCACTGTTAGCACTCTAGGAGTGTGAGTGCTAAGCGCCTGCGACGGGCCAGTCCCGTAAGCCCCCGGCGCTGTGAAACAGGATTCACTTTTCAGGAGGAGGAACTATCGTGCCTGCTACAAAGACCGCCGCGAAGAAGAGCAACGGCGCCAGGTCCGGATCGAAGGTTGTGCCGCTGGGCGACCGCGTCGTCGTCAAGCAGACCCGCCAGGAAGAGGTGCGCGCCAGCGGCCTCGTCATCCCGGACACGGCCCGCGAGAAGCCGCAGCTCGGCGAAGTGATCGCCGTTGGCCCCGGCCGCCTCGACGACAACGGCAAGCGGATCGCGATCGACCTGAAGGCCGGCGACCGCGTGCTCTACGCCAAGTACAGCGGGCAGGACGTCCCGCGGGGCGTCTTCAGCGACGAAGAGGACTACATGATCCTCAAGGAGTCCGACATCCTGGCCAAGCTCGCATAGCAGCAAGCAGCCAGGAGCCAGCTGCTCCTTTTGCTCTGCGAGGGCAAGGGGAGAGGCTGAGCATGAGAGCTGAAACCGCGTAGCCAATCGGAGGAACCCCATGCCTGCAAAGCAACTGCTTTTTGACGAAGAGGCGCGCAAGCGCCTGAAGGAAGGCGTTGACGCCCTGGCCGATGCCGTGCGCGTGACGCTTGGCCCGCGAGGCCGGAACGTCATCCTCGAGAAGAAGTTCGGCCCGCCGAGCATCGTGGACGACGGCGTTTCCGTGGCCAAGGAGATCGAGCTGAAGGACCCGTTCGAGAACCTCGGCGCCCAGCTCGCCCGCGAGGTGGCGTCCAAGACCAACGACGTCGCCGGCGACGGCACCACCACGGCCACAGTGCTCGCCCAGGCGATCGTGCGTGAGGGGATGCGGATGGTCGCGGCGGGCGCCAACCCGATGGCGCTGAAGCGCGGCCTCGAGCTCGCCGTCGATACGGTGAAGGACGAGGTGCGGAGCATCGCCACTCCGGTAGCCGGCAAGGAACAGATCTCGCAGGTTGCGACGATCTCGGGCCACGACCAGGAGATAGGCGACATCATCGCGGACGTGATGGAGAAGGTCGGCAAGGACGGCGTGATCACCGTCGAAGAGGGCAAGGGGATCCGGATGGAGACGGAGTTCGTGGAGGGCATGCAGCTCGACCGCGGATTCGTATCCCCGTACTTCGTCACGAACCCGGACCGCATGGAAGCGGCGCTGGAGGATCCTTACATCCTGATCACCGACAAGAAGCTTTCCTCGGTGCAGGACCTGCTGCCGGTGCTGGAGCGGGTACTGCAGGTGACGAAGAACATCGTCATCGTGGCCGACGACGTGGACGGCGAGGCGCTGGCCACACTCGTCGTGAACAAGCTGCGCGGCAACATCAGCGCTCTCGCGATCAAGGCGCCGTCTTTCGGTGACCGCCGCAAGGCGATCCTGGAGGACATCGCGATCCTCACCGGCGGGACGTTTATCACCGAAGACATGGGCCACAAGCTGGAGAACACGCAGGTGGCGGACCTCGGCCGCGCCCGCAAGGTTGTGGCGACGAAGGAAGACACAGTCATCATCGAGGGCTACGGCTCCGACGAGGCGATCCAGGCGCGGATCAAGCAGATCAAGGCGCAATCCGAGGACGCCTCATCGGAGTTCGACCGCGAGAAGCTGCAGGAGCGGCTGGCGAAGCTCGCCGGTGGCGTAGCCGTCATCAAGGTCGGCGCGGCGACGGAAGTCGAGTTGAAGGAGCGCAAGCTCCGCGTCGAGGATGCGCTCTCGGCCACGCGGGCGGCTGTCGAGGAAGGGATTGTTCCCGGCGGCGGCGTGGCGCTTATCCGCGCCCAGAAGGCGCTCGACAAGGTCAACGGTAAACTGACCGACGATGAGATGATGGGCGTGCAGATCATCCGCAAGGCGCTTGAGGCGCCGTTGTGGATGATCTCCGAGAACGCCGGCAAGGAAGGGCCGGTCATCGTCGACGAAGTGCGCGCCAACAAGAACAAGAACTTTGGGTACGATGCGGGCGACGGCACCTTTGGCGACATGTTGGAGAAGGGGATCATCGACCCGGCCAAGGTGACCCGGACGGCGCTGGAGAACGCGGCCTCGATCGCGGCGCTGGTGCTGACCACGGAGTCGCTGGTGACGGAGATCCCGGAGCCGCCGTCGGCAGGCGCGGGCATGCCGCCGCCGCCGATGGACTACTAGGACACCGAACAGGTGGAGAAACGGCCCCGCCGGACAGGCGGGGCCGTTCTTTCTTGCGTTCCGCCTGTCTAGCCGCCGCCCCGGCGCGCCTTGACGCGGAGCGCGGCGAGCGTCTCGGCGGCGGCGGGGCCCTCGATGGTTACGGTTACGCGTCCCAGGCCGAGCGAACCTGGCGGTCGCGGAGGCGCATTCAGCGTGGCCGTCCAGCCGGGGCCGGTCACAGTGTCGCCGTTGGCTTCGCCACCGAGGCCCACCAGGTAGTCGGTGAGCAGCCAGGCCGGGACACCGTTGAACGTCGCTGTTTCGGCCGCCATTCAGCCGCCGGCCACCGCGGGGAAGATGGCGATCTCCTGGTCGCCGTTGAGCGGTGCGTCAAGACCTCCGAGGTAACGGATGTCGCGGCCATCGAGGAAGACGCTGACGAACGGCACGAGCGCGCCGCGTGGGTCCAGCAGGCGGCCCTGGAGCCCCGGCTCCTCGTCGATAAGGCGGCGGATCAGCGTGCCCACCGGCTCTCCCGGCGACCACGGGATCTCGATCTCTGGCCTTCCCCCGGCGCGGTCGCGCAGGGTAGCGTAGAGCCTGACGGTGCCCACTCCGTGCCTACACGATCTCCAGTTCTTTGAGCTTGCTCTCGGGGACCACGCCGTTCTCCCAGCCGCGCACCTGATAGTAGTCCTTCAGCATGAGGTCCAGCTCGCACACCTGTCCCTTCGATCCGGGGCTTGTTGACGGCTCCTCGGTGAAGCGCTTGGGCAGGTAGTCCGAGCCTTCCCGGAAGCCGGCCAGGTTGTTGTAGTGACGCTCCAGGTTGTAGATGCGCTCGCCGGTCCGCAGGAGGTCCTCTGTCGACATCGGTGCGCCGGTCACCGCGGTGTACTGAGCGGCGTATTCCTCAGGGCCCTCGGCGAAGGCGGAGAACTTGCAGAGGTCGAACGAGTCTGACACAGCGTGCAGGTCCTGCAGGAGTTTCGTCAGGGCGCCTTTGCCCTCCCAGGCGAGCGGGTCCATCTTCTCCGGCACGCCCAGCAGTTCGGCGGCGGGGGTGTAAGCGCGAAGGTGGCAGGCGCCGCGGTTACTGGTGGCGTAGGCGATGCCCATGCCCTTCAGGCCGCGCGGGTCGTACGCAGGGATGGACTGGCCCTTCACGGTCATTGCGATGGCGGGGTCGCCGAACGCTTTCGCGGCGCGCTCCGTGCCTTCGGCCAGCCTGTCACCGATCTCGCTGCGCCGGGCCGTCAGGTGGGTAAGTTCGACCATCTTGTCCGGGTCGCCCCAGCCGATGCGGTCGCGAATGAGCTCCTTCTCGCTGGCTTCCATCGCCATGGAGAGTACCTGGCCGAACTCGATCGCGTCCATGCCGTAGTCGTTGCAGAGGTCGATGATGTAGGCGATGGAGTCGCGGTCGCTGTTCCCGCAGTTGGCGCCGAGTGACCAGGCGGGCTCGTACTCGTAGCTCTCC
Source organism: Chloroflexota bacterium (assembly GCA_037441345.1). Lineage (GTDB taxonomy): Bacteria > Chloroflexota > Dehalococcoidia > SM23-28-2 > RBG-16-64-32 > DATKKM01. The sequence continues at coordinate 13,943 of JBBISJ010000008.1, forward strand.
ATGTGGACGGCGAACTTGCCGTGCGTCTCGACCTCCTTCTTGCAGGCGACGGGGCAGGCGTGGCAGGTGGGGTCGTGGACGAGGATCGTCTCCTTGATCTTTTCGCCGGCCAGCTCGCTCGCGTGCTCGAAGCTCGTCTGCTGGGAGTTGCGGGTGCCGAGGGCGCCGATCGTGTTGGTGATGTTCATGAGGACGTTGGTGCCGTAGACGGAGAGACCTCCCTTGCGCGGAGAGGTGGCGGTGTTCTCGTCCATGATCACCGCAAGGGCGCGCTTGTGAGCCTCCTTGAAGTCGTCCTTGCGCGCCGGCTTCGGCATTTTCTTCTCGGCCTTGATGACGACTGCCTTCAGCTTTTTGCTGCCGCCGACGCAGCCGGTGCCGCCGCGTCCCGATGCCCGATCGTTCTCGTTGACCCAGGAGGCGTACCGCACGAGGTTCTCGCCCGCCTGGCCGATCGCGATCACGCTTACGTCATCCGGGCCGTGTCGCGCCAGCAGCGTCTTGACGGTCTCGTGGATGCCCTTGCCCCAGAGGTCGTCTGCCGGCTTCAGTTCGACCTTCCCGTCCTCGACGTATGCGTACACTGGCTCCGCGGACTGACCGCCGAAGAGGAGACCGTCGAATCCGGCCCAGCGCAGCCGCGCGGCCGACCAACCGCCGTGGTGCGAGTCTGTGACGGTGCCGGTAAGGGGCGACTTGGTGACGATGGCCATGCGGCCGCTCATCGTCACCTCGGAGCCGGTCAGCGGCCCGTTCATGAAGCAGAGGAGGTTTCCCGGACCAAGCGGGTCCACCGTGGGGCCGGCATCATAGACGTACTTGACTCCGAGCCCGCGTGCGCCGATGTACTTGCGGGCGTCCTCCTCGTTAATCCCCTCGTAGGCAACCGTTCCTGACGTCAGGTCGATGCGGGCAACCCTGTCTGCGTAGCCACCGAGCTTCATCCGAGACTCCTTTCGGGATCGTTGGGTCCTAGGCTATCTGGCGGCCCGATTATACACCTGCCGGGAGGGTATGACGGTGGTGTGTAGGGTTAGCCGGGGTGGGGGGCCCCAGTCGGTCTAGCGTTCAGGGCGCCGCGACGGGACGGAAGGATGCCATTGCCGTCGCTAGAATTCGTCATAAACGGAGTCGTCTTCGTTATCCCAGAGTTCGGCGAGGACTGGATCAGCAGTGGATATGAGGCGCTCCGCCGGCTCCTCGGCCAGCCGCTGCTCGATTGCCCGGGTGGAGTAGTCGCGCATCGTGGTCCCGCGCCGCGTGCAGACGATCTTCAGTTTCGAATGGACGGCGGGTTCAATGTCAATAGTCAAACGGTAGCGTTTCGTCATGCGACTCTCACTTAGTCGGGGAGCAGGGAGGCGAAGCGGCGGTCGCTCCTGTACGGGCCGACGATCGCCATGAAGGCGCGCCGGAGGTCGAGAACGTCGCCGGCCACTCGCCTGAGGTCGTCAAGCGTTACGGCTTCCATCTCCGCGACCGCGTCGTCGATGCTGCGCACCCGCCGCAGGAGCAGCTCCTGGGCGCCGATCCAGCCGCTGACGGCGCGGGTGTCCTCCATGCGAAGCATGAGCCGCCCCTTGGACAGCTCACGGGCTTTGTTCATCTCCTCGGCGGTGGCGCCATCCGAGTGCAGGCGTTCCAGCTCGCCGATGATCACCTTGACCGCCTCCGGCGCCTTCTTGGGGTCCACGCCGGTGTAGATGTTGAACGAGCCGGTGTCGAGGAAGTGAGTTGTGTAGCTGCTGACGTCGTAGACGAGCCCGCGTTTCTCCCGGAGCTCCAGGAAGAGCCTGGAAGACATGCCTTCGCCCAGGATGACCGACAGGAAGGACAGGGCGTGCCGATCGGGATGGTTGAGGGGAAGGCCCTTCATCGCGATGGCGACGTGCGCCTGTTCGGAAGTCTTGAATTTGACGCCGATCCGCACCCCGTTGGTGTTGGCCACGGGCAGCCAGGCGGCCGGTTGCCCCTGCGACCAGTCGCCGAGCGCCGCTTCTGCTGCGCTCACCACGTCCTGGTGCGTAACGTTGCCCGCGACGGAGAGGACCAGGTTGTTGGGAACGTATTGCTCCAGCAGGTACTCGATCATCGCCGGCCGGTCGATAGCCTTGACCGATTCCGGCGTCCCGGCTATATCGCGGCCCAGGGGGTTGCCGGGCCACAGCAGCGAATCGAGCAACAGTTCCGCCATCTGGGACGGGGAATCGGCGACCATGGCCAGCTCCTCCACGACGACGCCGCGTTCCTTCTCCATCTCCGTGGCGTCGATGAGAGGGTGGCGGACGAGCTGGAACAGGACGTCCAGCGCGGTGTCCATGTGCGGTCGCGCCACCTTGATGTAGTACACGGTGTACTCGCGGTCTGTGCCGCCGTTCATGACGCCGCCGAGGCCGTCGATGGCTTCGGCTATCTCCCGTGCCGTGGGCCGTTTCTCCGTTCCCTTGAAGAGCATGTGCTCGAGGAAATGAGAGATACCCGCCTGGCCATCCTGCTCGTACCGCGCGCCGGCGCCGAGGTAGAGCGTAACCGACACGGAGTGAGTGTGTGGCATCGGCGAGGTGATGATTCTGAGCCCGTTAGGGAGCGTGGTGAGCTCGTAGAACGGACTATCTCTACCTTTTGTCTCTTCAGGACTCACGTGCAACGCCAATCTGCCAAGGAACGCCTGCCATCAAAGCAGGCGAATACTTCACTCAGGAGGCCGTGGGGGCTTGATAACAGTGTACGGTTGGCGCGTTTCGAGGGTCAACGCGCTCCCTGTGAGGAGACGTCGATAGGGATAGCGGCGGAGTCACCGACGCCGATGTCGTGGGCGCTAAACCAGCCCTGGTTGGCCTCGACGGCATAGCGGAACGGTTCCGGCGATGTGTGGAAGTCGTCTGACAGCGGTGCCATATCCTCGACGTGCACGATCGTCCTGTCGGCCTTGATGAAGGCGATGGACAGGGGGATTGCCGTGTCCCGCATCCAGAACGAGGCCGACGTTTCCTCGGGCCACACGAAGAGCATGCCGGCGTCTTCGCCGAGTGACTCGCGGCCCATGAGGCCCTGTGCACGTTCGGCGGCATCGTCGGCGACCTCGACGGTCAACCTGGTTTCGCTGTCCCCATTGCGGAAGACGATTGAGATGCTCCCGGCCGGGGTTGGTGTTGCACTGCCGGGTGAAGCGCCGGGCGTTGCCGGCGACGAATCCCCGCCGCTGCAGGCTATCGCCCCGACCATCACGGCGACGATTGCGAGGCGGTAGGTCATGCCCGGACTGACTGGATGAGCTTTAAGCCGGCGGCGACACGCCGCAGACGCCGCCTTTGCGCGATGTCGGCGAATGCTTCGAACCCGACCCGCAGGGGGCCGATCATTCGCACGAAGTCCATGTACGTAAGCTCGCCCCTTACCAGGTGGCAGAAGAAGCGCCAGAAGCGGGTGCTCCGCTGCATGAGCGCGAGGTACGGGGGCGGTGCGAAGTTGAGGAGTTCCTGGAGGCGGAGGGACACGTCCAGCTCCGGCTGCAGGCGTTCATCGACCTGCTGCTGGTAGCCCATCATCGTTGCCGCCTCGCCGGACAACACCCGCATCGCGTGGTCCGCGGCGAGGCGCCCGCTGGCGAACGCCATGTGGATGCCCTCGCCGGAGAGCGGGTCCACCAGTCCGGCGGCGTCGCCGACAAGCGCTGCGGGGCCGTGCGCGATGGGTGACCGCCCCGTCCGGACGGGCAGATGGTGGGCGCGCAGATTAACCAGCGCGGAAGCCGGAAACCCGTAGCGGCGGGACAGGGCGGCGAGCTTTTGCCGCAGCGTGAAAGCCGCGTATTTCCAGGCCCCGACGCCGACGTTGAGGTGATCGCTTTTAGGGAACACCCAGCCGTAGCCGCCCGCCAGCCCGCCCAGGTCCAGCGCCACGGTTTCGTCCCAGCGGCCGGGCGTGCGGGCGGTGCGAGGCAGGTTGGCTTCAAGCGCGACCGCCTCCTCGTACCGGGTCCGGAGCCCGAGCGCGCGGCCGACGATCCCGTTCGCCCCGTCAGCGCCGATCACGACTGCCGCGTCGTAGGCAGCGCTGCGAGTACGAACGGTGGCGGCCGCCTTCCCCTCCGTGACCGCGATCTCCCGGACGCCTTCGCCGTCGTGGACTTCGGCGCCGGCTTCGGCCGCCCGTTCCAGGAGGTGTGCGTCCAGCCGATGGCGCTGGGTCATGTACGTGAGCGGCTTTCCGAATGCGCGGTGGAAGTCCGGTCCGAGCCGCAACGAAAACCGGGCCTCGAAGATGGTGCGCTCGACGACCGGCGAGAGGTCGACGTCCTGCACCGCGGCCGCCCTGAGCGTGACGCCGCCGCCGCAGGGCTTGTCCCGGGGAAACCGCTGCCTGTCCAGCACGAGCACCCGGGCACCGCGCTCCGCCAGCAGCCGGGCGGCGGTGCTGCCGGACGGGCCTCCGCCAACGACGATCGCGTCATATGCCATGGCGGCTCTCATCTTACCGCCATCGCTGCTTGACCGATCTCCGCCGACCGGCAACGCTATCTTCGATGCGCATCGGACTCATTTCGGACACGCATATCCCGGTCGCGGCGGATCACCTCTGGCCGCAGATCTACGACGCCTTCCGCGGTGTGGACCTCATCATGCATGCCGGCGACCTGTTGACGACGGCGGTGATCGACTGGCTGGAGGAAGTTGCACCGGTCATGGCGGTCCAGGGCAACGGCGACTATGGCGGCTGGGAGCGGTCGATCGCGCCGAACGACCCGCGATTGTCGGAGGCCAGAGTGCTGTCGGTGGACATAAGCCACGGAAGGCGTTTGAGGATTGGGTTGGTGCACGATCTGCAGCTTCCCGACGCGCCGCCGCTGCGCACGCTGCACGGACAGATGCGGCACTATTTCGGCGGACCGGTCAACGTCATCGTGCGAGGTAGCACCCACCGGGCGGAAGTGCTGAGCGTTAAGGGCGTGCTGATCGTTAACCCCGGCAGCCCGACGTTTCCGAACCACCAGAGCGCCAGGCTCGGCACGATCGGGTTTCTGAACGTCGATCCGTCGGGCCGCGTCTTGCCGGAGCTCGTACAATTGAGCTGAAGGAACTTTTCGGGCTCCGATTCCGTCCTGGTAACACAGGCCAGACAGGAGGGTAGCTATGCGAAAGCAATTCGCGATTCTCGTCGTCGTCGCCGGCATTATCGGGACTGCCACGGCCATCGTGCTGTCCGATGGCGGGTCACCGGGGGCCAGGGGCGACGCCGTAGCATTCATCCAGAGCAATAGCGGCGCTGAGCAACCGGCTGCCACGCCGGCACCGCAACTGGGCGCCAACGAGGCATACAACGCGACCAGTGACGGGAGTGACATCGCCGGCGCCCCCGCGCCCTTTCCCCGCGATGCCGACACACCGGCGGGCGGCGGCGTCACCACCACTGGCAGCGGAGCACCCCTGGTCCTGCCGGCTCTGGACCGCAAGATCATCCGGGACGCCACGCTCGAAGTGACGGTGGAGGACGTGCCCGGCGCCGTGCAGGCGGTGGAGACCGCCGCGACAGGCGCGGGCGGCTTCGTCTCAAGCTCCAGCATCACCGTTGAGACGCCCCCGCAACCCGTCCCGACCGAGGACGAGCCGCAGCCGACGGCGGTTCCCGACCGGCAGCGGGCGACGGTGCAGATCCGCGTGCCGGCCGAGCGATACGCCGACGTAGTAAAGGCCCTGCGGGGGCTCGGAGACGTCAAGGCTGAATCCAGCAACTCCCAGGAGGTTACCGAGGAGTACACGGACCTTGAAGCCCGCCTGCGGAATCTCGAAGCGACGGAGCAGCGCTACCTGGAGCTGCTGAACCGGGCCGAAGCGATCCCCGATATCCTCACCGTGCAGGACCGGCTGGGCGCCGTCCGGCTCGAGATCGAGCAGGTGCAGGGCAGGATGAAGTTGCTCGACGACCTCACCGACCTGGCGACGATCACGGTCAACCTGTCGCTGCCGCCTATCGCCGTCGAAGCACCGGCGCCGGAGACAGAGCCGGGCTGGGCCGAGGAGGCGTGGGACGATGCCTGGGACAAGTCCCAGGAAGTCCTTGAGACGCTTGGGGCGGTCGGCATTGTAGCCGGGGTGGTCCTGGTCTGGGTGCTGGTACCGGCGGTTGGTCTTGGCATCGCGTGGCGCGTGATCTCCCTCATCGGGCGTCGCGGCGGCGCTGTGTCCTGACCGCGCCGGCATGAACGCGGGGAGCGGCGGGCGGCCGCTCCGCCGTTTGTTGACTATCCAGCCGCCGGTCTCCAGCGGCGTTGCTCGCCGTATTCGCCCGTCCATATAATACGTTGCGCTGGACGGAGCTTACATTCGCATTGGATTCCGCTTCTCACCGCCTGAAAGATGTCCTGGTGCCCGTCAATGGAACACCGATATCGCTCGACGCGCTCTCCCTCGCCTGCTCGCTTTCGAAGCGCAGCAAGGGGATGGTTTACGCCGTCTTCGTGATCGAAGTCGCAAGGACGCTGGCCCTGGACGCGGAAATGGCTCCCGAGGCGCACGAGGCGGAGGAAGTGCTGCAGGAGGCCGAGCGCATCGCTGCGGACGCGGACGCGAAAGTCGAAGGCGAGATACTCCAGGCGCGGGACGCGGGGCACGCGATTGTGGACGAGGCGATAGAGCGGGGGGTGAGCGCGATCGTCATGGGGTGCGCGTACGAGATGCCGCTGGGGGAGTTCGAGCTCAGCACCACCGCCAAGTACGTGATCGAGCATGCACCATGCCAGGTAATCCTGGTGCGGGCGGCGGTGCGGGAGTAAGGCGATGAGAGTGGTGATCATGGGATGCGGCCGGGTAGGTGCGACTCTGGCCGCGATGCTCTCGGACGACGGCCATGAGGTTACGGTCCTCGACGTGAGGGCCGACGCGTTCCGGCGCTTGCCGGCGAGCTTCCGGGGCAAGCGCCACATCGGCAACGGGATCGACCAGGACGTGCTGGCCCGGATCGGCGTGGGCGAGGCCGATGCCTTCATCGCTGTGACGCAGGGTGACAACCGGAACACGATGGCGACGCAGATGGCCAAACACATTTTCGGGGTGCCGCGAACGCTGTGCCGCATCTACGACCCGATCCGCGAGGAGATGTACCGGAAGCTTGGGCTGGAGACGATCAGCCCGACCATCGTCGGCGCGACGCTGCTGAAGGAACTGCTGGACCGGCCGAAGCACGGTGGAGATACGGGGGAGGGTGGCTGATGTACGTCATCGTCGTGGGCGGGGGGAAAGTCGGCTACTACCTCGCCAAGGAACTCCTCGCGGAAAACCACGAGGTGCTCGTGATCGAACAGGACAGCGCGAAGTGCGAGCGGATCGCGGAAGAACTCGGAGACATCGTCCTGCGGGGAGACGGTTGCGAAGCGGCGACGATGGACATCGCCGGGTTCGGGCGGGCCGACATGGTCATCGCGGTCACAGGTGATGACGAGGACAACCTCGTCTCCTGCCAGGTCGCCAAGACGATGTTCAACGTGCCGCGTACGGTGGCGCGCCTCAACAACCCGAAGAACCAGGAGATCTTCCGGCTGCTCGGCATCGACACCACGGTCAGCGCAACCGCCGCTATTCTCGCCCAGATCGAGCAGGAGTTGCCGACGCACCAGATGATCCGGCTACTGGGCCTGGCGCGCGGGCTGGAACTGGTGAGCCTGAAGGTGCCGGCGGAAGCCGGCGTCGTGGGCAAGGAGCTGGGCGGGTTGCTGCTCCCCCACGGGTCATTGATCCCGCTGATTGTCGGCAAGGACGGCGCGCCGCACATCCCCGCGCCGGACACCGTGATCCATGCGGAAGACGAGATCGTCGCCGTCACGAACACAGAGAACGAAGAAGCACTCCGCACGATCCTGACGCAGCCCTGAGAGGCCATGAACGCACGTCTGGCCTATTTCGGCCCGCCGGGGACCAACAGCGAGGAAGCCGCGATCAAGTACCGGGCCATGATGGGCGCCGATCATTCGCTGGTGCCGGTGCCGACGATAACGGGCGTTGGACTGGCTGTCGAGTCCGGAATGGCGGACGAGGGGATCATGCCTGTCGAGAACAGCCTGGAAGGCGCGATTGCCGAGACGCTGGACTTCCTCATCCACGCGGCCAGACCGCTGCACATACGCGGGGAGATCGTCCTGCCGATCGACCATTACCTGCTCGCGAAACCGGGTGTAGCATCAGACCGCGTGCAGGTGATTACGTCTATCCCCACGGCGCTGGCGCAGTGCCGCGGGTTCATCGAGCGCTGTTTTCCGAAGGCGCGGATCGAGGCGGCGCTATCGACTGCGGCGGCGGTGGAAGATGTGATGTCCCGGGACGATGCGGCTGCGATCGGCAACCTGCGCGCCGCCGAGTTGTACGGGGCGGAGGTGCTGGCCAGCAGCATCCAGGACCGCAGCCCCAACCACACGCGCTTCCTCGTGGTGTCGAAGGAGGACCACGAGGCGACAGGTGATGACAAGACTTCACTGGCCTTCGCTTTCGTCAGCGAGGACCGGCCGGGCCAGCTTGTTGGGGCGTTGCAGGAGTTTTCGTCGCGCGGAATCAACCTGTCAAAGATCGAGTCGCGGCCGAGCAAGGAGCGGCTTGGCGTGTATATCTTCCTCGTTGACCTGATCGGGCACCGCACGGACCCGCCGCTCGGCGAAGCGCTGGCGGCCGTGGAGAGGAACTGCTCGTTCTTCCGCATCCTCGGCTCGTATCCCCGCTACCGCGAGGCGTAGACTGACAGGCGTCATGCCTGAAATCCCGGACCTCGAAGGGTACGCGACCTACTTCAACAAACGGCTGCCGGGCCGCCGCATCGAGACCGCCGAGCGCGGCCCCGTGCCCTGGCTGATCCGCGCGCCGGCAGCTGACTGGGAGGAGCGGCTGCCCGGGCAGGTCTTCCGACCTGTTTACCGCCACGCGAAGATGCTGTTCTTCCCGCTTGAGAGCGGCGACTTCATCGTCGTCCATTCCATGCTGGCAGGGCGCTATCAGTACGTGGACCCGAAGGCGAAGGTGCGGTCGACTACCGGCTGGTTGCTGACGCTGGACGACGGGATGCAACTGCGGTACTTCGACGAGCGCCGCATGGGCCGCACCTATGTGGCGCGCGAGGATGAGTTCGCGGAGAAGCTGCCCCGCTGGAGGGAGATGGGGCCGGACGTCATGTCCCCGGACCTGACGGAGGATGAGTTCGTGGCGCTGATGCTGAAGCAGCGAGGGATGATCAAGAACGTGATCACGAACGAGCGGATCATCGCCGGGATCGGGAACGCCTACTCGGACGAAGTGCTGTGGGAAGCGCACCTGCACCCGTTCCGCAAGCGGACGGACATCCCGGAGGAAGGCCTGCGGAAGCTCTTCCACGCGATCCGCGAAGTGATGGCCTGGGCGACGCCGATCGTGACGGAAAGGATGGAGGAGGATGGGTTGCCGACAGGGAAGTCGTACCGGGAGCACCTGCGAGTCCACGCCCGGCCGGAGGACGCGGTTTGCCCGCGGGACGGGCACCGCATCTCTTCCATCACGTCCGGCGGGCGGGAGACGAGCTTCTGCAGGGGGTGCCAGGAATGATCGAGCCTCGCGCTGGGTTTGGCCCACAGATGTGTTTCAGGGGATTGCGGGAACCCTGTGGCGTTGGAGGGTGATACGAAGGCGCTGGAGCCGGGGGTACCGGGAATGACGTCGCCGGTGCGCGTGGCGTTCATCGGGGCGGGCCGGATCGCGGACCTGCACGCGCTCGGCTACAAGGACAACGCCGACGCCACGATCGGCGCGGTCTGCGATGCCGACGCCGCCTGGGCCGCGAAGCGTGCGGAGGAGTGGGGTGCGGCGCGGACATTCACGGACTACCGCGAAACCCTGGCAGACCGGGAGATCGACGCGGTCGAGATACTGACGCCGCACCACCTGCACTGCGAGATGACGGTGGATGCCCTGGCCGCCGGCAAGCACGTTTCGGTGCAGAAGCCGATGGCGCTGAACCTGGCGGAAGCCGACCGCATGGCAGCCGCCGCCCAGGCTTCGGACCGCGCCTTTCGGGTGTTCGAGAACTTCCGGTACTACCCGCCGTACATTCGTGTCCGGGAGATGATCACGGCGGGTGAGATCGGGGAGCCGATATCGATGCGGGTAAAGGTAATAGGCGGCGACCCGAAGTATGGCTGGAACGTGCCGCTGAAGGCGTGGGCCTGGCGAATCAACGAGGGCCTGAGCGGCGGCGGACCGGCGATCTTCGACCACGGCTACCACGTGTTCTCGCTGGTGATGTGGCTTTTCGGGGCCGTCGAGGAGGTGTACGCGTGGATCGGACGGACGCAGGTAGCGCCGGGGGTTGAGTTCGACAGCCCGGCGCTGATCTTCTGGAAGCACAGGGACGGCGGGCGCTTCGGGAGCTGGGAGACGATCAACGCGCCGCAACTGGTGGTTCGCTCGAAGTACTACAGCAACGACGAATGGCTGGAGATTACCGGCACTCGCGGCGTACTCTGGGTAACCACGTGCACCGGCGAGATGCTGAGCATGCCGCCGATCGTCCTCTACCGCGACGGCGAGACGACCGAGATCGCGGATGTCGAGAGCGACTGGGCGTCATCATTTGTGGCAGCGACGCACGACTGGATCCGCGCGATCCGCGAGGGCGGGCCACAACCGGAGATCGCCGCCACGGAAGCGCGTGAAGTGCTGCGCTTCTCGCTGGCGGCGCACCTGTCGGCGCGGGAGAACCGGCCCGTGCGGGTGGCAGATGTGGGATGAGGTACGCCCCCGTATGTCATCCTGACCGCAGTCAGGATCCGGTGGGGATGGGTGTCCGCGCTCCTTTACCGCGAGCGCTTGTCGCCCCCCGCCAGATCCTTCGCTTGCGCTCAGGATGACAGGATCAGGTCAGCCAGCGGGCGGCGTCCTTTGCGTGGTAGGTGATGATCATGTCCGCGCCCGCGCGCTTGATGCCGGTGAGGATCTCCAGGGTGATCCGCTGTTCGTCGACGTAACCGGCGGCGGCGGCGGCTTTGACCATGGCGTATTCGCCGCTGACGTTGTAGGCGGCGAGGGGGTGGTCGAACGCTTCGCGGGCGCGGGCGATGATGTCCAGGTTTGGTAGCGCCGGCTTGACCATGACGATGTCTGCGCCTTCCTCGATATCCGCCTCGATCTCGCGCAGCGCCTCGCGGGCGTTGCCGGGGTCCATCTGGTATGAGCGGCGGTCCCCGAACTGCGGCGCGGAGTCGGCGGCGACGCGGAATGGACCGTAGAAGGCGGAAGCCTGCTTGGCGGCGTAGGCCATGATAGGCGTGTTGACGTAGCCTGCCTCGTCCAGGCCGTCGCGGATGGCGGCGACTCGTCCGTCCATCATGTCGGACGGAGCGACCATGTCGGCGCCTGCATCGGCGTGGGAGAGGGCGGTGCGGACGAGGAGCGGGAGGGTGGCGTCGTTATCGACCTCCGCCTGCGCCTCGGCGCCGGGGTCCTGAGCCACGCGCAGCACGCCGCAGTGGCCGTGCGAGGTGTACTCGCACATGCAGACGTCGGTGATGACGACGAGGTCCGGCGCAGCCTGCTTCAGCGTGCGGACCGCCTGCTGGACGATGCCGTCCGGGGCATAGCCCTCGGAGCCCACTTCGTCCTTCGACGCTGGCAGGCCGAAGAGGATGACGGCGGGAATGCTGAGCGACTTCAGTTCGGTGGCCTCGCCGGCAAGCTGATCCAGCGAGAGGTGATACTGGCCGGGCATCGACTCGATCTCCTGGCGGATGCCCGTGCCGTGGGCGACGAAGAGCGGGTAGATGAAGTCCTGCGGCGAGAGACGCGTCTCGCGGACGAGGTCGCGCATGGTCTGTGAGCCGCGGAGGCGGCGGGTGCGGGTGAAGTCCAGGGGAATGGTCCGCGTGGTCATCGTTCACCTCTGTTCCGCCACTCGGCCCGTTGAGACGCCACGAGGGTTTCTCAGGGTGAGCGGGGAGTGATCAGAACAACTCCTTGAGTCCCAGTTTACAGACGTAGAGGGCGTCCGGGTAATCGTCGATCCGCGACTGCTCGTCGAAGGCGAGGGGGGTGATGCGGCGGGCGTAGGTGGCGAGAAGGTCCTTCCACTGCGCGGGCGACGGGCGGGGCAGGACGAAGAGGAGGACGGCGCGGTCCGGGTCGGGGACGCGCATCAGCTTGACGAGGTCGTCCGCAAAGCCGGCGCCCCTGCCGACGAAGCCCATGTCGGCGGCCTGGCGCGCCGGATCGATCAGCGTCTTCACCTCGAGCCAGAGGGGCACCCCGCCGGTGACGATGCGGAAATCGCAGCGCTGCTTGCCTTCCTCGGTGATGGGGTAGTCAGAGCGCCAGTCGTCGACGGCCCCGTCCTTCGCGAGCGAGTCCAGGAGGGCGATCATCTCGACCTTGAACCAGCCCTCGGCGGAGGATCGTCCGTGATGGGCGAGGAGGGTGGCGCGGCGCAGCTGATCCGGCGCGAGGAAGTGGGCGTCGATGGCGGTGTAGAGGGGGTTAGTCATTTCCGCTACAACCATATCGTAGCTGCAGGTCTTTAGACCTGCACCGGCAGACCTGAAGGTCTGCAGCTACGTACCCGCATACTCATTCAACGCTTCCACCAGGCCCTCCACAGTGTATTCGGACGCCATCACGTCCACGTGCAGGCCCAGTTCCCGCGCGGTATCGGCCGTTATCGGGCCGATGCAGGCGATGAGGGGGGCCCTCTCCACGCCATCCTCCCCTCTCCCGCGCACGGGAGAGGGGCTGGGGGTGAGGGCCTCCGGGCCGCCGAGCATGGCGACGAGGTTGCGGACGGTGGAAGAGGAGGTGAAGGTGACGATGTCGATTTCGCCGTTGCGGAGGGCTTCGAGCTCAGGGCTGGGGCCCTGAGCCACCGGGACGACGGAGCGGTAGAGGGGGACTTCGTCGACGGCTGCGCCAAGGGACTCGAGGCCCTGGACGAGCTCGGCGCGGGCGAATTCGGCGCGCGGCAGGAGGATGGAGAGTGGTGAGTGGTGAGTGGTGAGTGGTGAGTGGTCTGCGCTCGCCCTTCGAGACGCCCCTCCGTTCGCCTGCGGCGAACTGTGGGGCTCCTCAGGGTGAGCGGAGGAAGGAAGGTAGGTTTGAAGCGCCGCTACGACGGATTCGGCGGCGTATTCGGGGGGGACGACGTCGGCGATGATGCCGCGGTCGCGGAGGGCTGCTGCGGTGGCCGGGCCGATGGCGAAGACGCGCGTGCTGCCGAAGGCGCGGGCGTCGAGGCCTCCGTCCGCGAGGATGCCGAAGAACGTCTCGACAGCGTTGGCGCTGGTGAAGCCGGCCCAGGCGTAGCCGCCGGAGCGCAGGCGCTCGACCGCGGCGTTGATCTCGGTGCGGTCTTCGATGGGTTCGATTTCGATGGATGGGAGTTCGACCGGGATCGCGCCTTCCTCGGCGAGGAGGCGAGCGAGGACGCCGGCCTGCTTGCGGGTGCGGGTGATGAGGATGCGCTTTCCGAAGAGCGGGCGATCCTCGAACCAGGAGATTGTCTCGCGCAGGCGGACGACCTCGCCGACGACGGTGATCGCCGGCGGGGTTATCTCCGCGTCCTGAACCGTTTGTACGATGTTGCCGAGTGTGCCGGTGACAGTGCGCTGGTTGGGCGTCGTGCCGCGCTGAATCACGGCGACGGGTGTGTCCGGCGAGCAGCCGTTGGCGGTCAGGTTGGCGACGATGTCCGGGAGGTTCTTCACACCCATCAAGAACACGAGCGTGTCGGCGCCGCGGGCGATGCCCGCCCAGTCGTGACCGGACTTCTCCTTCGTTGGGTCCTCGTGACCGGTGATGACGGCGAAGCTGACGGCGACGCCGCGGTGGGTGACGGGGATGCCGGCGTAGGCGGGGACCGCGATCGACGACGTGACGCCGGGAATGACGGCGAACTCGATGCCGGCGGCGCTCAGGTCTTCCGCTTCTTCGCCGCCGCGGCCGAAGACGAAGGGATCGCCACCCTTGAGGCGGACGACGCGCTTGCCTTCGCGCGCCCTATCGATGAGCACCTGGTTGATGCCCTTCTGGTCGTGCGAGTCGCCGGGGAGCTTGCCTACGCAGATCAGTTCGGCGTCCGGTCGCGCGTTCGCGAGGATGCTCTCACCGGCGAGACGGTCATAGACGATGACGTCGGCCTGCCTGACCTGCTCCAGGCCGGCGACGGTGATCAGGCCGGGGTCGCCCGGGCCCGCGCCGACGAGCCAGACTTTGCCCCTTCGAGACGCCCCTCCGTCCGCCTGCGGCGCACTCCGTGGCTCCTCAGGGTGAGCGGGTGAAGGGGCCGGCGAACTCCGAGGCTCCTCAGGGTGAGCCCTTCGAGTTCCCTCGTGGCGAGCGGGAGGGGACGAGTCTGTCACGTGGTGACCTCCAGCAACTCCTCGGCGCCCTGGGCGATGAGGAACTCGGCGAGCCGGACGCCGAGCATGTCGGCTTCGGCGGCGATGCCCTCCATCTCGCCCCGCAAGATGCGCGGGGGGTCAGGGTCTGCCCATCGAGACGCCCCTCCGCCCGCCTGCGGCGAACTCCGGGGCTCCTCAGGGTGAGCGGATGCGGCCTGGCCGACGAGGCCGCGGAGGAGGACCGGGGCGCGGTCGAGGCTCGGGCCGTGGCCAACGGTGGCGTATCCGGCGATGGCGGCGTGGCAGCCGCCGCCGAGGCGGCGCTCGAAAGCGCGCTCGGCGATGACGGCCGTGTGCGTCGCGTGGTCGTCGAGGGCCCGCGCGAGGCCGATGGCTCCGGCATCGTCTGCGCGGACCTGGATGGCAAGAGCGCCCTGTCCGACGGCGGGGAGCAGCTGCGCAGTCTCGAAAACCTCGGTGGCGTGGTCAAAGAGGCCGAGCCGCTTCAGACCGGCGGCGGCGAGGGCGACGGCGTCATACTCGCCGTCAGCGACCTTGCGGAGGCGGGTGTCGACGTTGCCGCGGATATCCTTGATCGCGAGATCAGGCCGGAGGGCGATTAGCTGAACGGCGCGGCGCGGGCTACCGGTACCGAGCGATGCCCCGGAAGGCAGATCGGCCAACCTGGCACCGGAGCGGGAGACGAGCACGTCGCGGACGTCCTCGCGAGGGGGCGTGGCGGCGATGACCAGGCCGGGCGTGTCGTCGGCGGGCAGGTCCTTCAGGCTGTGCACGGCGATATCGATATCGCCCGCGAGAAGGGCGCGCTCGATCTCGATGATGAAGACGCCGCGGCCGCCGATCGAAGCCAGGGCGGCGGTGGACTGGTCGCCGGAGGTGGTGATTGTGACGGTCTCGAATGAGGCGTCCGGGTGGGCCGCCTGCAGGTCCGCGAGGACCATTCCGGTCTGGCGCAGGGCAAGGCTGCTGCCGCGGGTGCCGATGCGGAACGTGCGGCGGGTCACGCGGCCTTCACGCCGGTCAGGGCCCCGGCCGCCGGTAACGGGAGCGCTGGATGTTGAAGAGGTCCTCGATCGCTTCGACGTAGCGGCTTCGGTGCGCCCCGCTCTTGAGCCGGGCGATGGGGCCATCGAGCATCTTGTTGACGATAGCCTCGGTCATCGCCTCGATCCGCTCGCGGTCCTCCTCGCCGAGGCCTTCCAGGCGCTTCAGCGCGCGCTCGAGTTCACGCGCCCTGATCGCGTCAGCCCGCCCACGGAGGGCGGCGATGACAGGAACAACGTCGAGCGAGTCCCACCAAGCCTCGAAGCGGGCTATTTCCTCGTCGATAATCGCTTCCACCTTCAGCAGCTCGGCATTGCGGCCGGACCAGCCTTCATCCGCGACGGCCTCGATCTCGTCGATGTCGCGCAGGTGGACGCCGGGAATGGAGGCGACGGCGGGATCGATGTCGCGCGGGACGGCGATGTCGATGAACAGCAGGCTGCGGACGCCTCTCGCAGCCATGGCGGGGGCGACGTCCTCCGGGGCGATGACGTACTTGCCGGCGCCGGTACCGCTAATGACGATGTCGGCTTCCACAAGGGCCTGTTGAAGGCTGTCGAGCGCGACTGCGTCGGTGTCCGACCCGACGCGATCAGCGAGTTCGGCCGCGCGCTCGATCGTACGGTTGCCAACAAGAATGCGAACGTTTTGGCGGGCGAGTGCTTTTGCGATCGACTTCCCGGCGCTACCGGTGCCGAGGACGAGGACGGTCTTGCCCTCCAGGTCACCCATGCACTGCCGCGCGAGCGCCACGGCAGCGGAGCCGACGGACACGGCGTGGCGGCCGATCTCGGTTTCGGTGCGGGCGCGTTTGCCAGTGGCGAGCGCGGCGTGGAAGACGTGGGCGAGGGCGCCGTTCAGGGTGCCCGCCTCCCGGGCCGCGGACATGGCTTCGCGCACCTGGCCCAGGACCTGGGACTCGCCGAGGACCATGGAGTCGATGCCGGCGGCGACGCGGAACAGGTGCCGGACGGCGTCCACATGCTGGTAGCTGTGGAAGTTCGCCACAGGTACGGCGGCGCCCCTAACGACGTTCAGCAGCCGGGGCAGTTCCTCGGCGCGGTCTGCCGGTACGGCGGCGTAGAGTTCAGTGCGGTTGCAGGTGGAGAGGATGACGGCGCCGCCGAGACGGCTACCGAGATTCGCCAGCGCGTCCTGCAGGCCTTCTTTGCCTATCGCCAGACGCTCGCGCTCCTCCACCGGGGAGGTGCGGTGGTTGATCCCCGCGCACGTGACGAGGGCCGGCATCACGAAACGGCGGATTCTCCGGCCGGCGCGAGGAGGAGGTTGAGCACACGGTCTTTGGCACCCTCCCTGTCGCCGTCCTTCAACATCTTCTTGACGTGGCCGTCCAGCGCCGCGTTCCAGACATCGGTGTTGGTGCGCCCGCAGCGCTCGCACCCGTGGACGGTGATGTTCCGGTCCTTGAATTCGCGCCTGATTTCGGCGGCGAGGTCCAGCAAGGCAGCATCCTCCTCGGTGAGGAACGCCTCGATGTCCTCGCGCGCCTTGCGGGCCATCGCGGGACTGGCGCCGCTGGTGGAGATAGCGACAACGAGGTCACCTTTGCGGACGATGCCTGGCATGATGAAGTCGCAGTTCGGGATGTCGTCCACGGCGTTGACCCAGACGCGCCGCTCGCGGCCTTCTTGGCAGGCGCGCTGGTTGTCTTTGCGGTCGTCGGTGGCGACGAAAGCGAGCTCGTAGCCTTCGAGGTCGCCGGGCTCGTATTCGCGCTTGATGTGCATCAACTTGCCTTCGTCCTTGAGGGCCTGCATCGCCTCGTTGAGCTCCGGTGAGACCACCGTCACTTGGGCCCCGGCGTCGACCAGGCTTTCGGCCTTCTGGTGAGCGATATTGCCGCCGCCGATGATGACAACGGGCTTGCCGGCGATATCGAGGAAGACCGGGAAGTAGCGCATCAGGCGGGGGCGGCAGCGGCCGCCATGCGGGCGTCCTCGTACGACTCGGCGACGGAGATAAGCACCTGGTCACCGAGGTTCGTCAGCAGCTCCCACAGTTCGAGGGCCTTTTCGACGGTGAGGTCGTTCTTCTGCGCTTCTTCCATGGCCGTGTCGTCCAGCGTCTTGCGGAAGAACGTGAAGCCTTCCATAGCGTCGCGGAGGCTGACGCCGTCCTGGACGAGCATGCGGCCGTACTCGCGGGCGATCTCCCGCGCTTCGTCCAGGAGGTGCGGGCGGTTGACACCCTGGGCCAGGTACTCGGAGACGAGGGAGACGAGGCGGCGGCCGAGCGGGCGCATTGCCTCGCGGTCCTCGTCGCTGAGGCTGGAGTACCAGGTGGCGGGCTGGACGCGGCCGCGCTGGAGACGGCGGCGGATGCGGGCGAGGGCCATGTTGCTGATGGCGTCGTAGGGTTCCTGGGCGGATGGCATCTGCCCGGCCATGAGGACGCGCAGGTCTTCTTCAGAGAAGCGGCGGTGACCGCCGGGTGTGCGGAACGACCGGACGTGGCCGGCATCGGCCCAGCGGCGTAGCGTGGACTCGTTTACGCCGAGGAGCTTGCAGGCCTGTCCGAGGGTAATCCAGCGCGTTGCCAGACGTTCGGGGTCATCGCGTAAGCGACCATTCACGGGCGAACCTCACTAAGTTATGCAAATCGAACACTCGGGGGCGATGTTCTGAGGCAGATTCTAGGCTTATCTGGACGGTGGTGTCAACGCGAGATTGGCTTATCCTCGAGCCGGGCCATATCAGGCACGCGCGCCTTCCAGGGCCATCTCCGTATACGGCAGCAGCGTTCCGATAACGTCGACCCGCGAGTCGTGGTGCTTGGCGAGGCCGCTGAGGAGACCCGTGACCCGCATGATCAGGAGCAGTTCCCGCGGCACATCGACGATCGGGTTGTTGCGGACCACCCGCGCCATGCGCTGGTTCGCCTCCGCAACGAGCTCAGCGTCCGCGTACGCGGTGCCGGGCCGGGCGGTCTCCATGAAGGCGCGGCCGAGCTCCAGGTAGGTTGACGGGTCGTTGGGGTTCTTCACCTTGACGCCCAGCTCCTTGTAGGCCCTGATCATGGCGGGGAGGTCCCCCCTGAGCATGGCGTTCGTCATGCGGGCATAGCGGATGCGGAACGTGTCGTCGTACTTGCGGCAGAGGCCGAAGTCGAGCATCACGAGCACGGGGTTCCCGTCCGGTCCGCGCTGTACCAGCAGATTGCCGGGGTGGGGATCGGCGTGGAACATGCCGTGCAGGAACAGCTGCTCGCAGTAGACGTCTGTCACCAGCTGGGACACTGCCTGTTTGTCGACGCCCAGGCGCTCGAGACCGGCGAGGTCCGTGATCTTGACGCCTTCCATGAACTCCATCACCAGCACCCGCCGGGTCGTGTATTCCCAGTAGATGCGGGGCACGATGAGGTCGTCGCGGCCGGCGAAGTTCTCGGTGATGATCTCGGCGTTGTGTCCCTCGTTGATGAAGTCGAGTTCCAGGGGGATGTTGTACGAGATCTCCTCGATGATTGGCTCGAAGTCGAGGTTGCGCTCGAAGCGGGCCAGGACGCGGAGGAGGAAGCGGACGTTGCGCAGGTCGTTCTCGACGATCTGCTGGATACCGGGGTACTGCACCTTCACGGCGACGACCCGGCCGTCCTTCAACCGCGCCTTGTGGACCTGTGCGAGTGACGCCGAGGCGATGGGCGTCTCGTCGAACTCCGAGAACACGTCGGACAGGGGGCGGTGCAGCGCCCGTTCGATCCGGCGCCTGATGATGCTGAACGGGCGCGGCGGTACGGCGTCCTGGAGGCGGGACAGGACGTCGATGTACTCGTCCGGAATGAGATCGGGGCGGGAGCCGATGATCTGCCCCAGCTTGATGAGCAGGCCCTGGCGGCTCACGGCCACGTCGTAGAAGCGGCGCGCGGACCAGGAGTGGTGGCGGAGCCGCTTGTCTTCCGCGATCTCGTGATCGAGCCCGAGCTTCTGCTCACGGAGGGTGATCAGCTTATATCCGCCGTAGACGGTGGCGGCGAGGGCGCCGACGGAGACGAAGCGGTCGATGTGGTCGGAGAGGCGCATGGGATTATTATGGCGGCTTGGGCCGGTCTGCGCGCCGCCGTGGGGTAGAATCGGGTGCAACAGGAGGCGACCGATGGGCGACGAGCTACGAGAAGCGTGGGTGACCATGCCGAGCCGCGAGCAGGCCGGGACCATCATGGGCGCTCTGCAGGGCGACGGCGCGAGGCACCCGTACGATTTCGGGTTCGTCGGTGGGATGTTCAGGCTGGTGATGGCGCATCCCGGATACGCACCGTTCTTCGGGCGACTCTTTCAGCGGATCATGTTCGGGCCGGGGGTACTGTCGCGGCCCGAGCGGGAGATGGTGGCCGCCGTGGCTGCGGCCGCGCAGGACTGCCACTACTGAACGTAATCTCACGCAGAGTTTCTGCGTGCGGAGGGCGGGAACGCCGAACTGGTGCAGGCGATCAAGGAGCGGCGGTGGCGTGAGCTTGACCTGGCGCCGCGCGAGAGGGCGCTTTGCACGGTGGCCGAGAAGCTGAGCGGCGACCCGACGAAGATGGTCGAGGGGGACTGGCAGCCTCTGCGTGATCTGGGGTTCGACGACCAGGGCTGCCTGGAAGTCGGCCATATCGTGGGGGTGTTCAACTACCTGACGAGGCTGGCGGACGGGTTCGGGCTGCTGCTGGACCCGGAGACCGCGGAGGCAGGACGGACTGGAGAGGCGTTGACGAGGCCGGAGTAGGGCAGGCGCTAACGGACCTGCACTTCCACCATGATCAGCTCGGAGGTTTCGGTGGCGGCGATCTCGAGCGTATCCTCGTCAGTGATCATCGCCGCCTCGCCCCGGGCCAGAGGCTTGCCATTCAGGGTGAGCGAGCCTTCGATCAGGAACAGGTAGCCGCCGAAGTTCGGGCGGAAGGCGTGGGACACCGTCGCGCCTTGTTCGAGGCGAGAGACGTACATTGACGCGTCCTGGTGGACGAGGATGCTGCCGCCTTGCCGTTCCGGGCCGATCGCGCGGAGGAGGCGGTTCGTCCGGTCTTCGCGCGTGAACTCCTTCTGTTCCACTCCCGGCGGCAGGTCCTTCTCGCGAGGCATGATCCAGATCTGGATGAAGCGGATGGGCTCGGTCTCGGAGGCGTTTTGCTCAGAGTGGTAGGCGCCGGAGCCGAGGGTCATGCGCTGGACGGAGCCGGCGGGGAAGACGCCGCCGTTGCCGAGGCTGTCCTGGTGACGGAAGGTGCCTTCGACGACGTAGGTGAGGCCTTCGACGTTGCGGTGGGGGTGCATCGGCCAGATGGCGCCGGGGATGAGGCGGTCGTCGTTGAAGACGCGCATCGTGCCAAAGCCCATGTTCTCCGGGTCGTAGTACTCGTCGAAGGAGAAGTGCCAGTTGGCGGAGAACCAGCCGCCATCCTTGTGGTAGATCGAATCGGCGGGACGGACCCTGATCACGTTGTGATCAGTAGTCGAGGCCGAGATCGGCGCGAGCTTCGTCGCTCATCATGCCCGGGTTCCACGGCGGGTTGAACGTGAAGTCGATGTCCACGTCCTTCACGCCCGGCATGATGTCCAGCATCTCCTCGACCTGCTCGGTGATCATCGGGGCGATCGGGCACATGGGCGTGGTCAGCGTCATGAGGATCTTGACGTTGCCATCGTTCACGGCGACGTCGTAGACCAGCCCCAGGTCGTAGATGTTGTAGTGGAGTTCCGGGTCGTAGACTTCGCGGAGGACGTCGATCACGTCTTCCTGGGTGATCATAGCGGGGGCGTCTTGCATGGCTGTTCCACAAGGTTATTGTAGTCGAAAGTTCGCTTATGTGCGTCGCCGCTACGGGGAGCTTGACAGGCGGGTTTCAGGGCTTAGAATGTGCCCAACTGACGGCCAGCGGACTGGTCTGGACGCGCCGCCAGGGCCCAAAAGGGAGGGGTCAAACAAGGCGCTTGCAAGCGCCTTGTTTGCATTTCGGGGCCGTGAGCGAAGCCGTGCTATCGTTGAAGCAGACAGGCAAGACCTCAGGAGGTTTCTTATGGTTGAGCTGTCAGGCGACGAGGCCGCGATTGTGCGCGAGATCCTGCAACAGGCCTACCAGGACCTGCGCGAAGAGATCTACAAGACGGAGAACACCGACTTCCGAGCCCGTTTGAAGCAACGCGAGGATCTTCTCGGCGCGATTATCGGGAAGCTCGGCGGTTATGCAGCGGGGTAGGCGTTATTCCACAGTCACTGTGCTGCCGGACTGCGATTTGTGGACGGTGATGCGGGCGGGCATTCGTTCCGCGAGCGCGGGAACGTGGGTGATGACACCGATCAGCCGTTGACGGTCCTGGCCCAGCACCTCCAGCGCGGAAGCTACGTCGTCGAGGGTCTGTGTGTCCAGGTTGGAGAAGCCTTCGTCGATGAACAGGCTCTCCAGGGCACTCGCGCCGGCCTCCCCCGCCAGGCCGGGTAGCTGTTCCGCCAGCGCCAGGGCGAGGGAGAGAGATGCCATGAACGTCTCGCCGCCGCTGAGGGTCTTCACCGAACGGCGCTCGCCGGCATTCCACTGGTCCTCGACCTCGAAGTCCTGACCCTCGACGATCAGGTCGTAGCGGCCCTGCGACACCTTCTTGAGCCACTCCGACCCGCCCGCGGCCAGCGTCTTCATCGCCTCATCCCGGATGAAGGCGGGGAAGCGGTCGGCGCGGAGGAGGGTGGCGAGGTCCCTGGCGAGCGTGGCAGTGGTGCGGTGCTCGCGTTCTTCGCCGCGGAGGGTGTTCGCGAGTTCAATGTCGGATTCGATCTGCGCGATGGCGGTCCGGCCGGCGCCGATGCGCTGGTTGACATCGGTCTCAGTCGTACGTGTGGTCTCCAGTTCCCGGCCCAGTACGTCTGCTACTGAACCGCCGCCGTCGATGGCTTCCAGTACCGCTGCCCACCCATGGGCAGCGGCCGCCGTCCGGACGGCCGATTCGGCTTCAGTGGCCGCTTTCGCCGCCTTTTCGGCGTCGCCGGTGTATGAGCGGTGCTCCGTCTCCAGGCGCGTCACGTCCTGCTGGGCGTGGGCGATCGCCTCAGCGCGTTCCTCGCGCTCCTTCCCCAGCTTCCGCTCGTTCTCATCGATGTCGCTGATCCTGCTTTTTGCCCGTTCCATCTCCTGAAGCCGCGCCGTGATCTCCTTGAGGGGAGTTTCGGGGTCGGGCAGAGCGGTGGCGATCTCCTTAAGCGTTCCCTCGCGTTGGGCAGCGGTCTCAACGAAGTCCTTGTCCAGCTTTTCGATCGCCTGCTCCTTGAGGGCGACCTGCCGATCGGCCTCCTCACGCGCCACGCGGGCACCGTCGGCCCCAATCCTGCTGGTATCGGCGGCCGCCTTGAGTTCGTCCAGCTGGAGATGCGTCCCGGAAGGCAGTTCGCGGACTGCCTGGCCGCAGACCGGGCACGGGTCTCCTGCCGTCAGGCCCTGTCGCAGGAGGACGGCGGCGTTGACTCGGCGCGCCTCGTCGTACGCGTCCCTGGCGGCTTCCGCCTCGCGCAGGGCGATGGTGAGTGCCTCGTCCGCGGCTCGCTTCGCCTCGGACAGCGCCCTGGCTTCCGGCCCGGCGGATTCTAGCTGGCGCTTCAAGTCCTCCATGCGGGAGAGCAAGGCGTCCCGCTGCCTTGCGAGGGGTAGCACGCCGTTGAGCTGTAGGTGGGCGTCGGCGTCGTAGGCGACAGCGACGGCTTCGTCGCGCAGGGCCTGCAGGCGGGCGTCGAGATCGGCCAGCACCTTCTGGCCCTCGTCCCGCAGCTTCGTCGCCTCCGCCAATTCCTCCTGGGCCCTACCGGCGGCGCTCCTGGCGGCGCTTTCCTGCTCGCGAGCCAGGGTGAGCGCCTCGGCCGAAGTCCTCGCCAATTCGAGGGCGGCCCGCTCCGCCTTCAGGGCTTCGGCCCGCGCCTCGAGATCCGCCAGGTCTGCGCGGGCAGCGGCAAGCGCCTCCGGCGTCGCGCCCTGGAGCTCGGTATCGAGGCGCGTCTTGATGGCGTCTGCCTCGAACGTGCGCTGGGTCGCGATCTGGTTGGCCTTCTGGCCCATTACGGTGTAGATGCCGAGCTGGAGCAGGCCGTCCAGCACCTTCCGGCGCTGATCGCGGTCGCCGGCAAGAAACTCCTGGAACTGGCCCTGGGGAAGGAGTACGGAGCGGATGAAAGCCTCGTAGTCCATGCGCAGGAGTTCTTCGATGAACCTGTTCACCTCGCGAACGCGGTCGGCGTCTTCCGGGAGCCAGTCGCCGGTGGCCGGATCGCAGCGCTCGACCTGGACGGGCGTGGTCCCCTTGCGGGCTGTTGAACGGTGGATGCGATAGCGGGCGCCGCCGACGGAGAACTCCAACTCAACCTTGAGGCGATCCGCGCCCTGGCTGATCAGCTCCTTGACGGTCTTGCCGACTCGGGGGACCTGGCCGTAGAGGGCGTAGGTAATCGCGTCTACAAGGGATGACTTGCCGGCGCCGGTGGGGCCGGTGATTGCGAAGAGGTCGAGGTCGGAGAAGTCGACCGACGTACCGTCCCGGTAGGAGGTCAGCCCCTGGACGGTGAGCCTAATCGGGCGCACCGCTCGCCTCCTCGTAAAGCCGGTTGAACAGCGCCATGAGCTCCGGCGCGGGCGCTGCGTCGTTGTGTGCGGCGCGATGATACGCGGCGAAGAGGTCCGCGGGGGACATGCCGGCGGTGCGCTCCGGTTCGGCCCGCGCGTCATCCGCGGTGCGCTCGACCACGACATCGACGGCGTTGGGCAGGATGTCCCGCACCTGCTCGGCAAGGCCCGGGAGCGGGCGGTCAACCTTGACCCAGACCTTGACGTAGTCCAGCGGTGAAACACCTTCGGCCGCGCGGCCAAGCTCGTCCAGGGTCACACCCGACCGGTGAGACCCGATGTTGCGCAACTGGCGGATGGCGCTCAATTCCACGGCCTCCACCTTCGCCCTTTTCCTGGCGGACGCTTCCACGATGTTGACGCGCTTCTTCTGTCCAGCCTCGCCGAAATCACACTGGAGGAGGGAGCCGGAGTACTGGGCGTTGGTGAGGCGGAGCGCGGGCTGATCGGGGTTATGGACGTGGCCCAGGGCCGCGTAGTGGACAGCCTGTGGGAGGCGTTGCGGCGCCACGGCGTAGACGTCGCCGATGTGCAGGGGGCGCTCGCCGCTCTCGGGCCCCACGACCGCGCCGCTGATGTAAGCGTGAGCGAGCAATATCCTGACCGCCTTTTCGGGCAATGCCGAGCACAGGTGGTCCATCATTAATGCCACACCGTCCGCGTATTCCTCGGAGTGCTTGCCCTCGACCATCAGCGATTCGAAGTCCCGTACCTTGCGCTCGCTGACCCAGGGCAGGGCGGCGATCGCGGCGGTCTCCGACCCGTCGCGGCTTTGAACCTGGATGATGCCGCCGTCGTCCGCGGTGGCCGGTTCGCCCAGCACTTCGATGCCAATGTGACGGAGCACGGGTGCGTAGGCGCTCCAGCGGCGGGGATGGTCGTGGTTTCCGGCGATGACGACGGCCGGGATGCCGGCGCCGACCAGTTCGCCGAAGAAGTTGAAGACGATCCGCTCGGCTTCCGGCGTTGGCACGGCTGAATCGAACACATCCCCGGCGACGAGCACGCAGTCGACTGCCATGCGCTTTGCGATGTCGAGGACCTCCGCGAGGGCGGCGGCGTACTCGTCGTCCCGCTTGTGGTTGCGGAGCTGCTTGCCCACGTGCCAGTCGGAGGTGTGGAGGAAACGCACGTCAGTGAAGAGTGGTGAGTGGTGAGTGGTGAGTGGTGAGGGTCAACGGCGGAAGCCTTTCGGGATTTCGTCGGGGACGGCTGCCTCGTCCGGCCGGGTGGCCCAGGAAGGGAAAGGGAACTGGACGAGGAGCGGGACGGGGATCTCCGGCTGGTGGATGAACATGCTGCCGGGCTTGAGGAGGGAAGCGCGAGCGCGAGCGGCCTCGGTAAGGAAGCCGTACTCCCCGCGCTGGGCTTCGGCAGTGTCGAGCCGGCCGACGATGCGGTAGGAGGCGTTGGCGACGACGCGGCGCTCGACCTCGCTCGCCGTCTGCTGCGCGCCGATGAGGATGACGCCCAGGCTACGGCCGCGCTCGGCGATGTCCAGCACGACTTCCTTGATCGGGCTCCAGCCTTCGCGAGGGGCGTACTTGTTCAGCTCGTCAAGGACGACGAAAACGAGGGGGTGCCTGGTGCCCTGCGCGTCCTTCTCCTCGAGAAGCTGCTTGAGGACGACACCCACGACGAACCTCTTGGCGCGGTCGTGGAGGCCGTGGATGTCGATGACGTTGAGCTGGCGGGCAGCCCAGTCGATCCTGTGGCGTTTCTCATCCTCCGCCGAATCGAGGCGGCGGATCAGGTAGCCGGCGGTGTCGGCGGCGTTGGCGAGGCGGCGGAGGAACGCGAGCTGTGTGCCCTCAGCCAGGTGGCCACGCGAGAAGATCGTGTCCTTGTTGGCTTCAATGTGGGCGACCAGGTCCTCGAATGTCGTGATGCGCTGGCCGTCCAGTTCCACCCAGGAATCCTTTGTGGTCTGGCGCGCCGTTGCCTCCGCGAGGTAGCGTTCGACGATCGTGACGGCGTAGGAGAGCTGGCTGGTCTCGGAATCGGCCTCGGCGAAGAGGAAACGGAGGAGGCGGTGCTGACAGAACTCGCGCAGGGACCAGACGTACGCGGTTATGCCCTCCTGGCGGGAGCCGAGCGTGTGGACGACCTCGAAGCCGCTCTTGGTTGCGGGCGCCCAGAGGCCGACGTCCTCGAACGGGCCGCAGGGGAGGCCGAGCTGCTGGTAGCGGGTCCTGTGCTCCTCATTGAGTTTGGCGTTTGGTCTGTCGACGAACATGAGGTCGTCGCCCTTGACGTTGAAGATGACGGCGCGCGCGTTGTGAGCCTGAGCGCCGAGCGCATCTGACTGGAACAGCGAGTACAGCAGGAACATGGCGCAGCTGGTCTTTGTTGCGACGCCGGAGATGCCGGAGATGTTGACGTGTGCCCCGCGCGTGCCGTCCAGGAACTCGAGGTTGCCCCAGATCACGTCGCCTTCGCGCGAGAGGCCGGAGGCGAAGCGGTGCTCCATGCGGTCGAAGTAGAGCGCCTGGTCCCGCTGGGCGCCGGTGGCGCGGTAGGCGGGCTGACCGGGCTGCGGCGGCACATAAACTTCGGGCTCGATGCGCGTCACTGATACGTGCGCCGCGGTTGCGATGCCGACCGGGAGGACGCCCTGTGCGGCCCGGAAGACGTCGGAATCGAAGCGCGCGCCTTCGTACTTGGCGCGCACCATGTCCACGACGCCGTACAGCCAGATCTTCTCGCGCCCCGGCACGTCTGTCTCAACGGCGACGATATCGTCCAGCTGAAGGTATGAGTCGTCGGTCACGCCCACCCAGAAGTCGAGAGGGTGCGCGGGATCGGTGCCAAGAACGCGGCCGACTTCCGTCATGCCGCAACCTCACGCATGAAATGCATCTCGATGTGGCGGCGGATCCACTCGCGGTCACCCAGGCTGTGGTGGAGTTGCTCCTCCAGGCCGCCGATGGGCGTCAGGTTCTGCGGGGCACGCGGGTCGTGCACGGGCGACGAGGCGAACCCGGGCAGGTGACAGGTGGTTAGGTCGGCGAGACGCACCGCCGCTTCGATGCCGATTGATTCGAGAGTTTCCACCCGGACCACGCCGGACCAGGGGTGGTCGATCGGGCGGTTGGGGGCGAGGCGCAGGTACCACGAGTAGACGGCGCGGTCGCGGCCGATGCGAAAGAGCGGAGTGCGGGTCTTCGGCGTGAGACGTCCGATGACCCCGGCCTGCTCACCTTCCAGGTAGCGTTTATGGATCGTTTTCACCAGGCCGATCACCATCGCCTTTCGCTTCGGCTGCCAGTTCAGACGCCCATCCACGACGACCATGTCGTAGCCCCGTTCGTCCAGCTCTTCGCCCAGGGCGATCTCGGCGGTGCGGCGCACGTTCTGCACCGCCTCCTGCGAGGCCATAACCCCCGATACGTGCGTCGATTCGGGCTCGAAGTCGAGGGTCATCGTCCCGCAGGGGACGGAGACGGGCGGATGCGATTCGCCGTCGGAGAGGGCGAGTACGCGCCGGGGCGGGCGGGCCTCGACCGTGCAGCCGTTCCCGCTCATCACGGCGGCGCCGACGGCAATCGAGGCGAACGCGCCGTACACCGTCTTGCCGTTGTTCTGGCCGATGACGCGCATCTCGACGCGCTGGACGCCGTCGATGAAGGCGATCGTGTCCGGGCGGTCGACGAACTGCGGCTCCAGCGGGCGCCAGTCCTCAGTCTCGACGACCGGGTCGACATCGGCAGCGACGCCTTGCTCTTCATCGTCGAGCTGCACGGCGGACTCGTAGGCGGGTGTCCAGGGGTCGAGGCGGAGCGTCAGCGGCATCGGTTAGCAGATTGGGCCGGGGCGGTCACACTGTCAACGGAAGCAGGGGCGGCGATTGTTGGCAAGGGGGAAGTGGCACGGTGAGTGGTGAGTGAAGAGCGAAGAGGGAATGCTGAAACGCTACGCTGCGCGCTGGCCACCGCCCTAGAACGCGCTGACGCCCAGAAGCTCCCGGCCAAGCATCAGCTTCTGCACCTGCGTCGTGCCCTCGTACAGGGAGAGGCCGATGGCGTCGCGGAGGAGGCCCTCGACGGGGTATTCGCCCAGATAGCCGACGCCGCCGTGCAGGGAGATGGCGGTGCGTGCGGCGCGGACGGCGGCCTCGGTGGCGAAGTGCTTGGCCATGACCACGTTCTTCGTGGCTGGCTCGCTGGCATCGCGCTTGAGGGCGGCCTCGATGGTGAGGAGGCGCGCAGCTTCGCAGTCGGTGGCCATGTCGGCGACCATCTCCTGGATGAGCTGGTGGGCGGCGATCGGCTTGCCCCACTGCTCGCGCTGCTTCGCGTAGGCGACACAGGCGTCGAGGCAGGCCTGGATGATGCCGACGGCGCAGGCGGCGGTGGAAGTCCGGCCTGCTTCCAGGGATGTTTGCGCGATCTTGAAGCCGTCGCCCGGTTTGCCGAGCAGGCGGTCGTCAGCGACGTGGACGCCGTCGAAGAAGAGGGCGGCAGTGTTGGAGGCGTGGAGGCCGAGCTTGTCGTGGATCGGCTGTCGTTCCAGCCCGGGCGCGTTGCCGTCCACGACGAAGGCGGCGATGCCCTTGTGGCGGGCGCCGGGGTCGGCCTGGGCGAAGACGACGATCACGTCGGCCTGGGAGCCGTTGGAGATCCAGAACTTGGCGCCGTTCAACACCCAGCCGCCCTCGTTGCGGACGGCGGTCAGCTCCATTGCTGCGGGATCGGAGCCGACGTTGGGCTCGGAGAGGGCGAAAGCGCCGATCGTCTTTGCCGCGAACAGGTCCGGGAGCCAGCGCTGGCGCTGCTCCTCGGTGCCGAAGCGGTAGACCGCGGTGCTGACCAGTGAGAGCTGCACGGTCAGTGCGGCGGTGAAGACGGACGGGCAGGTCCCGCCGATCGCCTCGCAGAGGAGGACGAAGGAGACGTTGTCGATGCCGCCGCCGCCGTACTCCTCCGGGAAGGTGCCGCCGAGCAGGCCGTTATCGGCGAGTTTGCGCATGATCTCGAGCGGAAAGGACTCGTCGGTGGCGCGCTCGCGGACGTGGGGCCGGATTTCGCGGTCGGCGAAAGCTCGGGCGGTGTTGTAGGTCAGGCGCTGGGCTTCGGTCAGGTTCATTGGGGCGGCTCCTGTGTGGTGTCAGGGAGAGTTTAGCACCCGTGCTGGTATACTCCGCTTCTACGGGACCAAGGAGGGAGGAATCACCATGCCGTCACGAGGATTGAGGAACCTGGGGAAGAGCGGGCTGCGGGTATCGCCGCTGTGCCTGGGGACGATGAACTTCGGGAACGACCAGTTCGGCTGCGATGAAGCCACGTCGGTGGGGATCATCCACGCTTACCTGGATGCCGGACATAACTTCATCGACACGGCGAACGTCTACTCCGGCACGCAGTCGGAGGTGATCGTCGGAAAGGCGGTGAAGGGGCGGCGCGATTCGGTGGTGATCGCGACGAAGGCCGCGTCGCCGCTGGGGCCGGGGCCGTTCGAGAGCGGTACGAGCCGCAAGCACCTGATGCGAGCCGTGGAGGACAGCCTGCACCGCCTCGACACCGACTACATCGACCTGTACCAGATGCACCGCTACGACGACCTGACGCCGATCGAGGAGACGCTGGGCACACTGAACGACCTCGTGCGGTCCGGCAAAGTGCGCTACATCGGCGTCTCGAACTGGCCGGCTTCGGCGATCGTGGAGGCGGCGACGATCGCGGCGATGAAGGGATGGGAGCCGCTGGTGAGCCTGCAGCCACAGTACAGCATCCTGACGCGCGACATCGAGGTGGAGATCGTCGGGGTGTGCCAGAAGTTCGGGCTGGGGATCATACCGTGGAGCCCGCTGGGCGGCGGGATGCTGACCGGCAAGTACAAGCGGGGCGAGGAACCGCCTGAGGACACGCGCTTCGGGGCGCCCGGGCCGTTCCAGGCGGTGTGGCGCAGCCGCGCGCTGAGGGACCGGAACTATGACATCGTTGACGTGGTGTTAGAAGAGGCGCAGAAGCTGGGAATCTCGCCTGTCGCCCTGAGCCTGGCGTGGAACGTGGACCGGCCGGGCGTGGTGTCGCCGATCATCGGGCCGAAGAACGTGAAGCAGCTAGAGGACAACCTGGCGGCGCTGGACGTGACGCTGCCGGAAGAGACGCTGCAGCGCATCGAGGACGTGAGCCGGCCGCAGCTGGGGTACCCGCACGACTTCCTGATGATGGCGCGGCGGATGACGCAGGCGATGCAGGCCGGGGCGCGTTAGTCCGAGCGCACACCGGAGAACCGCTTTATTTCGCGCTCCAGCGAGAGGGGCATGACGACGCCGCGCCTGTCGTATTCTCCCCACTGGTCGCGCGGCACCATCCACATCACCTCGAACTCGTTGCCGTCCGGGTCGTGGCCGTAGAGGGACTTGGTGGCGCCGTGGTCGCTGGCGCCGGTGAGGGCGTCCAGCTCCGAGAGAACCGCGGCGGCGCGCGCAAGGTCGTCGATGGTGGGCACCTGCCAGGCGAGGTGATAAAGGCCGACGGAACCGGGCGACGGCGACGGTGCGTCCGCGCCGACAGACATGAGGCCGAGGTCGTGGTGGTTGTCCGTGCCGGCGGCGCGGAAGAAGGCCATCCGGCCGCCTTCCCGCGCGATCTCCTCGAAGCCGAAGGCGCGCCGGTAGAAGTCGGCGCTGCGGTCAAGGTCGCGGACGTAGAGGACTGCGTGGTTAAGGCGGGCCACGGGGATTGGGGCCTGGTGTTCGGTCTGCATCGTTCCCTCCGGTAACAGGTTACCAGAGGCGGCAGGCGTCTCTACAGGAAGCGCTGCCGGAGCGTCTCGTACTGCTCGGGCTGCGGGTTTCGGTGGAGGCGGACTGCCGATTCGACGGGGCTGCCCGCGGCAAGGGCGCGGACATCCTCTTCATAGGCGTGCTCGGCTTCGGTCTGGAAGAAGATGCCGATGGGAATGCGGTCGCCCCACTCCTGGGCGCGGGCGGCAGCGGCATCGTGGTCGGACGTGTCGTGCCCTTCTTCCTCCAGCCGGTAGATGCGCTCGCGGTACCAGTCGTAGGTGTTGATCTTGTTGTAGGTGACGCACGGCTGGAGAACGTCGATGAGGGCATAGCCGCGGTGGTTCATGCCCGCGACGATCATCTTCGCCAGGTGCTTCGGGTCGCCCGAGAACGACCGGGCGACGAAGGTGGCGTGGGCGGCGAGGGCGATGGCGATCGGGTTGAACGCTGCCTCGATCGACCCGTCCGGCGAGGTCGTGGTGATGAAGCCCCGGTCGCTGGTGGGCGAGTACTGGCCCTTGGTGAGTCCGTAGATCTGGTTGTTCTCCACGATATGCGTAAGGTCCGGGTTGCGGCGGCAGGTGTGGACGAAGTGGTTGCCGCCTATGCCGTAGGAGTCGCCGTCGCCGTTGACGACGAAGACGTGCAGCTTCGGGTTGGCGAGCTTCGCGCCGGTGGCGATGGCCAGCGGGCGGCCGTGGAGCGTCATGAAGCCGTTGATCGTCATGTAGTCCGGCAGCTTGCTTCCGCAGCCGATGCCGCTGACGAGGAGCGCCTCGTGCGGGCGGATCCCCGCCTCGACTAGGGCGAGCTTCAGGCCGCGGAGGATGGCAAAGTCGCCGCAGCCGGGGCACCAGGTGTTCTCGGCTTCACACTCGAAGAGGTCGAGGCTCACATCAGACGGCGGCATATTGCCCCTCCCTGACGTGGTCCGCGATAGCCTCCGGAGAGAACGCCCTGCCGTCGTACCGGTTGATGCTGCCCTGGACAGCGATCCCGGTGTGCATGCGCAGCAGTTGTGCTAGCTGTGAGCTGTAGTTGCCTTCGACGGCGATGATCCTGCGACCGCGAAGTATTTCCTCCGTGGCCGGGGAAAGCGGCCAGATGTCCGTGAACGAAACGAGGTTGGCGGCCGCCCGGCCCTCCGCGTTCAGCATATCCACCGCTTCCCGGCAGGGGCCGTAACTGGAACCCCAGGCGACGAGGGTGATCTCGGCATCCTCGGGGCCGTACAGCTCGGGTGGCCGCGCTTCGTTGGCGGCGGTCTCCAACTTCCGCATTCGCTTTTGCATCATGCGGACGCGGTTGGCGGCGTCTTCGGTGATATGGCCTGTCTCGTCGTGCTCATCAGTCGAAGACGGGAATACGGCCTCGGGGTCGCCGGGGAATGCGCGCGGGGAGATGCCGTCGTCGGCGAACTCGAACCGCCGGAAGCCGTTGCCGGCCGGGTGATCACCGGGTTCGATGGTGCGTCCGCGGTCGATCGACACTGCGCCGAAGTCCACCGGATCAATCGTGGCGATTGACCCGGCCAGCAGCATATCCGTCAGGACGATCACGGGGCACTGGTAGCGCTCGGCGAGGTTGAAGGCGCGCCACCCCAACTCGAAGCATTCTTCGTGGGTCCTCGGCGCGATTACTATCCGGGGGAATTCGCCGTGGCCGGCGTGGACTGCGAATAGCAGGTCGCCCTGCTCGGTACGCGTGGGCAGGCCGGTGGACGGGCCGCCGCGTTGGGCATCAACGATCACGACCGGGACTTCGGTCATGCCCGCCAGGCCTAGCGATTCGACCATGAGGCAGAAGCCGCCGCCGCTGGTCGCGGTCATGGCGCGGGCGCCCGCGTAGGAGGCGCCGATCGCCATGCAGGCGGCCGCGATTTCGTCTTCCGTGTGCTTGACGACCATGCCGAACTCCGGCGGCACAGAGCTTAGCCACTCCATGATGGTCGTCGCCGGCGTCATGGGGTACGCGGACATGAAGCGGCAGCCTCCGGCCATCGCGCCGAGCGCGAGCGCGTGGTTTCCGCTTATCGCCATGCGCGGGCGGGGCTCGGCAGGCATGCTGAGCTTCCAGGGGAAGCGGGCCGCGTCTTCGCGGACCATGTCGTGCGCGGCGGCGGCTACGGCCTGGTTCGTCGCCACCGCCTCCGCTCCCTTGCGAGCGAAGTTCCTGGCGATGACGTCCTGGATCGCCTGGAGCGGGAAGCCGATGAGCGCCGCGAGTACGGCGAGGGCACCGGTGTTCGCCATCATCTTGTCGCCGTGCTGTTTTGCCAGGTCAACCAGTGGTGGCTGGATGAGCGCGATGTTCCGTGGGCGCAGGAATGACTCGTCGATGCCGACTTCGGCCGGGGCAAGGACGAAGCCGCCGTCCATGATGTCGTGAGCGTGCATCTCTACGGCATCAGCGGTCAGGGCGAGGAGAATGTTGATCTGGCGGGGTTGACTTTGCACCGGTGAGTTGCCGAGGCGCACCTGGAAGAAGTTGTTGCCGCCTCTCACCCGCGAGCGGTAATCAGGCATGCCGAGGACGTGTAGGCCGCTGCGCGCGGCGGCGAGGACAAAGCCAGCGCCGCTCGACTCAAGCCCCTGGCCTGCGTTGCCCGACAGGCGAATCGTGATGTCCTGCATGGTCACTGTTTCAAGTTTGCTGGATGATTGCCGCAGGGTCGTCCACCGAACGGCTCACCGTAAGGGGGGCCATGCGGCCCTTTCTATGGTAACAACGTAAACGACGGACGGAATAGCCGGTTTGTTAACTCCATGTTTAGTTGATACTGCTTCGATACAATGCCGGCAGGCTGGATGAGGATAGCGATGGTAACGCGCAGACGGATTAGATTCATCGCCGGGCTTGGAGTCGCGGCGGCCGCCCTGGGCGCGGCGGCGATCCTGCGGCGCAGTTCGCGGCGCTGCGACGGCAAGCGGACCGTGATGCCGGCACCGGGGCTGGACCTCGACATGACCGCGGTCGCGGAGCGCCTCGGGCAGGCGGTGCGAATTGGGACGGTGTCCCGAGAGGATCCGCGTGGCGACGAAGCGGCGGCGTTCCCGGTGTTCCGCGAGTACCTGGAGAAGACGTATCCCGGCGTGCGCGAAGCGCTGAGCCGCGAAGTCGTCGCCGGCGGCTCGCTCCTCTACACGTGGGCCGGGAGCAACCCTGAGCTAGCCCCCGTGCTGCTGCTGGCGCACCAGGACGTCGTGCCGGTCGACCC
Organism: Chloroflexota bacterium; assembly: GCA_037441345.1. Classification (GTDB taxonomy): domain Bacteria; phylum Chloroflexota; class Dehalococcoidia; order SM23-28-2; family RBG-16-64-32; genus DATKKM01. Next base: position 47,885 of record JBBISJ010000008.1, read on the forward strand.
GGACAGCCTGGCGTCGTGGGAGCAGCCGCCGTTCTCCGGGACGGTCGTCGACGGGCGTGTCTGGGGACGCGGGACTCTCGACGACAAGGGGAGCCTGATCGGGCTGATGGAAGCTGTTGAACACCTCGTGGGGCAGGGGTTCCAGCCGCGCCGGACCATCCTTCTTGGCATGGGTCACGACGAGGAACTCGGTGGAGTGGAAGGGGCCACGGGCCTCGCGGCGTTCCTGGCTGACAAGGGCATCAAGCTGTCGTTCGTGCTCGACGAAGGTGGCGCCGTCGTCGAAGGCCTTGTGCCCGGAGTATCGGGTGAGGTGGCTGTCGTGGGCATCGCTGAGAAGGGATACCTGACGGTCGAACTGCTCGTCGAGATACCCGGTGGGCACTCCTCGGCGCCCCGCGCCGAGAGCGCCATCAGCGTGCTTCTTACGGCCGTGCGCCGCCTGGAAAAGAACCAGATGGCCGCGCGGATCGAACCCCCTGTCAAGGCGTTCTTGCAGGCGCTGGCGCCCCGCGCACGGTTTCCGCTGCGAATCGCCTTCGCCAATCCCGGCCGGTTCGAGAGGCTCATCATCAGGGCGTTCCAGGGCAGGCCGGAGGCGGCGTCGGCCGTCCGCACGACCACAGCGGCAACGATCATTCGGGCTGGCGAGAAAGATAACGTGATTCCGCCGTTGGCGCGCGGTGTGGTCAACTTTCGTATTCTGCCCGGGGACTCCGTGGCGAGCGTTTTGGAGCACGTGAAGAGAACCGTGGCGGACGATCGCGTCAAGGTTTCGATTCTGGCGAAGGCGCGCGAGCCCTCCAATGTCTCGCCGGTCGACTCCCCCAACTTCGCACTCCTGTCTCGCACGGTGCTGGAAGTGTTCCCCGGCGCCATCGTCGCGCCGTACCTGATGGTGGCCGCTACGGATTCCCGGCATTTCGAGGGGCTGACTTCGGACGTCTACCGTTTCATGCCGTTCCGGTTAAACGCCGCCGAGATCGAGAGCATCCACGGCACTAACGAAAGTTTACCCATTGAGGTACTTGGCGACGTTGTGACGTTCTACGTGCGGCTGATCAGGAACGCGGCCGCTTGATTCACGTGTCGCCAGCCGAGGTCCCGCGGTAGACCATCAGTTCGTTCAAGAACTCTGTCAGGAGCTTCTCCGAGAGTTCCGCGGGCATCGAGTTGAGAATCTCGTTGATCCCGGCCATGCGATCCGGCAGGTCAGTTCCCTGGATCCCGGCCATCCCGAGCATCTGGTTCAGCGTGTCGCTCGAAAAAGACGCCGGGTCGATCGAGGCCAGGGCTTGCTTGAGTGAGTCCGAAATCGCCGCCGGCATCGACTTCGCCCTGTCAACGCACGCCTCGAGGTCGGCGATCATGTCGTCGACCCAGCGGACGCTCGCGGGGTTGATCGACAGGTGGATGTTCTCCTTCGACCCGTGGAAGCCAAGTTGCGGCTGCACGTACCAGCGCCGTTGCTTCATCTCGTCGATGATGTGGAAGACGCTGACCGAGTCCGACGTGAACGCAACCAGGTTCATGTCCGGCTGGCCCAGCAGGCGCAGGTCCGGGTTGCGTTCGACCGCGGCGGCGATGCGTTTCGTGGCGTCCAGCACCTGCCGGGCGATCTCCATGTAGCCCTCGTCGCCGAAATAGTTGAGGGTCGCCCAGGCGGCTGCGAGCGGCCCCATCGACTTTGTGCTCTGGACCGTCGAGTTGATCACCGTGTAGCCGGTCCACTGGGCGCATGTGTAGATCTGGTACTTTCGCAACTCCTTGTCGCGGTAGAGGACGACGGAGGCGCCTTTCGCGGCGAAGGCGTACTTGTGGAAGTCCATCGACATGGAGGTGACGCCCGGGACGCTGAAATCGAAGTCCGGGACTGGGGCGCCGAGGCGGCGGAAGTACGGCAGCAGGAAGCCGCCCATGCAGCCGTCGACGTGAAACAGGAGGTCGTTGTCCAAAGCTACCTGACCGAGTTCACGGATCGGGTCGACGACGCCGTGGGCATAAGAGACGGCGGAGCCCACTATGAGGACGGTGTTCGGCGTCACTGCGCGCCGCATCGCCCCTGGGTCGGCGCGGAAGGAGACGGGATCGACCGGGACGAGGACTGGCTTCAGGCACAGGTAGTGCGCGGCCTTCTGGAACGCCGCGTGGGCGGTCACAGGAAGGAGGATTTCCGGTTCGGAAATCTGCGGTCTGTTGGCGCGTGCCCAGTCGCGGGCAGCCTTGACGGCGAGCATGATGCTCTCGGTGCCACCGCTCGTGAAGTTGCCGACGACGTTCTCGTCGCCGTTGAGGTGCGCGGCTCCCATTGCGACAAGTTCGGTCTCGAAGCGGAGCGAACTGGGGAAGACCGTGGGGTCGAGAGCGTTCTCGGAGAGGTAGGACATGTAGGCATGTTTGATCACTTCTTCGGCTTCCTTGCCGGGATCATAGACGTAAGCCCAGACTCGCCCATCGCGCCACGGCATGTCGCCGGAACGGTACTCCTCCAACCGTTCGTACAACTCGCCCTTACTCATGCCCTTCGACGGTATTCTCACGGTGGGTTTCTCCTGTTTCCGGAAACCTACGCGCGCGTCCGTTGCGCGGCGCAATATGAGGCGTACTTCCCCAGGGTCTTCGCAGCCCGTTCGATATCGGGGTAGATTGCAACGCCGGATTCGCTCAGCTCGCTGCGGGCGCCGCGGACGGTCTTCCAGCGGTCTTCCTGCTGCGCCTCCGGTTCGCCCATGACCATGACGGTGGCCTTGCCGTAGTCCTTGGCGAGGCCTTTCAGGTGTTCGAGCGTGCGCCGGAAGACGTCTTCGCCATCCTCGCGGTTCAGCGTGTGTTCCAGCCAGCGGATATTGGCCAGCACGGCGTGGTAGTGCGGGCTGGCGGCCATGGAGCGGATCACCTCCATGGCCTCATTGCGGCCCCACTCCAGGATGGACGCGTCGATCGGATTCCCGACCCAGTCCCAGGTGTTGGGCAGCTTCTCCTTGAGCGATTCGCGCACGTCGGACGGGAGCGGGAGGACGTTAAGACCGGCCTCGTTGCAGAGGTCAGCCGTTTCGACCATCTCGCCGCCGGCGCCGCCGAGGATCGCGACGTTAGGGCCGTGTGAGGGGCCTGCATGGACGAAAGCGACCATCAGGTCGATCATCTCGTTCAGGCTACCAGCCTCGATGGCGCCGGCCTGGCGGACGGCGGCCTGCCATACGGCCTGCCGGCTGGCGAGCGAGGCGGTGTGCGACCGGGCAGCGGCCTGGCCGGCCTCCGTACGCCCGCCCTTCATGACGATCACCGGCTTCCTGGCCGCAGCGCGCTTGAGAGCAGCGAAGAAGTGGCGTCCGTCGCGGACCCCTTCGATGTAGGCGGCGATAACCTGGGTGTCGGGGTCGTCGGCGAAATGGTCCAGGAGGTGGCCCTCGTTCAGGTCTATGGCGTTGCCGTAGCTGATCGCCTTGCTGAAGCCGACGCCGCGGTCGGCGCCGCGCTGGATCACTCGGAAGACGTGGCTGCCGCTCTGGCTCAGGAGCCCGACGTTGCCCGGCTTGTTGGGAAGGGCAGGGTCGAAGGTGATCTTCTGCTTCGGATAATAGAGCCCCATGCAGTTCGGACCGATGACGCGGATGCCGGACGCCTTGATCCGCTGCCTGAGTTCCTGCTCGAGCAGCGCGGCGTCCTCGCGGCCCGTCTCGCTGAAGCGGGCGGTGAAGAAGTGGATCAGCTTTGTTTGCTTCTCGATCGCGCCATCCACCAGGTCCAGCACCGCGGTCGCGGGCACGGCGGAGATTATGAAATCAACGGTGCCGGGAATGGCCTGGAGGTTCGGGTACGCCTTCAGGCCCAGCAGTTCTTCGAGCCGTGGGTTCACCGGGTAGATGGGGCCCGGGAAACCGATTTCGACCAGTGCCTGCACAAACTCGTAGCCCTGGCTCTGCTTGTTGGAGGACGCCCCGGCAACGGCGATGCTGCGCGGCTGGAAGATTGGTTCGAGGTCCTCGATGGTGGTGGACGCCTGCTGCCTGGCTGTGATCATGTTTCCCTTCCCGTCTGTACTTGAACCCCAGTATGGCGGAGAGGGAGGGCAAAACGAAACCGTCTGCGCGGGCGCGAGACGGTTGATGGTTGAGTTGTATGGCGACCCCGATGGGATTCGAACCCACGATCTCCACCGTGACAGGGTGGCATGTTAACCGCTACACCACGGGGCCGTAATTCGTATCTATCTTAGCTTTGAGGGCGGTTGCCGGTCAACGAAAATCCGTTCATGGCACCAGCGGGAACGCCCCGATATAATGCAGGAGAATTCGTTCAGGAGAAGATATGCCCAGGAAATACCGGCCGCCAGCCACGAGGAGACGCAAGAAGCGGGCCACCGCAATACCATACGAGTCCGAATCCGGTCCGGCCGAGGCGGCTGCGCTGGGGAGTGATGCCGGGTCAGAGGAAGAGGCCGCACCGCTCGTAGCGGTGGGTGTCGCGGAGGCGCCGCCGGAGCCCGAGGGCCGGCCACAGCGCGCGGCGCGCACGGCTGGGGAACGCCACGTGGCCAGGGATTACGGGTACGTCCGGGGTGAAGTGCTCCGGATCGGGGCGATCGCCACGTTCATCGTCGTGTCGCTGGTGATCACGGCGATCCTGCGCAACTAGGCTAGAAACGCGCGCGGCCGATCGCGGTGGCCACGGCGGCGATGAGCACGATCAGGCCGCTGAAGTCATCGACCGGAATCAGCGGGTAGTCCGCGACCACGTTCCTGGTGATGTAGGCGATCACGATTCCAGCGACTGCGGTCGTCTGGATCACAGGTCCGGACTTGCGGTTCGTGGCGAGGCTGACGGACTCGGCGACGGCGTATCCGACGCCCATTCCGAGGAAGATGGAGAAGAACCCGAGTCCGCCGGGGAGGAGCAGGCCCCAGAGCCCGCCCACGACAACCCCCGCCACCACGGCAGCGAGGCTGCCGCGCAGGGCATAGACGGGCCCAACCTCGAACTGGGGCAGCTTGCGCCGCGGCGCGCAGTCCGGGCAGCGTGCGCCGACATCCGTGAAGACGGCGCACTTCGGGCAGATCGGCGTATCGCAGCGGCCGCACCTGAGCCCGGTTTCGACGCCCGGGTGCCGCCGGCAGTAGAGGGTGTCCGGCTGCATTAAGGATGCGTGGTCCTGGCCCTGCCCGCGGAACCGCGCTCCTCCGCGAGGCGGAAGAGGCGGTCGACCGGCTCCTTCGGCAGCGGGATATCGCCCGGCTCGCGTTGCTGAGGTCCGCCCAGCCCGTGATAGTCGCTGCCGCCGAGGGGCAGGAGCCCGAACCGGTCTGCCAACCGGCGGAACATCTCCACTTCTTCGCTGTCGTAGTCCTGGTAGTACACTTCCATGCCGGTCAGGCCGGCCGCCTTCAGCCGCTCCAGGAGCCTGTCAAGGCTGCCAGCTTCATTCAGTTCGCGCGGGTGGGCTAGAGTGGCTAGACCGCCTACGCCGAGGATCATCTCGACCACCTCTTCGGGTTCAAGCCGTTCCCGTTCGACGTAGGCCGGGCCCGTGCGGCTGATGTAGAGGTCGAATGCCTCGTTTACAGAGGACACGTGCCCGGCTTCGACGAGCGCGAGCGCGATGTGCGGCCGCCCGACGGCGCCTTCCGCGAAGGACTGAACGCGCTCCCATTCCACGGGCTTCCCCAGGGTGGCCAGCCTGTCGACCATCTTGCGCGCGCGGCCAAGGCGCGATTCCTGCAGGTGCGCCAGTCGCCCCTGGAAACCGCTGTCCTGCCAGTCGATGAAGTGGCCGAGGATATGTACCTCGTTGCCCGGCACGTCCGTACTCATCTCGATGCCCGGGATCAGGGTGAAGCCGTCATGCCGAGATGCCGCTTCGAAGGCCTCCGGCAGCCCGTCAATGATGTCGTGGTCGGTCAGGGACATGATGCGGACGCCGTTCCGGTAGGCCAGGTCGACCAGTTGCGTGGGTGTGAGGCGTCCGTCGGAGATCGTGCTGTGGGTGTGGAGGTCGGCGATGCTGCCCATCAGGCGATCTCCATGTCAACGCGCTCAATGCTGAGCGCGCGGCCGCACTTCTCGTCTATCTGTACGTGGACTGAGTTGAACACGGCGGGTCCTTTGTCTGCCGGCTCGAACCGGTTTGGCAACTGGGTGAGGAAGCGCTCGATCACCGCTTCGGTCCGCATTCCCAGGACGGAGTGGAGGGCGCCTACCATACCCAGGTCGGAGACGTAGGCCGTTCCGTTTGGCAGGATGCGGGTGTCGGACGTGGGCACGTGGGTGTGGGTGCCGATGACGGCGCTGACGCGGCCATCGAGGTAGTATGCCATGGCGATCTTCTCGCTCGTGGCTTCAGCGTGGAAGTCGAGGATCTTCACCGGGCAATCGGCCACGCCGTCGAGGGCCCGGTCGAGGGCGCGGAAAGGGTCCTCCAGCGCGAGCCCCCCCATGAACGTGCGTCCCATGGCGTTCAGGACAGCCAGGCCGTTGCCCCGGTGCAGGCCGCGCCCTGGTGCGCCCTCCGGGTAGTTCATGGGCCGGATGATGGGCGCCGTGGGATCGTCGAGGACGGGGTAGATGTCGCGGTTTTCCCAGATGTGGTTGCCGGAGGTGATGATATCGACGCCGTGCCGGAACATCTCATTGGCGGTGGCTGGCGTCAGTCCCCTGCCGCCGGCCGCGTTTTCGCCGTTGGCGATGACGAGGTCGATACGGCGCTGTTCCCGCAGGTCCGGAAGGACCGCGGCCACGGTGCGCCGGCCAAGCTTGCCGACGATGTCCCCAACCAGCAGGACGTTAAACGCCATCTCTTCTCGCCCGGAGCCGGAAGGCTCCGGGCTCCTTACTTAGCGTATTCTATTGCCCGGCGTTCGCGGATTACGGTGACTTTCACCTGGCCGGGGTAGTCCAGGCTTTCCTGGATGCGCTTGCTCACTTCCTTGGCCATGCGCGCCGCGCCCAGGTCGTCCACCTCTTCCGGCTTCACGATGATGCGCACCTCGCGGCCGGCCTGGATGGCGAACGACTTCTCGACTCCCGGGAATGCGTTTGCAACGGCCTCCAGGGCTTCCAGGCGCTTGAGGTAGTTCTCCAGCGACTCCCTGCGGGCGCCGGGCCGGCTGCCGCTCAGGGCGTCGGCGACGATGACGATCACCGCTTCCACGGTGGCCGGTTCGACTTCCTCGTGGTGCGCCTCGATGCAGTGGACGACGCCGGAGTGAACGTTGTGCCGGCGCGCCAGTTCGGCGCCGAGCTGGGCGTGTGTGCCTTCGACGTCGTGGTCGATCGCCTTTCCCAGGTCGTGGAGCAGTCCGCCGCGCCGGGCGACGTCCACGTTCGCGCCGAGCTCGTGCGCGATCATGGCGGCCAGGTTGGCGGTCTCGACGGCGTGCTTCAGCTGGTTCTGGCCGTAGCTGAAGCGGTACTTCAGGCGGCCGAGGGTGCGGACGATCTCCGGGTGGAGGCCGGGGCAACTGGCCTCCACGATGGCCTCTTCGCCAGCTTCCTTTATCGCGACGTCCACGTCTTTGCGTGCCTTCTCAACCATCTCTTCGATGCGGGCCGGGTGGATGCGTCCGTCGCCGAGGAGCTTGGTCAGGGCGATGCGGCCGATCTCGCGGCGCACGGGGTCGAAGGTGGACAGTGTCACGGCGTCCGGCGTTTCGTCGATGATGACATCCACGCCGGTGGCGTGCTCCAGGGCGCGGATGTTGCGCCCCTCGCGACCGATGATGCGGCCCTTCATGTCCTCGGAAGGAATGGGGACGACGGACACCGTCGTCTCGCCAACGACGTCGCCGGTAAGACGCTGCATGGCGGTCGCGAGGATCTTGCGCGACCGCTCGTCCGCCTCCTCCTTGACCTCTTGCTCGATCTCCCGGAGACGGCGGTTCGCCTCGTCCCGGATCTCGTTCTCGACCTGGGCGAGCAGCATGTCGCGCGCTTCCATGGCGGTCAGGTTGGAGAGGCGTTCCAGTTCAGCCTTGCGCTCCTCCTGAAGCGCGGCCAGCTGGGTGCGCTGTTCCTCGATGTCAGCCTCCTTGCGCTGGAGGTTGACCTGGCGCTGTTCTACGGACTGCAGCTTGCGGTCAAGGGACTCTTCCTTTTGAGCGACGCGGCGCTCAGCTCCCTTAACCTCGTTACGGCGGTCCCGAAGTTCAGACTCCGCCTCACGGCGGATACGGATGGCCTCTTCCTTGGCCTCGACGAGTAGTTCCTTCTGGCGCCTGCCGGCTTCGTTGAGTATGCGGTCTGCCTCACTCTTTGCGGATTCGACACGCCTTCGCTGTGCGACCTGCTGGTAGGTGAGTGCGCCGATAACTCCAATGACGACGCCGACAAGGCCCAGAATAAGGGCAAGAGCCGGCATTTCGCCTCACTTCCTAAGCGTAAAAATAGTGTCAGAAGCATTCGAAATGTGAATGACTGGCGCTGAATTGGATCAATTTCATCATAGGTTTGGGCGAATGAGGGTGTCAAGGAAGATGCGGATGCCAGGCGGGGCGGCGCGGCGCCGACGCTCAATCGCCGAAGGAGGAGCCCGGTGTTTGCAGCTCTTCCCAGTGCCGCCGCACGGTCGCGCGGGCGACCTCGTAGCTGAACCCGCGCCGCAGCAGGTGGTCGCCCAGGCGGCGCTGAAAGTCGGCGTACGGGAGCGACCCGACGGTTCGGGCCTTCTTTGCCGCGGCGCGATAGGCGGCCTCCACCTCGTCGACGGACTCAAGCGACGAGTCGCGGAGTGCGCGGGAGATGCCCCTGGCGGCGAGTTCCGCCGCCAGGGCGCGGCGGCTGCGCGGGTTGGTCCGCTGCCTGGCCTCGACGTAGGCGGTGGCGTATTCAGCGTCATCGACCAGACGCAGCTCGCGGAGGCGGCCGACTGTTTCGTCGGCTACTTCGTCGGCGGTGCGCTGCCGACGAAGGCTGTCGCGTATCTCCTTTTCGCTGCGCGGTCCGGAGGCAAGCAGCCGAAGTGCCGCGCCCATCGCCTTGTGGCGGCCTTCCGCGGCCTCCAGTGCCCGGAGTTGCTCCGCGGTGATCTCCTGCCCGGGCCGCAGGCCGGCCGGGGCGAGGATGTCCGGACTGAGCGTTAGCGCGCGGGAGCCATCAACGTGGACCTCGTAGGCTCGCTTTCGCGGAAGACGCTGGATGGAGGTTATTCGCATGCGGGACGGGAGGCCGGAGCGCCGCGACTATTCGAGCGCGTCGTCCTCGTCATCGGCGGTGGCATAGACCGCGACCGGGTCGGCGGGCCGGGCGGTAGACGCAGTCTCCCTGGACCGGATCAACTCCTCGATCTCGAGCGCGATCTCCGGGCGGGCGCGCAGGAATTCCTTGGCCTGCTCGCGGCCCTGGCCCAGTTTGTGGTCGCTGTAGGAGTAGAAGGCGCCCTGTTTGCGGATGATCTCCGCATCGGTGCCGAGGTCGAGGATGTCACCCTCGCGGCTGATCCCGATCTGGGGGCCGGAGAAGATGATGTCGAATTCGGCAGTGCGGAAGGGCGGCGCTACTTTGTTCTTGACGATCTTGGCGCGCACACGGTTGCCGATCACGGTGCCGGAGCTCTTGAGCTGCTCGACACGGCGGAGTTCGATGCGGACGGAGCTGTAGAACTTGAGGGCGCGGCCGCCGGGGGTGGTCTCCGGGTTGCCAAAGACGACGCCGATCTTCTCGCGCAACTGGTTGATGAACACGACGGCGGTGCGGGAGCGGGATATGGCGCCCGTGAGCTTGCGGAGCGCCTGGGACATGAGGCGGGCCTGGAGGCCGGGGAGAGAGTCGCCCATGTCGCCCTCGATCTCGGCGCGCGGTACAAGGGCGGCTACGGAGTCGACGATGATGACATCGACGGCGTTGGAGCGGACGAGGGCTTCGCAGATCTCCATCGCCTGTTCACCGGTGTCCGGCTGGGAGACGAGCAGGTCGTCCACTTTGATGCCGATCGTCTCGGCGAAGGTGGGGTCCATGGCGTGCTCGACGTCGATATACGCTGCCAGTCCGCCGAGTGTCTGGGCCTGGGCGATGATGTGCATGGCGACAGTGGACTTGCCGGCCATCTCCGGGCCGTAGATCTCGGTGATGCGCCCGCGGGGGATGCCGCCGGCGCCCAGCGCCACATCGAGGGCGAGAGAGCCGGTGGGAATGGTCTCGACCGTCATCCGGTTGCTGGCCTCGCCGAGGCGCATGATGGAGCCGCGCCCAAAGTCCTTTTCGATCTTGGCGATTGTGAGTTCCAGTGCCTTTAGCCGCTCGTCACTGGCGTCGCCGTTCTTCTGGGCACCGTTGGTCGCGCTCATGTTTGACTCCTGTCGCTATTTTCGCTCAGTTGTCCGAATCGTAACAGCGGCTGATGAGGCAAGGGCAATGGGCTTTTGTCGCAAATTAGAACAAAATTGCTAAATGGCTGTAAGTGGTCAAGCTGCCAGTTGCGCCCCGAGCCTGGCGACGATTATGAGGATGAACATCGCGATCATGGGCGACAGGTCGAACATCCCCAGGCGTGGCATGATTGCGCGGATCGGGGCCAGGATGGGCTCTGTTATCTCATGGACGACGGCGAAGATGGGGCTTGAGGGGTCGAAACCAGTCCAGGAGAAGATGATCCGTATGAACAGGGCCATCACGAGGACATAGGCCAGTATCTGGATGAACAATCCGAGGGCTTCGATGGTTAGCCTCCCAGTTCCCGCGCCTTCAAGTATGCGGCCTCGATAGCCCGCGCAAAAGCGGCGCGCAATCCTGCCTCCTCCAGTTCGAGCAGCCCTTCTGTCGTCGTGCCGCCTGGCGATGTGACCTGGTTGCGGAGTTCAGATGGATGGCGGCCGCTCTCCTGTGCGTAGCGGGCGGAGCCCAGGAGGGTCTGGATGACCATCGGTGTGGCCATGTCTCGCCGGAGTCCAATGTGGACCGCGGCGTCGATCATCGCCTCCATCACAAGGAAGACGTAGGCCGGCCCGCTTGAACTGACTGCCGTGGCCATGTCGACGTACTTCTCGGACTCGACGTAGATCTCCTTGCCCAGCACGCCGAGGAGCATCCTCACGTCGTCGTGCGCGGCGGGCGTCACGGCCGGGGTGGCGGTCCACACTGTCATGCCCTCGCTGATTGTCGCCGGCGTGTTGGGGATGGCGCGGATGACCTGGTCGTGGGCCAGCAGGTCGCGGATCGTCTCAATGCGGACACCGGCCATGATCGACATCACGGTCTGGGTGTCGGCCAGGCGGCCCTTGATCTGGGAGGCGGCTGCAGCGAACTCCTGGGGCTTGACGGCGAGGACAACGATGTCGGCCCTGTCGATGGCAGCAGCGGCGTCGTCGAGAGCGCTGACCTGGTATCTGGAGGCGAGGTGCTGCCGCCGCGCCGCGGCGATATCGCAGACGGCGATGCTGCCCGCGCCGGAGAGATCGTTTCGGATGGCGCCGGCGATCATCGCCTCGCCCATCATGCCGCCGCCGATGAACGCGAGTCTCATGGCGCCGGACGCTCTCCGAAGAGGGCGCGGCCGAGACGGACGTGCGTCGCACCTTCCTCGACGGCGACCTCGAAGTCGTCGCTCATGCCCATCGAAAGGTCAGCGAGTCCCAGGTGGTCCGCTTCTGCACGCAACCGTCTGAATACCGGCCGGACGTCGTTCGGGTCCGGCGCAGGCGGGGCCACCGTCATGAGCCCGCGCACGTCCAGCCGCGGCAGCGAGCGGATTCTCTCGAATGCGGCGGGGAGATCAATGGGTGCGAAACCGGACTTCGTTGCCTCTTCGGCGACGTTCACTTCGATGAAGATGGGTACCCGGGTTTGCGCCCGGGCGGAGATGGCTTCTGCGAGGTGGAGCGAATCCACGGAATGGATCATATCAAAGTGTTCCAGTACGGAGTTGACCTTGTTGGTCTGGAGGTGGCCGATCATGTGCCAGGTCAGGGGCAGGTCCTGGAGCTGCGCAATCTTGGGGAGTGCTTCCTGTACGCGGTTCTCGCCGATGTTCTTGACACCTGCTGCGGCCACTGAGCGGGCTGCCTCGGGACCGAATCCCTTTGTCACGGCGATGATGGTTACGCCCCCGGGTTGACGGCCGCTCCGCCGGCAGGCGGCTTCGATCATCGCGCGGGCCCGGCGCACGTTGGCGGCGATCGTCCCGGTGTCCACACGCATAGAATATCGAGCGAGCGGCGGTGGCTGAAGTTGGCCGGGCGAAGTATCCTCGTTCCGAATGATTGTCTCGGTGCTCACCCGGAAGACGCGGATAGCCGAGCAGCCGGTATGGGCGGCGGCACTGGAGATCGCGATGCCGCGTATCCTCGACGTGCTGCAGCGGGAAGCCGGTTTCGTCTCGGTGGAATACCTGTGGGGAGTGGACGAGCCAGGATTGACGGCGCAGGTCACCAGATGGCGGTCGGAAGCGGACTGTGCGCGATACGTCAGGGGCGGAGGCGCCGCGCGGGTGGCGACGATCGAGGAGGCCGCCGTGCCGACGGCAGCGTATCCGGACGGCGCCTGGGTCCGGAACACCTTCGCGTCGGTAGACGGCTGAGGGTCATGCCGGAGGAGAGCGAGTTCCTCTGCGGCGACTGGCTGTGGGACCCGGTACTGCGGGAGATGCGGCACTATCCCGGCCGCGGCAAGAAGGGGCATGCCGATGAACCGGATGCCGTCGAACGGCTGGAGCCCCCGGTGCGTGTGCGCCTGCACCGCTGGTCGCAGCAGCCGATGCAGACGTCCACGGGACACGTCATGCCGGCGCGGCAGGCGCGGGTTGTCGTGGAATACTCGGATGGCCGGAAACTGGACATCAACGAGCCGGACCGCGAGTGCGCGGTGAGGATCGCCGCGACGATCGGTGAATCCTACGGGGTGGCGGTGGAAGAACTCGGCGCGCCGTCGGGCCGGACCGGCGGCAATCTCCCGCGGCGGGACGAGATGGAGCGGCTTGTGTGCGAACAGGGGTCGCTGAAGACGGTGCTGGACGAGGCGTTCGGCGAGCTGCGGGTGTCGCGCCGGAAGCGGCTGTTTCGCGACGAGCGGCGTGCGATTCGCACGACGGAGATCCGGCGGCTGGAACTGGACTACAAGGTGGCCGGACCGAACGAGAACTTCGCTGTCTACGCCGTTGCAGGCCCGGAGGAGGAACGCGTTCCGGTTGCCTCCTACACCGGGCTGGAGGGCTGGGCCGACCCGGAGGAATGGCGCCAGTTCACAGCGGACCTGGCGCGCCGGTTGGGCGTTGAAGCACGCGTTTAGCGCCACTGCTGCGCTAGAATAGGCCGCAATATGGCTGTTCACCCTATACGCATCCTTCCCGATCCAGTCCTTCGCGAGAAGGCAAAGCGCGTGCCAAAGGTCGACTCCTCGATCCACAAGCTGATCGACGACATGATCGACAGCATGTACGCCGCGAACGGCGTCGGGCTCGCGGCGCCTCAGATCGGCGTCTCGCTGCGGGTCATCGTCATCGGCCTCCCGGAGGAAGAGCCGTTTGCGATGATCAACCCGGAGATCGTCAAGGTCACGGGCGAGCGCCGGGTGGAGGAAGGCTGTCTTTCCGTGCCCGGCTACCGCGCCGAGCTGACGAGGAGCAAGACGGTGATCGCCAAAGGGCTGGACCGCGACGGTAACCCGATGCGGATCAAGTCGAAGGACGATCTGCTGGCCCAGGCCCTTGAGCACGAGATCGACCACATCAACGGTATCCTGTACATAGACCACCTGCCGAGCATGGACGTGCTGGTGAAGGTGAACGAGGCGGACTACACACGGGAGAAAGCATCCAGCTAGACCTCCCCCGGGCGGATTAAGATGCGCATCGCGCCAGCCGACGATCAGCGGGCGCTCCTGGCTGCGATCAGTGCGTGCCTGGCCTCGCGGCAGGTGCCTGGCTGGGCCACGGGGGGCTTCCTCCGCGACTCGCTGCTCGGTCTGACAACGCGCGATGTGGATATTGCGCTCGATGGGGATCCGGTCGCGCTCGGTCCACGGCTGGCAGACGAGATCAGCGCGTATTTCGTCGTCCTGGACGCGGTGCGCGGGCACGTGCGGCTGGTCCCGCGTGACGGGCGCGGCAGCGTCGACCTGACGCCGCTGAGGGCACCTTCGATCCTCGAAGACCTGCGTCTCCGGGACTACACGATCAACGCGATGGCGGGCGAACTGGCCCCCGTTGCCGAAGGTGAGTTCAAGCTAATCGATCCAACCGGCGGGCTCTCTGACCTGCGTGCCGGAACCGTCCGCGCCATCAGCGAGGAGTGCTTTCGCAACGATCCGATCCGCTTGCTGCGCGGTGTACGGATCGCGAACCAACTGGGCTTCCGAATTGACCCGGCGACGGCGGAGGTGATCCGCGCCAACGCCCACCTTATCGGCACGACCGCCGGCGAGCGGCAGCGCGAGGAACTGGTGCGGATATTCGAGACGGACACCGCGGCGGCCGCGCTGAGGCTGGTGGACGGACTGGAGCTGTTCGCCCACGTGTTCCCTGAACTGGAAGCGATGCGGGGCGTGGAGCAGCCGAAGGAACACTCCTACGACGTGCTGGAGCACAGCTTCGCGACAGTAGGGGCGCTGGATTGCCTGCTGGCCAGCACTCAGCCGCAGGAGCCACCGCAACGCGAACTCTGGCGCGAACTCTGGAACGCGCTGGCGTGGTGCGACGATCTCCGTCCGCATTTGCGGAAGGACACCGGTTCGGGCATGACACGCGCGGGGCTGTTGAAGCTCTGCGGCCTCCTCCATGATGCGGGCAAGCCCGGGACAAAGAGCTTCGAACGCGGCGGCCGCATGCGGTTCTTCGGCCACAGTGAAGCGGGTGCGCGGATCGCGGATAGGCTGATGCGGAGGCTGCGTTTCGCGGCAAACGAGGCGCGCGACGTGAGCGCGATGATCGAGGCTCACCTGCGGCCGATGCAGCTGGGTCAATCGCCCGGTGTGCCATCGAAGCGCGCCATCTATAGGTTTTTCCGTGACACCGGCGCCGCCGGAATCGACACCCTCTTCCTGTCGCTGGCCGACCACCTGGGCACCGTTGGCCCGCGTGTGACGCCGGAGGGGTTCCGGCGCCATCTCGCGCTGATCTCATACATCCTTCAGGTCCGTTTCCGCGAGGAAGAGGTCGTGAAGCCGCCGAAGCTCGTGGACGGCGGTGACGTGTGCAGCGACCTGGGGATCGAGCCGGGGCCGCTGGTGGGCCGGCTGCTGGAGGCGGTGAGGGAGGCGCAGGCGGCCGGTGGGGTGACCACGAAGGAGGAAGCGTTGGCGCTGGCGCGTCGAGAGATGGAGCGGATCGGGCGGGAGGCATCGTAACAGCCATCTCCTCGCGGTTGTTTCCGTCATCAGAAACCCCGCGCGTTCGCTTCGCGTATAAGAAGCGAATCCGGTAATCTTATTCGGTCATGGACAGCCTGTGGGTACTGGCGCTCGCTTACCCCGCGGCCATCGCGGCGCTGTTCTACTTCGCGTTCCTGCGCCCCGTTCAGCAGGAGCAGAAGAAGCAGCGGAACGTGCTGCAGAACCTCCGCGTCGGCGACGAGGTACTGACGCAGGCCGGGTTCATCGCACGCGTCAAGGAAGTGCGGGTGCCGGAGGAGAGCGGGCCTACGGAACTCGTGCTGGACCTGGGTGGGGTTGAGGTGCGGGCGGTCGCCAGCGCGATCGTCCAGCGGCTGACAGCCGGCGGGCGCGAGGGACTGTCCAAGACGAAGGAGACGATTGAGGTTAGAGGATAGAGAATGAGACACCGAACGACATGGCCGCTGTTTGCCGGCATAACGCTCCTCACCCTGTTCGCAGTAGCGGTGGTCTGGCCGGGGTGGCCGAAGAAGTACTTGCCAGACTTCATCGACTACCCTGAGGGGCCGCTGATCGATGTCGGGCCCGACGCGATGCGGCTCGGGCTGGACTTGAAGGGCGGGACGTACCTGCTAACGGAAGCGAACCTCTCGGTTCTGCCGCCCGGTAGCGATCCGGATGATGCGATGGAGTCCGTGAAGGACCTGATGGAGGAGCGCGTCAACGCGTTCGGCGTCGCGGAGACGGAAGTCACGATCGAGGGCCGCAACCGGTTGGCGATCCAGATCCCGGGCGTGCCACCCGACGAAGCGAAGAACCTGATAGGGCGGACGGCGCTGTTGCAGTTCATGGAGCCGATCCGGAACGAGGCCGGGGAAGTAGTCTGCGCGGCCGATGACGGGACGGCGGATTTCAGCATCCCGGCGTCTTCGCTGGCGCAAGGCGTCGACTCGGCGACCGGCGATAAGTCAGTCACCTGCGCGGCCGAGGCGGGCAAGCTCGGCAAGGTGAGGTGGATGCCGGCTACGGGGACGGTTGAAGGACGCTCGGTTGCCCTGACCGGCGCGCACGTCCGCGACGCCAGGGCCAACTTCAGCCCCGGGCAGGGTAACGTCATCGAGCTGACGCTGAACGGCGAGGGCGGCAAGATCTTCGAGGAGATCACCACGCGATTGAAGACCTATCCCGTCGGCATCTTCCTCGACGACCAACTCCTCACCGCGCCCACGGTGAACGAGACGATCAGCAACAGCACTTCTGTGATCACCGGGTTCGACTCTTTGGGCGAAGCGAAGGACATCGCCAAGCTCATCAACGCCGGCAGCCTTCCCGTGCCGCTGACGACGATCCAGGCGACGGAAGTCGATGCTACTCTTGGCGACAAGACGCTGGTGCGCGGCGTCCAGGCGGGTCTCATCGGGGTCCTGGCGGTGATGGCGTTCATGGTCCTGTACTACCGGCTGCCGGGCGTCCTGGCGTCCGGCGCGTTGTTCACGTATATCGCGGTCGTGATGATGATCTTCAAGCTGGGTCCGATCATCGGCCCGGTCACTATCACGCTCGCCGGCATCGCCGGTTTCGTGCTTTCGGTGGGGATGGCCGTGGACGCGAACATCCTTGTATTCGAGCGCATGAAAGAGGAGATGAGAGCCGGCCGCAACCTGGCATCCGCCATAGAACACGGCTTTGACCGGGCGTGGTCCTCGATCCGCGACAGCAACGTGTCGACGCTGATCACGTCCGCAATCCTTTGGTGGTTCGGGAGCCAGTTCAACGCGGCACTGGTCAAGGGTTTCGCGATAACGCTTTCCATCGGCGTGCTGATCAGCATGTTTTCTGCCATCGTGGTCACGAGGACGCTGCTCCGGGCACTCGTTGGAACGAGGATGGCGAAGTGGTCCACCCTCTTCGTTCATGACTTGAACCGCATGCCTTCGCGCGCCCACGGGCGTTCGCTG
This sequence comes from Chloroflexota bacterium, assembly GCA_037441345.1. Taxonomy (GTDB): domain Bacteria; phylum Chloroflexota; class Dehalococcoidia; order SM23-28-2; family RBG-16-64-32; genus DATKKM01. The sequence continues at coordinate 65,095 of JBBISJ010000008.1, forward strand.
TTCGACTTCGTCGGGCGGCGCTGGGCTTACTTCGCCCTATCGGCGGCGCTGCTCGTGCCCGGGCTTCTCTCGCTGGCAATCCCGCCGTCTTTCCACCCTGGAATCGAGTTTGGCAGCGGCGCGACGTTCACGCTGGATTTCCAGGACGAGTCCGTTACTCAGGACGACGTCTCGAACGCCCTTGCGGATCTCGGCCACGATGAAGCGCGGGTGCAGCGGACTTCGGAGGGCAACTTCATCATCCGGACCGAGGAGTTGACGGTCCCGCCGTCGCCACCCGTGGGTGCGCCTCCGCCTTCGGAGCGCGACCAGATGGAAGCGGGACTCGAGGAGCGACTCGGCCCGTTCGATACGCTCAACTTCAACCAGGTCTCAGAGATCGTGTCGAGCGAAATCGTCCGGAACGCTGCGATTGCGGTGATCTTCGCCGCAGTCGCTATCCTGGGCTACATAACGTGGTCGTTTCGCAACGTGCCCAAGTCCTACCGGTACGGTGTCGCGGCGGTGGTCGCGGCGTTGCACGACGCCGTGTTCGTTCTCGGCTCGTTCTCGATCTTCGGCAAGCTATTCGGGACAGAAGTGGACAGCCTGTTCATCACCGGCCTGCTGACCGTCATCGGCTTCAGTGTCCACGACACGATCGTCGTGTTCGACCGCATCCGCGAGAACGTGGCGACCAACCCCGGCGTGGCGTTCGACGAGATCGTGAACGCGAGCCTGACAGAGACGCTGGCCCGGTCAATCAACACGTCACTGTCGGTGATCCTCGCGGTGCTGGCCCTGCTGCTCCTGGGCGCGGGCTCCATTCATGTCCTGCTCGTTGCCCTGTTGCTCGGAATCACCGCGGGAACGTACAGCTCGATATTCGTCGCGAGCCAGATCCTTGTCGCCTGGGAAGACGGCGACTTCTCCCGCATCTGGCATCGTATTACGCCCTGGCGTGAGCCGGAGGAACCGCTGGCCGCTGGAACCTAGGTAGCTGCGGCCCGCGCTAATTCCGCTGGCGCGGCGCTCGGGTGAGCACGCGCTCGTCCCCGATGCGGCGGGTGATTCGCTGCGAATCGAGATATTCCAGCAGCGCCTGAGCGTACTTACGCGTGGTCGCGAACATGTCGCGCACCTGGGCGAGCGTGATGGCTCCGTGTTCCTCGATGTGGTGGACCACCGCGGCAGTCATTTCGGCACATGCTTTCGCCGCGAAGACCACGCCGTCCGCCGCCACGATGACTTCGCCTTCGCGCGCGAGATAAGCGAGTATCTCGGCCGGAGGGGCGTTGTCGGTGGGCGGGGCGTGGGGAGAGGCCATCAGGGACGCTACGTAGTCGTCCGCGAGCGCACGCTGTTGGCCGGACAGACGGGGTGCGTGGCCGGCCAGGGCAACGTGCGGGCCGTCGGCCAGTCCCCCGTGGGCTGCGATCGCGGAGATCACCGCATCGAACGCACGCTGAGATAGCCCGGTCTTGCCCCGCAGGTCTTCGCGGGGGATACCGGGACGCAACGGGTTGGCCTCGTGGAAACGCCGCAGGGTGTCCGTGATCCGGGCCGATACGGCGGCGAACCCGGTCTCTGAGATGAACACCGGGGCATCCGCGGCGCCGAGACGGCGGACCCTGCCGCCGTCGACGAGCGGTTGAACCGCTGCCTGGGCGATCGCCACTGTCATGCCGACGGAGCGCGCCAGCACCTCCAGTTCAACCGGTTCGAGGCGGGCAATGACCAGCATCGCGCGTTCCTCCGGCGAACCGCGCTCGTGCTCCTCGAGATCGCTGATAGTGGGTCCGTGGAAGCGGCGGTGACGCGACGGGTCCACCTCCACGATGCTGCCGCCCGCCAGCGTGTCGTTCGTGTCGCGGATGATGAACCGGTCGCCCGGCACCGCGACGATCGGGGACGCGAGCCTCAACTGCGCCCACGCGGACTCGCCAGGCGGCAGGGCGTTCGAATCAAGCAGGAGCAGCCGGCCATCAACCTCTGCGGAGCCGGCGTGAACTGTCACCGCCAGGTTGTGACGGACCGGGCGGCCCAGGTAAGCGACGGTCCTGATGCGGGCGTCCAGCGCCTTCACGGGACGGAGCGTGCCCGGTAGCGCCACGACCATGCCCCGTCGCAGCTTCTCCGCCGGGACGCCGGCAAGGTTGACGGCCGTGCGGGTGCCCGCCCGCGCGGTATCGACACTACGTCCGTGGTTTTGCAGGCCCCGTATGCGCGCGCGCAGCCCATCGGGCAGAATCTCCACCTCCGCGCCCACCGCCAGCTCTCCGTCGATCAGGGTCCCCGTGACCACGGTGCCGAACCCAGTCATCTTGAAGGCCCTGTCGATCGGGAGGCGCGGCCGGCCGATGTCGGCCCTGGGTTCGGATTCCTGGAGCTGGGTGCTGATCGCCTCGACCAGTTGCGGAAGGCCGGCGCCGGTAATGCCTGAGCACGCCACGACAGGTGATCCCTCAAGCGACGTGCCGACCAGCGCTTCGACAGCGTCCTCCCTGGCGAGCGCGAGCAGATCCGTGTCAACCAGGTCCGCCCGGGTCAGCGCGACGACACCGCAATCTATGCCGAGGAGATCGATGACCGCCAGGTGCTCGCGGGTTTGCGGCATGACGCCCTCGTCCGCGGCGATCACGAGCAGCGCGAGGTCAATGCCGCCGACTCCCGCGAGCATATTCTTGATGAAGCGCTCGTGCCCGGGGACATCGACGATGCCGGCTTCGTCCCCTGACGGAAGGGTGAAGTGAGCGAAGCCGAGGTCGATCGTCAGCCCGCGCTCCTTCTCCTCCTGGAGGCGATCCGGGTCCATTCCCGTGAGCGCGTGAACGAGTGTGGACTTGCCGTGATCAACGTGCCCGGCGGTGCCGATGACGTAGGTGCGCGCCGCGCCCTTACCGTGAGTCTGCATCGTGCGGATTCTATACCGGCAGCGGGCGGTTTGTTAGCATTCGGCGCATGCCGCGAGTCGGATACGCGTATGATCCGTTGTTCCTGGACCACGAGGCGCCCGGGCACCCGGAGTCCCCGAACCGGCTGCGGGCCATAATGGCGCACCTGGAGACGCAGGGCCTGCTGCGCCGGATGGCGCGTGTTGCGCCCCGCGACGCCACGCGCGAGGACCTGGGCCTTGTGCACACCCCCGATCTGATCGGGCAGGTGCTGGACGCGGCCCCTGTGGAGGGATACCGCTGGCTGGACGTGGACACGTACGTGGCGCCGGCCTCGCCCGCAGCGGCTGTGCGCGCCGCCGGCAGCGCGCTGGCCGCCGTTGACAGCGTCCTGGCGGGAGAACTGGACTCGGCATTCTGCTTTGTGCGGCCACCAGGCCACCACGCCACGCCGGATACCGCGATGGGCTTCTGCCTGTTCAACAACGTGGCGATCGCCGCGGCCCACGCGCTTGAACGGAGGGGCCTCAAACGAATCGCCATCGTGGACTTCGATGTTCATCATGGCAACGGCACGCAGGACGCGTTCTACAGCGACCCGCGGGTCCTGTATTGTTCGACGCACCAGTTCCCCTTCTACCCGGGCACAGGGGACTGGAACGAGGAGGGCGCCGGGTCGGGCCTGGGTGCTACGGTCAATGTGCCGCTGCCCCGGGGGTGCGGTGACGGCGCGTTCCTGGCGGTATTCGAGGGCATCTGCGCGCCCGCGCTGCGGCGGTTCAAGCCGCAGATGATCCTGGTCTCGGCCGGGTTCGATGCGCACTTCGCGGACCCGCTGGCGCAGGAGCTGCTGAGCGCGGCCGGATATCACCGGATCGCGACACTGCTCGCCGGGCTGGCCGCCGAGCTTTGCGGCGGCCGGATCGTGTTTGCGCTGGAGGGCGGATACGACGTGACGGCTACCTCGTGGGCGGCTGGGGGATGTGTTGAAGCACTGCTGGGGAACGAATTCACACCGGACCCTCTCGGGCCGGGGCCCCAGGTGCGCGGCCCGGATATCAGCGGGCTACTGGCGCGCCTGAAGGAGGTTCACGGCCTGGACTGACCTGTCGCTGGTTCAGTCTCGCGCCCAGGCTCGGGCCTGGCGGTCGCGGATCGCCTCGATGAGCTGATCGCGGTTCATGCGGGCCGCGGCGACGATTCCGAGGTCGCTCGCGTGGGCGCGCAGTTCGGCGTCGCTCCATCCGGTGAACCGCTGTGTCGCCGCCGCCTGCCCGGGCTGGCTGCGCTCAATCTCTACCATCTCGCACTCCTCCCCTGCCTTCCAGCGTAGGCGCGGTGAGGTGAAACCGAGGTGAATGCCGGGAGGGCGTGTGTTAAGGAACGGTAAAGGTTGCTAGTCCGGCAGCAACCTCGAGAAGACCTCGTTCGCCAGGAGCCGCCCTCGCGGCGTTAGGTACAGTCGGCCGTCTGCCCGCTCCAGCAGCCCGGCGGCGACCATTTCGGCGATGGGCTGCCCGTAGACGTCCTCGACCCGCCGGTCAAAGCGCTTCTCGAAGCCGCGGATGTCAAGACCCTCGTTCAGGCGCAGGGCGAGGATTGCCGTGTCTGCGAGGCGCAATGCTTCGGGCTGGGGTTCCACGAAGGCCAGATGGCCGAGGGAGCCGATGACGGCGGCGGGCGTGGCATCGCTACCACCGTGGTTGGGGACGCCGGAGAGCAGATCGATGTACCTGCGGGGCGAATAGACGTTGGCGAAGCGGAAACCGGCCCAGTGGGAATGAGCGCCCGGCCCCAGGCCCAGCCACTCGCCGTTGCGCCAGTAGACCAGGTTGTGACGGCACTCTCTTCCGGGCCGCGCCCAGTTGGAGATCTCGTACTGCCGGTAGCCGGCATCTGCCAGCCGGTCGCAGGCCCATTCGTACATGTCGGCCTGGAGGTCGGCGTCCGGGGCGTCGACGCGACCGTGGTCGATGTCGTACGCGAGCCTTGTCCCCTCCTCGACCGTGAGCGCGTAGAGTGAAAGGTGGTCGGGCCCGAGGGCGACTGCGCGATCGACGTTGGCCCGCCACGCGTCCATCGCCTGGCCGGGCAGGCCGTAGATCAGGTCAAGGCTGACGTTCGCGAAGCCGGCCTCGCGGGCCAGCCGATAGCTTTCCGTAGCTTCGCGGGCGGTGTGGGTCCGGTCCAGCGCGGCGAGGTCCGCGTCCCTGAAGGACTGGACGCCAAAGCTGATGCGGTTGAATCCGGCACCCGCAAGTTCCCGCAGGCCATCGATCGTCACGGTCCCGGGGTTCGCCTCGATGGTCACCTCCGCATCGGCCCGCAGGGAAAACGACCGGCGGATGCAATCGAGGACACGGGCGTTCTGTGCCGCGCGCAGGAGGGTTGGAGTGCCGCCGCCGAAGTAGACGGTTGCGACAGACGGGGCGCCCGATGTGCCGCCCCAGAGGCTGGTCTCCGCGAGCAGGGCTTCAACGAAGGGCGAAACCAGCGATTCCATGCCCGCGTACGAATTGAAGTCGCAGTAGCTGCACTTGAGCGAGCAGAAGGGGATGTGGACGTAGAGTGAAAGCGGTGCCGGGACCATGGCGCCGCCATCGTAGCACCCGCAGCGGCGCCGGATTTCGCCTAACGCGACGCCAGGCTGTCTGCGACCGCGAGCAACTCGGCGGGGTCGATGCGGGAACCGGCGTAGTGGACGATGCTGCGCACACCCTCCGATTCGAACACTATCGTCTGGGAGCCGTGAGCCTCCCAGAACAGGGTGCCGTCTGCTGCCTGCCAGCCGCCTTCGAAGTAGGTGGCCAGCTGGCGGGCGACGGTCGCATCGAGCGTGGTGCCGCTGTCAGCGATGAGACTGGGTCCTGATGCAGACTCCTGGTAGACAGCGAGGGATGCGCTATCGTCCGACTCTGAGTACATCAGCACGAAGACGCCGCCCCGCGGTGCCGTGATCCCGGCCGGGTAGTAGCGCGAGGACTCAAGCTGGAACCCGCCAGGCAGGTAGGACGGCAGGGAGACGGGAAGGCCCATCAGCTGCGCGGCCTCTTCGACGGTCACGTCGCGCCCGGTTACCGGCGAGACTTCCGGCGGGATAGCGGGTGGATCTGACGACTCGATGACCCCCGTTCCGGCGGCAACCCCGGCAAGCGCCTCCACCAGCGGGTGGTGGGCCAGTCCGGATGCTGGCACCGGACCCAGCGCGGCGATGAGTAGCGCGATCGCGGCCGCAACCGCCAGGGCCCGCCCTGCGAACGGAAAGCTCGGCCAGTCGACGGCGGGGCCGGGTATGGCGATTGCGGCATGGCCGGCGGTGGCCATGCCACCCACGCGCGCCCAGAGGCGACCTGTCATTTCGGGATCGCGAGGCCGGGATGGTGCGCGTGCCAGTGCCGCGCGGACCAGGCTATCAAACTCCGGGTCCCCGGACGTGTACTCGTCGTGCGCATCGCCCCGCGCCCGGGGTGCATCCGTGGATCCCCTGTCGCTCCGGGTCTTGCCAGTTGCGCCCATCCGGGTCTGGATCCTGTCCCAGACTTCGTCCCGGTGCTGCTCCGCTACCGCCCTGGCGTCGTCGGAGAGCTTGCGGCGCATGGTGATGACCTCGGCGAGTTGACTGGTCTCGTCCAGCACCTCGCCGGGAACGCTTTCAGTGGGCTTCGGCGCAGTGCCGCCTTCGAGACTGCTAATCAGCTTTTCCCAGGCGGCGCACTCGTACTGCACCGCGGCCTGTCTGCTGTCCGCGCTGGCCTCGCGCCGCTGGCGGGCCACGTCCAGCAGGTGGTTCATCTCGTGGTCGGCCAGTTCTGGCACCGGCTCCGCAACCCTCCCGAAGATGATATTGTCAAGCGCTCGGGCGAGCCTGTCGGCCCGCTCAAGATCATCCATCAACGGCCGCTCCCCGCTGCCTGCATCCGGTCACGGAGCTTCCGAAGCGCTCTGAATATCGTGACGCGGACGTTGACCTCACTAGTGCCCAGGATGTTCGAAATCTCGCGGTTGGTTAGCTCAGCGTCGAATTTGAGGGCGATGATCTCCTGCTCGCGCTTCGGCAACTGCCTGACGAGCTCGCCGAGGGCGGCGACTCGCTCCTTGTGGAGGATGGATTCCTCGGGGCTCTTTGGCTGCCCGTGGATCTGCGTCTCGAAGGCGGCCTCCTGAGCGGCCTTGGCGGCGGGCTTCTCCTTGCGCCAGTGCGAGGAGACCTCGTTGCGGGCGATGGTGAAGAGCCAGGAGCCGAACGACTCCGGCGACCGCAACGACCGCATTTTCAGGTACGCCTTCTCGAAGACGTCGGAGACGATGTCCATGGAGGTCTCCCGGTCCTGGACGCGCCCGTAGACGTACGCGAAGACCTTGGAGAAGTACTGGTTGTAGAGTTCGGAGAACTCTGAAAGAGGCACGGCCTGGGCCTGTTCGGCAGGAACCGCTGTCTTGCGCTCCTGTCGTGCCGCCGGAGCGGCAGCCGCCTGGGCGGCGAGGCTATCCTGCAGTGCTACGCGAATCGTGGACATTTACCCATCCTCGTTCCTGCACCGGTTGTCGCCGGGTTAAGCCTGCTGCGAGAGCGGGCTGGCCGGATAGATGAACAATAGACGCCCGCTTGTTCATCCTGTTACACGCCTCAATAAGCAAATTTCGATTTCCCGTTAAGGCGATCACTGACTCTAGTACTGGACTTCCATAATCGAGCTTCTTGCGACCCCCACGGAAAGTATCACAGGCGAGAGTAGATCGGACGGTGAATCGGCGGCGCGGATCGGTGTATAGACGGTGAATAGAGTTGATGGTGAGTTCAGGAGGCGGAGCGATAGGCCCGGTCCAGCAACTCCACTACGTGCACGACGCGCCCCGGCCTGCCCGTGATCCGCAGCCCTGCTTCAAGGTGTGCCATGCAACCCGGGTTCGAGGTCGCGACGTAGCGGGCGCGGGTCGCCGCGATGGTTCGCATCTTCGACTTCAGCAGGCGCAAAGACATCTCCGCCTGGCTCAGGGCATACACGCCTGCGCTGCCGCAGCAGCGTTCCGGCGTGGCCATCTCACGCAGATCCAGGCCGGGTATCGATGCCAGTACCTGGCGCGGCGCGGCTGTGATCCGCTGGGCGTGTGCGAGGTGGCAGCTGTCCTGGTACGTCGCGGTCACTTCCAGCCGGGCTGCGGGTGGATCAAACGGGAGCTGAACGAGGAATTCGCTGATGTCTTTCACGCGGGAGGCGAATCGCTGAGCGCGCTCGCGGTAACCCGGGTCGGCCGCAAGTAGCTCGCCGTATTCCTTCATCGCTGCGCCGCAGCCCGCGGCATTGACGACGATGGCTTCGGTGTCGTCCGTGTCGAACGCGTCAATGTTGCGGCGCGCCAGCGCCCGGGCCGTTTCCAGGTCACCGTTGTGCGCGTGCAGTGCGCCGCAGCACGCCTGTTCCGCCGGCGCCCGCAACGTGCATTCGTTTCGGGCCAGCACCCGCACGGTGGCGCGGTGCACCCGTGCGTAGGCGAATGGCATCATGCATCCGGTGAGAAGAGCGACGTGCGCCCGCGGCGGTCCGTCCGGGCGCGCGAGGACACCTATCCGCCTGAACGCTGGTCTCGTGAACGATGGGGCGAGTGCGGTGGCCTTGCCGATGCCCGGCAGGCGCTCGGCTATGCGGCGCAGGCCGGTCCGATCCGCGGCGGTCATCGCCGTGGCAAACGCCTGCATGGCTCGCGGCCGGGCGACGATGTGCCGGAGGAACAGCGCCCGCAGCCGCCAGGTGAGCGGCGCGTCCGCGGAGCCCAGGACATCTGCCCGTGCCCGCTCCATGACGCGGCCGTAAGGTACGCCGGATGGGCACACGGCCTCGCAGTTTCGGCACTGGAGGCATTGGTCGAGGTGCCCGATCGCTGTTGGCGTGGCGCGCGCTGCGCCCTCCGCCAGCGCTCGCATCAGGTAGAGGCGCCCGCGTGGGGACTCGGTCTCCAGGCCTGTCTCGACGTAGGTCGGGCAGTGCTGCATACACAGCCCGCAGCGGACGCACTTAAAGAGGTCCTGGTCGCTGAGGGAAATCGTTTCCGGGGGCGTGGAGCTCATAGCCTGCCCGGCCCGCGCCCCGGGCTCAGCGTCCCGTTGGGGTCCCACGTCTGCTTGATCCTTCGCATCAGGTCGAGGCCCGGAATCGCGTCGCCAAAGACATCCAGGTGGGCCTTGGTATCCGGAGGGCATCGTTCGACGACGCAGGACGCCCGGTGTGCGGCCGCAACTCCTTGCACCAGGCTAATGTCGATGGCGGCGGCTTCGCCGCTGAGGTTGCAGATGGCGACCGTCGGATATGCCGCGATCTGCGCGGCCGGGAAGGCTTCGGACATCTCTCCCAGGAGCGACGGGAGGCGCGATGGGAGCGTGGAGAGGCTCAGGGCCACGTCAGTAGACCCTGCTATGTCCCGGGCGTTAGCGTCGCCTTCCACCGCCATGACCTGGCGCAGAATCTCCTGCCGCGACCGTTCAACGCCGGCTTTACTCCCTGCCAGGTGCAGGGCAAGCTGCCAGCTCGCCTCGCTCCGGGAAAGGACGACGGCGTGCAGGTTGAGCCCGGCTGTGTACGCCCGGTTCGCCAGCACACAGGCGTCCTTGGGCGAGTCGAAGTCCAGGATCACCGTCTCCTGCGACCGCGGTAATGGCTGGAGCTTGATGCTCGCTTCCAGGATGACCCCAAGCGTGCCCATGGACCGGGAATAGAGCTTGCAGAGGTCGTATCCGGACACGTTCTTGACGACTTTCCCGCCGGCACGGGATATTCTGCCGTCCGCCGTCGCCACACGAAGGCCGATCGTGAAATCTCGCGGTGTGCCCAGCGATATCCTGGCCGGCCCTGCCACCCCCGCAGCGATCATGCCGCCCACGGTGGCCCCATCGGGCGCCCACGGGTCGAATGGCGAAAGGAGCCCGCTCGCTGCCGTGGTCTTCCGCAAGCCGGCCACCGTCATTCCCGCCTGGACCGTGATCGTGAGGTCGCCGGGCTCGAACTCCACCACCTTGTCCAGGGCGGTCATGTCCAGGGCGATGTCGTAGCGAGCCGGAAGGTTGCCGCGGCCGACGTGGCCGCGTCCCCCCAGGGGGATCACCGCCAGCCCACGTTCATTGGCCCACGCCAGGACGGATGCAGCGCGATCGTATCCCGCGGGGCGGACGACGGCAGTCGGTGCGAAGCCGTCGACAGAGAGGTCCGTGGAAGGCTTGCGCACCTCCCGCCGTCCGGCGATTGAGGCAAGTTCCTTCTCGATGGATTCGGTAGTAGCCACGGCTAGACGTAGGCGTCCTCGCCGATTTTGGCGATGGCTTTCCGCATGCGCGAAGAGACCTCGCCGCAGCCCTTTGAGGTGGGAAAGATCTTGCCGGGGTTGAAGCCGTCCGCTGTTCCAAACGCTGTCTTGAGGCGAGCCATCACCTGCAGGTCATCGTCGGTGAAGCTGAGCGGCATATAGTCACGCTTTTCGTACCCGACGCCGTGTTCGCCGGTGATGGAGCCGCCCGCATCCAGGCAAAGCCGCATGATCTCTTCGCCGAGTTCCAGGACGCGCTCGGTCGCGTCAGGCTGGCGCTCATCGAACATTAGGTTGGGGTGCAGGTTGCCGTCGCCGGCGTGGAACACGTTCGCCACCGGCATGCCCTTCCGCTTGCACGCTTCGTAGACGCCGTCCAGGACGTCCGGGAGGCGCGTCCGCGGCACGACGCCGTCCAGGATGTAGTAGGAGGGGGCGAGGCGCCCCAGGGCGCCGAGGGCGCCTTTCCTCCCGGCCCACAGGCGCTCGCGTTCCGGCGGTGAGAGCCCGATCCGCACCTCCCGCGCGCCCAGTTCCTCGCAGATGGAGCGGACGGACCGCGCCTGCTCTTCGGTCTCTTCCCGTAACCCCTCCACCTCGATGAGCAGAGCGGCCTCCGCGTCGGGCGGGTAGCCCGCGTTCACGAAGGGCTCGACAGCGCGCATCGTGTTGCCATCGATCATCTCCAGCGCCGCCGGCAGGATCCCGCGGCCGATCACCGTCGATACAACCTCTGAGGCCTGCCGCACCCGATCGAATACGGCGAGGAGCGTGACTGTGGACTCGGGCCGCGGAAGCAGGCGCACGGTCACCTCGGTCACGATGCAGAGCGTCCCCTCGGAGCCAACGATGACTCCGGTGACATCGTAGCCGGCGGCCTCCCCTGTCTCGCCTCCCACGCGGACGATCGTGCCGTCGGCGAGGACTGCTTCCAGTCCAAGAACGTGGTTGGTCGTGGAGCCGTATCGCAGGCAATGCGGGCCGCCGGCGTTCTCGGCGACGTTGCCGCCGATGCTGCAGGCCTTCTGGCTGGACGGGTCAGGCGCGTAGTACAGTCCGTGGGGCGCGGCCGCCTCGGAAACGTGCAGGTTGATGACGCCCGGCTGCACCACCGCCAGCCGGTTCTCCGGGTCAATCCGCAGGATGCGGTTCATGCGCGTGGTGACGATGACGACGCCGCCTTCACAGGGGATAGCTCCGCCGGACAAACCCGTTCCTGAGCCACGTGCTGTGACGGGGACTCCATGACCGCGCGCAATCTGTACAGCCGCTGCTACCTTGGCTGTCGTCGAGGGGAGGACAACCGCTTCCGGTAATGAACGCTCGATAGTCGCGTCATACTCATAGACGAGCAAGTCCTCGGGTTCGTGGAGGACCCATCGCCGGCCCAGTGCCGCTTCCAGATCACGAATGAGGCGCGGCCTCCGCATGGCGCCAGTCTAGCACGGGGTTTGCAGGGACAATGCGGTCACGTAACGGGTGAGTTTCGTAACTATCTTCAGTTTTGGGTATCTTATGCGCGGATTCTTGCGTTGTATCAAGGTGACTGCTAACAGATGCGTGAACTGAACCGCGAAGAGATATTCGGGGGCGTCGCCGATCCTCCAGCGTCGGCGGACATCAAGCGGCTTGGCGTTCGCATCGCTATCGCTGCCGCGGCCGTTACGGTGCTGACCGTGGCGGTGACAGCGACGCTGGTGGCGCTTGGCAGTACCCAGGCAGGCGACAGGAACCCGATACCCACTCCAACGGACCTCGTGCGTGCGGGAGCGACAACTGGCGCGACTCGCACACCCAGGCCAAGCGCCTCCCCGCCGCCTGCCCCGACGCCCGTGGAGACGCCCGGCGCCGGCGGCGACCAGACCAGCGGCCCGGTCCGGAGGAGCGACGGCTCGATACCGGAGAACGTGGAGTTATCGGCTGAGATGGAGTCGCTGTACAAGGACCTGGCAGGCCGGATCGCCGAGTACAACGCGGCGACCGGTGTTGACGTCGCCGTAGCCGTGACCGACCTGCAGACTGGCGAGGTGGCGTCCGTCAACGGCAACGCGGTGCACAAGACCGGCTGCGTGATCAACCTCTTCGCTCTGCTTTCGGTTGTGAACGAGTTCGACGAAGGGAACTCGAGTCCTGCCGGGCTCGAGTACAGCATCAAGCGCGGCATCGGCGGCAGCTATCCCCCGGAGGTCCGGAGGTTCCTGACGCGGGTATACGGAGACTATGCGACCGGGCTGAGCGCGACGCGGTCCCTGATGTCCGGCTGGGGGTTGCGCACGACGTACATGGACCACGTGCCGTACTACGGCACCGTGAATCCACCGCCGAACGTGGCGACGGCGCTGGAAGTAAACGACATAATCACCAGGCTGTGGCGCGGACAGCTGTTCGATCGGGAGTGGTCCAACTACGCGATCGGCGTGCTGCAGGACAGCTACTGGTACGTGGACTACGTCCTGCCCAAGTGGCTACCGTGGAACGCCACCGTGGGCCACAAGATCGGCTACTTTGCTGACTGGGACGGCTGGGTGAACAACGACGTTGGGTTCGTCACGTTCACGGGCAAGGATGGCAAGCAGAAGGGCTACGTGATCTCGTACTTCTCACAATACGCGCCGAGCGAGTACGCGGGCTACTCTTTCGGGGCGACGCTGTCGAAAGTTGCGTGGGACCACATGGTTGGGCGGTACGGGCAGGTCGTGCCCCCGACTGCTCCACCTCCACTGCCGCCGACAGCGGCGCCAACGCCGGCGGCGACACCAACCCCGCAGTCGACTCCGCCACGGACGCCGACGCCGGCCCCTACGCCGACCCCGACCCCGGTCGCCACGCCGACGTCAACGCCCCCGCCGACTGCGACGCCGTCTCCGACACCCTAGTCAGTCCGTTGCCCAGCCCCGGGCACGCTCCACGGCGCGTTTCCAGCCCGAGTACATCTCATCGCGGCGGGTATCCGGCATCTGTGGCGAGAAGCGGCGCTCCTCCTTCCAATTCCTCGTGACGTCGTCAGGGTCCTTCCAGAACCCGGTGGCGAGCCCCGCCAGGTAGGCTGCCCCCAGGGCGGTGGTCTCCAGGCAGGCGGGCCGGACGACGTCACGCCCCAGGATGTCCGCCTGTACCTGAAGGAGCAGGTTGTTGGCGGCCGCGCCGCCGTCGACCCGCAACTCCGCCAGGGTCACGCCGGAATCGAGCTCCATCGCCTCCACGACATCGCGGGTCTGGTAGGCGAGCGATTCCAGTGTGGCGCGGGTGATGTGCGCGCGGGTGGCGCCGCGGGTCAGGCCAAGGATCGCGCCTCTGGCATGCGGGTCCCAGTGGGGAGCGCCCAGCCCGGCGAACGCTGGCACGACGTAGACGCCTGCGGAATCCGGCACGCTCGCCGCCAGGTCTTCCGATTCCGCGGCGGACGAGAACAACTGCAGGCCGTCGCGCAGCCACTGGACCGCGGCGCCCGCGGCGAAGACGGACCCCTCGAGCGCGTAGGTGATCCGGTCTCCGTCGGCGCCCGAAACACCCCAGGCGATAGTCGAGAGGAGCGTCTGCGAATGAGGCGGCCGGTGGCCGACGTTCATCAGCAGAAATGCGCCGGTTCCGAACGTGTTCTTTGCCATACCCGGGCTGAAACACGCCTGCCCGAAGAGAGCCGCCTGCTGGTCGCCGGCGACGCCCGCCACCGGGATCGCGCTGGCCCCGAAAAGCCTTGTATCGCCGAAGACGCCGGATGACGGCGCGACGGACGGCATCAATGAAGCAGGGACATCCATCGCCGTGAGCAGCTCATCATCCCAGCGGCGGTCGAAGATGTTGTACAGGAGCGTGCGGGAGGCGTTGCTGTAGTCCGTGACGTGGACGCCGCAGAGGCGGTAAAGGAGCCACGAATCCACGGTCCCAAACATCAATTCCCCGCGAGCAGCGCGTTCCCGCGCGCCGGGCACGTTGTCCAGGAGCCACCTGATCTTGGTGCCGGAGAAATACGGGTCCAGCAGCAGGCCGGTCTTCTCCCGGAAGCGCTCTTCGAGCCCGGCGGCGCGCATCTCGTCGCAGGTCCCGGCCGTCCGCCGGTCCTGCCAGACGATGGCGTTGCTTGCCGGGCGGCCGGACCGGTCCCAGAGGATCGTCGTTTCCCGCTGGTTCGTGATGCCGATGGCGGCGATGGCGTCTGCGGAGGCGCCCACCCTAGACAGCGCCTCACGGGCGGTGGCTTCCTGGCTCCGCCAGATGTCTTCCGGGTTCTGCTCCACCCAGCCGGGTTGCGGGTAGTGGACCGGGTATTCCTGCTGGGCGACGGAGACGATCTCACCGGCGTGATTGAATAGAATCGCGCGGGAGGAGGTTGTGCCCTGGTCAAGCGCGAGGACGAATTCCGGCATGGCGAGGGCAACGTTAGCACCGGGCATTTCGTCCTGTCGAGAATGCCGCACCTTCGGGCCGATGGACACGGGCGCGTTGGGCCGTTAGTCAGTTGGCCGCTGCGACCGCGGACAGGTATGTTTGGCGGGTGAAGCCCAGAGGGGTCGCCTGCCGGTAACGCTCCCGCCCGTGGGGACGCGCAATGGACAAGGGCCTGTCTGAAAGGAGCGTTGATATGACGCAGGAGACGGTGGAGTGGACCGGCGCGAAAGTAGCCGGTGACATCATGACGCGGCCCGTGGTCGCGGCCTCGCGCTCGACCACCGCTCGCGACGTGGCGATCCAGATGTTTCTGGGTGGCTTCAGCGGGATGCCGGTAACCGAGCGTGACGGCACGGTCGTCGGAGTTATAACAGAGTTCGACATCATCAAGGCGATCCGAAAAGGCCGCGCGGTGGAGACGACGCGGGCGGAGGACGTGATGAGCACCGATGTCATCGCGGTGGACGTCGAGACGCCGATCGAGGATATCGTCGAAGTATTCGAGAGGGAGAAGATCCTGCGCGTGCCCGTTACGGAGCGAGGGAAGCTCATCGGTGTTGTCTCGCGGCCGGACGTGTTGCGCTGGCTGGTTGAGCCGAACTTTATGACGTTCGCGTAGGCCCCACGGGCCGGCGGGCGGGACTCACAGTGCCTGTCTCCCGAGTTCCGCCCGCCGCTTCTTTTACTGCTGGTCGGCTTCCATGCTGCGCGCCCGCCGTTCGGCGATGAAGGCCGCGGCTTCGGACCGGCGCCTCAGGTTTAGCTTGCTGAGGATGCTGGAGACGTAGTTCTTCACCGTCTTGTCGCTCAGGAACACTTCCTGCGCGATCTCCTTGTTCGTCTTGCCTTCGGCGATTCCGGCCAGGATCTTCCGTTCCTGGGGCGAGAGCGCGGATAGCTCGTCCGTCTCCCCCTCCGAGAGCTGCCGCATGCGGCGCAGCACCTTCTCCGTGACGCTGGGGTCCAGGAGCGATTCGCCGCGCGAAACGCGCTCGATAGCGCCGGCCAGGTCCTGGCCGCGGGTCTGCTTGAGAAGATATCCGGAAGCGCCGGCGATGATCGAGCCGTACACTGCCTCGTCGTCGGCATAGGACGTAAGCATGATGACGCGCGTCTCCGGGCGTTCGTCGCGGATCTCGCGGCAGGCTTCGATCCCGCTGACCGTTGGCAGGCGGATATCCATGATGATCACGTCCGGCTTTGACTGGAGCGCCATTTCGATGGCCTCGTCGCCGTCGCCGGCTTCGCCGACAATCGCGAAGTTCGGGCGGCGTTCAAGGAGAGAACGTAGCCCGACGCGCACGACCTCGTGGTCATCCACCAGCATGATTCGCACCTGGCCGCTCATGTCGCTTCCTCTCGTGGTCTCAGGGGCAGTTCCGCCCGCACGGTGGTACCCTCACCGGGCCGGCTGTCCAGCGTCAGCCCGGCACTGATACTGCGGGCGCGGTCGCGCATGTTCCGCAGCCCGTGCCGCTCGTAGCTTGCGGCCCGCGCCGGATCGATCCCCACCCCATCGTCGCGCACCTCAATCGTAACCGACTTATTGTCCACGGCGAGCTTCACGGCGACGGATGTGGCGCGGGAGTGCTTTGTCACGTTGTTCAGAGCTTCCTGCGCGATATGGAAGAGCGAGATGGCTTCGTTCTGGTTGATGAGGCCCTTGACGCTTCCCTCTATCTCGAAGCTGGTCTCCATCAGTGTGTTCACACGCACGTCGTCCACCAGTTGGCGGATCGCGTCGGGCAGGTCTGCCACGACGGAGACCCGGGGACGCAGGTCGAAGATGTAGCTGCGGATGTCCTTGATGACATTGTTCAGCGTGTCGATCGCGCGTTCGATGCCGTCTTCCGCGTCCGCCGGTGCTTCTTTCAGCCGTTCGATGCAGTCCTCCAGTTGGAGCCCCACGGCGTAGATGGACTGCATGACGCCGTCGTGCAGGTCCATGCCGATGCGCTCCCGCTCTTCCAGGCGGGCCAGGCTCTCCATCTTGTCATAGAGCTCGCTTGATTCCAGCGCCAGCGCCGTCCAGTTTGCGAACGCCTCCAGCAGGTTCGCCTGCCGTTCCGTGAACTCGGTTTGAGTCCGGTTTCCGACCATCAACGTCCCGATCGGGCCGCGCTTGCCCCTGAGCGGCACGACGATGATGCTGATCAAGCCCTCATCCTCCACCAGGCGGGCAATCTTGCCCTGGAAGCGCGGGTCATGGGGGAAGTCCACGACGATGAGCGGGTTGTTCATCTCCAGCGCCAGCCGTTGGAGTGCGAGTTCCGACTCCACGGAGCGCTGTGTGATGTCCGGCCGCCTGATCCCCACCTGCGCGGCCAGGCGCAGGTGTCCGCGGTCCGGCGAGAGGAGCATCAGGGTCACGACGTCCGTACTCAGCAGCTCAGAGGCGCGCGAGACCACGGACCGCATCACATCGTCCATCCGCGGCGACGCCGTCACCTGCTGGCCCAGTTCGAAGAGAGCCCTCCACTCCCCGGCGCGCCGCTGCTCTTCCTCGTACAGCTCCGCGTTGCGTATTGCCACGGCGGCCTGGCTGCCCAGGAGCTTGAGAAGCTCCTCGTCGCGGTCATCAAAGGCGCCACTCGTCTTGTCGGCCAGGTACAGGTTCCCGATGACCCGGCCGCTGTAGACCAGCGGGACCCCGAGGAGCGACCGCATGATAGGGTGATTCGGCGGGAAGCCGGCGCTTCGCGGGTCGCGCGCGATGTTATCTACACGGAGGCTCTCGCCCTTGCTTAGGAGGATGCCGAGAAGGCCGCGCCCGGTGGGAGGGTCGCCGATCGCCGCACGCTCTTCATCGGTGATTCCCTCGGTGATGAAGCGGCGGATGTCGCCGTCCGGGCCCAGGACGCCGAGCGCGCCGTACTGTGCGTTGACCTGTTGCCTGGCGACGTGGACAACCTTCTGCAGGACGGCCTCCAGTGATAGCTCCGACGTGAGGGCTATCCCCGCGTCGGAAAGGGCCCGGAGGTCTGAAAGCGCGCTGTGCTCCGCGGTGGTCATGGGCTTCCCAAAATTATACCAGCGCGCCTGTTTCCACCCTGAAGGTAGTGACTTTTGGCAGTACCCGAGCGGGACTCATTACCCTCATAATCCATCGCCACGGGCCGTTAAGGTCGAGGTACACACCATGAAACCGATATCAGTTGTTATCGTTGACAGCCACGAGGACCTTCGCCGCGTGCTCGTACGCCGCCTGCATAGCAGGGCGGACTTTGTGGTTGTCGGTGATACGGCGAGTCCCCTACGTGGGATGGAGCTGGCAGCCGTGCGCCGTCCCGACCTGATCCTGTTCGATGCGCCGACGCCGGGGCCCTACGCGGCCGAGGTCTGCGCGCGTATGGTGCGCGCCAGCCCGGAATCGCGTCTCGTGGTGTTCACGTCCTACCTGGACGGAGAGATGGAGGACGCCTATACGCGTGCCGGCGTTGCCCGGTGCCTCCTGAAGGAGATGGGCGTTGCGCAACTTGCCAGGGAGCTCGCCGCCGTGGCAAAGGGCGCCGCCCAGCCGGTGGCACGTGCCGAACCGGGCTCCGCTGCCTAGACGGGCGTTCCCGCGATCTCCGTCCTGATCTGGATTAGCCGCAAGACGTCGGCCCGTGTCACGAAGCCCTGGAACTCCCTCTGGGCGCTGACCACCGGCAGCTGGTGCACATCGTGCTGGGCCATTAGTTCCATGGCCTTTACCAGGTCGTCGCCCGGCGACACGATGTGCAGCCGTTCCCGGGGCGTCATCGCGCGGTAGGCGCTGATTGCGCCCCACTGGTCCCGCGGGAGGTCCCGCAGGTCGCCCATCGACACCAGGCCCAGCAGGTCGTCCGCGACGACGATGGGCACGCACCTCTGGCTGCGGCCGACCATGTATTCCGTGACCAGTTCCGCCACTGAAACATCTGGCGGCGCCGGCGAGAACGCGCGGTTGACGACGTCCCCGACTTTTGTGCCCTCCAGCGTCGTCCGCACCACGAGCTGCTGATAGGACTGCTCCGACACGTTGCGCAGGAACCAGCCGATGACGACGAACCAGATACCCCCGACGAAGTTCCCCGCCAGCACCGAAAGCACACCCAGGGCGATAAGCACCCAGGAGATCGTCGTGCCCGACGTCGAGGCCCACTTCGTCGCGCGCAGCATGCTCCGGCTCTGCGCCCAGAGCACGGAGCGCAGCACCCGGCCGCCATCCAGCGGGTAACCGGGGAGCATGTTGAAGACGCCGACGGCGGTATTGATGATTGCGAGGTACCCAGCCACGGCTGCGGCGACCGTGTCATCGAAGCCGTTGGCCCGGGAAACGATCCAGACTGCGCCGGCGGCGGTGCCGATCACGAAGCTGGTCAGCGGCCCGACGATCGCGATCTGGAACTCCTGCTTTGCGCTGTCAGGCTCGGCCGTAAGCGATGAGACGCCGCCGAAAATGAACAGTGTGATGCTGGAAACAGGCAGGCCCAGCCGCTTCGCCATCAGCGAATGCGAAAGCTCGTGCACGAGGATGGAAAGGAAGAAGAAGAGCGTTGTGAGGAAAGCGGCTACCCAGCGCTCCGCGTCT
The DNA here is from genome assembly GCA_037441345.1 of Chloroflexota bacterium. Taxonomy (GTDB): domain Bacteria; phylum Chloroflexota; class Dehalococcoidia; order SM23-28-2; family RBG-16-64-32; genus DATKKM01. Next base: position 84,208 of record JBBISJ010000008.1, read on the forward strand.
GACCAGTGGCTGTACCGCTCGACCTCCCCGTACCAGCCGGTGGCCAGCCACCAGACGAGGAGGAAGAAGATGGCCAGCCAGCTCCAGTGGATCAGGATGTCGATACCGGCGACCCGGCCGATTCTCAGTGTCCCCAAGGTCAGGTCCTGTACAGGCGCTCCTCGCCAGATAGCATAACCCGTGAAGCCCGTCCGGTGCTTGCGGAAAGTGGTGTTCTGCCGCGTTGACAAAGGCCAATCGCTCTGGCTATAAGGGACGTACTGTTTAGCGAAACCTGACGTTCACGGAAGCGTCGCGTTCGCCACACCCTGGGAGGGGTTGCCGAAAATGGAAGATTCCAATTACTGGACGCGGCTCAACAGCCGCAAGGTGAGCCGCCGCGCGCTCCTCGGGGGGGGGGCTACAGCGGCGCTCGGCGGTGCGGCAGCGTTGATGGTGGGTTGCAGTGGCGGCGGCAACGGGGGCGCGGACTGCGTGGCAACACCGACAGCCCGGCCCTTTGGCACGCCCAAGGCCGGTGGCACGATTACCCAGGGCCGCTTGATCGCCGCCCTTGGTATCGACCCGCACATCGATCTTACCGGACTTGACGTTGACACCCTGATTTACCCGTACCTGTACGGCTGGGCGCCCGGCCGCGAGGAAGCGATCTTCAACAACCTGGCCCTGGCGCTGGAACAGCCCGAAGAGACCGAGTTCATTTTCTCGCTGCGACCGGGTGTCACGAATTCGCCGACGGGTGGCGGCAAGCCCAACCCGGCGGCCGGCGAAGAGATCACGTCCGAAGACGTAAAGCAGAGCTTCATCCGCCGCGGCACCTCCATCACGGCGCCGGACAGGCGCTTCCCGCGTAAGATCGCCGGCAGCTCGGACCCGGGAGCGCTCGAGGCGGCGCTGCTCACCCCTGACAAGTACACCTTCCGCTTCAAGATGTCGGAGCCGTTCGTGCCCGGCGTTCGCGAAATGGCGAACCCCACGTGGGGCATTGTGTCCGCGAAGGTGCTGGATGAATACCTGTACCTCAGCCAGGATGCTTTCGGCGCCGGCCCCTTCATGCTGGAGGAGTTCCGCGGGAACGAGCGCATCGTCCTCCGCCGCAATCCGAACTACTACATAAAGGGCCGGCCCTACCTGGACGGGCTGACCTACGTGGTCATTACGGAACCCTCGTCGCTTTACTCCGCTTTCAAGCAGGGCCAGCACGACGTCAACGGCTCGGTGCTGACGCGAAAGGACTACGAGGAGCTGGCCTGCGATCCGGACTTCACCGTCGCCACTACGCCCAGCCTCTTCTACCCGGTGGTGCACCTGAAGATAAAGCCGCCGTTCGATGACATCAGGGTGCGTGAGGCGCTTAATATCTCCGTGGACCGGGACGAGATCATCGCCGTCATCAACAGCGGTGAGGGCAACTACAACGGCCCGATCCAGTGGCCGCAGACCTTCTGGGCGTTGCCGCAGGAGGAACTACGGGCCTTCTATAAGTACGAGCCGGAGCGCGCGAAGCAGCTGCTGGCCGAGGCCGGCTACGAAGGCGGCTTCGATGTGAAGATGAAGCTCCCGAAGATAACGGGCGCCACGTTCATCGCCGACACCGCGTTGCTCCTCAAGGATCAGTGGGCGAGAGTCGGCGTCAACATCCAGATCGACGAGGTCGAACTCGGAGCGTACATCGGGTCGACGCTGCTGCCCGGCAACTTCGAGATGACGTTCTTCCCCAACCTGCCGTATGACGAGCCGGACCGGCCGCTCAGCTTCTATCACTCGCTGGGCGTCACAGGCTCCGGAAACTGGAACAACTACAGCAACCCGGAGCTGGACAAGCTCATCGATGCCCAGTCGAAGGAGTTCGATAAGGACAAGCGGCAGAAGATCATCCTCGAGGCTCAGCGCATGATCCTCAAGGCACACGGGCCGCAGCTCACCCTGACAGGTGGCCAGCAGTATTCCGCCCGCTGGAGCTACGTGCACTTCCCGTTCGAACTCGGCCAGGACCCGGGTGCCGACGTGAATCCCAACGGCAGCGACACGTGGACGGAGAAGGCGTAGGCGGCGCGGATTCAGTGACCGATGCGTGAGTACATAATCCGCCGCCTCCTGCTGGTGCCGTTGATCATGTTCGGCGTTAGTCTGCTCACGTTCATGGCGTTCCGAATTATTCCCGGCGACGCGGCCGTTCTGATCTGCCAGTTCAACTGCACCCCCGAGGTTTTGAGGGACATTCGCGAGGATCTGGGGCTGGATGAACCGTGGTATCAGCAGTACGGGGAATGGCTGGGAGTGCTTAAGAACGACGATGGTGAATTAAGCGGAGTGCTGGAAGCCGACTTTGGCGACTCGTTCTTCACCAAGTTACCGGTGTCAGAGGAACTCGGTCGGCGCCTTCCAGTGACGCTTGAGCTCATGATTATGGCGATGGTGCTCTCCATCCTCCTTGGCATACCGCCGGGCGTCCTGTCAGCGGTCCGGCCTGGTTCATTCGCGGATCTTGTCGCGCGGTTCACAAGCGTGCTCTGGCTCTCGATTCCTGCCTTCTATCTCGGCATTCTCGTCATCACGTTTGGCGGCAAATGGTTTGGCTGGTCGCCGCCGAACTTCGGCACGGGGAAGACCACCGGGTTTCTTGAGGACCCCTGGCTGAATATCCAGACGTTCTTCTGGCCCGCCCTGGTCCTGTCCGTGGGCATCGCCGCTGTGCTCATGCGCCTCACGCGCTCGTCGATGCTGGAGGTGATGCGTAACGACTACATCCGGACGGCGTGGTCCAAGGGGCTGAAGGAGCGGGCCGTTGTCTGGCGACACGCCCTGAAGAACGCGATGATCCCGGTGGTGACTATCCTCGGACTCCAGGTCGGCGCCTTGATCGGGGGATCAGTCATCATCGAGTCGGTCTTTGGGCTGAATGGGATGGGTATCTACCTCCTGGAGTCGATTCTGCGCAGGGACCTCCTGGTCGTTCAGAGCCTGGTACTCATCTTCGCGGTCACCCACGTCCTGGCGAACCTCACTGTCGATCTCACATATGCGTGGCTCGATCCACGCATCAGGTATGGCTAGATGGCGCAAGAAGCAGCAATCCCAATCGCCGCCACGGAAGAGGCGCGGCCCGCCCGGTCGCGGATCAAGAAGCTGCTCTCGCTGGTCCGTCACCAACCGCTGGGTGCGCTGGGGCTGGCGATCGTCGTCGGATTCGTCGCCTGCGCCGTCTTCGCCGAATGGATCGCGCCCTACGATCCGCAGAAGATCAACGTTGACGCCCTGCGGGCGGCGCCCAGCTGGTCCCATCCGTTCGGCACCGATCGCCTCGGGCGCGACGTCCTCAGCCGCACCGTCTTCGGTGCGCGCATTTCTCTGATGATCGGCCTGGTCTCGGTCATTATCGGGACCACGATGGGAACGGTCTTTGGCGTGATATCCGGATACTTTGGGAAGCTCATCGACAGCATCATCCAGCGCCTGATCGACGTGATGCTGGCGTTCCCGCCGGTTGTCCTGCTGCTGGTCATCATCACCGTGATCGGCGACGAGGACTCGGCGTTCCGCAAGTTCCTGACCGAGCACACGCCGGTGCCAGAAGGCACGTTCCTTGGCGTCCCCGTATTCCTCGACATCTTCGTCATCGCTGTTGGCATTGGTATCGCCGTTTCGGTCGGAACGGCGCGGGTGGTGCGCGGCGCCGTGCTCTCTCTGAAGGAGAACGTCTACATCGAGGCGGCGCAGGCGATGGGCGCCTCAGACAGGCGCATCATGATGAAGCACATCTTCCCTAACGTGGCGGCACTGGTCGTTGTGCTCGCCACCATATTCCTGCCGATCGCGATCCTTGCCGAGGCCGCGATCAGCTTCCTCGGTATTGGCGTGCCGGACCCAACCCCTTCCTGGGGCGCAGACCTCAGTGGCCCCAACCGGCAGGACGCGATCAGTGGCGGCATCTGGTGGGTGGTGTTCTTCCCCGGCCTGGCGCTCTCGCTGGTTGTGCTCGCCTTCAACCTGATCGGCGACGCCTTCCGTGACCTGTCCGACCCGCGGCTGCGCGGCGGCGGCGGCCCGGGCGGTGGCGGCAGCCGCGGCGGCTTCTAACTCTACTTCCGTCGATCGCGCTGGACAGATTGGCCTTGCGGGCGTAGGCTGCCCTTGCCGGCTGTTCCGGCCGGCAGTGGGAGGGGGCCATGCTAGCGTTTACGGTCCGCCGGCTTCTGCTCCTCGTGCCCATCATGCTGGGCGTGAGCTTCCTCACGTTCGTGTCCTTTCGCATCGTCCCCGGCGACATCGTCGATATCCGCTGCGGGTTCAGCTGCGACGACGAGTCCCGGCAGCTGATGCGGGAGCAACTGGGTCTGACCGATCCGTGGTACCAGCAGTACGGCGACTGGCTCGCCGGCGTGGCGCAGGGTGACTTCGGCCGGTCAATGGGCGAGGGGCAGCTGCCCGTGACGACCGAGCTTGAACGGCGGCTGCCGGTCACCGTCGAACTGATGGTCTTCACGGTCATCCTGACCCTGGTGATCGGCGTGCCACTCGGAATACTGGCCGCCGTGCGTGCCGGGTCTCTCATTGATTCGGTGGCGCGCGTGGCTTCCGTAATGGGGCTGTCCGTTCCCGCGTTCTATCTCGGCATCATGGTCATCGCCTTCGGGGCCGCCTGGTTTGACTGGTCGCCGCCGCAGTTCGCGACCGGCTACGTGTCACCGCTTGATGACCCCTGGGTCAACATCCAGCAGTTCTTCCTGCCGTCACTTGTGCTCGCGATCTCATCTGCCGCGGTCACGATGCGGCTTCTCCGCAGTTCCTTGCTGGAGGTCCTGCGCTACGACTACATCCGCACGGCCTACTCCAAGGGGCTGCGTGAGCGCGCGGTCGTCTGGCGGCACGCGCTGAAGAACGCGTTTATCCCCGTTGTCACGATCATCGGCCTCGAGATCGGGGGGTTGCTGGGCGGGACCGTCATCATCGAGAGTGTGTTCGCCCTCAACGGCGTCGGGTTCTATCTGCTGTACTCCATCGGCACCAGGGACTTCCTCGTTGTGCAGAGCCTGGTGCTCCTCTTCGCGCTCACGTACGTCGCAATCAATCTCGGTGTGGACCTGGCCTACGCCTGGCTGGACCCCCGGATCCGCTATGCCTGAGGCGGTGGAAGGCTGAAGACCTTCCGCTACGAGGGGATGGAACGGCGGAGCGCCTCCGCTAGCGCGTCGAGCCTCTCCCGTGACTCGACCCGCCCGTAGCCTTCCGGAAACCTGAACCCGAGGTTGTCTCCCCGGGAGCGTGGGATGATGTGCATGTGGACGTGGAAGACTTCCTGCCCGGCGGCTTCCCCGTTCGCGACGAACAGGTTGTAGCCGTCCATCTTCACCTTGCCGCGGAGCGCGCGGCCGATCCGGGAGGACAGCGCGGTCATCTGCCCGGCGATCTCGTCCGGCACGTCGTCCATAGTGACGTAGTGCTCGTTCGGGATGATCAACGTGTGGCCTTCGGTGATCGGCCGGATGTCCATGAAGGCAGAGACGGCGTCATCCCTGTGCACAAAGCTCGCGTCGGCGTCGCCGCGGACAATTGCGCAGAAGATGCAGCCGACGGACTCCATGAAGCGAACGATGTGCGATCGCAGGTCAAGCCTGTTCTGGCGAAGGGCCTCTTCGATCGGGATTCCGCGCTTCCCGAGGTCGCCCGGGTCGTCAATTGGCCAGTCCAGCCGGACACGAGCGCCGGGTAAGTCTGGAGCCTCGGCACGGATGGTGTCGCAGAGGACGATGACATAATCGAACTCCGCGGCGGCAAACTCGGAGAGGTGCTTGGACCGAAGGCCACCCGCCGGGTAGTGCGCCTCGCGCAGCGCCTCGATCGTGAATGCGGGGACCTCGTCGCCCGGCCGGATGCCGGCGCTGAAGACCTCGAAGCGGCCGGCGCCGTGGTGACGCAGCATCGCCTCCGCCATCTGGCTCCTGGCGCGGTTGCCCTCACACACGAACAGCACACGAATCATACGTGGCGTTCACTGTAGCATTTCGGGCATATAATGGGCGTGCTCGGCGGAGTAGCCGAAGATTGGAGCGTCCGCATGGTAGTCCTGTTCCGGCTGGCTTACGCTCTCGCAGTGGCGATCTTCTTCATCCTCCTGGTTATCTTCGGCCAGCGGACGATGTTCTCCGAGCCGGACTACCCGGTCTCCCTGACACCACCCCGTACGGGCATCTACTGCGACGACCACGACTGCTACAACAACGGCGTGCCGCTGGACGAGGAAGATGACGACACGCTCATCTCATCTGATCAGGAGTTCGTGCGCCGCTACCGGGCCTTCCACGACGACCGTCTCGACTACTTCCGCGGCGTCTTCGTCGTCTCGGCCCTCCTCGCTATTGCAGCGATCGGCGCGGGCATCTACCTGTTCCGGCGGGTGGAGGCGCTACCGCTGGGCCTGGTGCTCGGCGGGATTGGAGTGGCCGCGTATGGCTGGGTGGAATCCTCGCGTGGGGACGGCGAGGCGATCGCCATGTATGCGTTCATCATTTCTGCAATCGGATTTGTAGTGCTGGCCGCAGGGGGTTACTGGTTCCTCGGTGGCCGCGAGCCGCGCTCCTCCGAGGCTGCGGAGGCTTCCGGAGGCTGATCCGCCTGGACACGCGACTCACCAGGTCCGCCGCCCGGGCCGGAAGGAGGTGCACATGACAATTTCGTTCAGGCTCGCCTACGCCATCGCGCTCGCGATATTCCTCATCCTCCTCGTCATTTTCGGCCAGCGCACGTTCTACTCCGAGCCGGCACCTGAGCACTCCCTGACTCCCTATGGCCCACCGGGTGACCAGGAGGAGTACTTCGACAGAGTCTTCATCATCGCCGGCGTTCTCGGCGTCGCTGCGATCGCCGCCGGCGTTTACCTGTTCCGGCGAGTAGAGGCGCTGCCGCTGGGATTCGTGCTGGGCGGCATCGGCGTTGTGATCTACGGCTGGGTCGAGTCAGCCCGCGGTCCGGGGGAGATGAACACGGGGCTGGCGTTCATCGTCGCCGCCATCGGTTTCGCCGTGCTTGTTGCCGGCGGCTACTGGTTCTTCGGGGCCCGCGAGCGGGGCAAGGCGCTCCCGGAACAGGACCGGCCACCGCCACCCGGGAACTCGTAGTTACTGCCCCAGCGCCTCTGCGACGATCTCCATGTCCTTGTCGCCGCGCCCGGAGAGGTTGATCAGCACGAGCTTCTCCGGGTCAAGGCTCTTCGCCAGTCGCGCGGCGTGGTATACGGCGTGGGCCGACTCCAGCGCCGGGATGATGCCCTCTGTCTCGCAGAGCAGCGTCAGCCCCTCGATCGCCTCACGGTCTGTCACCGAGACGTACTCGGCGCGGCCGCTGTCTTTGTAGAAGGCGTGCTCCGGGCCGACGCCCGGGTAGTCCAGGCCGGCGGAGATAGAGTGCGTCTCCGTCACCTGGCCGGACCTGTCCTGCAGCAGGTACGACAGCGCGCCGTGCAGGACGCCCGGACGCCCGCCCGCGAGCGATGCCGCGTGGTGGCCGCTCGCGACCCCTTCGCCGGCCGCCTCGACGCCGACCAGCCGCACCTCTTCGTCGCCGTAGAACGGGTGGAACATCCCCATCGCATTTGAACCGCCGCCGACGCAGGCGACGGCGTAGTCCGGCAGACGCCCCTCAGCTTCCAGCATCTGCCAGCGCGACTCGATGCCGATCACGGACTGGAAGTCACGCACCATCATCGGGTAGGGGTGCGGACCGACGACCGAGCCGATGAGGTAGTGCGTGTCCCCAACGTTCGTGACCCAGTCGCGGATCGCCTCGTTGATCGCGTCTTTCAGGGTGCGTGAGCCGGACGCGACCGGCCGCACCTCCGCGCCGAGCAGCTTCATGCGGAAAACGTTGAGCGCCTGCCGCCGCACGTCCTCTTCGCCCATGTAGACGACGCACTCCAGGCCGAGCATCGCGCACACGGTGGCGCTCGCCACGCCGTGCTGGCCGGCGCCGGTCTCCGCGACGACTCGCGGCTTGCCCATCCGCTTCACCAGCAGCCCCTGGCCCAGCGCGTTGTTGATCTTGTGCGCGCCGGTATGCGCCAGGTCCTCGCGCTTGATGTAGACTTTCGCGCCGCCGAGATGCTCGGTTAGCCGGCGCGCGAAGTAGAGCGGCGTCGGCCGGCCGACGTAGTGCCGCAACAGGTGCTCCAGCTCGTGCTCGAACTTCCGGTCTGCGCGAGCCTCACGGTACGCCTGCTCGAGTTCCGACAGGGCCGCCATCAGCGTCTCCGGCACGAATTTGCCGCCGTACGGCCCGAAGTGGCCGCGCGCGTCGGGGAGGCGGGTTGGTATCGTCACGCGGATGTTGTCTCCACGTCCGCCGCCTTCGCCGCGGCGATGAAACCGCGGATCTTGAGCGGGTCCTTGTGCCCGTCGGTCTCGACGCCGGACGACACGTCCACCGCCCACGGGCGGACGGTGCGAACCGCGTCCTCGATGTTCGCCGGCGTCAGCCCGCCCGCCAGAACCGTCGGTGTCTGGCGGGCGATTTCGGCGGCGACGTTCCAGTCGATCGTCCGGCCGGTGCCGCCGTACACGCCTTCCACGTGCGGGTCCAGGAGCAGCACAGCGCCGCCGTGGTAGTGCGCCATCAGTTGGGTTGCTGTCTCGCCCTCGCGAACCTTCATGCATTTCAGGATCGGCCGGGATAAGTGCTCGTTCATCTCCCACGGTTCGGAGCCGGATAGCTGCACGAGGTCGAGCCCGCACTCATCCGCGATGGAGTTGATCGTGTCCGCGTCCTGGTCGGCGAAGACGCCGACGAGGAGGGGGCGGCGCGCATCGAGGGCCTTCTCGATCTCCTGTGCGCTCATCGGCCCCGAGGCTTTTCCGTCCTTGCCCAGGCCTTCGGCTATGCGCTTCGCCTGGCCGATGGTGACCTGGCGTTTCGACGGCGCGAAGACCATGCCCACGAAGTCGGCTCCCAGCGCCGCGGCGAGCCGCGCGTGGCGGGGGTCGGAGATGCCGCAGATCTTGACAAGCGTCATTCCAGCAGCTCCCGTACCTTCGCCGCCGGGTCCGGCGCTGTCGCAACACCCTCGCCGATAAGCACGGCGTTCACGCGGCAGCTCTCCAGCCGCAGCATGTCTTCGCGAGTGAAGATGCCGCTTTCCGCGACGACCGTCGCGTCCGGTGGCGCCAGCGGTCGCAGGCGCTCCGTGGTGTCCAGGTCCACTTCGAACGTGCGCAGGTCGCGGTTGTTGATTCCGATGAGCGTTGCGCCCGCGGCGTTGGCCCGCTGCATCTCGGCCCCGTCGTGCACCTCCACCAGCGCATCGAGGCCGAGGTCGCGGGCGAGCAGCATCAGGTCTTCGAGCAGCGGCTGTTCGAGCATCGCGACGATCAGCAGCACGGCGTCGGCGCCGGCGGCGCGCGCCTCGTAGACCTGGTAGGGGTCGAACAGGAAGTCCTTTCGCAGCAACGGCGGGCCGGAAGGCAGCGCTTCGCGTATAGCCGTCAGGTATTCGAGCCGCCCCTGGAAGTGCTTCGTCTCGGTCAGCACCGAGATCGCCGCCGCGCCACCTTCCGCGTAGTGTTTCGCGAGCCATACGGGGTCGAAGTCTTCGCGGATGACGCCGCGCGACGGCGATGCCTTCTTTACCTCGGTGATCAAGGCGATGCGTGGCCCTCGCAGAGCGTTGGCGAATCCACGGGGAGCGGGCGAAGCCTCCGCCTTCGCGCGTGTCTCTGCGAGCGGGACGCGGGACTTCGCCGCCGCGAGTTCCTCGCGTTTATTCGCGACGATACGGTCGAGGATAGTCTGCGTCTGCTGGGTCATTGTCCGATGATTATCCCACGCTTACACAAACGACCGGCTCAGCGCCACGAACGCGTCCAGCCGCCGCTTCGCTTCGCCGCTGTCGATCGATTCGGCCGCACGCTGGACGCCTTCCTTCACGTTGCGAGCCACGTCAGCCGCTACCAGCGCGGCAGCCGCGTTCAAGAGCACGACATCGCGTAGAGGGCCTTGCTCGCCGGAGAGGACGGAGGTGAGCACCGCCCCGTTCTGCTCGGGCGTGCCGCCCTTGATGGCGCTCGCGAGGGCTGTTGTGAGCCCCAGCTGCCTGGCCTCGATCTCGTATTCGTTGGTCTGGCCGTCGTTCATCTCGTATACGGGGCACGCGCCGTCCAGCGTCAGTTCGTCGCTGCCGTCGTGTCCGTGGACCACCAGCACGTGCTTGCTCCCCAGGCGCTCGAGCGCTCCGGCCATCAGCGGCGCCAGCTCCGGCCGCGCCACGCCGAGGAGCTGCGACTGGGCGTGCGCGGGGTTGGTGAGCGGGCCCAGGACGTTGAAGGCGGTGCGAACACCGATCTCCCGGCGGGTGGGCGCTGCGTACTTCATCGCCGGGTGGAACGCCTGCGCGAACATGAAGCCGAAGCCGGTCTCCTCGATGCACTGCGCGACCTGCGGCGGCGTCAGGTCGATCTTCGCGCCCAGCGCTTCGAGCACGTCCGCGGAGCCACAGCCGCTGCTCATCGCCCGGTTGCCATGCTTGGCGACGCGCGCGCCTGCACCCGCCGCTACGAAGGCCGCGGCGGTGGAGACGTTGAACGTGCCTTTACCGTCGCCGCCGGTCCCGCACGTGTCCAGCAGCGGCCCCTCGACCTGTACCTGGAGAGCGTGGTCGCGCATGACGCGCGCCATGCCGACGATCTCGTCGACGGTCTCGCCCTTGACGCGGAGCGCCACGAGGAACGCCGCAAGCTGCGAGGGCGTCGCCTCGCCTGAGAACACCTCCAGCATCGCCTCGGCGGCCTCGTCCTCGGTAAGGTCGCGCTCCTCGTTTACGAGCGCTTCGATCGCGTGCTTTATGCCCATCACTGCATCTCCAGAAAGTTCTTGAGCAGGTGCTTGCCCTCGCCCGTCAGGATTGACTCGGGGTGGAACTGCACGCCCTCGATCGGGTAGCGGCGGTGGCGAACGCCCATGATGACGCCGCTGTCGGACCAGGCGCTGATTTCCAGTTCGTCCTCCGGAAAGCCCTCCTTCTGGATCGAGAGCGAGTGATAGCGGATCGCCTCGAACGGGTTCTCCAGCCCGGCGAACACGCCCTTGCCGTCGTGCGTGACCATCGAGGTCTTGCCGTGCACGATCTCGCCGGCGTACGCGACCGTCCCGCCGAACGCCTCGCCGATCGACTGCTCGCCCAGGCAGACGCCGAGAATCGGGATCTTGCCGGCGAAGTGCTTGATCAGCGGCACGCTAATGCCCGCTTCCTTCGGCGTGCAGGGCCCCGGCGAGACGACGATCTTCTCCGGCGCCATCACCTCGATGTCCTCGATCGTGATCTTGTCGTTGCGCTCCACTTCCACCTCGGCGCCGAGTTCGCACAGGTACTGGTAGAGGTTGTACGTGAAGCTGTCGTAATTATCGATTAGCAGAATCATGGCCCCTCTTTCGCAACGAAGATCTGGCGTGGGATCGTCACGCCCGTGATTTCCCGCGCCGCGCCGCTTGCCAGGAAGACCACTGTCGGCACCAGGTCGCCCGGCTGGCCGACTTCTCCCTTTGTGTAGGCCTCCTCGATCTCCTCAGGGGTGCGGTTGGCGCGCCAGAACGGTGTATCCATAACGCCGGGAGTGAACGCGTTGACACGGATGCCGTAGCTCGCGACTTCGAGCGCAAGCGTTTCGGTGAAGCTGATGACGGCGGCCTTCGATGCTGCGTGCGCCGCAACGTACGGGCGCGGCCGGATCCCCGTCCAGACGCGGTATTGATGATGACGCCGGACCGCTGCGAGATCATGTGACGAAGCACCGCGCGGGAGCACAGAAACGTGCCGCGGACGTTCGTCGCGAACACCGTGTCCCAGTCTTCGTCCGACATCTTTGCGACCGGTCCCCCCGCGGGCGCGACCCGCATTGTTCACCAGCACGTCGATCCAGTCGAACCGTTCGGCAACCGTCGCCACCGCCGCATCCACCTGGCCGCCGTCCGCGACGTCACATCCGAGGGCAATCGCCGCGCCGCGGAGATCCGCGGCGACGCGTTCGGCGGCGGGTACGTCGATGTCCGTGCCGACCACTGTTGCGCCTTCCTCCGCAAAGCCGAGCGCGATCGCCCGGCCGATGCCTGAACCGGCGCCAGTGACGAGGGCAACCTTGTTCTTGAGCTGCATCATGCGGCTGCCTTCCGGGCGGAATAGATCAGTGTCTGCGGCACCAGCCGCGCCTTTTCGTACGAGTACTGACGCTCGAAAGACGATTGCGGCTCGCGGAGCGGCGGTGGCGGCGGCTCGAGGATGCGCTCTACGGCGAACCCGGCGTCCCGGAGCGCCGCGAACCATTCCGAGACCGGTCGCGACCACGACCGGAAGTTAGCGCTGACGCCGTGTTCCGGGAACTCCCACTCCCAGTCCTCCTGGCCTTCGAAGTACGACCTCTGGACGGTGACCGGCAGGTCTTCTGAAGTCATCGTGTCCAACGGGTGCTGGACGCTGAACGCGAACTGCCCGCCGGGTGCGAGCACGCGGCTGATTTCGGCGAAACAACGAGCGATGTCCTGCACATAAAGGAGCGCGTGAACCGATACGGCCAGGTCGAAGGAGGCGTCAGCGAAAGCGGACAGGTCTTCGGCAGTGCTCTGTACGAGCCGGGCCGTGATGCCGCGCTCGGTCAGGTGCCCGGCGGCGTGCGACAGTTGGCCGTCGGACAGGTCGATCCCGACGAGGCCGACGGCACCCATCGCATGCAGAGCGACGATGTCTTCGCCACCGCCGCAGCCGACGACGAGCGCGCGCCTGTCGCTGACGTTGCCGAGGATCCGCAGTTCGGCCTCGTTCGGACACCAGATACCCCAGCTGAGCACGTCCCAGCTGGAGCGCTCACGGGACTGGTACGCAGCGGCGATGGCGTTCCAGGCCGCGCGGTTGTCCGGCGGCTTTGTCAGCGGCTCGTCGTAGACGTGTTCGTTGCGGCTCACAACCGTGGTTCTCGGTTCTAGGTTCCTGGTTCTCATGATTTGCTGTCTTGCAGGTCTGCTCAGTATCCCAGGCTTCCTGTCAGCGCCGTCTCCTCCATCGCCTCGGCCTGGTCGATCGCCTGCAGCGTGGCGCGGGCCTTGTTCAGCGTCTCCTGGTACTCGGTCTCCGGCACGCTGTCGTAGACGATGCCTCCTCCCGCCTGGATGTAGGCGACGCCGTCCTTTATCGCCATCGTGCGGATCGTGATTGCCGTGTCCATGTTGCCGGAGAAGTCGAAGTAACCGACGGCGCCGCCGTAAGGGCCACGCCGGTCCGGCTCGAGTTCGCTGATGATCTCCATCGCGCGAATCTTTGGCGCTCCGCTCAGCGTCCCGGCGGGGAAGCAGGCCCGCAGAGCGTCGTACGCGGACATGCCGTCTTTCAGCTTGCCCTCGACGCGGGAGACGAGGTGCATGACGTGGGAGTACTTCTCCACAGCCATGAAGTCCTTGACGTTCACGGTCCCCGGCACGCTCACCCGGCCGATGTCGTTGCGGCCGAGGTCGACCAGCATGACGTGCTCGGCTCGCTCCTTCTCATCGTTCAACAATCGGTCCGCGATCTCCGCGTCCTCGTCCGGGTCGCGGCCGCGCGGCATCGTGCCAGCGATCGGGTGCGTCTCGACGATCCCGTCCTCGACCCGCACGAGCATCTCCGGTGAGGCGCCAATGATCTGCGCGTCCCCCATCTGGAGATAGAACATGTATGGCGAGGGGTTGACCATCCGCAGCGCCCGGTAGATCGAGAAGGGGTGCGCCGATGTCGGGCGCGAAAGCCGCTGCGAAGGCACTACCTGGATGACGTCGCCGGCGACGATGTACTCCTTCGACTTCTGCACAGCGTCGATATACCCGTCGCGCCCGATATTGGACGTGACTTCGCCGCGCTCCTGGTGGAGAGCCGTTGGGTACGGGCTGGCCGGCAGCGCGTGAGACAGGCGCTTCGCCAGCTCTTCTATCCTCCAGCAGGCCTGCCGGTACGAAGCCTCGACATCTCCGTCCAGCCGGCAGTGAGATACCACCTTGATCGCGTGCTTGATGTGGTCGAAAACGAGCATCGAGTCCACGAACATGAAGAGAGCCTCAGGCAGGCCCCGATCGTCCTTCGCCGGTATTTGCACGCGCGGCTCGAAATGGCGGACCACGTCGTAGGCGAGGAAGCCCACGGCGCCGCCTGTGAAGCGCGGGAGGCTCGTCCGGGTCTTCGAATCTTTCGGGTGGGAGATGTTGTAGCGTTGCATCTCCGACTCGACTTCGATGAGGGGGTCGGGGCCGTCGGACGGGTCCGCGTACGGACCACTGGTGTATACCCGGTACGGTTCGGTGCCGATGAACGAGTAGCGGGCGAGGCGCTCTCCGCCCTCGACTGACTCCAGCAGGAACGAGTAGTCGCCGCGCGCTACCTTGAGGAACGCGGAGACCGGTGTCTCGAGGTCGGCCGGTACATCCCGGAAGACCGGCAGGAGGTTGTTCTCCCCCCGGTGCGCCGCCGCAATGGCCTCCTCGAGTGATGGTTGGTAGTTCATGGGGAGCCTCGTAACGCCGGAGGCTTCCAAACCTGCAAACCTGCAAACCTGCAAACCTGCAAACGTGAAGACCCGCAAACCCGCAAACTAATCACCGCCGCCATCGCCTACAGCGTATTCGACCGGCTCCTCGCCCATCCTCGGCGATTGAGCGATGCGCGACTCCAGATAACGGATCTTACTGGTGAGGACAGCGATCAGCGAAACGAGCTTGCCGTGAAGCTCATGTCCCACTTCGCTACTGATGAACCCTATGCGCCTTAGCAGATCTATCCAACTATCCGTCTCACAAGCTGACCCTTTGGCGATCGACAGGTGGTTCTTGTAGGCACCCAGCGTGTATCGGCCGTGCCCTTCGGCTATGTTGGCGCCTACTGATCCCACGGAGCGGATGATTTGGCGTCTAATGGCCAGACCGGTCGCATCTCTTGGAAGCTGTCGAGTCATCAAGATTACGTTTGCCGTCACTCGCCCACCTCCACATGCTCCGAATCCCGGAAGTAGGTTAGTCCCATCGCTGCGCGGGCTTCGCCGAGCGTCTTGCGGCACTCATCGCGGGCGCGGGCGGATCCGGCTTCGATGATCTCCTCCACCAGGCCTTTCTTCGAGGCGAACTGCGCCCGCCGGTCACGGATCGGGTCGAGGAAGCGGTTGATCGCGGCGGCGAGCTTCTTCTTCACCTCCACGTCGCCGACAGCGCCCTTGCGGTAGCGCTCCTTCAGTTCGTTGACTTCGGCCTGGTCGTCGTTGAACTCGTCGTGGTAGATGAACACCGGGTTGCCCTCGACGGTGCCCGGGATGTCGGCACGAATCCGGTTTGGATCCGTGTACATCGAACGCACTTTCGCTTCGACACGGTCCGGCGGGTCTGCGAGGAGAATGACGTTGCCAACAGAGGCGCTGGCCTTGGCCTGGCCGTCCGTGCCGACCAGGACGGGCGTGATCGGCGCGTCCGGCTCCGGAAACACCTCGCCGTGGATCTGGTTGAAGCGGCGGGCGATCTCTCGTGTCAACTCCACGTGAGAGGCCTGGTCTTTACCAACTGGCACGACGTCCCCCTTCACCATCAGGATGTCCGCCGCCTGGAGCACCGGGTATGAAAGCAGCGCCATCGACGCGCTTTCGAGTTGCAGGTTCTTGACCTGCTCTTTCAGCGTCGGGATGCGCTGCGCCCGTGGCACGCCCACCAGGGGCATGAATAGCCAGAACAGCTCCAGCACCTCCGGCACCAGCGACTGCAGGTAGATCGTCGTCTTCTCCGGGTCGATGCCAACCGCCAGGTAGTCCAGCACGCACTCGCGGATGTTGTGGCCGATCTCCACGAGGTCGTGCGTCCGCGTCGTAAGCACATGCAGGTCGGCGATCAAGACGAACGTCTCGATCTTCTCCTGGAGCTCCACACGCATCTTTAAGGAACCCACGTAGTTCCCGAGGTGCAGGGGGCCCGTTGGCCGGTCCCCGGTTAGCATTCGAGTCCAGGCGGGGGAGGACGGCACAACGCCGTGTGGCCCTGTCTGTGTCACGGCGCTCCTACCTTCGGTATTCCGGACATCGCTGCTTCCACCGCCTCCGCCGGGTAGGCGTAGTCTGTTAGCTTGCCGCCCAGGTACGCCTCGTAAGCGGAGAGATCGAAGTGGCCGTGGCCGCTGAGGTTGAACAGGATCACGCGCGCTTCGCCTGCCTCTCGCGCCGCCTCCGCTTCCTCGATCGCTGCGCGGATGGCGTGGCTGGACTCGGGCGCGGGGAGGATGCCCTCCGCGCGGGCGAACTGGATCGCCGAGTCGAAGCAGGCGTTCTGATGGAAGGCGCGGCCCTCGATGTGGCCGTCCTTCACCAACTTCGAGATGATCGGCGACATGCCGTGGTAGCGCAGGCCGCCCGCGTGGATTCCCGGCGGGACGAACGCGTGGCCCAGCGTGTGCATCGGCATCAGCGGAGTCATTCCGGCCGTGTCGCCGAAGTCGTACGTGTACTTGCCGCGCGTGATCGTCGGGCAGGACTCCGGTTCGGCCGCGACGAAGCGCGTCTTCTTGCCGCCGGTGAGGTTGCCGCGCACGAACGGCAGGGCGAGTCCAGCGAAATTGGAGCCGCCGCCGACGCAGCCGACGACGACGTCCGGGTACTCGCCGGCCATCT
>JBBISJ010000009.1:0-12083 GCA_037441345.1 Chloroflexota bacterium
GCAAGCGGTGCGTGTGCGAGGTCTGCGGCTCAGAGTTCATCGTAACGAAGGATGGATCAGGCGAGTTGCACTGCGACGGCCGACCATGACGATGAATCAGTAGCCGCCCCCTGGCTGTCGTCCAGCCGCTTCTGGATCTTCCCGGGCTTCCGCCATATCAGGAAGTGGACGCCCTCCAGGGTTAGCATGAGCATCATGCAGCCTGCCATCATCGGCAACATCCTCCGGGGCCGCCCCATCCTGCGGTAGTCATCGTCGTGCATCGGGAATCCCTCAGGGCATTGTACGCCGATATCTCACGGGCGCACCAAGTTGTCTACGATGAGGTCTGGATCTCCGCCAACTCCGCCGCGCCCGTCGTCGTGAGCGCGTGCTGCATCGGGCTGGACTCGACACGGACGGGGATGTGGTTGCCGACAGAGAGGGCACATCCTGTGCTACTGCGCCTGATTGGCGCTGACGGCTTCTCGGCAGTCAAGGAGCTGTTGCTAGCCGAAGTCTAGGCCAGGGTACCGCTGGCCAGGGGCTAGGCGCGGGCCAGCATGCGGCAATCAGGGCAGTATCGCAACATCGACGGCGCGGCAGCACTGCCGAGCCGCGACACTACTCGGCTGACCAAGGACTCGGGGGCAAACGCCTGCCCGCATTTCTCGCACAGGACCAGGCGGGCTCGACTGAGTTCAATGCGATCAGCCGCCCAGGCAGAGTCAAAGCGACGGACTATTTGGAGGGCGCGCTCCGGACAAGCCTCGGCGCAAAGCCGGCATCCTGTGCAGTCGCCCGCGACGAATTCCAGCCGTGCAGCGGCAGACTCCTCCCGGTACCTCAGAGCGCCGGTGGGGCAGGCATCGGCGCAGAGGCCGCACAGGGAGCAAGTCTCCGAGTTCAGCTCAGCAACCCCAAACGGCAGGCCCTCGTGCTGGACGCGCGCCCTCCCGGAGGCGATCCACCTGGCGGCCATCGCCGCAATGAGACCGGCCGTCTTGTGGCGGTGCACCTCCTCGGGGACAGGCAGACCCCGGGGGGAAGCACGCTCTTCCAGCGCCCGAACCTGGTCGGCGAAGGCGGTCAGCAGCGAGGCCAGTCGCTCAGGCGACTTTGCGTTCACGAAAGCCAGGCGTTGGTTTCCCACGCCTAGAGCATCGAGGAGACTCTCAGTTGCGGCGAAACGCTCCGCGAAGGCTTCCGGACGGCACCGGGACGCACAGTTCCCATTGCATGTCAGCACGACCACGGCCCCGGCGCCGAGATCAAAGGCGCGGAGGATGAGGTAGCTGTCCACGAACCCGGCGGACGGCACAGGCACGGGGAGGATGGCCGCGGCGTAGGCGAGCCGACGTTTCCCAGCCTCTCGCAGCGTGTCCATCCCCCCTGGACAAGCGAAGGCGACGATTCTCTCATCGCCTCCTCGCTGCGGTGTGACGAGGAGCGCCTTCAGGCCGTCTTCGATAACGTTGCGCGTATACAAGGGGTGGCTCACCGCGCCTGTCGGGCAGGCGGATACGCAGAGTCCACAGTCCCGGCAGTGGTCCTTGTCGACCGTCGCTGACAGGCCTCGAAGTGTGATGGCGTCAAACGGACACGCCTTCCGGCAGAGATCGCAGCCACGGTTCGCCGCGCAACGAGCCTCATCGACCGCCGGGATGAGCTCCTGGCGCGGCCTCGGTGCTGTGAGGAGAGCTCGCCTGCTGATTCGCCCGGAAAGACCAGCCAGCCGAATGCGGACGTTGGCAGGCCGAATGAAGGGATACTGCCGGACCATCGCCGCTGCCGCGCGCACAAGAAGGGCGGCCTTCCGGGTGGCCGCGGCGCGTTCGTGTACACGGCCGCAGAGGTCTTCCAGGTTGAGGAGTATCAGCGCGAACGGGTTCTCTTTTGCAAGGCGCAAGGCCTCCTGGCCCTTCTCTCGGGCCGCGTCCTCGTCACGGGAGACAACGACGAGGCTGTTCAGCCGGTTCACGGCGATGGTATGGACTAGCCGCGCCAGCGAAGGCTCATGGACGGGTATGATCACTCCGTCAGGCAAGTGAGTTTGGGCCAGCGCCTCCGCGTCCAGTAGCGGCTCAAGCTGTTGCTGGTCCAGCACGACGCCTACGGTCATCCGGCTTCCTGCCTTATCTCCGCCAACGAAGCTCTCACTAACTCCTCGTCCGCGACCAGCCAGTGAGGAAGGAGACCGGCCACGAGCCGGTATAGGTTGGAGGGTGTCGATCGGGCAACCCTCTGAGCGAAGAGCGGTCCCCATCGAGCCAGGTGGGTTCGCAGGAATCCGGCTTGAGCGCGCATCGCTCTGGTGGTCTCGCCAGTCCGGCCATCTTGGTCGAGGCGGGCGCTCAACACCGCCATGAATGAGAGTTCGACGGCGATGTGATCGGGCGGCTCCCTCCAGACCTCCCCCAATCTGAGTCCTTCCTCCCGGTAGCGGTGCACCACGTCCAACGTGGATGGGCCCATTACCACGTGGTCAAGGTACAGCGAACCGTACGGAAGGCAGGGCGCGCCTGGTATGAGAAACAGACGGCAGTACTCCCGGCGTAGCTCAGCTGCGATCGCGTCGGGGCCCCGGGCCGTTACGCCGGCGCGGAATTCGTCGAGCAGATTCCACTCGACGCGGGGGGGCAGGAACATCGCCTCTGTCGCATCGGCCAGCAGCCGGCGCGTTCTGGCGTCCGATAGATAGCCGACTGACTCAGCAGTCGGCCTCTGGAAGCCGAGTGCCAGTACCTTGTAGACCTCGGGCCTCAACGTGTCCATGGCTACCGGCCGCTGCCCGCCCTACGCCCTATCCGGGGCCCGGCCACCTGGCAGCCAATGCTGGCCATGAACGTGATGACCATCAGGGCGAAGCCGACCTGCACAACCGTGAGCATCGCGTCTCCGGCCTCCTCGCTGCGCTGGGCCACCACGGGCAGTGGCAGCAGTATGGCGATGACCGCCATCAGCTCGATCAGGCTCCCCCAACGCAACCAGGCGGCCAACCTGCAGATCCAGTTCGAGTTCATCAAGGTAATCACCCCCTTCCCGAGAGTGGCTACGAGGTCCTGCCCTCCCGTTCGGGCCCCCCCCAGAGGCCCGGCCGCTCTCGGGAGTCCGGCACAGGCTCTTCCTCCGGGAGGTCGGTTAGTGGAAACACCTTTGCGAAAAGAAGGAAACCGAGGATACCCAGCGCATACACGCCGACGATGATGGAAAGCTCCTCTTGCGTGGGGTGGTAGCCGGTCACAGTGTATGGGAAGGCGAATATCTCGTCCGGCTGTGGGCTGAACCGCGTGAACTGCGGTGCAAGCACGATATTGATGCGTTCGGCAAGGACGCCTGCAACCACCAGGGCGGAGGCCAGGGCAACCCCGCCGGCCGTGGACAACCTCGGCGCGAGTGAGACGAAGAAAAGAGCGGCGAGCCCGGCAAGAGCCACAGCCAGAGTAGTCCCGGACAGAGAAAAGGCTTCCAGGCTGAGGCCCTGCTCCGGAGACCGGTCGACCGAGAATGCAAGGAACGCGGACGCGACGGCAGTCCCGGCCAGGGCCACTGTGACCGCGCGAGCCGCGAGAGTCCGGGCAAGGGGCACGCGAACGGTCGCCTCCGCCGGCCTCGGCCAGAAGAGCACATAAGCGAGAACCAACATTGGCGCGACCAGGCCGACCAAGAGATCAAACCAGAAGAAGATAGCGTAATCGCCTTCGATGAGGGTATCGAAGAAGGCGCTGGGTGAGACCTCTCGGGCATAAACAACCGTCAGGAGCTCCGAGAAGAGGAAATACCCAAGGACAGGGATGGCCAGCAGGATCAGGCGGCCCAGCGCCGCGATGGTCGCATCACTGACCTGGGCCCTGAAGAGACGCTGCGAGGCGAACGACACGAAAGTAACGAGGGCCAACCCAGAAGCAAGCGCGGATCCCACAAACACCGGAGCAAGGAGGGCCGTGTGCCAGCCCGGGGTGGCTTTCGTCAGGCCCATGATCCAGGCCGTGACGGAGTGGAGGAGGACGGCGGCTGGTATAGATGCGAAAGCGAGGACTCGAAGGATCGCCTGATCCCGCCTGAGCGCCGCCGGGGAGACATCGACGTAGCCAAGGGCCAGTAGCCGATAGAGCCAGGCGCGCGAGGGTATCGCTTTCATGCACTTGACGATGTCTTCCCTGGTGCTGAAGTAACCGAGGGCCAGAGCCATCACGAGGTAGGCGTTGATGATGATCACGTCCCAGATCAGCGGTGATTGCCACCTCCCGTACCGGGCGAGATGCCAGAGACGGTCCGGGCGCCCCACATCGAGGCTTATAAAGATCCCGGCTATCAGGATGCAGGCGATAGCGACAACTTCGGCGATGCGCGCGACCGCGCGGTAGCGCTCCATCTTCAGGGCGTGGACAAGGCTCGAGACGACGATGCCGCCGGCGCTGAGGCCCACGAAGAAAACGAAGTTCACGATGTATGCGCCCCAGTACGTGGGCTGGTTCATCCCGGTGATGCCGAGGCCGGTCTGGAGCTGCCGGTCGGCCCAGATGAAAAGCGCGTAACCAGCGGTTGCGGCCGCGGCAACGGCTACCAGGATGTAGACCGGGCCAAAGGTGAGGAGTGGCTGGAGTTCGCGCCTGACTGTCACCTGCATCGCCTAACCCTCCGCCAGGTAGTAGACCTGCGGGCCGGTCCCCATGTCTTCCATAAAGCGGAAGGCCCGCTGGTCCTCTGAGAGCCTGGCTATTTCGCTCTGCGGATCATCGAGGTCGCCGAACCGGATCGCTCCACCAGTGCAGGTCTGAGCGCAGGCGGTGACCACGCCGTCCGGATGGCCGATCTTCTCCCCTTCCCCAAGCGCCCGGTCGATCCGCTGGACGCAGAACGTGCACTTCTCGACCACGCCGCGGGGCCGGACCCGCACGCTGGGATTCAGGTAGTTGCGGTGCTCTTCGTTGAACTCCGGCTTGAACCAGTTGAATGTGCGCACACCGTAAGGGCACGCCACCATGCAGTAACGGCAGCCGATACAGCGGTCGTAGTCCACGTTCACGATCCCGTCATCGCGCTTGAACGTGGCGCCAACCGGACAGACCTGCACACAGGGTGGGTTCTCGCAATGCATGCATGGCCGGGGTATAAAGCGGGTCGTTGTATGCGGATATTCGCCGTCTATCCGGACAAGAACCCGCTGCCACTGCATGAGCCGGCCGTCCTCGGCAAGGTCCTTGCCCACGAACGGTACGTTGTTCTCAGCCATGCAGGCCACAGTGCACGCCTGGCACGCCGTGCACCGGTCGAGATCGATTACCATTCCCCATTTCGGCATGGTTTGCTCCTCAGACCCTGTAAACCTTGACCCGCGTTGAGAAGAAGGCGGCCAGCCCGCCCAGGTGGTCCGTTTCGTTGACGACAATCCAATTCGGATTGGCCCCCCGGTCCTTCGCCCAGCGGCCGTACGTCTTGTGTCCTTGCTCGTAGGGCATGGCCACAACGTCAGGAGGGTTTCCCGGGTTGATCCTGGCCCGCGTCTGGATGCGGCCCAGAACCGACTCCACCCAGACCTCGTCGCCGTTCTGGATACCCAGGCGGCGCGCGACCTGTGGGTTCAGCTCCGCCCAGGAGTCCCACCGGGTGCCGTCGTGCTGGAGATGCACCCCATGGATCTCCTGAAGCCAGGGAACGTTGGCTCCGCGGCCTTCGGCGTGTGTCATCAGCTTGTACGTGTTCAGGTAGAAGGGGTACTCTTTGGGGTCACCGGCGAAGCGCGGCGGCTCATAGTGGGGCATGAAGACTTTCTCACCGCGGGCCGAAATCTTGAGTGCCGCAATGTCCTCTTCCGTCATCCCCTTCTCTTCGAACTTGTGCTCCAGGTTGCCGAAGACGAACTCGAACTTCTTGCTTGGAGTGCTCAGCACCCGCTCCCACTCGCCGAACGGGTAGGGCGGCGCCTTCCACACCCCTTCCGTTGTCAGCTCTTGCCAGAAAGCGTCGAAGTCCGCGGCGACGATGCTGCCTGTTTGGGCATCATGCAGCCCCTTCATCTTGAACTTCAGGTACGTCGGGAAATCCGGCCAGGGGAAGGACTGGTCGACGCTTCCGCCGATGCCCTTGGCGATCTGGATGAGGACGTCGCCAGTGTTGCGCGTGTCGTAGAGCCTGTCCACTACGGGCTGGCGCATCCCTACCACAGGGTAGCCGAGGCTGGGATAGATGACGTCGTCTTGCCATCGCTCCAGGTACGTGTCGTCGGGCAGGATCAGGTCGGCATACTCGGCCGATTCGCTCATGAACGGTGTGAAGTTGACGATGAACGGAATCTGCTCCAGCGCTTTGTAGACCCGGGCGACATCCGGAGTCGAGAAAGCCGGATTTGTGTAGTAGAGGAGCAATGCATTAGCCTTATACGGCCCGTCTCCCGTAGCGAACTCCGGAATGTTCTGGTAGACCTTCCCCGCCAGCGGATAACGCTTGGTGCCGGCGTAGTCGATACGCGGCTGCTTGACGCCCGCAGCCGACAGGTCGTCCTGCACGACGTCAGGGTCTTTGGCGAGGGGCGGGCTCTCCTGAACGAGGACGCCGCCGGGGGAGTCGATGCTGCCAACAAGCGCGTTGAGAGCATGGATTGCGGTACGCGTATACACGCCGTAGGGCTGCATGCTCGTACCGCGGGCGCCCGCCGCAATCGCCGGCTTCGAGGTGGCGAACTCGCGCGCTAGGCGCTCGACGACTGTGGTAGGAACTCCCGTCTCTTCCTCGGCCCACTCCGGTGGGTACTCGTCCAGAACAAGCCGCGACCATTCCTCGAAGCCGCTGGTGTGCGTTTCCACGAACTCGTGGTCGTACAGGTCATCCCGGATGATGACGTGGGCCATCGCTAGAGCGAGGGCCCCGTCCGTGCCCGGGCGGATCGCGATCCACTCGTCGGCTTTGGCCGCAGTCACCGAGTATCGGGTGTCAACATGGACGAGCTTGAAGCGGTTGGGCCGTCCGCGCCGCATGTGGCCGTAGGAGCGGAGGAGCAGGGTCGTGGGGCGCCAGGCCTCGAGGAACGATCCCCCGAAGCTGATCACGTAGTTCGTATTGACCCAATCGTACCCGGCGTAGGACTTGAACCCCTGCGTCAGGTAATGGGCCATGGGTGATCCGTCTTCGCAGATGCTGGAGTGCCCGACGCTGTTGGGCGTACCATAGGCAGCGCAGAAGCGATCGATGAAGCCGCCCATCTGCCCCCGGTTGCGCCCGCTCATGAAGACGACGGTGTGGGCTTCTCCCCGGTCACGGATATCCTTGAGCTGCTGAGACACCTCAGCTATTGCCTCATCCCACCCGATTGGCTCCCACCTACCGGAGCCGCGCTCGCCGGCCCGGCGCAGAGGGGTCTTTATGCGGTCCGGGTCGTAGAGAAATTGCAGACCGCTCTGTCCCTTCGGGCAGAGGCGCCCTTCGTTTATGGGATGCAGCGGGTTGCCTTCGATCTTGACCGCACGGCCTTCCACGACCCGCACCCTGATGCCGCAACCGGCCGGGCACTGGAGGCATACGCTTGGCACCCATTTCTCCTCCACGGGTACCACCGCCGCTGCCGCCTGCCCCGCTTGCTCTTCGAGAAGCGGGGCGAGAAGCGGAGGAATAGCGCTGGATATCGCGACCGTGGCTCCCACGGCCCCGCTGGCTTTCAGGAACGTGCGTCGGGTAACCGGCATACCAGATCCCCCAAGGAAATACAGGGCGGCATTTTCCGCATATTGCCGCCGAACGCGTGCGGCGTGAATCGTCGACTGATCGTGAAAACAAACGATTTGCAGGACGAAAAATCGCTATGCGAACGTCGAACGGTCTAATCAGGTCCTATCGGGACCAATCAGTCCGCGCCGCACCGCATACTTCATCAGCTCGGAGCGTTTGTGCAGGTTGAGCTTCTCCATGATGTGGTTACGGTGCGTCTGCACGGTACTCACGGAAATCCCCAGAGCGTCAGCTATCTCCTGCGTTGTCTGTCCCTCACCAACCAGACGCAGAACCTGCCTCTCCCGGTCCGACAGCGTATCGAAACTGTCGGACACCTCGCCCAGAGGGACCCGCCGCAAGTAATCGCGCACCAGCTTTGTCGTCAAGGGCGGATGGAGGAAAACCTCTCCCTGGTGGACAGTGCGAATCGCCTCCAGGAGCTCGGATGGGTCGGCGCCCTTGAGCACGTAGCCTGCGGCGCCGGCGGTGATCATCTGGAAGAAGTACTCGTCGTTGTCGTGCACAGTGAGCGCGATGACCTGCACGTCCGGCCGGCGCTTCTTGATCTCAGCTGTGGCCTCCAGGCCGTTGATACCCGGCATGGCCAGGTCCATCAGCACCACATCCGGATCCTTCTGTGTCACCAGGTCCAGCGCCTTACCACCCTCGTCCGCCTCTCCGATGACCTCCATGTCGGGTTGACCGTCCAGGAGAAGACGCACGCCCTGGCGGACGATTGCGTGGTCTTCCACCAGCAGTACGCGGATTCTGTGTCTCATGGCCCGGCAAGCTCTCCCCTCAGTGGGATTTGCAGTTCTATGGTAGTCCCCCGGCCCGGCTGAGAGCGGACCTCAAGGTCGCCTCCGAGCAACGACGCCCGTTCTTTCATGCCGAGAAGGCCAACGGCCTTCTTGCCGTCGGCCTTGTGGGAAATCACTTGCGGATCGAAGCCCACGCCATCATCGGCGACGACGGCGTGAAACTGCCCTGGGCCGGCGTTAAGATTAATCCTGACAGTGCCCGCCTGGGAGTGGCGAGCACAATTGCTGATCGCCTCCTGAAGCACCCGGAAGATCGCCACCTCCAGATGTGCGGGCAGGCGTTGCTCTGCGCCGTCGGCGCTGATCGCAACCGCCATCCCGCGTTCCTCGAGTCGCGTTTCCGCGAGCATCCGCACTGCAGGTACGAGACCAAGATCGTCCAGCACAGGCGGGCGCAGGTCGACTATGAGCCGGCGAGTATCTGCGACCGCCCGCGAAGCGAACGCTTTCACGCTTTGCACCAGACCAGCCGTGGCGGGAGGCATCTCCGGGACCGTCTGCTCCAGACGGCCCAGGCCCATGATCAGCGCCGTGAGGCCTTGTGCCATCTCATCGTGCAGTTCCCTAGCGATCCGTTGACGCTCCTCCTCCTGTGCAGAGATCACCTTCTTGAGCAACGCAGACCGAGCACGCTCCTTCAGCTTCAGCTCTCCCCACAATCGGGCGTTTTCCACTGCCACTCCCACCTGGTGACCGATAGCAATCAGGAGCTGGACATCGCGCTCCTCGAATGGGCGCCGGTCATGCCTGGCGACGTTCATCACCCCCACGATCTGCTCCTTGGCCCGGAGGGGAATACTCGCGAACGAATGCAGACCGGACTGCCGGACTACGTCGCGCGTCACGCGCTCATCCACCGCTATGTCTTCGATTACGATGGGTTCGCCGTCCGCGGCCACCCGACCGGCAATCCCCTCTCCTAGTTTGAGGCCGGCGATGCCCCTGACAAACTCCTCGGACAGCCCCCGGTGCGCCCGATATTTCAATCCACTGACCTGCTCATCCCAGAGGAGAATCCCACCGGCATCAGTCGCCATAAGCGGCAGAACGTTGTCCAGCGCCGCATCCATCACGATCCGGAGGTCCAGTGACTGGCTCACGCTGGCCGCCACGGCATTCAGGGTCGAGAGCTCCTGGCTTCGCCGCAATATCTCCCGGTTGAACTCATCGATCTCCTGGCGTGACCTCGATATGTCTTCGGTCATCGTATTGAACGCGTCGCCCAAGCGTCCGACTTCATCGCCGCTTGTCGCCGGCACGCGCTGGCTGAGGTCTCCCTGCCCCACAGCTCGCGCCGCGGCCGCCAACCTTGCGAGCGGTCTGGTGAGAAATGTGGCGAGCACCGTCGACACCATCAGAGCGAGCAGGGTTACACCCCCCGTAAGGCCCAGAAGCTGGCGGGTGAAGCTGTCGACCCGGTCCTCCAGCCGGTTCTCGGATAGTCCCATACGGACCGTCCCCAGCCGGCCACCGAGGATTGGATAGGCGATGTCCTGGATCGGCCCCTCGTCGCTGGGCAACCGCTTGACGGACGAGGTTCCATTCGGCCCGGGACTGTTGGCGGCCAGAAGGCCCAGTGGCAGATCTCCGGCAAACGTCTTCGCCCGGACCTCCCCGTTGCTGTCGGCCACGAAGACGTAGCGGACATCTTCGTCGTTGATGACGGCGGAGTTGATCATCTCGTAGAGAGTGAAGACGTCATTGGTGATCAGGGCTTCTTCGCTTCGCGATGAAATGCTGCTCGCCGCCGTCGTGCCCCGCTGGACAAGTTCGCCGCGTAGTTCGCTTCCCAGAGTGAGACGCGCGTGAACCGTCCCGGCCAGGCCCATTGTGAGGATCAGACCTACCATCGCTGTAGTTATCTTCGCCCGCAAACTCACGGCAACGCCTGCTCTTCCAGGCCGGCCGAGGCGACGAAGGCACGCATTTCCCGGACCGAGTCGTAGATGCTGTCGTCGGGAACGACGAAGCGGTCAATCAGGAGCGAGCGCAAGATCTCTTGCCCTTGCGGGTCGTTGTTCATCGCAAGAAGCGCTGCCCTGAGCTCCTCCTTTAGCTCGGAGTCCAGCCCCGGCCGCACCACGACAGGATTGATACCGTAGGGTCCCCAGATTTCGATGACCTTCGTCTTGCTGGTGAAGTCGGACCCTGTCTTCGCCCAGTAGTCGTAGACCAGGCTGTCCACCGCAGCGGCATCGACTTGGCCCTCAGCGACGGCCTTAATGGAGTTATCGTGGGCGTAGGTGAAGATCGAGCGACTGAAGAACGATTCCGGGGTCTCTCCCAGACGCGCCAACTGGTACACCGGTGCCAGGCGCCCGGAATTCGAGAGGGGGTCGGAGAAGGCGAAGGTGCGCCCGCGCAGGTCATCCAGGGAATCGAACGCTGCATCCGCCCTCACCACCAGGTACGAGTAGTAAGTCGGCTCGCCGTTCACCTCAGGAGCGGCAAGCAGCTCCATTGCGAAGTCGTCGCGGCCCTGCAGGTAAGGGTTGGTGCAGACCAAGGCGAAGGTCACATCTCCCGTACGTACCATGTCATTGATTTCGGCATAGGTCTTGCCCTGCACAAGTTCGACGGGCAGTCCTATCTCGCGGCCGACGTATTCAAGCAGATCAAGATAGCGGCTGTTGAAGGTCTCCCGGGGCGAAATGACGGGGGCCACCGCCATGCGGATGACAGCCTCGGTTCCGGGGAAAGCCACCGGTGACGATGTGGCCGCAGAGGGCGAGGCCTCGAAGTTTATGCTCTCGCCCCCGTAGCCTGGGCCGCATGCGACCGACACTGGGATGAGAATCGCTAATGCGCAGACGAGCGCCACGGGGCGGACCCCAGCCATCATTCCTCGCGCGTGTCTCAGATGCTGCATGGGGGATCCCACCTCCTGTGTGGTCCCCTTGCAATCATGATGACCCACTCGAGGCACCCCGTCTGTAGGGCATGGCACGATACACCCCGTGGGGCATCCTGCGGTCGCGCATGCCCCTCAGTATTGCTTCCCACACTTGCGACTCCCAAGCAGCCGGTCAATTGATGTCTCCTGCGGTTCGGCGCTCCTGACACCGCAATTGGGTGCCAATTCCATGAATTGGCTGTAATTGCAAGCCGAATGGAATTTTGACGACCATCTTGCCTCGTTGTGCAGATGTTGTGTCGCTCAGGTACGAAATGGGGCTTGGAAGCCGATCTTAGTATCGATGACTTCCAAGCAGAAGGTCGCAGATTGGATCCCGGTCTTATGCTCCAGAACATTAATCTGGCTCCTCGCAATGCCCGCACACACTTATCGCAGGTCGCTAATCCATGTTGGCAGCCTGACTTTGGCAGACATTTGACTGACAATGTGACTGACTAACCGTCAATTGCCGGTGGATTATTCAGTCAGGCCTTCCGCGGCCGCGCCCGTTCCACGTTAGGTGCGCGCTCCCGCGAATGCGTCGCGCGCATCAATCCAACGTCCCTCGCGGATTGCGACCCATCCATCTGTGACGAGGGCTTCGTACTCGGCGTCCATGGCTGGTACTGCGAGTTTACCTGTCTGGGGCAGGTGAGGGCCGATGGGCCTCGAGTCAGCTC
>JBBISJ010000009.1:12183-89991 GCA_037441345.1 Chloroflexota bacterium
GGATGTTCGTTCTGGCCGCCTATGTTGCGGACGGGGCCGGCGAGGTGCGACACTTATATCGTGGCACGATATGAAGGGCAAACGAATGATTACTGAAGACTACCGAGTGCTCGCCCAATTTCGACAACGCATTCGAGAGTATCTGCGCTTCAGCGAGAAGGCTGCACGGGACGCCGGTCTGGAACCGCAGCAATACCAATTTCTACTGGCCCTCAAGGGGCTGCCAGAAGGCGTGGCTCCGTCGGTCGGCGAACTCGCCGAGCGGCTCTTGATCGCGCACCACAGCGCCGTCGGTCTTGTCGATCGACTGGAGGCTCGCGGGTTGGTGCGCCGGCTCCGTGATCCAGACGATGGCCGCCGCATCATGCTTGCGCTGACCCCCCGCGGTGAAAGGACCATCGGTCAGCTGGTGACATACCACACGCAGACGTTGCGGAGGTCTGCTCCGGAACTAATCGAGGCCTTGTCGCAGATTATCGGTGCCCGGGCCGCCGCTTAAGCACTATCGTGTTGGGTTTTCCAGCTGCGAGCGTCAGGACATGGGGCGGAGTCCGTGGCTGGGTGCTCGGGGACTACCTCCGCAAGTGGGTCGTTCTCGGTGTCTTGATCGGGGTCGTCGCGGGTCTCGGCGCGATTCTCTTTTACGAAGCGATCGCTCAAAGTACGAAGCTACTCCTGGGAGATCTGGCCGGTCTACATCCGCCGCTTGCGCGAGGTGAGGGCGACACCGTCGTTACCTCGATTAGTCGGCGATGGGCAATCCCCATTGTTCTCGTCCTGGGCGGGCTGACCAGCGGAATCGTCGTCTTCTGGCTGGCGCCGGAAGCAGAAGGCCACGGGACTGACGCGGCGATCGAGGCCTTCCACGACCGCGGCGGCCGCATTCGACCGCTCGTCCCGCCTGTGAAGATCTTCGCTTCAGCGATAACTATCGGCTCGGGTGGCAGCGCCGGCCGCGAGGGGCCGACGGCACAGATCGCCGCAGGCTTCGGGTCGATCCTTGGCGATGTCTTTGGTCTTTCCGCGCAGGACAGGCGGACCGCTGTCGCGGTAGGTGTCGGCGCTGGCATTGGCGCGATCTTCAAGGCGCCGCTGGGTGGAGCCGTACTCGCAGCGGAAATTCTCTACATCCGCGACTTCGAGGTCGAGGCGCTGATCCCCGGCTTCATTGCTTCTGTGATCGGCTACTGCGTGTTCGCCACATACAGCGGCTGGACGCCGGTGTTTGGGGATATTGCGGACCTTAAGTTTGACAAGCCTGAGTCACTCGTGTGGTACGCCTCCCTGGGCATCCTGGCGGGGCTCGTAGGTATCGCCTACGCCAAAGCGTTCTACGGCACGCGTGACCTCTTCAAGAAGGTTCACATCCCGCCTCATTTCAAGCCCGCTATCGGCGCCCTAGGCGTGGGCCTGATCGGGCTCGCGTTCCCCGAGACGCTTTCGATGGGCTACGGCTGGCTGCAGTTCGCCATCGAAGGCAACAAGGCGGAACTGGCGATCAAGACGATGGCCGCCTTGATCGCGCTCAAGATCATCGCGACGTCGCTGACTATCGGGTCCGGCGGCAGCGGCGGCGTCTTCGCGCCCGGGTTGTTCATCGGCGGCATGCTTGGCGGCAGCCTCTGGTGGGGACTGCATTCCGCGGGCGCGGGCTGGATCCCCGACCAGCCAGCCCCCTTCGTGATTGTCGGCATGATGGCGCTCTTTGGCGGAGTCGCCAAGGCGCCGATCGCCGTTATGCTGATGGTGGCGGAGATGACCGGCGAATTCTCGATGATCGTTCCGGCGATGATCGCTTCCACGCTCGCCTATCTCGTCAGCGGCAATATCACCATCTACGAAAACCAGGTGGAGAGCCGCGCCAAGTCTCCGGCGCACCGGGCCGAATTCACCATTCCGCTTGTCCAACAAGTGACTGTGGGCGACGCGATGAAGAATGTGCGCGTTGTGGCTCACCCGGAAGACTCGATTCAACTCGCCGAAGAGCGCATGCAAGCAAACGACGTTCGCAGCCTTCCCGTGACGGAGGACGGCCGCCTCGTCGGAATGTTCTCGGGGACAGACCTCTTGCGGGCAAGGGCAGCAGGGCAACTGACGATCGGGGAGGCCATGGCGAGAGACGTGATCGTGGCCTACCCTGCCGACAACCTCCACACTGCTTTGCAACGAATGGCGCGCGCCGGCGTCTCGCGGCTCCCGGTGGTATCCAGGGAGAAGCCCGACCACATGATCGGCATCGTCTCCATGCGCGACATCGGCGCCGTGCTCGACTTAGAGCTGAGCGCTCTCGCCACCGCTCCGTCACGTGCGGCCGGGGCAGTCTCGGAAGACCCTCTCGGGACGGTGCTGGTCAGAGAGGCTATGCGCCGCAAGTTCGAGAGCGTCCCCGAATCGCTGTCGATTAAGCGAGTCGCGAATCGTCTCTCGATAGCCTCGGCTCACGCGGCGCTTGTCGTCGATGACCGAGGAGACCTCAAGGGCATCGTAACGTTGGGCGACCTGGCCAGGGCAGCCGAGGAAGGCACGGAGCGCCCGGTTTCGGCTATCGCCACGAAGCTAGTCATCGTTACCCATCCGGAGCGATCTGTAAGCGAAAGCCTTGCCCAACCGGGAGCTGAAGAGGTCCGCCAGATCCCTGTGGTCGAACAGCGAAACGGTCACCAGACGCCTGTTGGAATCCTCAATCGCAGCGACGTGGTGGCCGCCTATCTGCGCAGCCGCGACCGTCAGGCCCAGATCGCGCGGCGGGCTCGCTCGATCGAGCGCGAAGCCCGCGATGGAGTCGAGCGCCTGGACCTCCTCATCCGCGAAGTAGATCACGCAGCGGGCAGAACCCTGGCCGAGCTACGGTTACCGGCCAACGCCGTCGTCACTGCTGTCCTCAGGCACGGCCAGGTCCTGGTGCCCCGCGGTCAGCTCTCCATTGAACCGGGCGACCACGTGCAGGTGTTGGTCTCGGCCGGGGGTCGAGACTCGGTGATGAGAGCACTCTCGGGAGCAAGAACGGAGAGTTCACCATGAGCGATGCTGCTGCCAAAAGGAAGCTCGTCGCAGCGGGCACCAAGGGACAAGCTCGTCCAGCCTCTATCGAGCCGCTGGTGGAGACGATGGACCTGGGCATCGAGACGCTTCACCCGGGCGGGCTCAAAGCCACGAGGGAGATGGCTGAGCTGGCCGGCATCGACAAGGGCTCGGAAGTGCTCGACATAGCCAGCGGCACTGGCGCGGGCGCTTGCTTCCTGGCCTCCACCTACGGCTGCCTCGTCAGCGGTATCGACCTGTCCCAGGACATGGTCGCGCGCGCCACGCGCAAGGCTCAGAAGCTCCGCCTCGATGTTGAGTTCACGACCGGCGATGCTCATCAGCTGCCGTACGAAGACGATCGGTTCGACGTCGTGGTATGTGAATGCACGCTGTGCTTCCTGGACAATGAGCGAGCAATCGCCGAGATGGTCAGAGTGGCAAAGCCGGGCGGGCGAGTGGCGATGCACGATCTGGCCTGGAAGGAGGACGCGCCCGCCGTTCTGGTCGAGAAGCTGGCCCGCCTGGAAAACGAACACCCGGAAACATTCGCGGGGTGGAAGCGCCTATTCGAGACGACCGGTCTGGAAGACTACCGCGAGCGGCATCACATCGCAGCTTGGGCGTTAGCCCGGATCTTCGCTCATTCCGACTTCGATTCACTTGCCGAGGGACTGCAGGTTGTTGCGTTCGCGGTAGACCACGATTCTCGCGCTGACTGGCCATCTCGCCCAGCCGGACGAAGCGGCGAACAACGCAGGCACTGATCGCCACCATTTGCCATTTGGCAGCCTAACTTTGGCAGACATTTGACTGACAATTTGACTGACTAACCGCCAATTGACGGTGGATTATCATGGACGCCAGTGGACAGATCAAATACGGGAGAGACGGCTGAGGACGCCCGCGAACGGTCCGGCGCTATTTCGCAAACAGCAGGTCGTCGGTTCGAATCCGACCGTTGGCTCCAGATACGATTTCGCAACTGCCGCTGGGAACAACAAAAAGGGCGCGTTTCCGCGCCCCTTTTGCCTAGCCGGCCGCCGTGGCCCTACTTGACCTGCACCTTCACCGGCTTCGACTCCACCGCCGGCTTTGGCACGGCGACCTCCAGGACTCCGTTCTCGTACTTCGCCTCGATGCTGTCCACCGCGGCGCCTTCCGGCAGGCGAACCGCGCGTACGAAGTCGCCCGAGGCCCGCTCGCTGCAGTAGTAGTTCTCCTCCTTCACCTCCTTGGCCTCTTCACGATGACCCTTGATTGTGAGGAGGTCTCCCACAACCGACACATCGATGTCCTCCGGCCGCAGACCGGGCAGGTCGGCGCGGACGACGAACTTACCGTCTGCCTCGAATGCGTCAAGATCGGGAAGCCAGGCCGCGGGGCGCCGCCAGAAGCGGAACGGCCAGTCGCGCATCCGGCGGTCGAAGTAGCGCTCGAACTCCTCGGGCCACGCGAGTAGCCGGCGGGGGCGCTCGCGTACAGTGACTGAGCCCTTTTCCTTTGAGCCATTCTCCATGGCATGCCTCCTTTCCTTCCATGCACAAACTACCTCAGCGCCGCCGGTTTTCCAGAGCCTTCCAGACCTCTCCAGTCGGTAAAACCGTCACAAGCCGACGGAAGAGAGCGTGCGATGTGGGGCGTTGCCCTACTTCGCCGTAACAGGAATGGAACCGAATGCACCTTGACCACAGGGCACCATCGCCCCGTAAGGTTGAGGCGGCTTCGCGAATTTGGTGAAGAGGTGACGATATGGACGACTCCCAGGAATCCCGAGACTACGTGCTGCGGACGGCCCGCGAGCATGACGTCAAATTCATCCGGCTCTGGTTCACCGACATCCTCGGCTCGCTCAAGAGCATGGCGATCACGGTTGACGAGCTGGAGGGCGCGCTTGAGGAGGGTGTGGGCTTCGACGGGTCGTCAATCGAGGGCTTCGCCCGCATCGACGAGTCCGACATGGTGGCCATGCCCGATCCCGGGACGTTCGAGCTACTGCCCTGGCGCCCGCAGGAGCGGCGGGTGGCGCGGATGTTCTGCGACGTTCTGATGACGGACGGAAAGCCATTCGAGGGCGACCCGCGCTTCGTGCTGCGGCGCAATCTGCACCGTGCGGCAGACCTCGGATACACCTTCTACGTGGGCCCCGAGCTCGAGTATTTCTACTTCGCGAACTCCGAGGCGCCGACCACCCTGGATGCCGGCGGCTACTTCGACCTGACTCCCCTGGACGCGGGGACAGACCTTCGCCGCGAGACCGTGCTCACCCTGGAAGACCTCGGGATTCCGGTGGAGACCTCACACCACGAAGTCGCTCCTTCCCAGCACGAGATCAGCCTGCGGTACACGGACGCCCTCACGATGGCTGACAACACGATGACGTACCGGCTGGCCGTGAAGGAGATCGCGCTCAAGAACGGTGTGTACGCCACGTTCATGCCCAAACCACTCGCGGCGGAGAACGGCTCCGGCATGCACGTCCACCAGTCGCTCTTCAAGGGAGAGCGCAACGCCTTCTTCGACGAGGCCGACCGGTACAGTCTATCCGCAGTCGCCCGGGGTTACATCGCGGGCCTCCTGGCGCACGCGAAAGAGATCACCATGGTGACCAACCAGTGGGTGAACTCCTACAAGCGGCTGGTCCCGGGCTTCGAGGCGCCGGTTTACATGTCCTGGGCACGACGCAACCGCTCGGACCTCATCCGCGTTCCCGAGAACAAGCGCGGCAAGGAGAACGCGACCCGCATCGAATACCGGGCGGCCGACCCAGCCTGCAATCCTTATCTTGCCTTCGCGTGCATGCTCGCGGCCGGCCTCAAGGGAATCGAAAACGAGTACGTGGCGCCGGAACCGGTCGAGGAGAACGTCTTCGAGATGACGGAGCAAGAACGCAAGGAACGCGGAATCGACCACCTCCCGGGTAGCCTGTGGGAAGCGATCGAATACGCGGAGGGCAGTGAACTACTGCGCACGTGCCTTGGAGACCACCTGTTCGAAAGCCTGCTACTCAACAAGAAGATCGAGTGGAGCAACTTCAGGCGCCAGGTGACCGACTGGGAGACGAAACGCTACCTGCCGATCTTGTGATCTAGCTACAGGACCTGTTCTTGTAGGGTGCGAACAATACGAGGTCTCCTGAGTTGACCTTACCATCACCGTTCAGATCGAATCGCGGGTTGAAGCCGAGATCCGAGGACTGCAGGTTCATCGACCGCTCCATGAGAAGCATGTCGGCGTCGTTCGTCGTCCCGCTGTCGTCCATGTCGGTTGGCCACGAGTCGATTGCTTCATCGTTCGCCTCCGGCGTTGCCGGGCACTGCCTTGACGGCGATGTCCCCATGCTGACCTCGCGCACGCTGGAGAACCCGTCACAGTCCGAGTCACCTGCCGCCACGGGCCACGCCGGAAGTCCCTGACCCGAATTGCTCCAGTTGGGGCAGTTATCGGCGTTGTCGAGCCGGGAGTCGCCGTCTGTGTCGCGCAGCAAGGGGTTGGTGAAGTGAATCGCCATCTCAGCCGCGTCGCTGAATGAGTCGTTGTCGTCATCCAGGTCCATCCGGTCGCACTGACGGTCTCCCGGCGGCGCCAGAGTCACGTCCGTGTTTGCTTCAACGGGGATGGGGGTCAGGGCGCCCGACCAGAGAAGCCGCACCTTGCTCCAGCTGTATCCAAGCTGCGAGAACACGGTTGGGTTCGGAATCCACCACCGGATCCCCTGGCACGCGGCGAAGACGGCGGGATTGCCAGTCTCCTTCAGCAAAGTGTCGTTAACCGGCACGGACGACATGGCTGTGATCGCCGAATGCCAGATGTTCTGACTGCAGGTCTGTTGCGGGTAGGTCGGGCAGTACATCGCCTTCAACGTCGTGTCGTCGGGAATGCGGAATCGAGCGCCGCCGAAGACGACATAGGTGCGGGAATCGCTGGTGTCCCGGAGGAGGATCCCGTCGCGGGGCGAGTTCGGAATTTCAACGATGGCAGCATGCCAGAGGTTCGTGTAGCAGTCCCCCTCAGGGAAGGATGGACAGTAGAAGTTCCTTAGCGTGGCGACATCAGGGACGCGGAACTTGCCGCCACCAAGGATGACGTATATCCCGCCATCGGAAACATCACGAACGAGCGTCCGGTTCGCAGGCGTGACCGGGATAGTCGCGATTGCCGCGTGCCACAGCTTCCCATGGCAGGATATGACCGGATACGGCGGGCAGTAGACCGTACGCAGCGTTGTTTCGTCCGGGATATGGAACCTGGCGCCGCCGAGGATCACGTATATTCTGCCGTCTGACTCGTCCCGAAGCAGGGTTCCGTTCCTCGGCACGTTTGGCAGCGAGTTCGCGTATGTGTCGCTCACCGTCCAGACGGGGCGCCCGGGATATGTAGCCGAGAGTGTCGCACTGTCAGGGAACTGGAACTTCGCGCCCCCGAACAGGACGAATGACCTGCCACTCGGCGTTGCGCGGAAGAGGCACCAATCGGCGACCGCCCGGGCGCACGTGTCTGCGCCGCAGGGCGTTCCCGGCGCAAGCGCCATGTAGGTGCTGGTTGCGCCGATACAGGCAGTTGGATTGAAGGCGTGGTGGGCACCGGACCACGGGCCCGGGTAAACGTACACGCCAAAGTGCAGGTGCACGCCCGTCGCCCGTCCGGCATCGCCCTGGTTGCCGATCTTCTGCCCGCGCGTGACCGACTGGCCGAGTGCTACGTTGAAGTAGCACCCCGCAGTGTGATCAGGTGCGTCCTCCCACCCCATGTGCGAATACAGCGAAAAGACGTTCTGTCCCGTCCCCTGGTCTCCATGGTCGATCACTAGGTAACACCCGTAGGAACCGTTCTCCATGACGCGGCGGACGACAACGCCGGAGGCCATGGCATAGACGGGATTGCCCGGCAGGACGTTCGGGCCGGCGATGTCCACGGCGGCATGGCACTGGCTCTGGACCGCGCACCCACCGAATCCCTGGGTTAACCAGCCGCTCGTCGGCGCCACGGTGGTTATCGCCGCCTGGACCGGGCGGGGTGCCGGGCTCACCATCAGCACCATCGTGGCAACGGCCACACACGTGACCAGGGCGATTCGCAGGTTCACTTCGGGATCCCTCTTGCCGCCGAAACCGGCAGTCAAGAGTAGGACGCACTGCTGCGGGGCGACGTTGCGCTCGGGAAGTTAAGAGTTGCGGGCGTTCGGAGGAACGGCGTCAGGGCTGAGTGACGGACTGCGCTTCCGCCGCGGGCGGGAAGATGCTGTCAGTGCTGTCCTCAACGGCATCAAATAACGGCTTTGGATAAAGCCCAACGAAGAACACACCGGCAACCAGCACCGTCAGTGCCGCGTACTCCAGCCAGGGCGTCGGGAACCGGGTCGTCTCGTCGGGTTGCCCCAGGTACATCTCGCGAATGATGACGAGGTAGTAGTACAACGAGACGAAGCTGAAGAAGGCCGCGATTCCGGCAAGCCACAGCAGGTCTTCCTGTGCCGCTGCCTGGAACAGGATGAACTTGGTGGCGAACCCGGCGAATAAGGGCATACCCGCCAGGGAGAAAAGGGCGATCGTCAGCGATAGAGCCAGGTAAGGCGCTCGCTCGGCCAGCCCCCTGAATTCGTGAATCTCCTCCCGGCCGCTCCAGTTGTAGAAGACTATGATCGCGACGAACGCCGCCAGGTTGGTCGTCACGTATCCCACCATGTGCAGCACCAGCGCGCTTGCGGACTCCGGCGAGAGCGCCGCGATCCCTAGGAGCAAGTATCCCACCTGGCCAATGCTCGAGTACGCCAGCAACCGCTTGATATTCGACTGCTGAATTGCGACGAGGTTACCCAGCGCCATCGTTGCAACGGCGATTCCGGCCACGAAGTAACGCCAGTCGTCGATGAGCGGGATGAATGCCTGGACAAAGAGCTTCAGCATGAGCGCAAAGGCGGCTGCCTTGGAGATCGCCGAAATCAGGGCGGTCACCGGCAGCGGCGCGCCCTCGTAAGCGTCGGGCGTGTACATGTGGAACGGGACGGCGGCCACCTTGAAGCCAAGCCCACCGATAATCAGGGCGAGGCCCAGGTACATGGCGAATTCGATGTCCTCGGTGTACCCGCTGAGCACCTCGCCGATACCGTCGTAGTGCGTCGTCTGCGTAACGCCGTACATCAGGCCAATGCCGTAGAGAAGGAACGCGGAGGAGAATGCACCCAGCAGCATGTACTTCAGGCCACCTTCATTGGAGCGCAGGTCAAACTTGGCGTAAGAGGTGAGCACGTACAGCGAGAAGCTGAGCAGCTCCAGCGAGATGTAGGCCGTGAGTAGTTCCCGCGCAGCCGCCATCCCCGTCGCGCCGATCACCGTCATCAGGATCAAGGCGTAGTATTCGCCGGGGTGTAGCAAGCCCTGCCTCACGTAGCGCGCGGAAGCGATGCACGCGAAGCCACCGATCAAGCCGAAAAATACGCGGAACAGCGTCGTGTAGTCGTTGATGTCGATCAGGCCGCCGAAGTTGCGCGTATCGTCCACCCAGATGAGCGACACGCCAGCCGCAGCCAACGGGCCGATCGCGGCGACGTAGCCCAGTGGCTCCTTGCCCAGGCGCCCCCAGAACAGGTCCAGCAGCACCACTGCGAGCGCCCAGCCGGCGATGATGAACTCTGGAGCGAGCAGTTCCCAGTCCAGGTTCGTTCCTGTCATTAGCCGATCCCCGGTATCGTCTGGACGGTGTCGGTAATTCGGTCTACAAACGGCGCGGGCCAGAGGCCCATGAAGAGAATCCCCGCGATGAGCAGCGCCGCCGCCGCCTGCTCGCCGATGCGCATCTCCTTCAAGCCTTCCCAGCGCTCGTTGAGAGGACCGAAGTAAGCGCGCGCAATCATCCGGGTGATGTACGTGGTAGTGAGTGCCGCCGCCAGGATACCGGCCGCGCCTGCCCACCAGTAGCCGGCCTGGAACAGGCCAACGAAGATGTGGAACTCGGCCACGAAGCCAGCGAGACCGGGAAGACCAAGCGAAGACAGGCCGGCGATCGTGAAGAACGCCGCATGGCGCGGCATCACGCGCGCGATGCCGCCGAACTTCGTCATGTCACGAAGGTGCGCCTGGTCGTAAACAGCGCCGACGTTTGTGAACATGAGAGCCGTCATCACCCCGTGCGCGAACATCTGGAGTACCGATCCCGTCACGCCAATCGTGTTCATCGACGCCAGTCCCATGAGTACGAAACCCATGTGGCTGACGCTCGAGTAGCCCACCATGTACTTCAGATCCCGTTGCGTCAGCGCAGAGGTCGCCCCGTAGAGCGCTCCCGTCACGCCGACGGTCATCAGGACGGGCGACCAGAACTCCGCCCCGTCCGGCAGGATCTGAATCCCGACGCGCAAGATGCCAAACGCACCGAGCTTCATCAGCACCCCGGCGTGCAACATCGAAACAGCCGTCGGCGCCGCCACATGGCCGTCCGGCGACCAGGTGTGCAGCGGCCACATGCCGGCCAGCACGCCGAAGCCGACCATGAAGAAGGGGAAGCACCACTTCTGGAAGTCCTCGCTGTAGGTAACCGCCCTGAGTTCTGTCATGTCAAATGTACCCAGGCCGGCCTCTGTGAACGTCGCGAAGATACCGACGAAGATGAGCACTGATCCGGCGACCAGCATCATCGTGAGCTTCATCGCACCGTATTCCTTGGTGCGTGTGAAGGTGCCGAAGTCGCTGCTGGCACCCCAGACCGCGATCAGCAGGTACATCGGGAGGACCGCAACCTCATACCAGAAGAAGAAGAAGAACAGGTCCTGCGAGATGAAGACGCCATACACACCGGAAACCAGCAGGAACAGCAGTACGAAGAAGTCCTTGGGCCGGTGCGTGATGTTCCACGACACGAACACGCCGGCGAGAATGACGATCCCGTTAAGCAGCACAAGCGGGGCAGCAATGCCGTCGACCGCCAGGAAGAACGAGATGCCGTGGTCACCCAGGAAGCCGACGTCTTCTAGCCAGTCCCACTGCAGGTCATACCGCAGGCCGCTCCCGCCGTTGAATTCGTAGACGAAGAAGACGACGGCGGACAAGGTGAACATCGCAAGGCCACCGGTGAGTGCGATGTAGCGGGTGACCTGTGGGTAATGAGAAGGCACCAGCACGAAGAGCACCGCGCAGGCGATCGGTATCACGATTAGCGAGAGAAGAACGTATTCCACCTAGATCTTCACCTCGAACACCAGCAGCAGGACACCGATGATGACTACCCCGGCTGCAATGCCCAGCGCGTAGTTCGGCAGTCGCCCGGTTTCCGTGAACTTGATCTCGTAGCCGGCAAAGTAGGAGAGGCCGGCCGATCCGTCCACCCCGGTGTCGTTCACGATCACGCGGTCGAACCAGGAGATGATCGTGCTGACCCCGAGGACGATGTTGTTGATGCCCCACTGGTAGATATCGTCGATGTAGTAGCGCCGGGACAGCAGCGTCGCCACCGGCGACATCGCGTTCCGGACGCGAGTCGCCAGTTCAGCCTTCCCCTGCCAGGCGATCCAGCCGGTCACGACTCCGGCGACGGCCACCGCTGACGACATTACCGCGATGTCCGCGTGGAACTTGTATTTCTCCGGCTCCTCCAGCCACACGAACTGCCCGAAGCCTCCCGGGAAGCCAAGCGCCTCACCGACAGAATCGAAAACAACCAACCCCCCGATCACGGTCGGGATCGCCAGCAGGATGAGCGGGACGGTGAGGAGTGGCCCCCCTTCGTGCGCGTGGTCGGCTGCGTGGCGGTCTTTCGGCTCGAACAGGAAGGTGAGGATGAACAGGCGCGTCATATACAGCGCCGTGATGAATACGCTGATCAACACCAGAGCGAAGATGGCGACGCTTTGTTCACTATCGGTGACGGTCAACACCTCATCCTTTGCCCAGAAGCCGGACAAGGGGATGATTCCGACCATGGCGCCCACCCCGAGAAGGAAGGTCAGCGTCGTTACCGGCATCTTTCCTGCGAGCCCGCCTAGTTCGTTCACGTCCTGCTTCTCGGTAGCATGAATGACCGCCCCGGCGCCCAGGAACAATAGCGACTTGAAGAACCCGTGCACAAACAGGTAAAGCATCGCCGCCGTCACGGACTGCGATCCAAGCGCAACGAACATGAAACCGAGCGAGTTCAGCGTGCTGTAGGCGATGACACGTTTGATGTCGGTGGCCGCCAGGCCCATCGTCGCGGACATCAGCACCGTGACCAGGCCCAGCACCGTCACCACGTCCAGGGCCACGGCGTCGGCCGCCACGAAGACCGGCAGCATCCGCGCCACCATGTATACGCCGGCCACGACCATCGTCGCAGCGTGAATCAGTGCCGACACGGGAGTGGGGCCTTCCATCGCATCGGGAAGCCAGACGTGCAACGGGAACTGACCGGACTTGCCGATAGCGCCCATGAAAAGAAAGAGAACCGCCGCGGTCAGATACGTGCTATCGTAGCCGCCGTTCTCCGCGAAGTGGATGATCTCCTGGATGTTGAACGTGCCCGCCTCCCGCCACAGCATGATGATGCCTATCAGGAAACCCACGTCTCCGATGCGCGTCGTGACGAACGCCTTCTTGGCGGCCTCCGCTGCCGACCGTTTCTCCCACCAGAAGCCGATTAGCAGGAACGAGCAGAAACCCACACCCTCCCAGGCGGCGTACATCAGGAGCAGGTTGTCGGCCAGCACCAGCGTCAGCATTGACGCCGCGAACAGCGACATCACGGCGAAATACCAGCCGTAGCGGGGGTCGCCGTGCATGTACGAGACCGAGTAGATCTGGACCATCAGCGCCACGAAGGAGACGACGACGAGCATGACAATCGTGATCTCATCCACGAAGAAGCCCAGGTCTATCTCGAAT
This sequence comes from Chloroflexota bacterium, assembly GCA_037441345.1. GTDB lineage: Bacteria > Chloroflexota > Dehalococcoidia > SM23-28-2 > RBG-16-64-32 > DATKKM01. The sequence continues at coordinate 25,056 of JBBISJ010000009.1, forward strand.
CCGGGGAACGAGATCCATTCCCAGCTCTTCACACCGCCGACAAAGCCTTCATGATCGGCATTGATCGCGTCCACTAGGTCGAACAGCACGGGGAAGAACAGGACAAACGAGGCGCCGATGGCGGCTATCGATAGCCAGTCGCCGCGTCGCGGCAGGTAGGGGCCGGCGATCAACAGGACAACAAACGCCGCGGCCGGTATCGCCGGAATAAGCCAGGCCTGTTCCATACCCACTAGCGCCGCCCTACCACTTCATCAGGTCGGCCTCGTCCACGTTCGCCGTCTGGCGATTGCGGAAGAGGCGCAGAACGATCGCCAGGGCCAGGCCGACTTCGGCGGCGGCGATGACGATCACGAACACGGCAAAGATGATCCCGGTGAAGTTCTCCGGGTCCAGGTAGGCGGCGAAGGTGATGAAGTTGATGCTCACCGCCTGGAGCATCAACTCGACGGACATGAGGATGAGCACAGCGTTACGGCGGGCAAGAACCCCGTACATGCCGATCGAGAACAGGACCGAACTGAGGACGAGGAAGTTGTTGATCGGGATCATTCGCCTTCCTCCCCTCGCGCCAGGATGATAGCCCCCATCAGCGCGACGATCAGGACAAGCGAGGCGATCTCGAACGGCAGCGCCCAGACTGTGAAAAGGGCGTCGGACACGCTGTCGAATGCGATCACGTTGATCTTGTCGCTCTCGCCGGGAAACTGGGTGCTGGTGACGGCGATTGTCGATGTGATCCCGAACGCGATCGCCGCCAGCGCTGCGAATGGCTTCTGGGCGCCGTCCCTCGGCGCCGGCAGGTCACGGACGCGAGTGAGCATCATCGCGAACAAGATGAGGATAGTAACGGCCCCGCCGTAAACCATCACCTGCACGATGGCCAGGAACTCAGCCGCCAGCAGGATGAACAGCGCCGCCACTGCCATCAGGGCGAGTATCAGGAACAGGGCAGAGTGGATGATGTTCTTCGCCACGACGACTCCGAGAGCGCCCGCGATCACAAGCGCCGCCACAAAATAGAAGATGACCTCTTCGTAGGTCATCCCGCTAGGTCTCCCCTCATCAAGCCTGAACTACCCCTCGCCGCCTTCCGCAGCGGCGGCCGCTTCCCCCGCCTCTTCTTCGCCCTCAGCCTTCGGTGCCCAGCCCGAATGGGCAACGCCCATGGGCTCGCGGAAGGGGTCCCCCAGCCGGCCCGTGCGCGACTGCCGCAGCAAGGCATCCTTGTCCATGACGAGATCCTGTCGATCGAAGCGCGAGAGCTCGATGCCATCCCAGGTGTTGTTCATGACGATCGCGCTGAAGTTGCAGACTTCCACGCAGATGTCGCAGCGCATACACCGCGCGTAATCCAGGAAGAACCTGTCGACAGTCTTCTTGCGCTTACTCTTGCCTTCGGCGAACTTCGGATTGTCCGTCATCGTCACCGTGATGCAATCCACCGGGCAGTAGCGGGCGCACACCTGGCAGCCGGTGCAGAACGGTTCGTCCTTCTCGAAGTCCCACAGCAGCACGGGGAAGCCCCGCGTGCGGTGAGACAGTTCCTTCTTTTCCATCGGGTATTTCACGGTTACCGGGCGGCGCAAAGCTGCGCGCACCGTGGTCTGTATCGCTTTCGCCAGACCCAGCATCTAGAGCACGCTCCCAACTCGGTGGCCGGCTGGCGACTGATTGAGAGCCCCGGACCTGCGCGCCACCCTGTAAATGCCGACGACCAGGACAGCGGCTGCGCCTCCGGACATCAGCGTGAGCGTCCAGTCAGGCCATTCGTAAACCAGCGCCAATCCGTTGATCACGATCTGCAGCAGCGTGAACGGCAGCAGGATCTGCCAGCAAAGGGCCATCAGCTGGTCGATCCGCAGCCGCGGCAGGCTACCGCGCGTCCACATGAAGAAGATGATGAACGCGAACGTCTTCCCACCCATCAGCAGCGCCTGTCCCCAGACTGGCAAGTCGCTGTTGAAGGGCCAGATCCAGCCGCCGAGGAAGATGAGCGAGGCCAGGATCGAGATAAGCACCAGGCTGACGAACTCCCCCATCTGGAACATCGACCACCGTATGCCGGAGTACTCCACCGTCGCGCCGCCCACAACTTCCGACTCCGCAACGGGAATGTCGAACGGCTGGCGGTACAGCTCCGCGAGCCCGGCGATCACGAAAATGAGGAACCCCAGGGGCTGGTATACGACCCACGGAGTATCGTCCTGGAACTCCACGATCTGCGCCAGGTTCAGCGTCTGGCCCAGCATCGCCACACCGACCACCGTCAGGATCAGCGGCACCTCGTAGCTGATGAGCTGCGCGCCTGCTCGCACTCCGCCCAGGAGAGCGTACTTGTTGTCGGACCCCCATCCAGCCATCACAAACCCAACGATCGACAGGCCGGATACCGCCAGAATGTAGAACAGGCCCAGCGCCATGTTCCGGACGAGGATATCGGCGGTGAACGGCAACGCGACCACTGCCATGACGACGGGGACGACGATCACGAACGGCGCCAGCTCGAACGTCCAGCGGTCCGCAGACGTTGGGCGCACATCCTCCTTCGTCAGGAGCTTCACCGTGTCGGCAACTCCCTGCAGGAGGCCCCAGGGGCCAACATGCATCGGGCCGAGCCGTTGTTGAAGGCGCCCCATGACCTTGCGCTCCAGCCAGGTGAGCAGAATCACGCTCACAGGAAGGAGCAAGGCCACTATCGCCATGCGGGCAACTGCGTCCAGCCACGGATTGGAGGAGATGTCCAGCAGGATCAGCGGTCCACCTCCCCAAGGACGATATCGATTGAACCCAGAATAATGATGACATCCGAAACGTAGTGCCCAACGCACATCTCGCGCAAGGCTGACAGATTGCAGAATGACGCCGCGCGCACCTTGTGCCGGTACGGCTTCTCGCTCCCGTTCGATACGAGGTACACTCCGTACTCTCCGCGGGGGCTCTCCACGCGGCCATACACCTCGCCGGCTGGCACCCTCAGGATCCGCTTCATCCCTTCGGCCATAATTGGGCCTTCCGGCATCTGCTTCAGGGCCTGTTCAATTATTCGCACGGACTGCTTCATCTCCTCGAGGCGAACCACGAGACGGTCGTACACATCGCCGTGCGTCCCGGTCGGTATATCGAAGTCAAAGCGGTCGTAAATGGAGTACGGTTCCGCCCTGCGCAGGTCGTGCGGCAGCCCGGTAGCGCGCAGCAGCGGGCCACTCAACCCCCAGTTGATCCCTTGTTCCGGCGTCACAGGGGACAATCCCCGCGTCCGGGCGAGGACTACCTCGTTGTGCAACAGCAAGCCCTCGATGTCGCCGATCCCCTTCCGGATGTGGTCGAGGATCCGGGAGCACCGCTCGGTGAAGTCCTCCGGCACGTCCCAGGCGACCCCGCCTGGGCGGAAGTAGTTGTACATCATCCGCTCACCGGTGATCTCCTCAAAGAACTCCTGGATCAGCTCCCGGTCGCGGAATGCGTACATGAAAGACGTGCCGAAAAGGCCGACGTCAGTGCCAAAAGCGCCCATGAACATCAGGTGGCTCGTGATCCTGTTGAGCTCAGCGAGGATGACGCGGATATATTCCGCACGCTCGGGCGGTTTCATGCCACCAAGCTTCTCGACGGTCTCGACCCAGCAGTGCTCGGTGTTGAACTGGGCCAGGTAGTCTGTGCGGTCGTGGAAGCCGATCGTTTGCCTGTAGTCCAGGTTCTCCGGCAGCTTCTCGTTGCCGCGGTGCATGTAGCCGATAACCGGATCGAGGTCGGTCACCACCTCCCCGTCAACGCTGATGACCATGCGAAACACGCCGTGAGTAGCGGGATGCTGCGGCCCCACGTTGACATCGATGTCAATCGTCTCAAGCTCGCGCTCAACAGGCGCCGTTTGTCGCACCACGGCTAGGAGTTCTCCTCCGAGAACTTCTTGAGCGCCTCCGCGACGAACGCCCGCTCATCTTCCGGAGACAGGCCCCGGGCGCGCGCATCCGCCCGCGCCTTCGTGATCACTTTGGCTTTCGCCTGGGCCATCTCGATCTTCGACATGGCGGGTTTGGCAGCCGGCGCCGCCGCCGGAGCCCCTTCCATCTGGGCCGAGAACTCCTTCAGCTTCTCCGCCACAAACGCCTTTTCGTCCTCAGCGGACATCCCCTGCGCGCGGGCCTCATCGCGCGCCTTCTTGATTACTTTGGCCTTCGCCTGCGCCATCTCCACTTTGGACATGGCCACCGGTGCGCCCACCGCGGCCGGAGGTGCCGCCGCGAGTTCGGCCTCGAACTTCGCGAGTGCTTCTTGCACGGCCGCTTTTTCGGCCTCGGGCGAGAGTCCATCTGCTCGCGCTTTGTCTCGCGTCTTCTTGATGATCGCGGCCTTCTGCTGAGCAATCTGGATTTTCATCGCCTTTTCGTCGACAACCGGCGCCCCACCCGAGGCGACCGCGACCTGGCGTTTGGCGTCCTCAATCGCCTGCAGATAGTCCTCCTGCCATTCCTCGATGTCGGCGAGCGGATGGCTCTTGCGCAGGACGTAGTAACCCAGGCCCTCCTCGGTCAGCAGGGGCCGCAGGTCGGGATGTCCGTCGTACACGATGCCGAACATTTCGTGGGTTTCGCGCTCGTGCCAGTTAGCAGCCGCCCAGAGGTGGCTCACCGTCGGCACGTGCGGGTCGTCGTACGGGCAACGCGTCTTCACCGCGAGGGTGTGCTTGTGCTTGAAGGAGTACAGGTGGCAGACGCTTTCAAGTTCGGACAGGTAGTCGACACCGGAGAGGCAGCGCAGATAGTCAAACGCCAGGCGCTCGTCACCGATCGCGGCCTCCATCACCCGCAGGAAGTCGTCGCGGCGGACCTGAATCGTCTCTTCGGGAGTGGCCGGGACAACCTCGAATCCAGCATCCGGAAGGACCTGGCGCAACAACTGCGCCACGGGCCCCGGGGGCGGCGACGTCTCCTGGACCACCTCCTGCGTCACGCGCTCCGCCCGATCTTCCCGCGCTCCTCCACGATCTTCTTCTGGAGAGCAAGGAACGCGTCCATCAGCGCTTCCGGACGGGGCGGGCAACCGGGAACGTACACGTCCACCGGAATGATCTTGTCGACCCCCTGCAGGACACGGTCATATCTTGTGTACGGGCCGCCGTTGGTGGCACACGCGCCCATGCTGATCACCCATTTAGGGCTCGGCATCTGCTCGTACAGAAGCTTCACCGCGGGCGCCATCTTCTTCGTCACCGTCCCCGACACGATCATCACATCGGATTGTCGCGGTGACGGCCAGGGTACGATCCCGAACCGGTCCAGGTCGTGCCGCGCCATGAACGTAGAGATCATCTCAATCGCGCAGCAGGCGAGCCCAAAGGTCATGGGCCACAGTGATGACTTCCGGCCCCAGGCAAAGAGCCAGTCCGCAGGCAGCTGCACAATCCCCGGGAGGATCTGGCGATAGAGCGCCTTGCCCTGGCCGGGATCGGAGAGCGTCGGCTGCAGGCTCTTGATCTTGTGCCTGAATCCCGGGTCGATAACGTCCGAGACACTCAGTTGCGGGTCGTCGTGGACCTCGTACACCTCCACAGGCTGCCTTTCACTCACCCGCTCACCTCCAGCGCAGCACGCCTTTCTTCCATGCGTACAGCAGGCCGAACGCGAGAATCCCGAGAAAAGCGATCATCTCCCAGAAGGCCTGCTCGCCGATGCGGACGAAGCTCACGGCCCACGGGAACAGGAACACCGCCTCGATATCGAAGATCAGGAAGAGGATGGCGAACAGGTAGTAGCGAAAGTGAACCTGCGCCCGTGACCGGCCAATGGTGAGCATCCCGCACTCATAGGTGACACCCTTCGCCTCTGTCTTCTGTCGCGGGGAAAGAACGAGATTTCCGGCCAGGGCAGCTCCGACCAGGAGGAAACCAAGAATCGCGGCGATCAGGACGGCAATATAGTCGGAAAATAGGTCGGATATCACGTCGCCGGGTTCCAGTCTGAGTATTTGTGCCTTTTGCCACAAGCGATGCTAGCATGGGGCGAATTGCAGTGTCAATTTAGTAAGTGTGCAGTTCGTTAATCGCGGATTTCATATCTGCAGACAGCATCGCCACCGCACCCCGGCTCGGGCATCCAGGCCAAGATTGACCGGCCTGAAATGGCGTTGATACTATAACTCCGGTTTTCTCGCCTGATCGCCGTATCTATTCATCTCCGAAGGAGTTGCCGCATGTCAGACACGGAGCAAGCACAGGAAACAAGAAAGGGCGGCGGAAAGAAGAGGGCGTTCTTCCTCTTCGCCATAATCGCGGCCGTTATCGGTGCGTTGATGTTCTGGCGTAGCCGGAAAGGCGGCGAAGACGATCTCGACGACGACGAAATCTAGCGCACGTCTCAGTTTCAACCCACGGTTCGCCCGAACCACATTCCAGATGGAAGGCCGGTAGCACATGGAGATCGTCTGGCTGGGGCATTCGTGCTTCCGCATCCGCGGGCGCGAGGCTACCGTCGTCACTGACCCCTGTCCACCGGCGTCCGGGTATTCCATAGGCAAGCCGACGGCCGATATCGTCACCCTCAGTCACGACCATCCGAATCACAGTTACCTGAAGGCGGTCGCCGGCTCCCCAACGGTCCTTTCAGACGCCGGCGAGTACGAGATCCACGGCGCATTCCTGACGGCAGTCCAGACATACCACGACGGTCAGCGCGGAGCCGAACGCGGCAAGAACCTGTCCTTCATCGTGGAGATGGAGGACATCAAGGTCGTTCACCTCGGCGATCTCGGTCACACGCCGTCCGCCGAACAGGTGGAGGACATGACCGGCTGTGATGTGCTCCTTGTGCCCGTTGGCGGCGCCACAACCATCGACGGTGCCCGAGCTGCAGAGGTGGTGAGCATGCTCGAGGCCAAGCTGGTCGTCCCGATGCACTACCGGACCGAGGCGCACAAGGATGGACTCGATACCCCGGAGCGCTTCCTCAAGGAGATGGAAGTGAAGGGAATCGAACCCCAGCCGCGTCTGCAGATAGGCCGTACCACCATCCCGAGCGAGACCCAGGTAGTCATGCTCGACTACAGGGGATAGCTCGGCCGCAAACGCTGCCTAGCGCCGCCCGCGCATGATGAAATAGGCGGAGCTCACGACGATGCCTCCCAGAAACGCCAGGGGGATAGCCACGAGGATCGTCACCGGCACATCGTCGTCGTCAGCGGCCAGGCCCACCAGCCCGCCGCCGGGGGCGGGGCCGGGCGAACCTGTGGGCACCTCGGCCAGGTCCGGAGGCACCTCCACCGCGCGACCCTCGATCGCCGCCAGGAGCGCTTCCGCTATCACTCTGTGACCGTCGTCGTTTGGATGTATGTGATCGGAGGCGATCCATTGGCTGCCCCGGCCCTGAAACAGCTCGTAGATCGGTACGAGGGTAACACCCAGTTCCGGGTCTGAGACTGCCACGTTCGTCACACCGTTCACCTGCTGCACGCCAAAGGTGGCGATCAACTCGCGCTGGTCCCCGGTGCCTGAATACGGATTGAAGAGGTCGATCACGTAGATCTCCGCATCGGGCGCCGCATCCCGCAGGCGGCTGAGGATGATTCCAACGTTGGTCTGAAGACCCATCAGCATTTCGCTGATAGCCGCGCGGCAGGCCTGGGAACTCGAGTCCTCGATGCAAGGGGCCTCCGGTTCCGCGAGAGCCAGCAGGTCGTTTCCCCCGATGTCGAGGCTGATGAGGTCAACCTCGTTCCCGGCAATCTCGTCCGCCGCGCGGTCACCGATAATTTCGAGCGCCTTCTGCACCTGGCCTTCGGGCTCAAGCAGGTCCGAGCTCGTGGCTCCCGGCTCGCTGATGTTCAGCAACTCCAGCCCCGAATCCGTATAGGCCTCACTCGCTTCCAGCTGGAAGTGCGTGAGACCGACGTATCCCTCGGCTACCGGGTTGGCCGCGCCCACGCCAAACGCAATTGAATCGCCCATGGCAAGATAGACCGGCTTTTCGTCCCCAGCCGCCCTGACGTCACCAGTGGTTCCCAGTACTACGAAAAGAAGGGCCGCCAGCGGCGGCCCCATGCATTTGGCCATGGCGGAGGCCAATTCTATGGCAAATACGCTAGCGGGTCTACGGCCACGCCGCCGACGTAGAGGTTGAACATCAGGTGAGTGCCCGTGGAGTAACCCGTGTTCCCCATCGCACCCACTGCCTCACCCTGGGCGACATACTGCCCCTGGGCTACCCAGATGTCGGACAGGTGCGCGTACTGTGTCCTCGTGCCGTCGCCGTGGTCGATGATCACGTGGTACCCGTATCCCCAGGAGTCCCACGCCGTCAGGACTACCGTCCCACTCGCCGCCGCCGCGATCGGTGCGCCGTATGCGCCAAAGCCATCGATGTCAATGCCGGGGTGGCCGCCGCTAAAGTACGTGCTGATGTTGCCGTAGAAGGGCCAGACGTAGCCGCTGCTCACGGCGGGCGGGGGCGGGGGCGGGGCAACCGCCGCCGGCGGATCAGGCTCGGGCTCGGGTTCCTCAATAACGGCCACCGCTGCCGGAATCGGCGCAGGCGGGACCGCGCCGGGCAAGACAAGGGTCATGCCTTCAATCAGGCTATCGGGCGAAGAGAGGTTGTTCGGTGCGAACGCCAGGATGCTGCCCACATCGATCTGGTAGTAGGCCGCCAGGTCGTTGAGGGTATCACCCAGCACCACGTTGTACACGATGCCGTTTGTGCTCGGGACCAGGACCGTGGCGCCGACTACCAGGACGTCCGGGTTAGCGGCGATCTCCGAGTTGTTCCAGATGATGTAGTCGTAGGAGATCCCGAAAGCATCCGCGATCGATGAAACCGTATCGCCCGGTTGCACCGTGTACGTGAAGTAGGCCGGCTGGGGTTCGGGCGCCGGCGCCTCGGTCGCCTCAGGTGTGGCGGGAGCATTCGTTGCCGGCGCCGGCGTTACGGTCGTCGCCTGGACTTCCGCCTGGTGGCGGGCAAGAACCGACGGCACGGTTGAGATAAGTACCGGGGGTCTGAGATAGCCGGCGGACGTCTCGGCGACCGGCTGAGTCGGTGGGCCGGATACTGACGCACCGATCTCCGTCACTCTGCCCGCAACCGTGGTGACGGCGGCGGCGACGGCCATCAAGAGAAGGAAGCCGTGGAGGGCGTAGTGCCGATATTCTGTTAGCGACTGCCCCGCTGCTCTCAAGCGAGACCACCGCCTATCACGCTCCGGCTCGGAGGGCGGGCACCGGAGTGGACCCTGCGGTTCTCGTATGATGAACCTCCTATTATGGAGCCCGTCCCCACCCCTCATCCCTGTCCTGAGCGGGCTCGTCCTAGTCCGGTCGCAGCTACAGTCTGCAGCTACTCGGCGTAGTATACCTCATTTGTCAAGGATTTCACAAATAGACTGGTTATGCCCTGACGTTCGAGTCACATGCATGTTAGGTGAAATCAACCCGCCGTGAAGAGCCTCGCCGGGCCCATATGTTGACAAGCCCGGCGAGATTCCCGGGAAGCGTCTTGCTCCCCGAAAATCCCTAGATTACTTCTTTGAGCGTGGCGAGGAATTCGGCGTTGTTCTTGGTCCGCGAGAGGCGTTCCAGGATGAGTTCGGTGGCTTCCGTGGGATTCGACGAGTTCGAGCCAACGAGCGCTGTCATCCGGCGCAGCAGGACCACCCGCTGATACGTCTTTTCGTCGAGTAGCAAATCGTCGCGCCTCGTACCGCTGCGGGCGATGTCGATGGCGGGGAAGACCCGCTTTTCCGCCAACCGGCGGTCCAGCCAGAGTTCCCAGTTGCCCGTCCCCTTGAACTCCTCGAAGATCACTTCGTCCATGCGGCTGCCCGTGTCCACCAGGCACGTGGCGATGATGGTGAGCGAGCCGCCCTCTTCCACGTTCCGCGCCGTCCCAAATAGCCTCTTGGGCGGGTGCAACGCGACGGGGTCGATACCGCCCGAGAGTGTCCGGCCGGATGGCGGCAGCGCTAGGTTGTACGCACGGGTGAGTCGCGTGATCCCATCGAGCAAGACCATCACGTGGCGACCCGATTCAACCAGTCGTTTCGCTCGCTCGATCGCCACCTCTGCCACACGCGTCTGCTCTTCCACCGGGTCGTCGAACGTGGCCGCAACCACCTCCGCTTCCTGGACGGAACGCCGCCAGTCGGTGACTTCCTCCGGGCGCTCGCCGATGAGAACGACCATTATGTACACGTCTTCGTAGCGCTTGGCAGTGGCGCTGGCGATCGTCTTCAGGAGCAGCGTCTTGCCGGCTTTGGGCGGCGACACGATGAGCCCGCGCTGGCCGCGCCCTACGGGGGCGATCAGGTCGATCACGCGGGTGGAGAGGTTGTTGACGCCCTCCTCGAGATTCAGTTGCTCCATCGGGAAGATCGGCGTCAACTGTTCGAAGTACGGGCGCCGCTTCGCGGTTTCCGGGTCCAGGCCGTTTACGGCATCCACGCGCAGCAGCCCGTAGTACTTTTCGGACTCCTTGGGTTGCCGGGCCGCGCCCATCACGTAGTCGCCGCTGCGGAGGGCGAAGCGGCGGATCTGGGTCTGGGACACGTAGACGTCGCTCAGCGAGGGCTTGAGGCCCTGGGTGCGGAGGAAGCCGTATCCGTCCGACGCGCCCTCGAAAATGCCGCCGGCAAAGTAGTTACCTTCGCGTTCGGCCTTTGCCTGCATGATGCGGTACACAATGTCCTGCTTGCGCATGGCGCCTGTGCCGCTCAGCCCGAGGTCCTTGGCTACGTCAACGAGTTCGTCTTTGGTCTTGGTTTCGAGTTCTGCCAGATTCAAGGCAACTCCGTATGTTGAAATAGGGTTCGCGGTGTGGATTATTACGAGGGCGCTTCAGGCCGTTTAAGGGGAATTGAACCTCGCCGCAGCGAGGCAACCTCTACGTTACTGCAACAGATTTAGACGCGCAATACCCCCCGGCCGTTAACTAGAACGGCCTGAATACGGACAGAGCAGTAGCGATCGGCACGAGGATCGCCGCGATCCCGCCGAAAACCAGCGGGACGCTGTCGGACATCGCCTCTTCCAGTTCCGGCGTCGCCGCGCCCGTCCGTTTCACGCGGAACGCCGCGTACCGGGCGCGGCGCAGGCCAATACCGATCAACGGCAGGCAAACCACCAGGGTCACCACATACGCCAGCTCCAAAAGCATGATCCACGCCTCGCTGAACAGGTCGTAGTCCAGCGCACCCCAGTAGAAGAGGCCCGTCGCCGCCACCGCAATGCCGCCCGGCACCAGCAGGACCCCCTGGTAATGCGACGCCTCGTCAAACGCGTCCACCTTCGTGTTGATCTCGCCCGATTGCCACGCACGCACCAGCGCGAACTGCACGGCAGTCAGTCCGCTCACGTACCAGAAGGAGGCCAGGATATGCAACAGCAGCAACAGGTCTTCCATGTGCTCGTAACATCTTGCCGGAATGGCCACTCTGGCGCGAGCGCGTGGGTTCGTCAGAAAAGCCAGTTAAAGCCGTCCCACTGGTAGCCTATGACCTGCCCCCGCCGGTGAAGCCGCCGTAGCAGGTCCCTCTCCGCATATCCGGGTAGTATTGGCCACCATAGCGGCGCAAAATGTCCGGGCAGATGTCCCCGCTGAAGTCGCCGACCGTCAGCAGCCAGTCGAAGGTGCTCCACGCCGATTCGGTGTTCACGCCCGTCCCTTCAACGAAGCCGGCGTTACGTTCCCGCTATGGTACTTCATCCAGTAGGGGCTTGCGGACTGGCGGGCGACGACGCCGGGCAGGAGTCGCCGTTACCTGCCCAGTCACTCGGCGCCAGTAGCCAGTTGTATATCTCCCAGCCCCACCCGATCCTCGTCCCGCCCCCGCACCCTCCGCCGGGCTCCGCGATCAAACCGCCGTGCCCGTTACCTCTGATCAGGCAGAGGTCGCGGTTTCCCGAGTTTTCTCTTGCCAGCAGGTCATTGAAGCCATCGCCGTTCCAGTCGCCGGGGCGCAGGATGTAGCAGGATGTAGTTGAAGTTGTCCCACTCCCAGCCGATCGCCGTGCCATTTCCGCACGTCCCGCCCGGCTCCTCGATCCAGCCGCCCGCGCCGTCGCCCTTGACCATGCAAAGGACTCCGGCGGAGCCGATTTCCCGGGCCAGCACGTCGGGGTAGCCATCGCCGCTGAAGTCCAGGTCGCGTGCAGTGCTTGGCGGGTTCGTGTTCCAGGGTTAGGTGCCCGGACTATAAGCGCCACTGTACGGGTCCACTGGGGTCTCGTTGTTCGAGCTACAGTTCCTACACGCGCCTTCCCGCGTTTCGAAATGGAGGTGGGGCACGTAATTGGGAGTTCCACCCTCATACCCTATGAATTGGCCTCTTGCGACGGTTTGGCCGCCGTTCGGAAGTCCCTCACTCTGGAAATGCAGATACCGGGTAACAAAACCCGCTCCGTGGTCAACTACGACATATCAGCCGGCCGTGCTGCTATAGGGGCAGCGCTCGGCAATCCCTCGGGCAGCGGATTTGATGGGGTGCCCGCCAACGCCCGCGGTGCTGAGCTCATAATCGGTGCCATAGTGCCAGCCGGACTTGCCGCAGAGCGAGTAGGGACCAAAGTTGCAAGTAATCGTGTATTGCCCTTCGAAGGGAAGCGTGTACTGAAGCGGGCTTGCTTCCGCCGGGGTCCAGCTCGAAATGTAGACTGATGTGAGCGCCCCGAACAACACGAGAAAAGCAACTACTCTAACCGGTGTCCCGACTCTCAATATCACTGCCCCGGAAACCGCAAGCTTTGAAGGACTCTCTGAAAATCAGCTCCACTGATCGTGCCTGTTATGTACGTCATGTGTTTGCCGTCCAGCACGTCTGCGCCGTTTTCGAACTGGTCATCCATCGGCTCAGCGATACAGGTCAGAGCGGGTCTTCCAGCCACAGAGACATCCCGGTCCCCCGGTGGAGAATCCAATATGCACCCGGTGTTGACGCTCGCCCACTCCCGTACCGAAGTCCCGACATCGACATCCGTGATTGAAACCGCCAGGCCAGGAGTCTTAGAGTCAGTCGGCCGGAAGTCGATCACACGCTCCGAAGGGCAACATATGGACGTTGGCCCGGTCAGATCTCTGGGTATGAGTTCAGGGGGATAGTCAAACGAAAAACTCAGAACCTGATCCTCGTATAGCTTCCACTCACTTGTCGGGCTGGTGGCGGCCGGCGTTGCAGTCAGAGGAACAGGCGAAGCCGAGAACGAAGGAGACACGGTGGCCGACGGCTGCAAATCAGGCCCAACCTCCTCCTCCGGATCGCCGCACGAGACCATAAGTGAGCTAGCAGCCAGGAGCGCCGCCGCTGCAGCCGCGGCCCGAACCGAAACAGGTGCCAGAAGAGCGCGACCGGTCATCACCCGATCTCCTGCCTGACAGGTACCCCCCACGCGGCTCTATCTGTCGGGCGCATGCCTCATTTACACGTCGGGCCTTACCCTGCGTCGGCCACCTGGTCCAAGCGGCTGAAAGGGGCGCACCCGTGCGGCCGGTGTGTGGCCTTCTAGTGACTGCGGGCCGCTCGCGTAGCTGCCGGATGACGAGGCCCCGCCTCGCGCAAAGCCGGCCCGCGTCGCCGGTCAGAGCGCTCAGTCACTGCCCCCAGGAACCCGCTGAACAACGGATGCGGCCGCCCCGGCCGGGACCTGAGCTCCGGGTGGAACTGGGAGCCTACCATCCATGCGTGATCGCGGATCTCCACAACTTCCACCAGGCCTCCGTCCGGCGAGGTGCCGCTGACCACGAGGCCGGCACGTTCCAGCTCGTCGCGGTAGCCGTTGTTGAATTCGTAGCGGTGGCGGTGGCGCTCCATCACTTCGTCCGTGCCATACGCCCCCTGTGCCATGGTGCCCGGGACGAGGCGGCACGGGTAGTTGCCGAGCCGCATCGTCCCGCCTTTCTCCACCACCCGCAACTGCTCGTCCAGCAGCGTGATCAAGGGGTGCGCGGTCTCGGGGTCGAACTCCGTCGAATTCACGTCATCCGTGTTGAAATGCGCCCTCGCCAGCTCCACCACCATCACCTGCAGCCCAAGGCACAGGCCAAGGTACGGCAGGTTGTTCAGCCGGGCGTAGCGGGCAGCCTGGATCTTGCCCTCGAACCCCCGTTCACCAAACCCACCCGGCACAACGATCCCGTCCAGGCCGGATAGCAGGCCATCTGCAGTCGACTCCGTGACATCTTCTGAATGGATCCAGCGGAGATTGACCGCCGCCTCGTGCGCAACAGCGGCGTGGATCAGCGATTCCTTCACCGAAAGGTAGGCGTCCGGGAGTTCCACGTACTTCCCGACCACGCCAATCTCCACCTGGTGCCTCGGGTTCTGGAGCCTGTCTACCCATTTGCGCCATTCCGTCAGATCGCGCGACGTCGGATCGATGTTCATGCGCTCGCAAATGTAGTCACCCAGCCCCGCCTCTTCGAGGACCAGCGGTACCTGGTAGATGCTCGGCATCGTGAGCAGAGGGATCACGGCGCGCGGCTCCACGTCGCAGAAGAGGGAGATCTTCTCGCGGGTGTCCGGAGCGATCGGAAGGTCCGAACGGCAGGCGATTACGTCCGGTTGTATGCCCATCGAACGGAGTTCGCGGACCGAGTGCTGTGTTGGTTTCGTCTTCAACTCGCCGGTCGTCGAGATGTGCGGGAGGAGCGTTACGTGGATGGCGAGCGTGTCGTGGCGCCCTTCTTCGTTGCGCATCTGGCGGATCGCTTCCAGGAACGGCTGGTGCTCGATGTCGCCCACGGTGCCGCCCACTTCCACGATCACCACCTCTGCCCCGGATTCGCGCCCGATCGAGCGTATCCGCTCCTTGATCTCGTTCGTGACGTGCGGGATAGCCTGGATCGTTCTTCCAAGGTAATCCCCCCGGCGCTCCCGCGAGATGACCGCCTGGTAGATCTGCCCGGTGGTCACGGAAGAGCCCCGGGTCAGATCCTGGTCGATGAACCGCTCATAGTGCCCGAGGTCAAGGTCGGTTTCCGCGCCGTCCGCCGTGACGAACACCTCCCCGTGCTGGTACGGAGACATCGTACCGGGGTCGACATTGAGGTAAGGGTCGAGCTTCTGAATCGAGACGGAGATGCCGCGTGACTTGAGGAGCCTGCCGATCGCGGCGGTGGTGATTCCCTTGCCTACCGAACTAACAACACCGCCGGTGACGAATATGTACTTGGTTGCCATAAACCCCCTTCGCTGGGGGGCTTCGCTTCATCGGCCCAGAGGAAATGATACAGGGCGCAAGCAGTTGGGTGTCAAGGCGAATTCTTCACTTCGCCCGACAATCGCCGCACACGTGATTCAGGCCGAGTTCACAAGACCGAACGGCCACGCCCACGTATACTGAGTCGCTGTCTGAAGGAGTCTTGAATATGCCTGTTTCGTGGGAGATCGGTCAGCTTAGCGACGGCCTGCGCGTGGTAACCACGCCCGTTCCGACATCGGAATCAGTCAGCGTCAACGTCTTCGTCGGCGCCGGCTCGCGCGGGGAAGCGCCGCTGACGAGCGGAGTGGCGCACTTTCTTGAGCACATGGTCTTCAAAGGCACACCCAGGCGACCCACGGCTATCGACATCGCGGAGGCGATCGAAGGAGCCGGGGGCGTGCTCAACGCCTATACGTCCAAAGAGCTCACCTGCTACTGGAACCACGTGCCCTTCGATGAGCTGGAGAAGGCGATGGACGTGCTCTCCGACATGCTGCACAACTCCTTGCTCGACGAGGAAGAGATCGGTCGCGAGCGTTCCGTTGTACAGCAGGAGATCCGCCGCACTTACGACCAACCGTCCGCCTACGTGGGGGAGCTGCTCGGTCGCGCCGTCTATGGCGAACACCAGCTCGGCTGGCCAACTGCGGGAACCGAAGAATCCGTGGCCGGGCTCCAGAGGGGCGACTTCAGCAATTGGATGGATACCTGGTACGGCGCCCCCAACGTCGTGCTTAGCGTCGCGGGAAACACTTCGCACGAACGGGTGATAGGGCTCGCGGCAACGTTGTTCAGCAATGGCCGGTCCCGCCCGGCGCCCGCGATGCCGCCGCTCGATGTCCAGGTCCCGGTCCGGCGGGTCGTCTGCGATGTCCGCGGGATCAGTCAGGCGAACCTTGCGATCGGCCTGCCGGCCATCAGCCGGACCGATCCCGACCGCTACGCGCTGATGATCCTGAACGCCATCCTCGGGCGCGGCATGAGTTCCCGCCTCTTCAAGGAAGTGCGCGAGCGCAGGGGGCTGGCGTACTCCGTGGGTTCGTCGGTCAGCCGCCACTCGGACACGGGAATGCTCGGCATTTCGGCCGGCGTCTCCCCGGAGAAGGTGGTGGAGGCGGCCAGGGTGATCCTTGACGAGCTCGAGAAGCTGACAGAGGAGCCGGTTGAAGCGGACGAGCTCAAGAAGGCGATCGACTACACGGTGGGTAGCTTCCGCCTCAGCCTGGAATCAACGATGGCGCTGGGGCAGCGCGCGGGCGAAAGCCTGCTGACACTGGGCGAAATCGAGCCAATCGAAGACGTCGTTTCCAGGCTCCGCGCTGTCACCTCGGCCGATGTCATGCGGGTTGCCCAGCGGATCATCCACCGCCGGAACGTGGCCATCGCGCTGGTCGGCCCGGAGTCTCAAGAGGGTCCGCTGACCTCGCTCCTCAGCGCCTGACCGCGGCAGGTACGGTCCGCGGCCTCGTCAGGCGGGCTCGAATTCCCCTAACGAATCCAGTTCCCCGTCGCTGATTCGCACGTGGATCAGCCCGTCCCGGATCTCCGTCACGAACCTGATTGGCAAGACCATCTCGTGACCGAATAGCGCTCCGCGTCTGATCACAAGCGCGTCGATCTCGTCCGTCTCTTCATTCACGATCACGCTCTCGACGTCGCCGATGTGTGTGTTGGGCTCAACGCGCCAGACAGGTGTGTCGTTGAGGATATGTCGTTCAAACCTGGCCTTGCGGAAGTGTTCGGCCGGAACAGCGATCCCTGTGCCCAGGCTCGCCAGCGACGAAGCAATCGCGACACCGGCGTTCCAGAGGCGCGAAATCCCCGACTGCTGCTGCTCGTCCGGGACCTCGAAAAAGTGCGCGTACTCATACAGAGGCTGCGCGCTGAATTCCCGCTCGGAGATCCCGAGTTCGACCCTGTCCTCTGTCGCGTCTCTCACGTGCCTGATGTCGACGTTCACGATCTCCGGTGCGCCAAAGCCCGGCTCCGGAAAGTGCGGACCGGCATTAACTGCCACGTGGGTCACTTCATTGCTGCCTGGGTCCACGACAACGGCGTGCAGCGTGCCTGCCTTCCTGTCATCGGATGTGTACACCGCGGCGCCGTGCCGGAACCTGTCTACCGGATGTGCCACCCTATCGCCCCTTGTAGACCGGACTGCGCTTCTCCGCGAAGGCGCGCGGCCCCTCGCGGGCATCCTCGGTTCCGAAGACCGGCCCCGCCAGTTGCCCTTCCAGGCGCAACCCGTCTTCGAGTGTCATCTCGCGGCCCCGCATAACAGCCTGTTTGATCGCGCGAACGGCAAGCGGGCCACATTCGAGTATCTTGCCCGCCACCTCTTCTGCCGTCTTCATCAGTTGATCGCCGGGCACGACCCGCGACACCAGGCCGAACCGCAGCGCCGTTTCGGCATCAAAGCGGTCACCGGTCAGGAGCAACTCCATGGCGAATGCGAGCGGGACGGCCCGGGGAAGCCGCTGCGTACCGCCGGCCGCCGGAATTATGGCGCGTTTCGGTTCAGGCAGGCCGAAGGTTGCGTGCTGGGCGGCAATCCGTATGTCGCAGGAGAGAGCGAGTTCAAGGCCGCCGGCCAGGCAGAAGCCGTTGATCGCGGCAATCATCGGCTTCCAGCATTCAAAGCCGCGGGTGATCCCGGCGAACGGGACGCCCATCGGCACTCCTTCGCCACCACCGGATAGGGACTCCGCCATCGCCACCAGGTCTGCACCAGCGGAGAATGCCTGGTCGCCCGCGCCGGTCAGGATCGCTACCCAGACATCGTCGTCAGCCTTGAACTCCTCGAAGGCATCGCGCAACTCCGCGCTGGTTGCCGGGTCGATAGCATTGCGGCGGTCGGGCCGGTTGATCGTGACGTAGGCGAGCCGGCCCTTCGTTTCGTACAGGACTCTGGGGTTCTCGGGCATGTGCTTCTCCTGAACCCCTGCTTGGGGCCATGGCCAAGTATATCGGCTGTCTCACGGCCGACCAACAGGCCGGCCGCATACCGCCGGGGACTCTCGACAAGCATGTATGAAGAGAACCTGAAGTCCTTAACGTAATACGCTGGTTAAATATCGGTTATAAGTGTTGGAGGAGGTGCGGATCTCAGTCGATCACCGGTTGCGGGGCTGGTGATAAGGTTCCAAAAGAACCCGGGGTGCGTGCCCACCTCCTCCGCTTACATACGGCAAATCAGCCAATATCAGGGGGTGCGGCGATGAGGAGGCCCTTCCTGAGTGAAGGGCCTCTCGCCTTTTCTGGCGTCAATCCGGCCGCCTGGCCCAGATGTCCAGTCGCACATAGTCCGCTACAAACGGATCACCGTGCCGGTCCTTCACCTCGCGTATCACGTCCCGCAAGAACCCCTTCCCCAGGTCGTCCGGAAGCGCCGCGGCCTGTTGCTGAAGGATGATCGTCCGCAGGTAGAGGGCGGCGGCTCCGTCGTCATCGAACGCGACCGGCGACTCAAAGAGAGCCGCGCGCACGTCGGCCCAACCGTTCCTTCCCATGGCTTCCCGGACGTCGTCCGGGGTTCTGTATTTCCGCGCGTCGATCGGCTCCCGGATGTACCTGGCGTAAGGCTCGCGACGTTCGACTTCTCGCGCCGCTGCCAGGAGCCTCGCGAGGTTCGCGGCGCCCCCGCATTGCGCGCGGAGCCGACCCCCCGCCCGCGTGGCGCGCGCGAGGGAGCCGAACAGGCCATCGTCGTCCGGGATCCAGTGAAAGACGGCATTGCTGAAGACCACGTCGACAGGCTCGGGTAGATCGAAGTCAGTAAGGCTGGCCTCTACCGGCACGATGTTGCGAGCGCCCCTCTCTTCGGCAGTGGCCTTCAGCTTCTCGATCATGTCGTGCGAGCTGTCCACGGCGTAGATCGTGCCCGCCGGCAGTCGCTCCCCCAGGTCGAGCGTCACCGAACCCGACCCGCAACCGGCATCAAGCACCGTCTCGTCGCCGCGCAGGCCGAGATCGTCGATCACCTTTTGGGCCCAGGCACGCATCGGGGTGCCTATCCGGTCGTAGACTTCGGCGTTCCAGTAGGTGCGCTGTGTCAAGCGCGTCCTTCTTTGTCCAGCCGCGCCGCCCGCTGGGACATCAGGCGCGTGTACAGCAGAAGGTCTCCGTCGCTGTACATCGCCTGGCCCATTTCGGCCCCCCGGCGAATCGCCCGGATCGCGGCCTTCGAGAGCGCGACGGGGAGAGCAGGCTGCGCGAGGATCTTCGCGGCCAGGTCCCGCGCCTTTGTCTGGGCCTGCCCTTCAGGCACCAGGTGGGTCACCAGGCCGTACTCGTGAGCGGCCTTCGCGTCGAACCGCTCGCAGGTGATCGTCAGCTCCAGGGCACGGGCAGGCCCGATCTCACGCGCAAGGCGCGGTAACGCATTCCAGCCGAGCGGCAGGCCCAGCTCCACCTCCGGGATCGAGAACCATGTTGCCCCGTCAGCAATTCGCATGTCGCAACAGGCGGCGAGTACAAGTCCACCGCCGATTGCGAAGCCGTGAACCGCGGCAATCGTCACCTGGTCCAGACCATCGATGGCGTCAGCAGTCCGCCCGCCTATGCCCGAGATCGCCCTCACTTCTAGCGGGTTAGCGGAACCCGAATCCCGCCACTCGCTTGTGTCGGCACCGGCCGAGAATCCCTTACCTCTGCCGGCGAAGATCACAACTCGCGTCCCGTAGTCCGTCCCCAGGCGGTGACAGAGATCCTGGAGCTCGTGATGCATCTTCCGATTGATCGCGTTCCGCTTGTCGGGCCGGTTGAACCAGATGGTCATCAGGCCGCCGCTCTGCTCGATCCTCAGCGTCTCGTAGTCCATGGGCGTTCGGGCACAAGAATAGCACGAGGACACCGCTCTCTCAGCGCTAACCTGGTGTGGCTCGGGCGGGCTAGAATTGGGAATAGCCATGGCCGTTGACGCGGACCTGCACGAGGACATCCGTGAACTTTCCCGGAAGCTGCTGGCGGCAGCCGAAGGCCATCCGCCGCCGGCGTTGACACCAGCCTGGTTCCAACAACACCTGCTCGACTGGGCGACGACAGACCCGGATTTCCGCACGAAGCTCCTGCAATTTGTGGACGTGCTGCCCGCGCTGCGCTCCGCCGGCGCCGTCGCCGACCATGTTCGCCAGTACTTCCGCGACACGCGGCGGCCCATCGTTGGCACCGCCTCGGGGCTCGCCGGCGCCGCGCCCTTCCGGCCCATCCTCTCGCGGATCGTGCGGCAGGGCGTCTTCGCCATGGCGGCACGGTTCATCGCGGGCGAAACCCCGCAGGACGCTCTTCCGGCGCTCCGTCAACTTGCGGCGGGCGGTGTGAGCGCCACCGTCGACCTGCTGGGAGAGGAGACGTTGTCTGACAGGGAAGCCGATGCGTACCTGTTGCGCTACACTGACTTGATCCGGACGCTCAGTGACGTCACAGGGGACTCAGATTCCCTCACTTCAGGAATCTGGCGGGGCGTCCCATCCGCCAACATCTCGATCAAGCTGTCCGCGCTCTGCCCGCACCTCGAACCGGCCGCGCCCCGCTGGGTGAGCGACGTAGCGATGTCAAGACTGCGTCCGCTGGCAAGAGCGGCCATGGCGGTCGGCGGCTTCCTGAACGTCGACATGGAGCAGTTCCGTTACAGAGACCTCGCGCACGAAACTTTCGCGGCGCTGGTCACCGATCCGGAGTTCACAGGCTACCCCCACCTGGGGATCGTCGTTCAGGCGTATCTGCGCGACGCTGAATCCCACCTCGCCGAACTGGCGGCGATCGCAACGCGGAGGGATGCCCCGTTCAGTGTCCGCCTCGTCAAGGGTGCCTACTGGGACGAGGAGCAGATCGTCGCCATCCAGAACGGCTGGCCCGTGCCGGTCTTCACCAGCAAGGCGGATACAGACGCGTCGTTCGAGCGCTGCACGGATGCTCTGCTCGCAGCATATCCGCGGTTGCACCCCGTCTTCGGCACGCACAACCCTGGTTCCATCGCCCAGGCGATTGCCAAAGCGCGAACGGCGGGCCTCCCCCCGGAGGCCCTTGAGTTCCAGACGCTCTTCGGGATGGCCGAAGGCTTGCGCCAGGAGGTAGCCCGGGAGGGATACAGGACTCGAGTGTACGTGCCCGTTGGGAAAGTGGTCCCGGGGATGGCGTACCTCGTCCGTCGCTTGCTGGAGAACACGTCAAACCAGGCGTGGTTCAACGTCGGCTCCGGTACTCCCTCGCCGCCAGCGAGCGGGAATCCGCCGGCGCCACCCGGCCCCGGGGCGCATGGCCCGCAACACCACGAAGCGTTCGCGAATGCGGCGCCGGCGCCGTTCTTCACTGGTCCGGTCCGACAGGCCATGTCGGAAGCGCTGGAGCGGTGCCGGGCGAAGTTCGGCCGCGAGTACCCCCTCCTCATAGGCGACGACGAGGTGCGCAACCGGGAACAATCAGCCATCGCCTATCCCGCTGACCCGGAAGTGATCATCGGATACGTCGCCCAGGCAAACGCGCACGACGTCGAAGCGGCCGTTTCCGCGGCCAGGAGTGCATATCCAGCCTGGCGAGACACCGCGGCGAGCGTCCGGGGCGGCGTCCTGAGACGCGCCGCAGACATCATCGAGTCGCGGCGCTACGATCTCGCCGCCTTGATGGTCTTCGAAAGCGCGAAACCATGGCACGAAGCCGACGGCGACGTTTGCGAGGCTATCGACTATCTCCGGTACTACTCGTCGCAGGCCGAATCACTGGAGTCTCCCCTGCGCATGGGACATGTCCCGGGAGAGCGCAACGACTACCAGCACCGCGGCCGCGGCGTCGCGGCGGTGATCGCGCCGTGGAACTTCCCGCTCGCGATCCTTTGCGGGATGAGCACATCAGCGCTCGCAGCGGGCAACGCCGCGATCCTCAAGCCTGCCGCTTATTCACCCATCATCGCGAGCGAGTTCGTGGCGATCCTCCGGGAGGCGGGTGTTCCACCCGGCGTTGTCCAGTACCTGCCCGGGCCCGGAAGCGCGATCGGCCAAACCCTGGTCGAGCATCCAGGCATCGACCTGATCGCATTCACGGGCAGCAGCACGGTTGGCCTCGGGATCGTCCAGTCGGCCGCGAAGCTGGGGCCGGGACAGAGTGCCCCGAAACGCGTCGTCGCGGAGATGGGTGGTAAAAACGCGATCATAATCGACGAGGACGCCGACCTCGACCAGGCGATTTCGGGCGTGATCGTCTCGGCCTTCGGCTACGCCGGACAGAAGTGCAGCGCCTGCAGCCGCCTCATCATCGTCGGCTCAGCATACGAGGAAACGGTGAGTCGCCTGAAGTATGCGGTCGAGAGCCTGGTGGGTGGCGCCCCCCACGATCCGCAAACCTTCGTCCCCTGCGTCATCGGGGCTCCCGCGCGCAACACCATCCAGGCTTATATCGATGATGCCGAGGGGTATGCGAAGCTCCTGGCCCGGGGCCCTGCGGTTGAGGGCGTAGCCAACTACGTCCGGCCGGCAGTGTTCACAGATGTGCCACAGGACTCTCCCCTTGCGCGAGACGAGATCTTTGGTCCGGTGCTCGCTGTTTTCGGCGCGGCTGACTTCGCAGACGCGCTGGAGGTCGCAGCCAACTCATCGTTTGGGTTGACCGGCGGTCTGTTCTCGCGCAACCCGCGCAACATTGCGCACGCCCGCCGCAGCTTCCGGGTCGGCAACCTCTACATCAACCGGAAGGTCACCGGAGCGATCGTGGGCAGGCAGCCATTCGGCGGCCTGATGCTGTCCGGCATCGGAGAGAAGGCAGGCGGCCCTGATTACGTGCGCCAGTTCATGGAGCCCCGCGTTGTCACGGAGAACACGATGCGACGCGGGTTTGCGCCGGAAGACGAGGTCTGACGGCAACCCCGGAGACACGAAATCAGCGGCGGCGGCGTCTAATTGGCGTGGCGCAATACGGGCGGTGCCCGGGCAGGGGGTCAAATTAGCCTCCCGCTGCGCATATCATTGCGACAAGATATGCCGACCACCCACACTCCCGGACCCACTGGCCGCACGGATCCCCGGCGCGTAGCCTCTGCCGCCACCGGACCGGCGCGCAAGAGGGGCACGGCACGCCGGGGGGAACCCCCCGGCGCTTCGGATGCCGGGCCCGCCACTGACGCGGCGCTGAGGCGCAGAGTCGTCATCGAAGACGTTACTCCTGAAGTGGACGGCGGGCGCTTCCCGGCCCGCCGGATTCTGGGCGAGCGGCTGGTCGTCGAGGCCACCATCTTCGCTGACGGGCAGGAGCCCATCGCCGCCGACCTGCTTTACCGCCGGTCCGGCGAACGTGCGTGGAACCGCGTGGAGATGGAGCAATACGGCGAGGACCGTTTCCGCGGGCAGTTTGTCTGCGACGAACTCCCATCCTACGAATTCACAATTGAAGCGTGGATCCACACTTTCGCCAAATGGCAGCATGACCTTTCCCGGCGGAAACCGTCCGGGCAGGACTTCGAAGTCGCCCTGGAGATGGGAGCGCACCTGCTGGCTGACGGGGCCGGCCGAGCGCCCTCGGAAGGCGACAGGCGGACGCTACTTCGTGCCGCGGACCAGATCGTCGGAAGCGCGCCCCGACGACAGCGGCTTCGTGCCGCTCTTGACCCGGATCTGACGTTGCGGATGCGGTCGCTGTCCAACCCCCGACTCCGTACCGCCTGGCACCGGGCGCTGCGCGTCAAGGTCGACCCTCCGAAAGCCGGATTCAGCTCCTGGTACGAGATGTTCCCCCGCTCCGCTTCGCCCGATCCCGACCGGCCGGGGACCCTGCGGGACGTGGAGCGCCGACTCCCCTACGTGGCCGAGATGGGATTCGATGTCCTCTACCTCCCCCCGATACATCCGATCGGGACCACGCACCGCAAGGGACCGAACAATGCGGACGTCGCGCGGCCCGGCGATCCCGGCAGTCCGTGGGCTATCGGATCGCCGCTGGGTGGGCACAAGGCAATCGATCCGGCGCTCGGCACGTTCGCTGATTTCCGAAATCTCCTGCGGGCGGCCCGGCGTCTCGGGATCGAGATCGCGCTGGACGTTGCCTTTCAGTGTTCGCCGGATCATCCGTACGTCACCCGGCATCCGGAGTGGTTCCGGAAGCGGCCCGACGGGACAATTCAGTACGCCGAAAATCCTCCGAAGAAGTACCAGGACATCTATCCTTTCGATTACGAGACGGAAGCGCGGGAGTCGCTCTGGCAAGAGTTGCTCAGCATCTTCCTGTTCTGGATGGATCGTGGCGTGCGAATCTTCCGCGTCGATAACCCGCACACCAAGCCGTTTCCCTTCTGGGAATGGTGCATCGCTGAAATCCACCGGGTTGATCCCGGCGTCATTCTTCTTGCGGAGGCGTTCACCCGGCAGACCATAATGTACAGGCTGACCAAGCTCGGGTTCACACAGTCCTATTCGTATTTCCCCTGGCGATACGATAAGATCGGCATCACCCGGTATTTCACGGAACTGACTCACCCGCCCGTCTCGGACTTCTTCCATCCCAACGCCTGGCCAAACACGCCGGACATCCTCACCGGCCCCATGCAATACGGCAGCCGGGCGGTCTTCATCACGCGCCTCGTTCTGGCAGCCACGCTATCAGCCAGCTACGGGATATATGGACCACCGTTCGAACTGATGGAGAACGTCCCCCGCGAGAAGGGCAGCGAGGAGTACCTCGACTCCGAGAAGTACGTGGTGAAGCACTGGGACATCGATCGGCCGGACAGCCTGCGTTCCATAGTGGCACGCGTCAACGCCATCCGCCGCGAAAACCCGGCTTTGCAGTCCGACGCACGTCTGCGGTTCCACCGGATCGCCAACGGCAGGCTCATCGCATACTCCAAGGCAACCGAGGACAACCAGAACATCATCCTGTGCGTCGTCAACCTCGACCCTGCCGCGACGCGAGCCGGTCACCTGACGCTACCGATCGCAGACTGGGGCATTCCCGCATCCGAGCCATACGAGGTCAGCGAACTACTGAGCGGAGCGGCTTGCACGTGGCAGGGGAATAGCGCCTTTGTCGAACTGGACCCCGGCACAGCGCCGGCGCAGATCTTCCGTCTGCACAGGCAAGCGGCCTTAGATCAGCGGGAGGGCCGGTAGGTGGCGACGGAACAGCTTCCCAGGGCCGCAACGCAGGCACCCGAGGACGAGGCGACCTGGTACAAGGACGCAGTAATCTACCAGGCGCACGTGCGCGCATTCTGCGACAGCGACGCCGACGGCGTCGGCGACTTCACCGGCCTGACCCGAAAGCTGGGATATCTGCAGGAACTCGGCGTCACCGCGGTCTGGCTCCTGCCGTTTTATCCCTCGCCGCTGCGGGACGACGGCTATGACATTTCAAACTACACGAACGTTCATCCCTCGTACGGCACACTGCGCGACTTCCAGGCCTTCTTGAAGGAAGCCCACAGGCGCGGACTCAAGGTCATCACGGAACTCGTACTGAACCACACTTCCGACGAGCACCCGTGGTTCCACCGCGCGCGCCGCGCCCCCCCGAACAGCCCCGCGCGGTCCTTCTACGTCTGGAGCGATTCCCCCGACAGGTATCGCAGCGCGCGCATCATCTTCAAGGATTTCGAGTCGTCGAACTGGGCCTGGGACCCGGTCGCCAGGTCCTACTACTGGCACCGGTTCTATTCCCATCAGCCAGACCTGAATCTCGACAACCCAACCGTCCACAAGGAGCTCTTCCAGGCGGTCGATTTCTGGCTCCGCCAGGGAGTGGACGGACTTCGCCTGGATGCCGTTCCCTACCTTTACGAGCGCGAGGGCACGAGCTGCGAGAACCTGCCCGAAACGCACGCGTTCATCCGCCGGCTGCGGGCGCACGTTGACGAACACTTCCCCAACAGGATGTTGCTGGCCGAAGCCAACCAGTGGCCGGAGGACGCAGCGGCGTACTTTGGAAACGGCGACGAGTGCCACATGAACTTCCATTTCCCGCTCATGCCTCGCCTGTTCATGTCGCTGCGCATGGAGGACCGCTTTCCCATCGTGGACATCCTGTCCCAAACACCCCAGATTCCCGAGAACGCCCAGTGGGCGATATTCCTCCGGAACCACGACGAATTGACGCTTGAGATGGTCACCGACGAAGACCGCGACTACATGTACCGCGCGTACGCCCAGGACGCACAGGCGCGGATTAACCTGGGGATCCGCCGCCGGCTCGCGCCATTGCTCGGTAACAACCGGCGCCGGATCGAGCTACTGAACGGCCTGCTCCTCTCCCTGCCGGGCACTCCGATCATCTACTACGGCGATGAAATCGGGATGGGTGACAACATTCACCTTGGCGACCGGAACAGCGTCCGCACGCCCATGCAGTGGAGCGGCGACCGGAACGCCGGGTTCTCTCAGGCCAACCCCCAGAAGCTCTACCTGCCAGTGAACACCGACCCCGAGTACCACTACGAAACCGTGAACGTCGAAGTCCAGCACAATAACCCGCATTCTCTGTACTGGTGGATGAGGCGAGTCATCAGCCTCAGGAAGCGCTACCGGGCATTCGGAAGAGGCAGCATCGAGTTCCTGCATCCGGAGAACCGAAAGGTGCTCGCCTTCATCCGCCGGTACGGGGACGAGGTCATGCTCGTCGTGGCCAACCTGTCCCGGTTCACCCAGTTCGCGGAACTCGACCTGGAGGACTATGCGCGGGCGACGCCGGTCGAGTTGTTCGGCCGCACAGAGTTCCCGCGCATCTCGGCGCAGCCCTACTTCATCACGCTGGGCCCGCACGCGTTTCACTGGTTCGAGCTCCGCCGCGAACAGGGCGGCGCACAGGACAGCCTGCGTGATGGTTCGCACCTCACTCTGACAGTCGCGGGCTCCTGGGAAGAGCTGCTAACAGGTCATTTGAGGCCCATCTTCGAGTCGATGCTGCCGGATTACCTCCGCCGGCAGCGCTGGTTCGGCGCAAAGGCGCGCACGATCCAGTCCTGCCAGATCAAGGACGTTGTCCCGGTGAAGGCGAACAACGCTCCCGACGCCCGGATCCTCCTCGTGAAGGTCGACTACGTGGAGGGCGAGCCCGAGACCTACGTCCTGCCCGTCTCGTTCACACCAGCCGAGGAGTCGGGACAGGTCCTGTCGAGCGAGCCCGACTCCATCATCGCCATCGTGAACGCTGGGATCTCCACCAGCGGCGTCATCCATGAGATCACGGCTGACCCTGCCTTTCTCCGGGCGCTCCTGGAGGCTGTGGCGCGCCGCCGGGTGTTCCGGGGCGGGCAGGGGAGGATTGAAGCCACGCCGGCGCCGGCGTTCCGGGCTCTTCGCCGCTCACCCGGCCGCCTGGATCCGTGGGTTATTCGCGCCGAACAGACGAACACTTCCATCGCCTACGGAAAGCGCCTGATCCTCAAACTCGTGCGGCGGCCCGATCCCGGCATCAACCCGGACCTGGAGGTCACCCGTTTCCTCGGCGAGACGGCGTACCACGTGAATTCTCCGCGACTCGCAGGTTCGCTCGAATACCTCGCCGCCGGGTCCGAACCGATGACCGTCGGGATCCTCCGCGAATACGTGGAGAATGAAGGCGATGCGTGGGGGTACACACTCGATGCGCTCGCCGCGTACTACGAGCACATCCTCTCGCGCCCGGCGGCAGATCGTGCCCAGGCGATACTTCCGGAGACGCACCTCCTCGACATCGCCCGGCAGACTGCTCCCGGCCTGGCCGGCGACACCATTGGTGACTTCCTGCAATCGGCGGAGCTTCTCGGCAGGCGAACGGGAGAGCTTCACGTCGCCCTTGCCTCAGTCACGGATGCCCCGGCGTTCATGCCGGAGCCGTTCACCCCCTTCTACCAGCGGTCGGTCTTCGAGCGAATGCGCCGCCTCGCCGCGCAGGTGACGCCGCTGCTCCAGAGGGCGCTGGGCACCCTCTCACCCGGCGCGCAGGCGCTGGCTGCTGAGGTACTCTCGCGCAACGACGAGATCATCGCCCGGTTTCGCTCGGTGCTGGACCAGCCGCTATCCGGCACCCGCGTCCGAGTCCACGGCGACTACCACCTGGGCCAGATACTCTTCACCGGCAAGGACTTCGTAATAATCGACTTTGAAGGAGAGCCCGCGCGCCCAATGGGCGAGCGCCGCCTCAAGCGCTCACCGATGAAAGACGTCGCCGGCATGCTCAGGTCGTTCCAGTACGCCGCGTACATCGCCCTGCACAACCTCGTCAGTGTCGGGATGATCCCGCAGGAACAGGTCGAAGGCCTGGAGGCCTGGGCGCGTTTCTGGTACGTATGGGTTAGCGCCGCGTTCCTCCGCGGCTACCTTGAGGTGGCGACAACACCCGGAATCCTTCCCGAAACCGATGCCGAACGAGCCGCCTTGCTGGACGCGTGCCTGATGGAGAAGGCGATTTACGAGGTGGGGTACGAGCTGAACAACCGCCCGGAATGGGTGCACATCCCTCTGACGGGTATCCTGGAGCTGATCCGGTCCCGCGCGTGACAGGCGGGTCGGTCTTTTCCGAACCCCAGCGGATCCCCTGCTAACCACTCCCTGTAACGACCTGAGTGTGTCCGCAATCTTACCTACTGCATACATGCGTCTGCCTGCGCAGGGGGTTATCGGCTACCCATGAAGATACTCATCGTTGACGACTCACCGGATGTTGTTGAAGTGGTGAATCTCTGCTTTAGCCTCCGCTGGCCCGAAGCGGACGTGGCCTGCGCCGAATCCGCCGAGGAGGCCCTGAAACTAATCGAAACAGACCGCCCCGACTTGATCCTCCTGGACATTAACCTCCCGGGCGCTGACGGGTTTCACCTGTGCCAGGAGATTCGGAGCTACTCCGACGTTCCGATCGTCATGCTGAGCGCACGCGATTCAGAGGTCGACAAAGTCCGGGGATTAGAGATGGGGGCGGACGACTACATCACCAAGCCATTCAGCCACCTTGAGCTGCTGGCGCGTGTTCGCGCTGTCATCCGGCGCTACCAGAGCCAGATGCCCTCTGTAGGCGAGACGTTCGAGTCCGGAAACCTCCGCATCGACTACGCGAGCCGCACGGTAACGGTAAACGGCGACACGGTTCGGCTCACCCCGACAGAGTACTCGCTCCTCTTCCACCTCAGCCGCAACGCCGGTCGCGTACTACCGCACCAGACGCTGCTTTCCAAAGTCTGGGGCCGCGAATACACCGACGAGGTTGACTACCTGAAGGTCTACATCCGGCGTCTCCGACAGAAGCTGGAGGGAGACCCGGACACCATCGGCCGCATCGTCAGCGAGCGAGGTGTCGGATACAAGTTCATCGCTGCCTGAGCCGCGGCAAGTATCGGCAGGTTCAGATAGACTGAGTCGGGAGTTTTCCACAAAGAAAGCATGGGTCGCCCTTGAACTCGTCCTGTGGCTTTTTCTTGACAACTACCTAAATCTTTCTAGATAATGCAAATTGCTAGGGCAGGGCCGCAACTGCCCCGGCGTTTAGCGCTCTTCGGGTCTCATCGCCGCACCCCCGCGAGCTTTCGACTCGAGAGCGCTTTTGCTTGCCCACCTGTAACTTCTCCCGTCAATCGCCATCTTCCTTAGCAGGGCCTCCCGCAGATGGAAGACGTTCAGCTTGACCCGATACGCCAGGTTCGGGCCGCCAAGACCCTCGCCATCGCTGGCATCATCCTGGCGCTGACACTCCTCCTCGCACTTTCCATGTTCGACCCGGGTCTCCCCAAGGTCGAACTCGCATTCGTCCTCGCCCCGGCGGCTGCCGTGGCCATCATCACCATCGAACTGGCCGCAAGGTGGGAGGCGCGAATCCACCGCCGGTACGCCTATCCACACCGCCTGGGCAACGAACTCGCGGGTGTCCACTCCTTTGACCGGGCGTGCGAACTGAGCGTCAACCTGCTCGGCGACTGGCTCGGACTCGATGCCGTGATCATCGGCTGGTTGACCGATGACGGCGAGGGGGTGAGGCCGGTCGCTGCGCACGGCATGCCCGCCGACTGGTTCGAACGCGCGCCGGTCCTGACGGCGGCCGCGTGCGGATTGACGGCCCGGCCGCCGTCATCCGCCAGGTCCAGGGCCCACACCCCGGCCGAAGATCAGTGGTTCCATGGCCGGCCGCAAGGTGAACGTTGTGTTTGGGTGCCCCTGGTCGGCCGCGATTCGCCACTTGGCCTGCTGGCGATCTCCGCGAAGCGCCGGAACCCACAACTTGGCGACCACCGCCTGTTCGACGCTCTTGGAATGGTGCTCGGGATGACGCTCGACAACTGCCGTCTCTACGATGGCCAGCGCGCTCATGCCCAGCACTTCCAGCAACTTCACCGCATGAAGGCGGATTTCCTCATGACGGTCTCGCACGAACTGCGTACCCCGCTTACCTCGATTATGATGGCTGCCGAAATGCTCCTGGAGGAGGAAGAGACAAGAGACCCCGAAAGCACGCGCGGCCGCCTCGTCCGAAACATCGTCAAGGGCGCTGCCCGGCTTCGCAGTTTGGTCGATGACCTCGTGGCCGTCTCGCGCCAGGACGACTTCCAGCCGCGCCTGGAGCTGGAGGCGGCGTCGCTTCGGGATGCAGTCGCCAACGCTGTTTCCGTGGTCCAGCCGCTGGTCACCGCCAAGAGCCAGACCATCGATGTCGACATCGTTGACCCCGATGCACTCGCCCGCGTTGACCGGCTGCGCTTCGAGCAAGTGCTGATCAACCTGCTGTCGAACGCCCAGCGCTACAGCCCACCCGGCGGTCACATCGGGCTCTCGGTCGAACAACTCCCCTCGGGCGAAGCCCTCATCGTCGTGACGGACTGCGGACCAGGAGTCCCCCGTGATGAAGCCGACATGATCTTCGAACCCTTCTACCGGGGCGACCGGTCCGGACTGGGCCTGGGTCTCGCCATCGCGAAATCCATCGTCGACCTCCATGCCGGACGCATCTGGGTTGAACCCGCTCCCGGCCGGGGCAGCCGGTTCTGCGTCGCCATCCCCGGCATCCGGCCCGCAGACACGGTGCCGCCTCCAGCGAGCCCCGGCGCTGACACGGAGCAGCCGTGCGCGCCACGACGCTCCGCTCCCGCACGCTGACCGGCCAGCCACGCCGCCCGGGCAGCCCGTATACTCGCACTGTGCGGCTCGAACACCTCCTGATCACCGACTACCGCAACCTCGAGCGAGTCCAACTCCATGTGTCGCCCGGCACCTCCGCCATCATCGGTGAGAATGCCCAGGGCAAGAGCAATCTGCTCGAAGCCATCTACGCCCTTGCAACCATGCGCTTCCAGCGAGCCGAGGTTGATGTCCAGGTCGTTCGCCGCGAAGCCATGTCGGATGTCCTGCCCGCCGCGCGGGTAGTCGCGACGGTTGCCCGAAGCGAAGGTCCCGTGAAGCTGGAACTGACAGTCCTCGCACGGCCCGGCGCGACAGGACCGATCGCGACCAAGACGGCGAAGGTCAATGGCATCGCGCGCCGGCTCTCCGACGCCGTAGGGCGCATGACCGCGGTCCTGTTTTCCGCGGAGGACCTGGCAATGATTACCGGGCCACCCTCGCTGCGCCGACGCTACCTGGACATGACCCTTATGCAGGTCGACCCCGCGTACGCGGCCGCACGCTCCCGGTTCGAGCGTGTCCTTACACAAAGAAACCACCTGCTGAAACGCATCCGGGAAGGAGTGGCGGGCAGAGACGAGCTCCAGTTCTGGGACGACGGCCTGGCCAGCGACGGGGGTCTCCTCATCCAGCGGCGCGCCACTGCCCTTGCCGTGATCGCCGATGAGGCGGCGCGGGCGCACTCGCACCTCGCCCCGGGGGAGACGCTCAGCATGCGCTACAAGCCCGGGACCGGGAACGATCCCGATGAACGGCTCTCAACCGCGGACGCGGAACTGGGCTACGCCGTCGCCCTGTCAACCGGAGTCGCGCGGGACATCGCCGCCGGGATGACGCTGACAGGTCCGCACCGCGACGATGTCCTCTTCACCCTCGACGGGTTCGAAGCTGCCGGCTTCGCCTCCCGTGCGCAGCAGCGGACGATCGCACTCGCCCTCAGATTGGCTGAAGCCAGGTTCCTCGGCGAACGCCGCGGCGATCCGCCGGTCCTGCTGCTGGATGACATCCTCTCCGAGATGGACGCGGGAAGGCGTAAATCCGTACTCGCCGCCATCGGTGACGTCGAGCAGATGGTCGTCACCGGCACCGATCTCGACCGGTTCGACGACGCCTTCCTGTCCGGAGCTAGCCTGTACTTTGTCGAGAGAGGGACAGTTCGGTCCGCCGGCGTGGGGCCTCCCGCGGCATGAACAGCGGGCTCTTGAGGCCTGCCGGTACCGCCACCCACAGGGCGCCGGGGCAGATCTCTGCCTCGTTCGGGCAGTAGTCCAGGGGATCACCGTCAACCTGGACGGGCACGGGCTCCTCCCACTGGAACTCCACCTTCCGCACCCGCCGATAGAGCACCTTCGGCGATTTGCGGTGAATCCTCGCCAGGGTACGCATCGAATGCAGGATGATGTCCCGGCTGCCGCGGCCCTGGTAGATGCAGACGTCAAGCTTCCCGTCATCCACCATGGCCGTCGGGGTTACCCGCGTTATCCCCGCGTAGAGGCGCGTATTACCCGCCAGCGCCATCAGGAACTCCACTTCCCGCTCGACCCCGTCCAGGCGGACGATCGCGCGCGTGCCCTTCCAGCGCAGCGCCTCCCGCACCGCCGAAAGACCGTATGCCGCCGCTCCGACGCGGTCCTTGATCCCGAGCGGCACGTGCCTGGTAACTGCGGCATCGGCGCCGAACCCGGCCAGGAGAAGGAAATAGCGGTCGCCCGTGCGTCCCAGATCCACCCGCCGCCGCTCGCCGTTCACCATCAGGCGGACCGCCTCGGCCGGCGCCTTGTCCAGACCAACCTCCCGCGCCCACAGATTGCTCGTGCCGCCGGGGATCATCCCCAGGGTGCTCTCGCTCCCGGCCAGTCCGTTGGCGACCTCGTTCATCGTGCCGTCGCCGCCGCACGCCATGACCAGCGATACGCCACGCTCCGCCGCTCGGGCGGCGATCCGTATCGCGTCGCCCCTCTGAACCGTCTCCTCCCAGGAGACCTTCCATCCTTCCGACTGCAGCCACAGATACACATCTTCCATCCGGCGTTGTCCGGGCGCGTTGTGCGCCACCGGATTGATGACCACCAGCGCTTCCTTGCGCTCGTATGCGTCTCCCTGCGACTGCTTCACGGTAGAGACAATCCTAGCGGTGAGCCTTGATGACGACAAGCAAGGCACGTCATATCATAGCGCCAGCCCGCAATCCGGGCGCAGGACGCCCGCACCTGCGTCCAAACCGCCCCGAAAGGACGATGATGAACAAGACAAACGGCATGGGTATCAAGCGATTGGATCACGTGTGTTGGGCCGTACGACACCTGGAGGACGTATTACCTCTCCTGACCGACTTGATGGGCATGACCGTTGAGGGCCGGTTTGAAAACCCTGAAACCGGGTTTCGCGGCGTCGGACTGCGGGTACCGGGCGGCACCGGCCACTTCGAGCTGCTGGAGCCCTACGACGAGAGCAGCTATCTCCACAGGTTCCTAGAAGAGAAAGGTCCCGGCCTGCACCACGTGACTTTCGAAGTGGAAGACGCCGACCGCGCCGCGGAAGCGATGCAGGCGTTCGGCATCGAGCCCTGGGGCGGCGTCAACCGCTCGCACGGGTGGGTTGAGACGTTCATGCACCCCAAAGACTCGGGCGGCGTCCTTTTCCAGTTCTACCACGAAGAAGAACATCACGGGCCCGAGCATGACCACTCGCACAGCCACGAGATGGAGCCGGTAGAGTAGACTTGGCGCTCGTCCAGCCGTCCGAGGGCGAGATCAAGATCAACGGCCTTCGGCTGCACTACTTCGAGTGGAAGGGAGAGGGGAAGCAGCCGCTCGTCCTGATGCACGGGCTGCGCGACTGCGCTTACTACTGGCAAGACTGCGCCAACCGCCTGCTGGACGACTTTCACATCTTCGCCCCGGACCAGCGCGGCCATGGCGAAAGTGAGCACGCCCCCGGCGGCTACCTTGTGTGGGCGCTCGCTTCGGATCTCGCGCTGTTTGTCGACGCAATCGGCCTTGACCGGTTCGACCTCGTGGGACTGTCGCTGGGGTCGCGCGTGTCGATGGCATACGCGAGGGAGCACTCACCCCGCCTCAAACACCTCGCGCTCTGCGATATGGGCCCGCAAATGGCGCGAGTGGGTGCCCTTGGGCTCAAGCAGGATATGACCTCGAAGTCCGGTCGGCCTCCCAGCACATTCACGCTCGAAGCCGCCCGCGCATTCTATCGCGATCAGTGGCCCTCGCTGGACGAGCCATCAATCGAACGGCTCATCCAGAACTCGCTCGTCTGCGCCGAGCACGGCACCTGCTCCAACCGCTACGATCGGCGGCTGGCGGACATCACGACAAGAGCTGCGATTCCCGAAATCGCCTTCCTCTGGGAGTCCCTGACGCGTATCCCGTGCCCAACCCTCGTCTGCCGGGGTGAGCACAGTCCCATCCTGGATGACGAGATCTCGTCGCGTATGGTGCAGTCGCTTCCGGACGGCCGTCTCTACGTCTTCGCCGATACCGGCCACTCGCTGCCACGCCTCAGGCCCGAACGGTTTGCGAGAGTGATCCGATCCTTCCTCATGGACCGCGAGTTGCCCGCGAAATAGGAAACGCCCCCGCTTCCGGGGGCGCTCTCGGGAGCTTCGCCATCAGGGGGTGCGGCGTCCAGCTCCTCTATCACCTTGATGGTGCGCACAGAGCCCCCTCCGGCACACATGCCGAAAGCAGCGAATCCGGATGACAAACGGCCTAGCGAGGGCGGGTCGTCTGGGGACGGTGCGAAGGCGCCTGCTGTGAGCGAGCCGGCCGCCTGTCCGGGTGCAGGCGCTCGAGCTCTGGCTCGCGGCCCATCAAGATTACGCGGTCGCCCGCGGCCACGTGGGTCGTGCCGATGGGGCCTACCAGTACCTCTCCACTCCGCTTCTGGAGGCCGAGAACACGCACTGTTGTCGACCCCTGGATCACTTCCTCCAGCATCTGGCCTGCGAGCCCGGAGTCGGGAGTGACCTCGATCTCGGCGAGGACCAGCGCGTCCCCCTGTCCGCTTGCCAGCGTGTCGATGAACTCGACCACCACCGGCTGCATGGCCGACACGGCCATCTGGCGCCCTGCGATCACGTACGGAGAAAACACGCGGTCGGCCCCGGCGCGCTGCATGCGCGGAAGGCTCTCCGGGTGGGCGGCCCGCGCCACCACGAACAAGTCCGGGTTCAGGGCCTTGGCCGACAGCGTGATGAAGGTGTTTCCGGAGTCGGAGTCCGAGGCGGCGAGCAGGCACCGCGCGCGGTCCACTCCGGCCTGGCGCAGCACTTCGTCGCTGGTCGCGTCTCCGACCAGAACGAGATAGCCCCGCCTCTGGGCCCGTTCGATGGCTTCCGGGGTGTTCTCCACCACCACGAACGGAATGTCCCGGTCGGAGAACTCGCGCGCCACCTCCTCGCCCACGCGGCCAAAGCCGCAGAGGATATAGTGGTTCCTCAGTTGCTCGATCTGGCCTTTCATTCGCTGCAGCCCCAGTATAGTGCCGAACTCGCCTTCGATCAGGAACTGGAAGACCGCCAGAAGCGCGTAAAGGATGCCGCCGACACCCGTGACCGCCAGCGCCATAGTGAAGACCCGCCCTGAGTCATCGAGCTCCCTGACCTCCCGAAACCCGATAGTCGTCAGGACGATAACCGTCATGTAGAGCGAATCGAGGAACGACCAACCCTCCAGGACCATGTACCCGGAAGTGCCGGTGACGACGAGAAAGACGAGAAGGGCGGTGGCGCGGATTACGTTCTGCGGCAGATGCCGGAGCGTGGCCCGAAGGTGGCGGACCACGGCTCGTCAGGCGGCGCGCTCGCCGAAGCGCTTGCGCTTCTGGGACACGTAGTCCACGAGGATGTACTGGCCCAGTTGCTCCGGGCTGGTGTAGAAGACGCGCCCCTTGTTCATCTTCGCGATCTGGTTGACGAACTCCTTGAGGTAGTAGTTGCGGTCCAGCATGAAGGTATTGATGACGATGTTCTTCTGCGTGCAGCGGCGGACTTCCTTCAGCGTCTCCCGGATCGTGATCGGACTCGGCGGATAGGCGAAGTACGATCGGCCGTGCTCCAGGTGGGCCGTCGGCTCGCCATCGGAGATCATGATGATCTGCCGCGTGCCGGCGTTGTGCCGGGCCAGTAACTTCTGCGCGATCATCAGCGCATGGTGCATGTTCGTCCCCAGCACGCTCTCGTCCCAGCGGACGTACGGCAGCTCCTCGGCCTTCAGCTCCCGGGCGTAGGCCGAGAACCCGATGACGTACAGCTTGTCCTTCGGGAACCGCGCCCGGATCAGGTTGTTCAGCGCCAGTGCCACTTTCTTGGCGGCCTGGAAGCTGCCGCGCAGTGCCATCGACCATGAAAGGTCCAGCATCAGGACGGTCGCTGTCGTGGTGAGCGTTTCCGCTCGGTAGACCTGGAAGTCGTCCCGGTCGAGTCTAACCGGCACCTGCGGCCCCTGCCGGAAGATCCCGTTCATGATGGTCTCCTCCAAGTGCAGGTGGAACGGGTCGCCGAACTCGTAGGGCTTCGTGTCGTCCGCGCGCTCGCCGCCGCGGCCCTTGTCCCGCTGCGCGTGCTTGCCGTAGTTGGACTTCTTGAGCTGCTGGTAGATCTCGCCCAGCGCCTTCTCGCCCAGCTTGCGAAGCCCGCGCGGCGTTAGCTCCCACTGGTCGCCCTTGCGGCGGATGTAGCCGGCGTCTTCCAGTGCCTGGAGGAACTGCTTGAGCTGGTCGAGCGTCTCGGCTGCCTCGTCGCCGAGGATGTCTCGGAGCTTCTCCTCGTCGATATCGTCGAGGGTGCCGCCGTACTGCGTGCGCTCGAGCTCGCGCTCCAGCTCATCCATGTCCTGCAGGTCCCCCATCAAGCTGAGCGCCTGCAGCAGGTCCACCTCCTCGTCGCCGCGGAAGGGGTACTGGCCCGGATCCTGCCCCGGCGCGAGGATCTCCAGGTTGATCTGCAGCTCCTGCATCTCGCGCTGCAGTTCCGGGTCGTCGATCTTGTCCATCAGCAGGTCCTGGAGCTGCCGCTGCATCTCCGGAGGCAGGCTGGAAAGGAGGCTCTGCATGGCCGCGATCCCTGCCGTCATCTGCTCGATGAGCTCGTCCAGCGACTGCGGCGGATTGTCGCCGAAGAGATCGCCGTACTTCTGCATGAAGCCGTCGAAGTCCGGCTCGCCGCCCGCCATCTTCTCGGAGAGCATCTTGTTCAGGTCGCGCATCATCTCCTTCATGCGCGCCATGTCTTCCGGGCTCATGTTCTGGATCTGCTGGGTCAGGTCCTTGAAGAAGCTGTCCATCAGGGCCTGCTTCAGCATGTCCATGAGCTCCTGGAACTTCGCCGCGGCCTCGGGGTCCATGAACTCGTAGTTCTGCAGCTCCTTCACCCGGCCGCCCGCGTCCTCGGGGAGGTTCTCCAGGAAGCCCTGCTTCTTCTCGACAACGGACTTCAGCATCTCGGCGAGGTGCCGCTGTTCTTCTGCCGTCGGCTCCTGCAAGCCCGGCTGCAGGGCGTCCTCGAACGCCTTGAGTGGGTTCTCCCCGGCGAGGCGCTGGTTGGCCTCTTCCATGCGTCTGTCCAGGGTGTCGTTCTCCAGGCCGAGGATCTCCTCCAGGCGCTTCTGGATGTCCTCGAATACGGAGGAGAGGTCGTAGCGGTCGAGTTGCTGGCGGCGCTGCTGACGCAGCTGCTGGAGGAGGTCGCGGAGGCCCTGCATGCGCTGGCCCATCGGGTTGCGCATGCCGCGCTGGAGGAGGTTCCGCAACGCGTGCTGGAGGTCGCCGAAGTTCATCAGGTCGTCGGTGAGGCCGGCGAGAATGTCGTCGGGGTCGAGCGGCCCGATCTCCTGGCTGCCGTCCCATTCCGAGTAGCGGAATCTCATGCGGACATTATAGGGGAAGGGGTCGAGGGATGAGGGTCCAGGGGCCGGGACCGAGAAACCAGCAGCCAGAACACCTGACACCTCGCACCTATACACCCGACTCAGCACTCGCCACTCGGCACTCGGAACTCACCACTCGACAACGCGCGACAATCGCCCACGGGCGCGCTATAATTCCGGCGCTATTTCCTCGCGCTGGCCGTTTCAGCGCAGAAAGGGGTCGCTATGCCACCCATGAGCACGCTCCGGACGTTCATTCAGGCCGTAAACTCCGGCGAGACCAATATCACTCGCGTGTTAACGCTGCTAATGCGGCATCCGGCGCAATGGCAGGAGAACTCGGAGGATATCACCGTCAACCCACTCTCGTCGTTCCTCAACACGCTGTTCACCGCGCCGGGACGGATGACCGACCGGGAGATCGCGCACATCGAGGACCAGTGGCCGATGGAGCAGAAGGAGGCGCTGCGCGAGGACGTGCTGAGGGCGATAGAGGTAGGCCGACCCATGATCTTCAAGTGGACGCTCACGTCCGCGACTGACCCGGCGACCGATGTCGTATGGCCTCCTGACTCGACCCCGCTCGACATCCCCGTTCAGGTCACCTTCCGCAGCCCCAGGGCCGGCGTGACGTTCTCGCGGGAGTTCCAGGGGGACGACAACGACGTCGTTATCGACGTGTAGGGCGGTTAGCTGAGCATTCGTCGCGAACGTGATCAGCGCCGTTGTCGTAATCCGTCAGTTCGGCCGTTAGCGCTGGTCGCTCCGCTCGCCCCCTTTTCCCCGGAGGCTGCGGCGAGCGGCCTGGTTTTGGCTTGACCGAGGACCGGTCTGCGCCTATCATTACGCCGGTAAACAGGGCCGCTGGTCCCGGCCCACAACCGCCCCAGAAAGGTGATGTTCAATTGCTGTACATAGACGCGACAACCGGCGGAATTGGTATCCAGATGCTGCTCGCCGGCGCCGTGGGCGGTCTGGTGACGATCAAGATGTTCTGGTCGAACATCATCAGCAAGGTGCGCGGCCAGAAGGCCGAAGATGACAGCCCCGAAGGCGAGGCGCCGAACGTCGGGTAGTTCCACCCGGCCCGCGCTCTATTGACCGGCGGGACTGCCGCAGCCCGGAGCGGCGCCGATGCAAAGCTCGTAGCCGGTTCCTTTCGTGACCCCTCGGGAGGGGTCGTCCTCAGCGGCGACCGGGTCTACCGGTTCTTCCGCCCCGGACACACCTCCGACTTTTCCAACCTTCTTGACAGCGGCCTCCTGACATCGCTCGCCGACCGCAGCCTCGTCGTCGACAGCCAGGTTGTGAGCCGCGACCAGGCGCCCGAAGTGTATGCGCTCGGCGACGTGGAGCTCGTGGTGGAGCACCCGAGGATCACCTTCGTCTCTTACCCGTACGAGTGGCCCTTCGAGATGCTGAAGGCGGCAGCGTTGCTGACGCTTGACATCCTGGAAGAGGCGCTGGCGGCCGGCTACATCCTGAAGGACGCCACCCCGTTCAACGTGCAGTTCAACGGGTGCGCGCCCATCTTCATCGACGTGGCCTCGTTCGAGAAGTACGAAGAGGGGATGCCGTGGATGGCGTACAGCCAGTTCTGCCGGACGTTCCTCAACCCCCTGTTGCTGCAATCGGTCCGCGGTCAACCCTATCACCCATGGCTACGCGGTTCACTGGACGGGATCAGCCCGGAGGCGATCAGCGCCCTTCTGCCGCTGCGCAGCAAGCTCCGCCCGTCCATTCTGATGGATGTCGGGCTGCAGGCGTGGTTCAACCAGCGAGCGCGCAAGGGCGGCGACAAGCAGACCAGCAAGGCGCAGGCGGCGCAGCGCAAGGAGCCCAGGATCCCGAAGGCGGTGATTACGGGGATGGTGAACAGGCTGCGCCGCACGATATCCGGCCTCAAGCGGCCGGGCGCGAGGCTGTCCGTCTGGCTGGACTACGAGGAGCACCTCCCGTACGAGCGCGAGGCGCTCGAGTTCAAGGACCGGTTCGTGTCCGAGGCCCTGGAGGCGGCCGCCCCCGCGAAGACCTGGGACCTGGGCTGCAACACGGGCCGCTTCTCCATGATGGCCGCCGAGCGCTCCGGGCACGTCGTCGCGATGGACTTCGATGAGGCGGCGGTCGGCGCCCTCTACCACCGGTCGAGGGAGAACTACACTAACCTGCTGCCCATCGTGATGGACTTTATGAACCCCTCCCCGAACATGGGCTGGGAGCAGATCGAGCGTCCGGGCCTGATCGAACGCGGCCCCGCCGACTTCGGCCTCTGCCTGGCGCTCGTCCACCACCTGGCGATCAGCGGCAACGTGCCCCTGGACAGGATCGTGGCGTGGCTGAGTAAGTGCACCCGCGCGGGGGTGGTCGAGTTCGTGCCCAAGGCCGACCCGATGGTGCAGACGCTGCTGAAGACGCGGAAGGACGTGTACCCGGACTACACGCCGGAGGTCTTTCACCGGGCTCTGGAGTCCCGGTTCCGCGTGGACGAGGCGATCCAGATCCCGAACTCCGAGCGCGTGCTGTTCAGGGTCTCCGCATGAGCCCGGAAACCGAACTGCCGGACGCGAGCGGCGCAGCCCAGCCGCCAGACGGCGCAGCCCCGCCGAAGGAGGTGTCCCAGGACGTCGCGGCGTCACCCGAAGACGCCGCACCCACGGCGGAAGCCGGCACGGACCAACCAGCGACGGAAGCGCCCGGCGCCAGCGCGGCGGTGCCCGAAGACACCCTCCCGGCCGCAGTGCAGACCACCGTCCCGGACAGTTCGCCACGCAAGACGGACAGCGGGACTCCCGGTCGGCCGCCCTGGAAGCACCTCTCGGAGTTCCCCGAGATCCTGCAGGTGGCGCTCATCTACTTCAGCGCCGTCAGCCTCGGCCTCCTCGAGTTCTTCAAGAACGCCTTCCCACGCCGCGATATCGTCCTCCCCGACAAAAGCGGCGTCGTCTGGGCGATCGTCGTCGTCCTCGTCCTCCCCACGCTCGTCCTCATCACGGTCGACAGGCTGCTGGCCGTCTGGAAGCCCGACGGCCACTGGAACCGCTGGTTCCGCACCGTTGTCTTCGCCGTCATGCTCGTCCTCCTCCTCCGGCAGCTCGAGGTCTACTCGGGGGCCGGCAAGGACTTCGCCGGCTCCGTGCGCGAGACGGACGGCCTGATCTACCTTGTCAGCTTCCTCGCCGTGGCCGGCGTCACCGCCGCCTGCGTGTTCGCGTTGCGCTGGGTGACGACATTCTTCTACTACATGTCGCCGATCGCCGTCGCGATGGTGGGGATCATCCCGTTCCAGCTCGCAACCTCCGAAGGCCTGCCCGACGGCTATCTGCGCGAAGTCACGACCGTTGACCCGCAGAACGCCCGCGACCCCCTGTTCGTCTTCGTCTTCGACGAGATGTCCTTCGATCAGATCACAAACGAGGACGGCCTGATAGACCCGCAGCGGTTCCCGAACATGGCGGCGCTGGCGGGCGAGGGCGCCTGGTTCACGAACGCCACCAGCAACTACTTCTGGTCCGGGCTATCCATTCCCTCCATCAGCCTCCCGATCACGAACCTCAACGACCAGTACAACGTCCGGATGTACTCGCAGTACCAGGAAGTCGAAAAAGAGTATGCGGCCGGGTGCGGCCAGACGTGGACGTGCCGTGGCGTAGCCTACCTTACAGACCAGCGGCCCGTGTTCCTCAGCGCGAACATTGGGCTGCGGATGGTCTACAACATCACCCCGAAACGGGTCGAGAACATGATCGATGCGCCGATGGGCGTCGTCGTTAACGACGTCCTGGGCGTCTCCTATCCCTCGCGTGACGACTGGGGCTTCCACATCTTCACCAAGAAGCAGTTCCAGACGTTCATGGACGACGTCAGCGCCGGCGAATCGCCCGGGTCGGCATACTTCGTCCACGTGTTCCTCCCGCACCATCCCCACGTGTTCGAGCCGGATGGGACCGCGAAGTCTGATGTGCTGGCCCCAACCGGCGAGGAGTCTCAGACGATCCAGTCGGAGTACGCGGACAGGCTCGTGGGCGAGTTCGTCGCGAAGCTGAAACGCGAAGGGCTGTATGACCGCGCGACGATCATCCTGACGTCGGACCACGGATATCGCGGGCCGTTCCCCGGCGCGGACTACCAGCTCAAGCACCACACGACGCAGGTGCCGTTGATCATCCGCGCACCCGGCATAGAGCCACGGGTCAGCGACATCGACTACCAGCACATAGACTTCGCGGCGACTCTGAACGATGTACTGAACCTGCCGCCGCCGGACGGCACAGATGGCGTGTCCGCCTTCGCG
This sequence comes from Chloroflexota bacterium, assembly GCA_037441345.1. GTDB lineage: Bacteria > Chloroflexota > Dehalococcoidia > SM23-28-2 > RBG-16-64-32 > DATKKM01. The sequence continues at coordinate 67,473 of JBBISJ010000009.1, forward strand.
GAGCAGCGGCCGGAACGCGACAAGGTTTTCCATGTTAACGAGATGGTGTTCCGTTACGACAGGAATACCGGTGAATGGGTGCGTGCGCCCGAGACGGCATCAGCTGCCGGCGGCCCGGTTGCCGGGCCGACGATCCAGGAGTAACGTCCGCTGGAGACCCGGGGCTCCCGCCTGAGCGCCGGACAACAGGCCGGCTAGCCAATGAACGAGGTGGGAGAGCTGGTGACGACGCAGACCACCGTCCCGGACAGTTCGCCACGCAAGACGGACAGCGGGACTCCCGGTCGGCCGCCCTGGAAGCACCTCTCGGAGTTCCCCGAGATCCTGCAGGTGGCGCTCATCTACTTCAGCGCCGTCAGCCTCGGCCTCCTCGAGTTCTTCAAGAACGCCTTCCCACGCCGCGATATCGTCCTCCCCGACAAAAGCGGCGTCGTCTGGGCGATCGTCGTCGTCCTCGTCCTCCCCACGCTCGTCCTCATCACGGTCGACAGGCTGCTGGCCGTCTGGAAGCCCGACGGCCACTGGAACCGCTGGTTCCGCACCGTTGTCTTCGCCGTCATGCTCGTCCTCCTCCTCCGGCAGCTCGAGGTCTACTCGGGGGCCGGCAAGGACTTCGCCGGCTCCGTGCGCGAGACGGACGGCCTGATCTACCTTGTCAGCTTCCTCGCCGTGGCCGGCGTCACCGCCGCCTGCGTGTTCGCGTTGCGCTGGGTGACGACATTCTTCTACTACATGTCGCCGATCGCCGTCGCGATGGTGGGGATCATCCCGTTCCAGCTCGCAACCTCCGAAGGCCTGCCCGACGGCTATCTGCGCGAAGTCACGACCGTTGACCCGCAGAACGCCCGCGACCCCCTGTTCGTCTTCGTCTTCGACGAGATGTCCTTCGATCTGCTGGCGGACGAAACCGGGAAGGTGGACGCGGCCATGTTCCCCAACATGGCCGCCCTGGCCGGTGAGAGCGCCTGGTTCACGAACGCGACCAGTAACCGATACTGGTCGTTCCAGTCGATCCCGATGGTCTCAACGCCGATCGTGGGACTACGGGACAGCTACAACGTCCGCCTTTATTCCCAGTACCTGTCCGTGGAGGCCACCTATAAGCCGGGGTGTGGCGTCGAGTACACCTGCCGCGGCATCCAGTACCTGACTGACCAGCGGAAGCTGCACCTGAGCGCGAATGTGGCATTGCGCACCCTCGACAACGCTACGCCCCGACGGTTGTTCGACGGCACGCGCTTCCTCTGGGGTGCGGCCGTCAACGGCCTGGGAGTGGCATACCCAGCCACGGACAACGAGGGGTTCCACATCTACACCAAGGCGCTATGGAACGAGTTCATGGGCGACGTGGGCCGCGAGAGCTCGCCGGGCCGGGCGTACTTCGTGCACGTATTCCTCCCGCACTACCCGGAAGTGTTCACCCCGACCGGCAAGGCGCTCCCTTCGCCACTGTCTGACTCCAGGATCGAGGCGTCCAGAGAACAGACCGTGTACGTCGATACACTCGTTGGAGAGTTCGTGGAGAAGCTGCGTGCGGAGGGGCTGTACGACCAGTCGACGATAATCATCACGTCCGACCACGGTTTTCGCGGCGATCCACCCGTACCCCCGATGTACGATCTCCAGGACCACACGACGCGGATACCCTTGATCATTCACAGCCCCCGTATGCCGCCGATGGTGTCCAGCGTCGACTACCAGCATTTCGATTTTGAGGAGACCCTGCGCGACGTGCTCGGCCTGCCGCCTCCCGCCAACCTGGACGGCGTGTCCGCGTTCTCCGGCCGGCGCCCGGAGCGAGACAAGATCTTCCGGATCCAGGATCCCGTGGCGCCCCCGAAATGGACGATGGACTATCGGTACGACCCAGCGACGGGCGAATGGAACCTCATTCCCGAATCGCTGTCCGCGGCCGGCGGAGACGGCGCACCTGCCGCCGCCGAGTGACGGCAGCCGGATCTAGAAAAACAGCAGGTCGAAGAAGATCCCCTTGATCCGTTCCGCCGGCGGGGGGTCGCTGGCAGGCGTAAACAGGCTGGCGGCAGCACGACGCGCGGGAAGACCGGTCTCGGGTACGACGCCGGGGGCCGGTTCACAGATCGTGAGCCTGTCCCGGCCGATCGCCCGCGCGCGGGCGGCGAGGGACCGCAAGAGCGACGCAAAGCGGTCTTCGCGGCCGGACCTGTATCCCCAATCTGCCACAACCGCCTCGCGTGACCGGCTCGCGGCACCGGTGGCACAGTCCACGTGAATCCGTTCAGTCGCAGCGCCTTTGTCGCACAGACCAGCCACGGCTACGACCTCGCCGCGCTCGCGGACGGCGAAGACGTGCTGGGGTGTGTACTGCGGACTCCGGCCAAGCCTCGCCGCGAGCAAACCAGCCGAAACCGGCTCGAAGAAGTCGAAGGGCGAATGGGTGGCATTGATAAGGTGCGCCGCGTCTTCCAGCATCCCGGGGGGAAGCGTTTCGGGCCGTTCTCCCTCCGCTGATAAAAGGTCAAAGCTAACCAGGGTCACATCCACGGGCCAGCGCCGCCCGGCGCGTCCACCGAACGCGATTGATCGCTCGTTGTCCGGGGAGATCAGGTAGTACGGCCCTTCCGAACCCAGCCCAGAAGACCAGCGAAATAGTGCCGAGGAGAGGGCAAAGCCGATGCCGCGCCCGTGGAAGTCCGGGTGGACGCGCCCCCGGTGAATATAGACAAGCCGGTGCGCGACGCCCTGGATGACGGGGTTGTGCACAAGGCCCGCGGTGACGCCGACGACCCTGCCGTCTGCCTCGGCCAGGACGGTCCGGTAGTACTGGTGCAGCCGCTGGTTGGCGAAGTAGTCCGGGGAGCGGTCGAAGAACTCGTGGGTATCGCCAACGACGAGCGGCACCTCTCGCTCCAGGGCGATGAGCGCGTCATTGTCGTTCTGAGTAGCCTCGTGGATTGTCACGCCCGGAGGCGGATCTGCGATGGAGGGCCGTTGGGATCCGCCCATGTCCGGGCTAGACGAAGGTCCAGCGGGTAGCGGTACGCGCGAAATCCGCGTCCGTCTCGATGAACGCGAACGCCACGCGCGGCGCGAGGACGAACATGCTCTCCCCCGGGATGTCCCAGCCGTACTTGGCCTTGTAGGCATCCCAGACCGGGCTGAGGGTGTCCTGGCCTTCCTCGACAGCCGCCGTACCCTCAATGATCACGGCCTCGTGACCGCTTTCGGTTGTGACGGTGCAGCGCGGGTCAGCGAACAGGTTACGGGCCTTGACGGACGTGCGGGCGGTGCTGAAGAAGAGGCGCCCCTCATGCCAGACCGCCCAGAGGGGCATCGTGTGTGGCCGCCCGCCGGGGCGAACAGTGGAGAGCCAGTAGTTGCGGCAGCGGGCAAGCCGTTCCTCAGCCCAGGACCACGGGAGGAGTCCCTCGGCGTCTTCGGCGACGCCATAGCCTGGCATGTGAGGGCGTGATGCTGAGGGTTCGCCGCTCACGGAGCCGGGCTATCCCCTGTACTGGACGCGTCCCGCGACTTTGTCTTTGTTCAGGCGCTTGTTGAGGTGCAGCCCTTCGAGGACGAATTCGATCGCGGAGGCAGTCGCCGGGCCACCTTCTTTGGCTGCGAGCTTCTCGACGGCCGCATCGAGGCCGTCGGTGTCCTTGAGCAGTTTCAGGTAGTCGGAAGACGGGGTCATGTCAGACACTTCGACCGCGTATCCGGCCTTGAACTTCGCGACGATGGGCTCGAGCTCGCCGAGGGAGAAGTAGTGATTGAAGACGGAGAGGACGGCGCCCTGGATCAACCGGTCGACGATCTGCTCTTCGCGTCCGTCGTCCACGGTCTCGAACTCGATTTTGCCGGTAAGGGCCGGCAGCACGTACGGGAGATCGCTCACCCGAGGGACAACTTCCGATTCGTTCAGGCGGATAGCCCGGCGCAACGCGTTTGCCAGCAACGCCTCGTAATCGGCGATGGAAGCGCGGACGGAGACACCGGAGCGCTGGTTGATGTCCGGGCTACGGCGCGCGAGGCGGGTGATCTCAACAACGATCTCCTTCATGTACTGGGGGACGCTGACGGTGCGGTCAGCGTCGTCCTCGAAGTGCATGCGCTCCTGCTCGACGATGGCGATCTCAGACTCCGGGCTCTTCGGGTAGTGCGTCCGGATCTGGGCGCCATAGCGGTCCTTGAGCGGGGTGATGATGCGGCCGCGGTTTGTGTAGTCCTCCGGATTGGCGGAGGCGACGACGAGGACATCGAGGGGCAGGCGGATGCGATAGCCGCGGATCTGGACGTCGCGCTCTTCCATGATGTTGAGCAGGCCGACCTGGATGCGCTCTGCGAGATCCGGTAGTTCGTTGATGCAGAAGATGCCGCGGTTGTGGCGCGGGACGAGGCCATAGTGGATGGTCAGTTCGTCGGAGAGGTAACGACCCTCGGCGACCTTGATGGGATCCACCTCACCGATGAGGTCGGCGATGGTGATGTCCGGGGTGGCCAGCTTTTCGCCGTAGCGACGCTCGCGGTCCACCCATTCGACCTCGACCTGGTCGCCTTCCGTGTCCAGGAGGTCGCGGCAGCGCTTGCAGATGGGGTCGAACGGCGAGTCGTTGATCTCGCAGCCGCTGATGATCGGTATCTCGTCGTCCAGGAGGTTGACCAGGGAGCGGATCAGGCGCGATTTGGCCTGACCGCGTTCGCCGAGGAAGATGGCGTCCTGGCCGGAGAGGACAGCGTTCTCAAGGGCGGGCAGGACGGTGTCCTCGTAGCCGATGATGCCGGGGAAGTGCTCCTGGCCGGAAGCGATGCGGGCGATGAGGTTCTTGCGCATCTCCTGCTTGACCGATTGAAGCTTGTAGCCGGCGTCACGCAACTCGCGAATCGTCCTGGGCTTCTGTTTGACCATCCTCTGCTCCGTCCCTTCCTTTGCGGCGGTCCCGTCAGCCGGGCAGCGTGCTGAGGAAGCGCGCCACCTCGTCCCTGCTGAATCGCGGGACGGGCCGGGTTCCACCGTTGACCGCCATTATAACGCCGTCGCCAGGCGGCCGGAGCGAGCCGATGCGGGACGCCGGAATCCCGGCCTGCCGGATGGCGCCGGCCGTTGCCGTGGCGTCTCCATCAGATACGACAACGAGGAGCGCGCCGGACGCCAGGAGGCCGAACGGGTCGAGACTCACGGCGTCACAGATGGCGCGCGTTTCAGGAAGGACCCCGACCGCCGCTTCGTCCACGAGAACCCCTGTTCCCGTCGAGGAGGCCAGTTCGTAGAGGGCCGTGGCGAGCCCGCCTTCGGTAGGGTCGTGCATTGCGTGGACGCTGACGGCGTTACACGCAGCCGCGGCTTCCGTGACGATGCTGATCCCTGGGTCGGCGAGGTATGCGGCGGCATGTTCGATGACCGCCTGCGGCACGCCGCATCTCTCAAGTTCGGGGCGCCCTTCGCGGGCAAGCACCGCCGTGCCCTCGATGGCGATTCCCTTGGTCAGGATGACGGCGTCGCCGGGACTGGCGCGCCCGCCGGTAACGAGGCGGTCCCTCTCGACCTCACCGAACATGGCGCCGCAGATGATCGGGCGGTCCAGCCGGTAGGTCATCTCCGTGTGGCCGCCGACAATCTCGACCTCAAGCGCATCGCAGGCCGCTGCCATCTGAGCGAGGATTTCGCCAGGGAGGCCGGCCGGGCAGCCTTCCGGGAGGAGTACCGAGGCGAGGAACCAGGCCGGGCGGGCGCCCATGCAGGCGATGTCGTTGGCGTTGACGTGGACGGCGTACGTTCCGATCTGGTCCGTGGCGAATGTGACGGGGTCGGTCTTGGCGACGAGGAGCTTCGGCGCCCCGGTGTCAATGACCGCAGCGTCGCGGCCCACGGCCGGCCCGAGGATGACACGTCGGTCGCGGTGAGTGACGCGGTCCAGCAACGTCGCGAGGAGTTCGTTTGGGAGTTTGCCGGCGGGCAATCGGCTCATCGCTGCGATGATACCGCCCCCTGTGCGCTGTAGCTTCTTGTGCAGGTGGATGCCGTAGGGGCTACCGGCGGTCGCCCCGACCCGTCATCCCGGCGCAAGCCGGAATCCACCTCGCACCCGAGTGAGTGGTGAGTGGTGAGTGCCGCGTGCCGAGTGGTGGCTGGCGGCTGGTGAGGGGCCCCGTAGCGGCGGCTCGTGAGCCGCTCGGGATCAACACGAGCGAACAAACCCGCGGGGTTTCGTACCTGGTCCCGCATTTGTTTGGGGCGGGTTGTACCTGATTCCGGTTTGTTTGCGGTTGACGAAAACGGTTTTTCGCCCCCCTCGCCGCACTGTCAGGTTGAAAACCTGACCCCCGGATGGTGCTTCCGGTGATTTGAATGTCCAACAACAGGTAGGGACTCGCATTCAATTCCCTCGCCTGTGCCGGGCTCCGCGGGCGGCTGTTGTGAAGGTGCTGCGTTCAGTGTAGGGACATCCGGCGAGATGTCCGAGGGGGGAGTGGCATTAGCCCGATGCCCGGGTGGGTGTTAGCACCCGATTTCGTTTTGTCGGTCTGTATCTAGCGAGGCGCTTATCCAGCGATTTCGGGCCGTTTTGGACCTCTGTTTCCAGAGGCCATGACCCTTTCCAACGCGATTGTAGCAGGGGCAAGGCGCCAGTCCGGATTTGCGCTTGAGAGTCATCCCCTGCGGAGCGTCACCAAGTGGGAAATCACGAACGGGGCAGGATAATGGCGAATCCGCCGTAGATTCCGAAGGTTAAGACAACTTCCACGGCACCTTCGGGTGGGAAAAGCTAGCCAAGAGATATGAAGAAACGGGGTCAAGACCAACCCCATCCGTGTCATCTGTGAAATCTGTGAAGTCTGTCGACCAAATCCCCGCTCTGATTGATGGCAGCGTCCCGAACCTAGATGGACGCTCAATCGAAGAAACTTACAGGTGGGCAGCACAAAAAGTCGGTCTTTCGCTCCTAACAATCAATGCGCAGGAAGGGAATACTACGTTCTATCGATTTTCAGATAGCAACGGTAACGCCGAAAATCGCCCAAAATGTGCGTTTTCCACGGCGCTCCGCTCGGGATGACAGAGTGGGCGCTCGCCCTGGCTACTGGCTCCTGGCTGCTGGCTCCTGTTTGGTGGCCCCCGGCCCCGCCAGATCCCAACGGGCCTGCAGGGCCTGGGCAAGCCAGGATGACAAGATGGCGAGCAGGTGCCTGTCAAACCGGAGGCGCCGCAGGGAGCGCGCGGAACCTATACTGGAAGCGATACGTAATCCTGTTGTGAACGCCCTTTCGTCCCGATTGCCGTGAACCTGATCTCCCGTTACTCGTGGCTGACCCGCCGACGGTTAGTCGCCGCTGGAGCGGGCGGCGCCGTGACCGCCGTGCTGGTGGCAGTCGCGCTGATCGCAGCCTGCCAGGGCGACGCAGCGCCGGCTTCCACCTCCACGCCGACGCCGACGGCGGCGCCGACACCGACCCCCGTGCCGCGCACGCCCGGGCCCACGCAGCCGCCGCCCAAGACCTCGTGGCGCCTGGTGTTCCGGGAGTACACGGAGTCCGAGGACATCATCTGGAGCGCGCTGCCCGAAGACCCGGCGCAGCGGGAGGAGATGGCGCGCATACCTCACCGGAAGGGGTACGGGATCAACGCTTCGCTATCGCCGGACGGGGAGTTGCTGGCGTATCTCTCACTGCCGGAATCAGCAGCGAGCATCGAATCGTCGCAGGCCGATCTGTACGTGCTGGACCTGGCGCCCGACAACCCGGACGCGCAGAACGAGCCCGTGAAGATGGCCGGCGGGTTGGACATGACGTTCACTCCGCTGTGGTCGCCGGACTCGCGCCTGCTTTACATGAGACGGCTGCAGGGCCCGGAATTCCTCGCGGCGCAGATCTCCATCATGCGCCTGAAGGTGCCGCGCAAGGATGACCCGTCGCCCACGCCATCGCCGCAGCCGACGCCTACGCCAACCCCTTCGCCCGTGCCGCCGGGCGAAACGCCCGGCCCGCCGCCGCCCAGTCCGGAGGCGGCGGAATACGTCCTGAAAGACAGCATCGCGCACGTCCTGTCGTTCGCGCCGATCGGCTGGGCCGACGACGGAAAGTCGATCGTCTTCATCCAGGTGCAGGGCGGGACGGACTCCCTCTCGTTCGCGGCGGAGTATATGCCGGCCACAACGGAGGCGATCGAGGAGGTGCTCAAGTTCGCGGTTGAGGCGCAGAAGAAGGCCGACGAAGAGAACGCCGAGATGGTCAGGGAGGCGATCGCGAAGAATGAGCCCGTGCCCGCCGTCACGGTGACGCCGCAGCCGACCCCGTCGCCATCGGCCAAGTTCGTCGTCGAGATGGCTCAGCAGATCGTTTCCGCCTTCGAGCTCAGCCCGGACGCGCGGCGGATCTCGTACCTCCAGCAGGAGTTCGTGGACGGCGAAATCCGGACGCAGGCCTACGTTGCCGACCTGGTCGAGGGCACCGCGGCGCCGCTGCCGTCAAAGGGACTCAGCCCGGGCCACCACCTGCGGCCGGCATGGCACCCGGACGGCCTTGTGACGGTCGGCGTGCTGCCGTCCTCGGGTGGCGCCGGCATCGTGGCGCTGATTGCGCCGGATGGCTCGGAGGTCGCCTACCTGCCACAGCCGGAAAGCGGGTTCGACGAACCGCGGTCCTGGGCGCCGGACGGCAGCTGGCTGGCGCTGGCGCATCACAGCCGGAATTCGCTGGTGGAGCAGGGGGAGGAGAGTTTGATGCTGGTGGCCCGGACGGGCCAGCGCGTGACCGTGCAGGAAGGCCCAGGCAGCGCGAGCGAGGAATCGGTGATCGGCTGGATGAGAGCGGAAGAGGCGGAAGGCGAGTAGCGTCCCGGTATACTGGGGCATGGAAATGAGCGACAGGAAGCGAGCAGGCCAGACGGGAGAGTCTTGGTTAAGGGCGTAATCGATACGATCAGGCGGAACCACGCGCTGGAGCATGCGACGATCACGCTGATGCTTGCGCGCCAGGGTCCGATGCGGGTGATTGGCCGGGCCGGGACAGACGGGTTCTTCGTGTTCGCAGACGTTGAGACGGAGCGGCTGAGGGAATACGCGGGTGAAGCGCTGGCGCGGCTGCAGCGGGGCGAGGCCAACCTCGCCGTCACGCCCCTGTGCGGCACCAACATCGCGGTGGCCGGCGTCATGGCGGGCGTCGGCGCGTTCATGGCGGCGAGTTCGCGCAAGGGCGAGGCCGCCGGGTTGTTCCGGGCCATTACGGCCGGGATCCTGGCCGCGCTCGCCGCGCAGCCGGTGGGGCGCCTGGTGCAGAAGCACTACACAACGCTGGCGGACCTGGACGGGGTGCAGATCGTGGGCGTGGAGCGGGTGCGCGGCCGGCTGCACAAGGTACGCACGGCGGCGGTCTAGCGCGAGCCGGGGCTCTCACCTCCTCCCCACCCCTCCCCCCAAAAAGAACGAACTCTGGGGGACACCCCCAGACCCCCGTCCCTTCGACTTCGCTCAGGGCAAGCTCCGGGGCTCTGCCCCCCTGTACCCCCCGTCAGATTAGTGTTGAGCCTGCGGGCTGCTGATCACGGGCGCTCGCCGTTACAGGCCGACCCAGCCGAGTCAGAGGAACCTGGGGGGCTTACCCTGTCGCTCGCGCAGGCCGACCCGCGCCGACTGAACGGAATCGGCGCGACACATCCAGACCCGGTCAAGGGCCGGTCGCCGGTTCAGAGTTCTTCTAAAGTTCGAGCCGTTCGAACAGGTCCGCGTACTGGATCAGATGCCGGACCGGGAGATACCGCTCCCGGACCACTTCACGAGCATTCTCTCCAAGGCTTCTGGCAAGCTCCGCGTCGTCCATGAGACGCTGGACGGCATTGGCGAAGGCTGCCGGGTCGGACGGGTCTGCCAGGAGGAGCCCGCTGACCCCATCCTCGATCTGGTCGACTATGCCGCCCACCGCTGACGCGATCACGGGACGGGCCTTCCACATCGCCTCGGTGACCGTCAGTCCAAACCCTTCATGGATGCTCTTCTGCACCACGATGGTTGCGTGGCGCTGCAGGGCATTCACGATCGCGGCGTTCTCCTCCATATCGGCCATCGGAAGGCAGGCAAGCTGTATCCGCGCGCGCACGGAATGCGGCAGGCGGCGCCAGGTCTCAAGGACGCGGTCGAGCGTCTCGGCGCTCTCGGGGTCATCCGGAATGGAGCGAACAGTGGGCCCGGCCAGGACAAGGCGGGCGTGTTCGCCGTCCCGCCGCCGGAGGTGCTCGGTGAAGCCCTCGATGACTCCGATCGGGTCCTTGAGCGGGTCCCACCGTGACACCTGGACGATCAAGGGGGCGTCCCAGGGCGGCGGCGGGCCAAGGCCGGTGATGTCGGCGAAGTGGTCGACCCTGCCGGGAGAGCCGTCCAGGCGCGTGAAAGTGGGCGGGGCTTCAGGTGGAGGCCCGCTGACGATGCCCGCCTGTGTCAGTATGGAGCGGGCGGTCTCAGGACTGATGTCCTCATTCTTGGGCGAGAAGGGGTCGATCGACGGGCGGATGACCACCGAGCGGCCGTCGTCGCAGCATTTCGGGATGTAGGCCGGGTGGCTGAAGATGGTGACGTCGGCCTCAACCAGGTCCCGTGAGATGAAGCTCCATGCTTTCTTGAGGTCCGGCTCGCCCTGCCGCCCGGTCCCGATGTGACAGCGCCAGGCGACATGGGCGCCGTGACGCTTGAGGGGGCGGATCAAGCCGGCGGTCTGTGGGTCGTGCAGGACGACGATGTCGCCAGGGCGCACGGCGGTGAGCAGGTCGTCGGCGTTGTCCCGCAACACGGCGTCATAGATGGCCCTGGCGTGCGTGTCCAGGCGTGAGCCGTCGCCGGTGGACCCGTGAAGGGCATGGTGCAAGCGCTTGGTGATGCGGAAGAACTCGTCGGTACCATGGATGACCGCCCAGCGCGCATCTATACCCATTCCGCGGGCATAGGGAAGGAGCGAGTGGAGCATTTCGGCGACGCCGCCGCCCTTTTCGGTGGAGTTGACGTTCCAGACCGCCCGCGCCTGGATTCGTTCCTGCAGACGCCGCGCCCTGGCCTCCACGTCCTCGATGTGCTGGTCGCCGAGCAGCGATGCGAGGCGCCAGGGAGACTGCCTGGGGACGGGTACTTCGCGAAGCCGGGTGGCCGGTGCGGGATCTGAGTGACTCACCAGCACCATTTTACCCGGGGCCGTCAGGGTACAATGGAATTCGGGCCCCCGTAGCTCAAGGGACAGAGCAGCTGCCTTCTAAGCAGCGGGTTGGAGGTTCGAGTCCTCCCGGGGGCGCCATTTCGTAGGCTCGTTCTGCAAGGTACAATTTCCGCCATGGAGCCTCGCATCCAGTACGCCAAGACGAGCGATGGGATAAACATCGCATACGCGACGGCAGGGGGCGGGCCTCTGGTCTTCTGCATTCCTTCGCCGCCGGTCTCGCATGTACAGCTCCTCTGGGAAAGTATGCCGCTACATCGGGACATGGCAGAACACTTTCGTTTCGTCTGGTATGACTCGCGCGGTTCCGGCCTCTCCGACCGGGACGCTCTCGACTTCTCGATGGACGCAATGCTTCGCGACCTCGAAGCTGTGACAGGGCGTGTGGGCGCGCCGAGGTTTGCCCTCTACGGCGCGTATGATGCTGTCCCTATCGCCATTCAGTACGCGGTCACGTACCCAGCGCGCATCACGCACCTACTGTTCGTAGACGGGCGCGCCGATTTCTCAGACTATTACCAGACGCCGCCGGCGATCTCTGCCGAAGCCGCGCTGCGTCATCAGGACTGGATAGTGTATTCCGAGACCTTGGCTCGGGTGCTCATAGGATTCGATGACAATCAGGTCGCTGCTCACTTTGGAGAGCTCATTCGTGCCTGCACTGATCCTGAGGCGCTAAGGGCTTGCTTTTCTCAGCAGGGCAACGAGTCTTGGAACGTCTCTCACTTGCTCGACAAGATAACAACCCCAACCATCGTTCTACACAACCGCGGCAACCGCTTCCTCTCCACCCAGGTCGGCCAGCGCTTGGCCTCTCGGATCGCCGAAGCCCGCTTCCAGATAGTCGACGATATGTTGTATGCCGGCATCGCCGGCATCCTGGCAAATTTCGTCTCCGAAACGACTACAGAGACCGCGTCGTCCCTTGACTCACTTTCTGGCACCGCCGTCATACTGTTCGCCGACATCGCCGACTCTACGGCTCTTACCGAACATCTCGGCGATGCGACGTTCCGCGCCAAGGCACGCGAGCTGGACGGTGCACTCCGCGCGATTATTCGCGAGCATGGAGGCAACTGCATCGATGCGAAGACGCTGGGCGACGGCGTGCTCGCCACGTTTACTAGCGCACGCCAGGCCATCGCGGCAGCAATGGCTTGCCGAGTAGCGGGCGACGACGCTGGCCTTCCCCTTCACCTGGGCATCCATGCCGGCGATGTGATCCGGGAAGACGACAATGTATTTGGCGGGGCCGTGAACATCGCGGCGCGGATCAGCGCGATGTCTGCCGCAGGCGAGGTGTTAGTATCGGACACGGTCCGCTCGCTGGCCCGCACGTCCGCGGGCGTGACGTTCGAGGACCGAGGTGAGCAGGCGCTGAAGGGCGTGGGTGAGCCGGTGCGGGTGTACGAGGTGAGATGGAGGAGCTAATCGCACGTTAGGCAGCCGCTCAAACCTCTGGCTAACCTGAGCAGAAGCCTGCTATCGTAAGGACGTCGTCGACAGATACGAAATCCCCGGTCTCGTACGGGGAAACGGTCGGACTCCTTCTAAGCAGCGGGTTGGAGGTTCGAGTCCTCCCGGGGGCGCCAGACCCCATCTTTAGATACGAATTCGCGGTCGAGCGCAAACGGTGCGAATCGTTTTGGCGCCTAACGAACCGCTGCCACCCCACGTTTGCAGCGGCGTGCCGGCCGGTGGGAGATCACACGGACTGCACACGCACCTCACACCGACCTCACACAACTTTGACTTCGAGGAGGCACGCCCGAAATGCTGCAGACAAAGACACGCAACTCCGCAGACAGGTGGAAGACGACCGTGGACAGACTGACACTCGACGAACTCCGGGAATACTGGGAGTTCCACAACCAGACCGAGGGCAAATCGCCGAAGACGATCAAGTGGTACAACGACGTCCTTCGCCTCTTCCAGAGGTTCCTCGAGACGGAGGGCTACTCGACGCTCGTCAAGGACCTCGGTGAGCTAGAGGTCCGCGCTTTCATCCACCATCTCCAGCAGAGAACGAGGCCTCGCTGGCGGAACGGTTGCCGCACCGAGGAGAAGCTTTCCAGCGAGTACCTGCAGACCAGGCTGCGTGCGCTCAAGGCCTTCTTCAACTGGCTCCACCGCCAGGGCTATACCGAGGAGTACCGGCTCGCGCTCGTGCGGAACATCCGCGTGCAGAGGAAGGTCGTCGAGATCCTCACCAACGAGGAGATTGCGAAGATCCTCGCGACCTGCGACGTGACTGAACCGCGCGGCGCCAGAGTGCACGCCATCGTTACGCTGATGCTCGATAGCGGCCTGCGCTTCAACGAGGTGATTACACTAAAGGCGGCGGAAATCGACATCGATAACGGGACGCTCAAGGTCCTGGGCAAAGGCAACAAGGAGCGGATGGTCCCTTTCGGCTCTGCCTCGCAGAAGACGCTCTGGCGATACTGCCGGCTCTCCCGGCCTGAGCCGATTGACACCGACAGCTTCTTCCTCACCGAGCAGGGCTACCAGTTTACGGAGGAGGGGTTCAAGTCGTTCTTCCGGCGTGTGGCGGACGGCGCCGGCATCCAGAGGCTCCACGCCCACCTACTGCGGCACACCTTCGCCACGAAGTACCTGATTGCGGGCGGCGACATCTTCTCGCTCCAGCAGATCCTCGGTCACACGAGCCTTGAGATGGTGCGACGGTACGTGACCCTGGCCAGTCAGCACATCGTCGTACAGCATCGGAAGTTTTCGCCGATGGACCGAATGGCGTCTGTTCGGCGCAAGACTGCTTGAGGCGCCTAGTCGTTCCGAGACTACATGGATTTGCTTCGCACGAGATAAGAGAACTTCTCGGCCACGACTTGGGTGGCTTGCTTCTTCAGCACGCGCGAACAGTGCTCGCGGGACAATCCGAGCTGTGCACTCGCGTCCTTGACGCTGGACCCAGAGGCATAGAGGTGGAGCAACTCCCGCAGTCTGCGTAGCGACGGTTCGTCTTGCAAGTCGGCGATGATTTCGTCCACCGCACGCAGGACGACGTCACGCAGGGCGATGGCGCGCGGGTGAACGCAGTTGGCGTACCGAGACTGTGCGCGATCTTGAATGGCCGGAAGACGCACAAGCGGGTTCCGGTTGAGTTCGATGCGGTCGTCGATATGCCGCAAGGCATGGTCAATCCTTAAGGCGAGTCCCTCGACACTAATTGGTCCCCTCTTGCCGGGAGATTGTCTGCTGACGGAGTGACCGCGCGGCAAGCTCCGTGCTTCGCCATCGATCGACAGCAACCGGAAGGCATTTCCACCCGTCTCCTTTGACTTGCGAACGGTCATTTGACCACACCGTAGCGTCAGCGAGTCAAATTGGCGTCCAAACTGGCAGCGCCCTCTACCGGCTGGCTGTGGGTGCGGCAATTCTGCACCTCGACGACAGAGCGTTTCTCGAATTCAACGCCCTCGCCCAGCTCTCCTTCGTAAAGGCGCGAGCTCAACAGGATCACCCCGGGAAGATCTGGCGAAACGGGCTCTACCTTCGGCGTCTTATCAAGGAAGCGATTCAGGACACCATCGATGCGCCGATGGTGACGACTTGGAGAGGTTTCGTTTAGTCCTCTTGCGTGCGTCCTCCGGCGAAACGTTAACTAGACTCGCCGCCGACCTGGGCGTTCGCAGGGAGTCGCTCTCCAGAGGACTCTGGTCCACGGCTACTGCGCTAGTGTGGGAACGTCTAAAAGGGCGTCTTATGGCGCTGGACTAGCCAGCCAGATCGCACGTCGTGAGAAGGGAATGAGGTGCGAATTTCCTTGAATTCGCCGCAATTGCGCCTGAATTCGAAAGCGTCGTGTCCGTCTGCCTTCCAAGCAGAGGGTCGCGGGTTCGATCCCCGTCTCCCGCTCCAATTGCTAGCATTCGAGAACCTGTGGCTTGCCCAGCAACTTCTTTGGCTGTGAGTGCCGCTTACCTCCCCTGATTGCCCAGCGTTCGCTCACCGCAGCGCGTCGCGAGCCAGAGAACAGGATTTGACCATCTGCTTGGACTGAAATGGGAAATGTATGCGGGAGAATGGTCCAATGCCAGTCCCGTGATCATCCTCCACCGGGGCAGAGGGTACGATTCTGGCGCTAGGCCGGCCCAAGTGCAGGCAGACGCGGTTCGATTGAGCAAACATCTGTATAACGCGCCTGGCTCGGGCAGATGGGGTCTATGCCCCTTCCGCGATTCCTTCGAGTGTTCCTCCCGTAAGCGGAATGGCTTATGAAGCCGTCGCCTGAATGCTTATTCCGTGTGGGAGTTCTGGCAGGTGCGAGGGATGACGGGATCCGCGACCATGTGAGTGGAAAGACGTCAGAAGGAACACGCGATGGCACGGATAACGCGCAGGCGACTTCTCGGGGTGATCGGCGGGGCGGCGGTGCTCGCCGCCAGCCCAGCCTGGGTCCGTTCGGGTGTCCTCCCAATCAAGCGCAGCAGTGCCTCTGAGGGAGACGAGGCTGGCGGGGAGACAACTGCACAGTGGGGCATGATCATCGATCTCCGTAAGTGCGACGGATGCGAGAGCTACACACCAGGAGAGGCGCAATGCACCACTGCCTGCCAGCGCGAGCATATGCTGAACGAAGACCAGACGTGGATCCGCGTCTTCGAGATGGAAGAGCCGGGCGGAGGCACGTATTTCATGCCGAGGCCGTGCTTCCAGTGCGAGAACGCGCCTTGCCTGAACGTCTGCCCGGTGGGGGCGACCTTCCGTAACAAAGAGGGGGTAATCCTGGTCGACCAGGACCGCTGCATCGGTTGCCGTTTCTGTATGGCCGCCTGCCCGTACGGCGCCCGCTACTTTAACTGGGATGAGCCTCCAGAAGCGGCACAGAAATTGCTATCGCGGCCAACGCCCGAGTACCCGGTACCGCAGCGCAAGGGCACCGTAGGCAAGTGCGAAGCCTGTATCCACGACCTGCGTTACGGCAAGCTCCCCGCCTGCTCCCAGGGCTGCCCGATGAACGCGATCTACAGCTGGGACATGGCCAAGGACCTGGCGACCAACGGCATCGAAATCGTCAAGGCCTCTGAGTTTATCGATGAGGGGCATGGCTACCGGTTCAAGGAGGAGCTGGGGACCCGCCCGCGCGTTGTCTACATACCCGGGCATGGTGAGGAGTTTGGAAGGAAGGCCGAGTCATGACGACAGCGCCAAGCGCCAGACTGCGCGAAGACACAATGCGCCCGCTGATGCAAACGGGGCGCCTCTACTACGCCTTTGTCGGGTTCCTGCTGATCGTTATCGCCTGGGGCATGTTCGCCTACACCAGGCAGCTGAGCGACGGGCTGGCCGTCACCGGCATGCGCGACAAGGTCTCCTGGGGCCTGTACATCACGAACTTCGTCTTCTTCATCGGGATCAGTCACGCCGGCACGCTCATCTCGGCCATCCTCAGGCTCACGCACGCCGAGTGGCGCCGGCCGATCACTCGCATGGCCGAGGTGATCACGGTGGTGGCGCTCATGACTGGAGCACTGTTTCCGATCTTCGACCTGGGACGGCCGGACCGCATCCCCAACTTGATCGAACACGGTCGGCTCAGTTCGCCCATCATTTGGGACTTCATATCCATCAGTACATACCTCACCGGCAGCATCATCTACCTCTATCTCCCGATGATCCCTGACCTTGCCATGTGCCGCGATCGGTTCAGAGGGTCGGCACACCGGTTCCGCGCGACCCTGTACCGCATCCTGGCGATCGGCTGGAAGAACACTGCAGAGCAAAGGCGGAGGCTGGACATCGCGCTGGCCGTGATGATGATCCTGATCATACCGATCGCCATCTCGGTCCACACAGTCGTCTCCTGGATCTTCGCCATGACGATGCGGTCCGGGTGGAACAGCACGATCTTCGGGCCCTATTTCGTGGTGGGCGCCATCTTCTCCGGCGTGGCAGCGATCATTACGGTCATGTGGATCTTCCGCAAGGCCTTCCACCTGGAGGAATACATCACGGCGATTCACTTCAGGTACCTGGGCTTCCTGCTGCTCGCTTTGGACTTGATCTACGCCTACTTCACCCTTGCCGAGTACCTGACCACTGGCTACAAGCTTGAGGGCGGCGACAAGGCGCTGCTGGAGGAGTTGATGACCGGGCGCTACGCCTCGTTCTTCTGGGCTTTTGTTGTCGGCGGGATGGTGATTCCGGCGCTCCTTATCGCATTCCCGAAGACCAGGACGCCCAATTGGATCTTCTTCGCGTCTGTCCTCGTCAACATCGGTATGTGGCTAAAGCGCTTCGTCATCGTCGTTCCGTCAATGGCGCTGCCGCTCCTGCCATACGAGTGGGGCACCTACTGGCCGACCTGGGTGGAGATCTCAATCAGTGTGGCGGCGTTGGCCTGGTTTGCGCTCATATTTACGCTTTTTGCGAAGTTCTTCCCGATCATCTCCGTGTGGGAAGTGGAGGAGGCGCTTGAACCAGCTGCGGAAGGAGTGCCGGTTGCGTCCGGCGGTCCATCGCTCGGGCCTCGGCCGCTGCCGGCCATGGAGCCAGGAGGCCAAGATGAGCCACGGTAGGACGATTGGCAACTTCGTTCTGGTCCTGCTCCTGAGTCTGGCGGCTGCTGTCCCTACGATCGCTCTGGCGCATGGCGATTCCGAGATCACCGTGAGGCCATCCGCTCTGGGCGCAGGAGACGACCTCACGGTGCTCGGTGAGGGGTTTGAGGGTGAAAGCGAAGTCACCATCAGCCTCAACACGGCGGCCGGAAGCAACCAGATTGGCACGGTGATGACAGACGAGGCAGGGACTTTCCGGTTCGAAGGGACGGTGCCAAGTGATCTGCCTGCCGGCAATTCCGAGATCCGCGCGACATCAGGCGAAGACAGCGCCGTAGCGCGGATCACGGGGAACAGTGAAGCGCCTGTTGTTGAGGACGGGGCGCTCGCCGTGACCAGCGTCGAATTCAGCGCTGAGCAGGAGGAGGACGGGCACGTCGTTCTCACCGCTACGCTCACGGATGCCACCGGTCAGCCGGTCGCCGACGCACCAGTACATTTCGCAATCCTGACAACCCTCCTGGACGTCACGGGCGAGGTAACGGTGGCCGAAGCCACAACAGGTGCAGATGGCGTTGCTGAGGCGGAGTACGAACCGACGTTCGGCGGCGCAATGGAAGCGGTGGCACGCTTTGAGGGCGTTGGCTTCTACGAAGAGAGCGAGGCGACCGCAACCTTCGAGGTCACACAGTTTGAGCCCGCTTACGTGTCCGAGTCGAGTCCCCTGGGGATCGTGCGCGACTGGGCACCACTGGCGGTCGGGCTGGTCGTGCTCGGCATCTGGTCCACATTCGGGTTCGTTATCTACCAGGTGTTTCGCGTCGCGAGAGCTGGAGGTGCGCCGTGAACAGAATGATGGTCGTAACCGCGCCCCTCGGCATATTGTTGGTCCTCGCTGTTGCCTGCGACGGAGGCCGCGAGGAGTATCAACCGGAAGACGATGCGCAAGAGCAGTACGTCTCCGCTGTGGCGCCCGGCACCGAGGTGATAGAGCTCGCCATGGGCGATTTCTGTTTCTACCCGGACCCGCTTCACCTGTCCGCTGGTGAGACCGTCACGCTTAAGGTTACGAACCTGGGAAACCTGCGGCACGAACTCATGGGCGGCCGGGAACTGGGTGGCCACGGCTATGAGCAGGATTTCTTTGCCGGGCTGCCGGACCTTCGAGTCACTGGCGATCCGCGTGGCTACACGTGGGCTGTCGAGTCAGAAGACGAGGACGCTCACGGCGGAGATGGCGCTCCTGCTGAAGAGGGCGGCGAAGCTGAGGGCGGACACGGCCACGGCGATGCGCCCGGGACTGACTGGAGTCCCGACGGCGAGGCTTGGAACTGCGGAGAGCAGGTCATGTCCCACGCGAACGGCACTGATTACGACATGTACGCCCACCATGAAGTGACGGACGAAGTGAGCGGCGGGGCAGTTGAGGACATGGATCAGCACATGGAGGGCGAGGCGGGAGGTGAGCACGCGGAAGGAGATGAGGGCGGCCACGGTGGTGAGGTCTACGAGCTCACGCTTGACGCCTTCGCTGCGGCTTACATGACGTTCACTGTGCCCGAAGATTACGTTGGGGAATGGGACATTGGCTGCTTCATACCGCGTCACTACGAGCGTGGGATGGGTGGTCGCATTGTCGTTGAATAGGCTGGAGGTCAAATCGTGAGAAAGCTTGGCCTCACAGGAGCCTCGGCCTGTTGACGTTGGTTTCGCTGGCGGCGTTTGCCTGTGGCAGTGATGCCGACAATGCGGATACGGAAACCAACGGCGGTACCGTGACCATGACGGCTGGCGCGGAGGCGCACTAGAAATCGCGTGGGGTAGCGCCCCACAACTCGTCCTTCTGTCCGATGGACTTGCTTCATCACTGCGTGCACACTTAACAGGAGGGCCAGCGCGAATGGAGAACGTGCGGATCATCCTGGCGGAAGATCACGCTGTCGTGCGCGAAGGCACGAAGCGCATCCTGGAGCAGAACCCCGGGTTTCGAGTCGTGGGCGAGGCCGCGGACGGGCACGAAGCCGTGGATCTCGTGGACAAGCTTCAGCCGGATATGGCGATCATCGACATCGCCATGCCCCGGCTCAACGGGATCGACGCCACTCGGGAGATCAAGTCGCGGCGGCCAAGCGTAAGCGTCCTCATTCTGACAGCATATGACGACGATCAGTACATCTCCGCGGTCCTGGAGGCTGGGGCCGCAGGCTACCTGCTGAAAGACGTCAAGGGTAGCGAGCTAGTGAATGCCGTGCTGCGCATTCACTCTGGCGAGGCTGTCTTGCACCCTGTGGTCGCCCGGAAGCTTCTGCAGCAGTTCAGCGATAAACGCGGCGATGCGCAACAAACCTCTCGCCTCAGTGAACGCGAGTTGGAGGTCCTCCGCCTGGCGGCAAGCGGGTTGGGAAACAAGGAGATCGGCAGGCGGCTCGATCTCAGC
Source organism: Chloroflexota bacterium (assembly GCA_037441345.1). Lineage (GTDB taxonomy): Bacteria > Chloroflexota > Dehalococcoidia > SM23-28-2 > RBG-16-64-32 > DATKKM01. The sequence goes on from JBBISJ010000009.1 coordinate 87,606, forward strand.
GCCCGGACCGTTCAAGTGCACCTGGCGCACATTTTCGGGAAGCTGAGAGTGGCGTCCCGAACCGAGGCTGTGATCTACGGTCTTCGTCATGGAATGTTGAAGCTGGAGGACCTCGGCTAGTGACAACAAGCCACTTGGACGCACATTCGCTCGCCACTCCGTTGGGTTGGCGCGTGGGGCGGGCTATCAATGTCTTCCGTAAGCGCCTCCGCGACCCCTATTTCTGGCTCGTCCAGGCGGTAATCCTGGCGGTCACGGTCCTTCACTACGGCTTTGAACTGAGCGGTGAGCCGGCAGACATCAGTAGCGTCCATCACATTCCGGTCACGCTGTACTTGATCGCTGTGCTCTTCGCGGGTATCCATTACGGCCGTGAGGGTGGCATCCTCACGGCGGTCTGGGTCATCGTCCTGACGATGCCCAGCATCGCAATCTGGCACCGCGATTCCTTCATGTGGATCGGGGAGACTGCCCAGCTGGTGGTCAGCCTGACCGTCGGCGCCGTTGTGGCCTGGCGGGTTGAGCTTGAAATGAGACACCGGCGACAGGCGGAAGCGGCCAGCCAGAGAGTGGCGCTTCTTCATCAGGTCTCCTCCGCCGTCAACAGCACTCTCGAACTAGAGCATGTCCTCGGCAAAGCCCTGGCATTGATCGCGGAGGGTCTGCAATCGGATCGCGCCTGGGTCAGCGTCTGGGAGGGCAGAGACGAACCACCGGCTCTACTGGCGGAGTTCGGAGAAGCAATACGTGCGGAGGCGGGGGGTGACTGCGATGGCTTCGCCTGGCAACAAGTATCGAAAGATGTACAGACGACCGGGAGTAGCGCCGCCTACGGCGATACAACCATCGGGGCTCCCTTGATAGCAGAGGGAAAGCTAATAGGCGCTCTCGGAGTCGGGTGCCGAAGGGGCCAAACTTATTCTGCCGATGATAGCGACCTCCTGGCAGCCATCGCGAACCAGGTTGCGGTGGCGCTCGACAATGCCAGGCTCTATCGGGATGAATTGCGTCTAAGGCATTCCCTGCGCGAGTACGCGAGCCAGGTTACGCGCGCGCACGAAGAAGAACGAAAGCGTATCTCCAGGGAGTTGCACGATGGCGTCCTTCAAGACCTGATCGGCGTCACCCGGGAGATCGACTCTATTGTCGGGCGAATGGGCGCCCGAGCAAACGGCCTGCAAGACCAACTTGAAGCCATCCGCAGTGTAACGCAGACAATCCGACGCTTCAGCCGTGACCTGCGGCCCTCGATTCTTGACGATCTTGGACTGATCCCTGCCCTCGAGTGGTTGGCATCGGATCTCTCAACGCGTGCCGGGATTGCCGCGTCAGTCCTAGTCGATGGCCAGGCAAGACGTCTGGCCCCAGAACACGAGCTGCTGGTGTTTCGCATTGCCCAGGAGGCGCTGCGAAATGTCGAGAAACATGCCTCTGCTTCAGAAGTCAGCGTCAATGTTCTCTTCACGGCCGACGCTGCGGAGATGCGTGTGACGGACAACGGGCGGGGGTTCAGAGTCCCCCGCCTCCAAGACGGCGTCTATTCTGGGAAGCTGGGCCTTCTGGGAATGCGGGAGAGGGCTAATCTGATGGGCGCTTCCTATGAGGTCGAGTCTCGGCCCGGGCGGGGAACGCGGGTCACGGTTCGCGTGCCGACGACTCATCACGCTCCCGGTGCCGTGCCGGCTTCCTCGGATGCGGAGGATCAGGCCGCCGATCTGTAAGCAGGAGCCACCGCACCCTGAGACTGCGGGGCATTAGCCTGAACTCCCGGAACGTCAGGTCGTTCGAGCATCCGTCTAGGCGCTTTCCTGTTAGCATCGAATTCCCGCCAATTAGGCTATGATTCCAGTCGATTGGAATTCTAACGACCGTCTGCCTGGCTGTGCGGATGTTGTGTCGCTCAGATACGAAATGGGGTCTTGGAAGCCGATTCTGGTATCAATGACTTCCAAGCAGAGCGTCGCGGGTTCGTTCCCGTCTCCCTCTCCAGATACGGTTCGTGTGCCTCACGCTCCGCTTAGCGGTGCTTGGGATGGACCGATCTCTAGGCTAGGCCGCGCAGCTTGCCCTCGGATTCCCCTTCGGTCCTCCACGCATGCCACCCTGGCCACGTCATCCGGCATCAACGCGTGGTAACATTCACCTGCAAACTCAATGAAATGGAGGACAAACTATACGAAATAGCGTGACCTCCCGTCGGCAGCAGCGAACCGCTGCCACCACCCCGCTGAGGGTGGCATCTTCAGCCCAAATTCGTATCTGAATCCCTCATTTTCGGCGTTTTTCCCGGGTCCGAGCCTTCTAAGCAGCGGGTTGGAAGTTCGAGTCCTCCCGGGGGCGCCAGATCAACTCCCCAACTCCCTGAATCTGGCCTCCTCCAGATACG
>JBBISJ010000010.1:0-74597 GCA_037441345.1 Chloroflexota bacterium
CTCCTCCCTCGCCGATGCGGCGCTGGTAATACACGCAACGACACTGAAATACGCCCCGGCCGGGGCGTATTTCTATTTCCAGGCCCCGTGCGACGCTCCGCCAATCGCGCTAAGCTATTGCGCGATGATCAAGGTCCTGGTCAGCGGCAGCGGCAATATGGGGCGGCAGGTGCTTGCTGCTGTCGCGCGCGAGGAAGACATGCAGCCGGTGGGCTGCGTGGACGCGCTATCCAGCGACGACTACATTCCGGTCGCGGGATACGACCTCGTCCCGCTGGGGCGTGACGCCGAAACGATGATCAGCCGCCTGCGGCCGGACGTGATCGTCGATTTTTCGAACGCCGAATGGACGCCGAAGCTGGCCCACGAGGCGGTGAAGGCGGGGGTGCGCCTGGTGATCGGGACGACGGGGCTGCCGGCGGGTTTTGCGGAAGAGCTGGCGGCTGACTGCGATAAGCACGGCGTGGGAGCGGTGGTGGCGCCCAACTTCGCCCTGGGGGCGGTGTTGATGCAGCAGTTGGCGAAGATCGCGGCCCGGTTTTACGACCAGGCGGAGATCATCGAGATGCACCACGACCGGAAGGCGGACGCGCCTTCGGGGACGTCGATCGCGACGGCCAAGGCGATGGCGGAAGGACACGGCAAGGCGTTTGTTCCGCCGGTGACGCAGAAGCAGAACATCAAGGGTACGCGCGGCGGAGAGCAGGACGGCGTCACGATCCATAGCGTGAGGCTCCCCGGCCTGGTGGCGCACCAGCAGGTGATGTTCGGCGGGGCGGGCGAGACGCTCACGATCCGGCACGACTCGATGGACCGTTCGTCGTTCATGCCGGGGGTGGTCCTGGCCGTTCGCGAGGTCATGAAGCGCGACGGCCTGGTGGTCGGGCTGGACCGGCTGATCGGGCTGGAGTAATCGGCCACTGACCGAGAGCGCAATTCAATCTAGAATCAGCCACATGACCGACCATCCTCGAACGGTTCTCATACTCGGCGGTGGTACCGGCGGGCTGGTGGCCGCGAACCGGCTGCGGCGGATGCTGGACAGGGAACACCGGGTCGTCCTCGTCGACCGGTCGCCGTTCTACACGTTCGAGCCGTCACTTTCCTGGGTGATGACCGGAGCGAGAAAAGTCCCCCAACTCACTCGCGACCTGCGCTCTCTCTCGAAGAAGGGGATCGAGGTGGTCACGGCCGAAGTGCGGGCTCTCGATACGGACGGCAAGCGGGTGCTCGCGAACGAAACGTGGCTCGAATACGATTACCTGGTGATCGCACTCGGTGTCGACTACTCGTCGGCCGAGGTGCCGGGGCTGAACAAGGCGTGGACGTTCTACCACCCGGACGGCGCCGAGGGCCTGCGGGATGAGCTGGCGAAGTTCCGGGGAGGACGCGTGGCCGTCGCGGTACCGTCGCTCCCGTACAAGTGCCCGCCGGCGATCTACGAAGGCGCGATGCTGCTGGATGATCATTTCCAGAAGGCCGGCATCCGGGGGGACGTCGAGATGAGCGTGTACACGCCGGAGCCGGCGCCCCTCACCCTGGCAGGCGCCGCGATCAGCGAGCGGATCCTGGAGTTATTGCGGCGGAGAGACGTCGGTTTCACCGGCGGAGTCACGATGAAGTCCGTCAACCAGGAAAAACGGACGATGAACTTCGCCGACGGGTCGAAGGCAGAGTTCGACCTCCTCGTCGCGACTCCCGTGCACAACCTGCCGCACGTCCTGGAGGAGAGCGGGCTCATCGGGCACGACGGCTGGGTGGCCGTGAACCCCGAGCAGCTTCACACGGCAGCCGAGAACGTCTACGCGATCGGGGACTGCACGGGGATCCCGATAGCAGGAGGCAAGTCTCTGCCAAAGGCGGGCGTTTTCGCGCACGGCCAGGCGGAAGTGGTGGCACGGAACATCACGGCCGAGATCGGCGGGCGGGAGCCGATCTGGGCGTACGGCGGACAGGGCGCCTGCTTCATGGAGACAGGCGGCGGCAAGGGCTCGTACCTGAGCGGCAACTACTACGAGGAGCCGCCGCAGGTGACAATGCGGGCGCCGGGGCGCCTGTGGCACTGGGCGAAGCTGGGGTTCGAGCGGACGTGGTTGTGGCGCTGGTTCTGAAGAGCAGGAAATCGGAAACAGGAAAACCAGAGATCGAAGTGGCTGAGAGCGTTTCTAGATAACCCTGCGAAGCTCCTCGTACGCGCGCCTGGCTTCTTCCACGGAGGCTTCGTCTTCCAGCGTGGTGACGTCGCCGATCTCCCGGCCGGATGCGACGGCGGAGAGAATCCGGCGCATGATCTTGCCGCTGCGGGTCTTGGGCAGCGTATGTACGAAGAAGACGTCTTCCGGCTCGGCGATCGGCCCGACCTCTTTCCGCATGTGGTCTTTCACCTCCCGTTTCAGGTCGTCGGATGGCGTGAAGTCGTCGTCCAGCACGGCGAACAGCGCCACGGACTCTCCCTTCACGGGGTCAGCCTTTGCGACGGCGGCCGCCTCCACGATCGCTGGATGCCCAACGGCGGCGTTCTCCAGTTCGAGGCTGCCCAGGCGGTGGCCGGCCACCTTCAGCACCTCGTCCGCGCGGCCGAGCAGCCAGAAATAGCCGTCCTCGTCCTTCGTCGCGTAGTCGCCGGCGTCGTAGAGGCCGGGGAGCCGCTCCCAGTACGCGCGGCGGTAACGTTCGGGGTCGCCGTGGATGCCGGCGAGCATGCCCGGCCACGGGCCGCGGATTGCGAGGATGCCCTTCTCCCCGGCCGGCAACTCCCGGCCCTCTTCGTTCACGACGAGCGCCTGTACGCCGGGCATCGGCAGGCCGGCGCAGCCGGGCTTCTGAGCCACCGGCTCGATCCCGGGCGAGGCGCCGATCATGAAGCTGCCGGTCTCCGTCTGCCACCAGGTGTCGACGATCTGGCAGCGTCCGCCGCCGACGTTGCGGTGATACCAGTTCCAGGCCTCGGGGTTGATCGGCTCCCCCACCGAGCCCAGCAGTTCCAGGCTGGACAGGTCGTGCCGCTGCAGCCACTCCTCGCCGTGCCCCATGAACATCCGGATGGCCGTGGGCGACGTGTAGAGCACGTTCACGCCGTACTTCTCGATGATGCCCCACCAGCGGTCGAGGGCGGGGTAGTCCGGGGCACCCTCGTACATGACGACAGTGGCGCCGTGCATGAGCGGCCCGTAGACGATGGCGGTGTGGCCGGTCACCCAGCCGATATCGGCCGTGCACCAGTACACGGAATCGTCGCGCAGCGGAAACGCCCAGCCAAACGTCGAGTGCGTATAGACGAGGTAGCCACCGGTGTTGTGGACGATCCCCTTTGGCTTGCCCGTCGTGCCGGACGTATACAGGACAAACAGCGGGTCCGTCGCCTCCATCCGCTCCGGCTCTACCTGCCACCCGGCGCCGGGAAGCAGGTCGTCGAGGAAATGGTCTCGCGACTCCGTCATCCGGACATCGGATTGCGTACGGCGAACGACGACGACTGCCTGGAGGGAGGGGCACATGGAAGCAGCTTCGTCGGCGGTGGCCTTGAGCGGAATGACTTTCCCGCGCCGGTAACCGCCATCGGCCGTGACCAGCACCTTCACGCCCAGGTCGTTCACCCGGTCCGCCAGCGCCTTCGCGCTGAAGCCGGAGAAGACGACGTTGTGGACAGCGCCGATGCGGGCGCAGGCCAGCATGAAGCTGACCAGTTCCGGCACCATCGGAAGGTACAGGGCCACGGCATCGCCCCTGGAAACGCCCAGGTTGCGCAGGACGGACGCGTAGCGGTTCACGTCCCGGTAGAGATCGCTGTAGCTCAGAGTCCTGGCGTCGCCGGGCTCGCCCTCCCAATAAAGCGCGACCTTGTTGCGGCGCCAGGAGGAAACGTGCCGGCCCACGCAGAGGTGCGACGCATTGAGGCGACCGCCCGGGAACCAGCGCGCGAAGGGGGGATCCCAGTCCAGGACGCTGTCCCACGTCCGGTACCAGTCAAGCCACCCCGCCTCGCCGGCCCAGAAACGCTCCGGGTCGGACACGGAACGTGCGTAGGTGTCGTCGAACAGCGGATGGGGCGGCGGCCGGCCTTCGTTCATGTCCTCTCTGCAGACAGTCCCAAGAAGGCAGCAGGGGCGTCAAGGGTCAGTGGGCGTTGATTTGGGGACGAGCGATCCCTTGATTGCCCCTCGCAATGGCAATCCGATACGATGCCCGTACAAAGCCCTAAACCTGTAAGGGGACAAGATGAGCAGGCGTCTGAACGTAGCGGTCGTCGGTGCCACAGGGCTCGTCGGCCAGGAATTTCTGAAGATCGCGCACCAGCGCAACTTCCCGATCAAGGGGCTGCGCCTTCTGGCCTCGCACCGGTCGGCGGGCAAGAAGATCTCGTATCCGGACATGGGGGAGATCGAGGTGGAGGAGACGACGCCGCTGTCCTTCAAGGGCGTGGACCTGGCGTTCTTCTCGGCGACGACAGAGGTATCGAAGGGCCTGATCCCGCCGGCGGTCAAGGCCGGGGCTATCTGCATCGACGACAGTTCGGCCTGGCGCATGGAGCCGGACGTGCCGCTGGTTGTGCCGGAGGTGAACGCGGGCGACCTGAAGGGGCACCGCGGCATCATCTCCATTCCCAACTGCCCGACGACGCCGCTGTGCCAGGTGCTATGGCCCGCGCACAAGGTCAACCCGATTAACCGGGTGATCGTGGACACGTACCAGTCGGTGTCCGGCACAGGGACGGCGGCCATGCACGAACTGACCGAGCAGGCGCGGCAGGTCTTGAACGGGGACCACACGCAGCCGCACGTGTATCCGCACCAGATCGGCTTCAACCTGCTGCCACAGGTAGACGTGTTCCTGGGCAGCGGCTACACGAAGGAAGAATGGAAGGTCATCAACGAGACGCGGAAGATCCTGCACGAGCCGGAGCTGGCGATATCAGCCACGTGCGTGCGCGTACCCGTATACGTGGGGCATTCCGAGGCGGTGCACGTCGAGTTCTCGAAGTCGATGTCGCCGGAGGAGTTCTACGCGATCGCCAAGGAAGCCCCCGGGGTGGTGGTGCAGGACGAGCCCTCGGTGAACCACTATCCAACGCCGTGGGCCTGCGCCGGCAAAGACGAGACGTTCGTGGGCCGGATCCGGCAGGACGCCTCGCACGTCAACGGCATCGCCTTCTGGCTGGTCAGCGACAACCTGCGCAAAGGCGCGGCGCTCAACGCGATCCAGATCGCGGAAGAGCTGCTGGAGCGGAACCTGATTTAAGGTAAAGGGCTGCGCCTTTCAACATTTAAGGCGTTCCAGGCGGGTTGGCGTATCGGGAAACGCCCCGATTATGGTAGAATACAGATACGAGCAGATATGAGTTTTTGCCCGCTGCGTCGCCCGATTTCCCCAGAATATCGCCCCCGGAAGGACTGATTTTCTCCCCATGGTAGAGACCAAGAGCAAGTACACCGCTGCCGACATCCAGGTTCTCGAAGGACTGGAGGCGGTGCGGCGGCGGCCGGGCATGTACATCGGCTCCACTGACGAGCGCGGACTGCACCACCTCGTCTACGAGATCGTCGACAACTCGATCGACGAGGCGATGGCCGGGTTCTGCGACCGGATCACGATAACCATTCACGCCGACGGTTCCTGCACCGTTACGGACAACGGCCGCGGCATTCCGGTGGACAAGCACCCGCGTACCGGCGTTTCGGCGCTCGAGACGGTGATGACTTATCTCCACGCCGGGGGGAAGTTCGACAGCCAGGCCTACAAGGTCTCCGGCGGCCTCCACGGCGTGGGCGCCGCGGTGGTGAACGCGCTGTCCGAGTCGATGTGGGTGGAGGTGCACCGGGACGGCAAGGTCTACCGGCAGAGCTACGAACGAGGCAAGGCGTGCGGGCCGATCAAGGCCACGTCCAACGGCAGCGGGGCTAAGGAGACCGGCACGATCACCTGGTTCAAACCCGACCCGGAGGTGTTCGAGGAGACCGGATTCAGCTTCCGCACGCTGGCCCAGCGCTTCCGCGAGATGGCGTTCCTCACCAAGGGGATATGGCTGACGTTCAAGGACGAGCGCAACGACCTGTCGATCACCTACTACTTCGAGGGCGGGATCAAGTCGTTCGTGCAGCGGTTGAACAAGGACCGCAAGACGGTCCACGAGCCGTTCTACTTCGAGAAGGCGTTCGAAGGCTCCTCTGTGGAAGTCGCCATCCAGTACAACGACGGCTTCAACGAGAGCACGTTCGCCTTCGCCAACTGCATCCACACGATCGACGGCGGCACGCACCTGACGGGCTTCCGCTCGGCGCTGACGCGGGCGCTCAACGACTGCGCTCGCAAGCAGAAGATCCTCAAGGACAACGACGCCAATCTATCCGGCGAGGACACACGCGAGGGCCTCGTGGCGGTGGTCAGCGTGAAGCTGTCGGAGCCGCAGTTCGAGGGCCAGACGAAGACCCGCCTGGGCAACGCCGAGATGAAGGGGCTCGTCGACTCATCGCTGAACGACGCACTGTCGAGCTGGCTGGAGGAGCACCCGTCAGACGCACGGCGCATCATCGAGAAGTGCCTGACGGCGGCACGCGCCCGCGAGGCGGCCCGCAAGGCCCGCGACCTGGTGATCAAAAAGGGCTTCCTGGACGACAGCGTGCTGCCCGGGAAGCTTGCCGACTGCTCCGAGCGGAACCCGGAGGTGCGCGAGCTGTACCTGGTGGAGGGTGCCTCGGCGGGCGGTACGGCCAAGGAGGGGCGTGACCGCCGCTTCCAGGCGATCCTGCCCTTGCGCGGCAAGATCCTGAACGTGGAGAAGGCCCGCGCCGACAAGATGCTGGCGCACGAGGAGATCAAGGCGATCATCACGGCGCTGGGCGCGGGCTTCGGCGAAGATTTCGACCCGCTGAAGCTGCGCTACCACCGCGTCATCATCATGACCGACGCGGACGTGGACGGCGCCCACATCCGCACGCTGCTGCTCACGTTCTTCTTTCGCTACATGCCGGAGCTCATCGAGTCGGGCTACCTGTATATCGCCCAGCCGCCGCTCTACAGCATTAAGAAGGGCAAGGACGTCCGCTGGTTCTACACGGACAAGGACAAGGACTCCTACATGAACAAGCTGAAGGACGGCAGGGGCCTCAACATCCAGCGCTACAAGGGCCTGGGCGAGATGAACCCGACGCAGCTCTGGGAGACGACGATGGATCCCGGCATGCGCACTGTGCTCCAGGTGAGCGTGGCTGACGCGATGCACGCGGACCAGATCTTTAGTGAGTTGATGGGCGAAGAAGTGGCGCCGCGCAAGCGGTTCATCCAGTCCCACTACGACAAAGCCACGCTGGACGTCTAGCAGCGGGCTTGCGCATCGCCGCCCCACCCCTCCCCTCCTGAGGGAATAGAGGTCTGGGGGACACCCCCAGGCCCCCGCCACAGGGACTCCGCCCCTCTTGACTCCCCGTTCCCATACGAACGCTTGGCCGGGGACAGCACTTGAAACGAGCAGGCGGCATGGGTCATGACTGGCGGGCTGACCCCCAATCGCCTCCTTCCCCATCGCCTTCACTCGAAGGCAGACGTCCGCCAAAGGGGTCCTGCCCCTCCGGCCTCCCCATCGCGGTCGTCGGCGACGCCGAGCCCGTTCCCGGAGCCAGGAAACCCTATACTGGGAAGATGCGGGACTTCGCCTCGTACCTGCTCAACCTGTACGGCCCTGACCCCTTCGGTGAGGTCCGTGCCGCGTCAGCGGTGCACCGCGTTGAACACGCCAGTACGCTGCCCGGCGGTGAGCAGGATTGCGGAGTCTACCCCTCGGACGGGCTCAAGATGCGCGTTGTCGCCACGATCGTTCGGGCCGCCGGGGCGCGGCGCATCCTCGAGGTCGGCGGAGGCCTGGGGTACAGCGCGCTGTGGCTGGCCGAAGCCGCGGGGGAAGGCGGCGTTGTCGAGACCATCGATCGTTTCCCGGAGCACATCGCCGGCATCGCGGGCTTCGCGTCGCAGTTTCGTCTCTCGGATCGCATCCGGGCTATAGAAGGCGAGGGTGCAGAGATCCTGAACTCGCTGACGGGGCTTTATGACGCCATTCACGACGACGGCTGGTTCGGAGCCCGGCCGGCGTATTACGACCGCCTTGCGAAGCTCCTGCGGCCGGGAGGCCTGCTGATCATGTCCAACTGGTTCCTGCTGGAGCACGCGGTGACAGGGAAGTCGCCGGTGGACTGGGCGCAGTTCGCCGGGCCGCGCTGGCGTGAAGACATCCAAGACTACGCTAGACATCTGCTGAGCGACGCGCGCTACCATGTGTCCTTCGTGACAGGCCCCGCGTTTGCTATCGCCTGCCGGCTCCCATGAGCGACGCTCCCACGGTGCTGATCGTCGAGACTACGGCCGGTGACCCGCCGACGGAGTTCCTGGGACCCAGCTCGGACATCGTCTATTTCATCTCGATGGCGCATAGCGAGCGCTACGGCGCGGATCACGTGCTGGCCAGAGCAGCCTTCGTCCTGAAGCGCAAGCTCAAGGTCAATATCGGGCCGCTACTGAACTACGGTGACGCCCGGGCCGAAAGCTCTGAGGAGGCCGACCTGCTGGAGCGGCTCTGGCAGGACCCGGGCGGGCTCGCGGTGGCCGCCCGGTCGGCGGCGGCGGCGATCCGCGACAACGGCGAATTGCGGGAGCTGACGGCCGCGTTCCCGGAGCTGGCTGACAGGCTGGACGAGCTTGCGGAGATGGCAGACTGGGCGGATGGCCAGGGCGCCAGGATCCGGTTGACGTTCGTACTGTAGGCCGGCGCGGCGAGCAGCGCCCCTACAGGTACAGGCGGTTGGCGACGATGTATTCCGCCACGGCATCCGGGACCAAATAGCGGATCGAGAGGCCTGCGCGCACTCTTTCGCGAACGGTCGTGGCGCTAATATCGATAAGCGGCATCTCGATGCGCTGAATCCGGGCGCCCTCGATGGTTGCAGCGCCGGGCGGCTCGCCTGCCCTCTCCGCGACGAGCAGCGTCGCCAGCGCCGCGATCCGGGAGGGGTCGCGCCAGTTCGGCATGTCGGCGAGGGCGTCGCGACCGAGGATGAAAAAGAGGCCGGCACCGGGATGCCCCGCCGCCAGCTCCTCCAGCGTCTCGTGGGTGTACGAAGGCCCCGGGCGTCGCACCTCGATGTCTGACACGGCGAAGCTTTCGTTGCCCTGCACAGCCAGGCGCAGCATCTCGATTCGCATCTCCCCCGGCGTGATCTCCCGTTCCGGCTTGCGCCACGAGTGGCCGGTCGCCACGAACAGCACGCTGTCGAGGCCCGCTGCATCCCGCGCAGTCTCCGCGAGCACGAGGTGGCCGATGTGGACCGGGTCGAATGTGCCGCCGAGGACGCCGAGGCGGACGGCCGTGGTGCTCAACCCTGCATTTCCAGTTCGACCTGGCCGAGGCGCACACGGTCGCCGGTCTTCGCGCCGGCTCGCTTCAACGCCCCGGTGACACCCCACCTTTGAAAGCGCCGCCAGACCTCTGCCCGGCCCTCGTCGCTCTCCAGTGGCATCATCTCTGCGAAGGCCACTTCGCGATCGCCAAGAACCCTGAATGCGCCGTTCTCCGGGACGATGCGTAGCCGCCCTTCGAGGGGCCGCAGGACCTCCAGCCTCGTTTCCTCCTGCGGTACACGTCCCTCGGCAGCCTCGATCTCCCGGAGGGTCCCCGCGATGACCTCCATGAGTTCCGCCACGCCTTCGCCGCCGGCGGCCGAGATGACGAACGGTGCGAGGCCGGCGGCCGCGAAACGCTCCTTGATGTGCTCCACGTTTGCCTTCACATCCGGCCTGTCCACCTTGTTCACCGCGACGATCTGCGGCCTCTCCTGTAGTCCATGTCCGTACTCCAGCAGCTCGGCGTTGACGGTCTGCATGTCCGCCAGCGGGTCCGGACTGCTGCCGTCGACGAGGTGCAGGATGAGCCGTGTGCGCTCGATGTGACGCAGGAAGTCCAGGCCGAGGCCAACGCCGGCCGACGCGCCCTCGATTAATCCCGGGATATCAGCCATCACGAACCTCTGCCAGCCCACGTCAACCACGCCGAGGCTCGGCTCGATGGTCGTGAACGGATAGTCGCCGATTTTCGGGCGGGCCGCCGACACCTGCGCCAGAAGGGTTGATTTGCCCGCGTTGGGCAGACCAACGATGCCCACATCCGCAAGCAGTTTCAGGTCCAGCCTCAGCCGCACTTCTTCCCCGGCCTGCCCCTTCTGGGCGATCCTCGGCGCCTGGTGGACGGAGGTGGCAAACCGTGCGTTGCCCCAGCCGCCGATTCCACCCCGCGCCACGAGCAGCCGTTGTCCGTGCTCGGTCAGATCCCCTCGAAAGACGGTGTCAGTCTCCGCGCTGATTTCGGAGACCTGCGTCCCGGGCGGCACCTTGAGGACCAGGTCTTCACCGTTGCGGCCGTGCTTGTCAGAGCCCTGACCGCCAAGGCCGTGCTCCGCCCGGTAAACTCGCCTCCGTCCGAGTTCTTTCAGTGTCCTGACAGAACGATCGGCCTCCAGAATGACGTTGCCACCATCCCCACCATCCCCACCGTTCGGCCCGCCACGGGGAACGTACTTCTCCCGGCGAAAACTGACCGCTCCGTTTCCACCATTTCCACCTCTCGCGGTGATCTCAATACGATCAATCATTTCATCATTATATGAACCGGATTGATTGATACTGTTTAGTCTCTCGTAGCCGTAGAGATGTGGGTTTTGTGGAAGAGGGCAGGCGGCAGACAGGGGAAAGAGTGTGAGTAGATATCCCCGGCGGCGTGGATGAGCGTGGATTGCCGGGCCGCTGCCCCCGAGGAAGCGGGGCGAAATCAGCGAGGGCGGGGCCCTCGCGTGGAGAAGCACCGCCCTGCATTAGCCGGTGTTTATGGCTGTGGAGAGGTTAGTGGGAAACCTGAGCGCGGATTTCGGAGAGCTGGGCGCTCAGGCGGGGGTCTGCCAGCAGGTTGTGTGTGACCTTCTGGACGCCGTGGATCACCGTTGAATGGTCGCGCTTGCCGAGGAGGAGGCCAATCTGCTTCAGCGCGAGTTCGCCGTCCTCACGGAGGAGGTACATCGCAATGTGTCGGGCTTCGGCGATCTGCTTGGCGCGGCTCTTGCCGGTAATGGCAGGAATCGGCACTCCGTAGTAGGCAGAGACGGACTGGAGGATGGCCTGGGGGTCGCCGGGGGAGGCCATGGTAGGGGTCAGCGCCGCCAGGGCCCTGGCGGCCGTTTCTACGGTGACAGCGCTCCTCGTCAGCTTGGCGTAGGCGACGACGCGGTTGAGGCATCCTTCGAGAGCGCGGATGTTGTCGCGGACGCGGTCGGCCAGGTACTGGGCCACGTCCGCGGGCAGGTCCACGCGCTGCTCCTTCGCCTTGGCCTGCAGGATCGCCAGGCGCGTCTCCTCGTCCGGGGGGAGTACGTCGGTGACGAGTCCCCACTGGAAGCGGGAAGCGAGCCTGGCTTCGAGACCGGCGATGGCGCCGGGGGCGCGGTCGCTTGCGATCACGAGCTGGCAGCCGTTGGAGTGCAGGTCGTTGAAGGTGTAGAAGAACTCCTCCTGGGTCCGTCCCTTGTTTGCGAGGAACTGGATGTCGTCGACAAGGAGAAGCTGGACCGAGCGGTAGCGCCGGCGGAACTCGTCCCCGCGGTTCTGGGCGATGGAGGTGACGAAGTCGTTGACGAACTGCTCGGACGTCACGTAAAGGGCGTTGTGGCCCGCCTGGCCGGCACGGAGGGCGATGGCCTGTAGAAGGTGGGTCTTGCCAAGGCCGGGGCTGCTGTAGATGAACAGCGGGTTGTAGTCCTCGCCGGGCCGCTCGGCGGCGGCGAGTGCCGCCGCCGCGGCGATGCGGTTGCTATCGGCGACGACGAACGCCCTGAATGTGTACTTCGGGTTGAGCCGCTGCCGGAGCAACGGGCTCGAGATTATGGAATTGACGGGGGCCTCTGCCAGCGCCATCTCCTGGTGGGCGACCGGACTTTTGCCGTTGCCCGAGGCGATGGCCGGGCTGTGTCCGTTGCCGTTGACGCCGGACGCAAAGATCTCGAAGGAGACTTCGGTCGGCTGGCCAAGAATGCCGCCGATGGTCTGGGCCACGAGGCCACGCATGCGGGTGCCGAGCCATTCCTTGACGAACTCTGTGGGCACGCCGACGATGAACCGGCCATCTTCGATTCGCAGTCCGCGCGTTTCTTTCAGCCACGTGTCGTAGTTTGGACGCGTGACGTGAATCTGGAGCTGGCCTAAAGCTGCATCCCAGACGCGCTGCGCAGTGGGGTCTGCCATGATGAGCGCCTCCGTTAATCAGGGTAGTTGGGAGCGGACTGACGGGATTCTTGCAAGGGCAAAGCAAGGGCGTCAATCGAGTTATGTTAATCAACGGGGCAAGTTGTCCCGCCTTTCCGAACCCTGACAAGAGGGGCCCGGCAGGCCGTTTCATAACCGGTCAAAACTACCCTAAAACCGCACACTTCGCCGGATCCCTGCAGAGGCTCAGTCGTCGGCCCGGGTGAGGACTGCATTAACCCTCACTGTCGCTAAAAACCGGCCGATGGGCATGTCAATAGCCTGCCCCCCCTAATTTTAGCCATTTGGTCGAAATCGGCCGGGGACTGCTTCCGGCCTGCGCCTGGTTCGCCGCCCGCCGCTGTTATAATGGCGCTGCGCTGACGGGCGAAGGCCCGCGGGGACACCGATTCCATGCTTCTTACCCTGGACGTTGGCAATACCATAGTGACGCTGGGCGTGTACGACGGCCCGCAGCTGCGAGCTACGTGGCGGTTCGCCACGGATGTCGAGAAGCTGCCGGACGAATACGGTGTGCTCATCCTGTCGCTGCTTCAACACGAGGAGCTGGAATCCACCGAAGTCGGCGAGGCGATCATCGCCTGCGTGGTGCCGGACCTGGAGCCGGTGTTCGACCAGGTCTGCCGGCGCTACTTCAAGACGGCGCCGTTGCACGTGACAGCCGGGATAAAGACGGGTCTGCGCATCCTGTACGACACGCCGCGGGAAGTGGGCGCGGACCGGGTGGCCGACGCAGTGGCGGCGATCCAGATTTACGGCCCTCCGCTCATCGTCGTCGACCTCGGCACCGCCACCGTGTTCGACGCGATCAACAGCGAGGGCGACTACCTCGGCGGCGCGATCTCGCCGGGCCTGGGTATCGCCTCCGAGGCGCTGTTCCGGCGTGCCGCCAAGCTCTACCGGGTGGAGCTGGACCGGCCGAAGTCTGCGATCGGCCGCAATACGATAGCGGCGATTCAGTCCGGGATCCTCTTCGGGTACGTGGGGCTGATCGAAGGGATAGTTGGGCGCATGAAGGAAGAGCTCGGTGACGCTCGCGTGATCGGAACGGGCGGCTACGCTGAGATAATTGGGCGGGAAACGGACGTGATCGACGAAATCAACCCCAACCTGACACTGGAAGGACTGCGCCTGATCCACGAGATGAACCGGGCGTAACATGTACAACCTTACGGAACGCTCAATCGTCCTCGGCGTCACGGGCAGTATCGCCGTTTACAAGGCGTGCGACCTGGCCAGCAAGCTGACGCAGGCGGGAGCCGTGGTGGATGTGGCGATGACGCCGGAGGCCGCGAAGTTCGTGTCGCCGATCACGTTCCAGAGCGTGACGGGCCGCCGGGCCTACCACGATATGTGGGATGCCACATCTGAGATCGCGGAGCTGCACGTGGCGCTGGCGCGCCGCGCCGACCTGATGGTGATCGTGCCGGCGACGGCGACGACCCTGTCGCGGCTGGCGCTGGGGCTGGCGGATGAACTGGTGAGCCTGACGGCGATCGCCACGCGCGCCCCTATCCTGGTGGCGCCGGCGATGGACCCGCAGATGTGGGAACACCCGGCGACGCAGGGGCACGTGCGAACGCTGCAGGAGCGCGGCGTGGCGTTTGTCGGTCCGGAGGAGGGCCGGCTGGCGTCGGGTCACACCGGGACCGGCCGAATGTCGGAGGTGGAAACTATCATGGGCGCCGTGAGGGCCCTGGTGGGGCGGGAAGGCGACCTGGCCGGACGGAAGGTTGTTGTGTCAGCGGGCGGCACGCACGAGGCGATCGACCCGGTGCGGTTCGTCGGCAATGAATCATCCGGGAAGATGGGTTTCGCGGTGGCGGAAGCGGCGCGGGACCGCGGCGCCGATGTGGTGCTGGTGACCGGCCCCGTCGCGTTGCGCGACCCGTACGGGGTGAGGGTGATCCGCGTTAAGAGCGCGGGGCAGATGCGGGACGCAATCCTGCCGGAATGCGCCGGCGCGAGCATCATGGTGATGGCGGCCGCGGTGGCGGACTACCAGCCGGGAGAGCCGGTCGGTCAGAAGATCAAGCGCGAAGGCAGCGAGGGCATGGTACTGTCGCTGACGCGCACGCCCGACATCCTGGCCGATGTAGGCCGGCCCGCGGGCCTGATCAAGGTGGGGTTCGCGGCGGAGAGCCAGGACCTCCTGGAAAACGCGGCGCGAAAGCTGGCGGCGAAGGACCTTGACCTGATCGTCGCCAATGACATCACAGCGACGGACGCCGGGTTTGCCGTGGATACGAACCGGGTGACGATACTGGCGCGCAGCGGCGAGAAGGAGGACCTGCCGCTATTGACGAAGTACGAAGTGGCTTGCCGTATACTCGACCGAGCAGCCGCACTGATAAAGGGGAAAGCATGACCACAGGTTCCGACGGGCCGACGACCAAACCGCAGGGAAACGGCGGCTACACGCTCGAGAAATTTGCCGCGCACCCGTTCTACGAGGCGGTCAACCGGCGCCTGGTGGCGCTGACGGAACTCCACAAGGGACAGCACGTCGTGGATCTGGGCGCGGGCACCGGCGCGGTCACAAGGCTGCTGGCGGAGGAGGTGGCGAACGACGGCGCGGAAGTGATAGCCGTGGAGCCATCGGAATCCGCGATCGAGGCGGCCAAACGAAACCTGGAGAACATCCGCGGCGCCGTTGTTGCTTTCATCCAGGGGAGCGCGGAAAAGCTGAGCCAGCTGGTTCGCGGGCCCGTCGATGCGGTGTTCTTCTGCAACGCCATCCACCTGGTGCCGGAGAAGGAGAGGGTGCTTCAGGAGATCAAGCGGACGCTGCGCGAAGACGGCACATTCTCTTTCAATACGACGTTCTACCAGGGCGCGGAGCCTCCCGAGTCGGAGCAGTTCTATCGCCGGTGGATGATGCGGGCACTGCGCTCGCTGAAGGCGAACTACGGGATCATGCCGGACAAGACGCTGACCCGGACGGAGGCGCGACACCGGCTGACGGAAGAAGACTACGTTCACCTCCTGGAGGAGAACGGCTTCAAGGTGACCCGGAAGGAAGTCCTGCAGGTGGAGCTGCCGTTGAGCAGCTTCGAGAGCATCAGCGAGTATGGCCTCTGGATCGAGGGTGTCCTGCCCGGCGTCCCGCTGGAGGCGGGAGCGAATTCGCTGAAGATTGCCGCCCGCGAAGCGTTCGAAGAGCTGGGGCTCAAGTTCTCGCCCCGTAACTGGCTGCTGGTCGTGGCCAGCAGAGCCTGACCCGGCGCGCCCCAACCGCCGCCGGCCAATTAAAGGAGGTATCACCTGTGGAAGACAGCAGCTGGACGGGCGAGGGAGTTGTGAACTCCATCCTGGACCGGATCCGCACCACTGCCCGGGTCGAGCTCGTGTACGGCGAAGAGCGCAAGGTGGCCGACAAGACGATCATCCCGATCGCGGCGGTCGCGTACACGTTCGGCGGCGGTGGCGGCGGCACGGGGCCGTCCCATAACGGGCGAAGTAACGGTCACGCCGAGGAAGCCCACGTGGGCACCGGTGGCGGAGGAGGCGGCGCGGTGCGCGTGCTGCCGGTCGGCGTCCTCGAAGTGACGGAGGATGAGACGCGGATTGTGCCCGTCTTCGACTGGACACGGATCGTCACCACCGCCCTGACGGTGTTCGGGATCTGGATGGTGTTCCGGACGATCTTCCGCAAACGCTAGAAGGCGGGACGGCGCTCGCGCCAGTCCGTCGCCTGCTCGTAGGCGTGGGCGGCGCGGAGGACAGTGGCCTCGTCCCACCAGCGGCCGGTCAGCTGGAGGCCAAAGGGGAGTCCAGCAGCCGTGAAACCGCAGGGAACCGATATCGCAGGCGCCCCCAGGAGGTTGATCGGGTTCGTGAAGCGGATCAGGTTCATCGTCACGGCCAGGTCCGATTCGTCGATGCGCGGAGCCGGGACCGCCGTCGCAGGCGTGGCGACCAGGTCGAACCGGGAATACACCTCGTCGCGCCACGCGCGTACGGCCATTTCGCGGAAGCGCTGCGCCTGGACGTAGCTGAGCGCATTCACGGTTGATCCGAGCTCGAGGCGATAACGCACGCTCTCCGAATAGTCGTCAGGGCGCTCCTGCATCCACTTCTGATGCACCGCCAGTGCTTCCGGCAGCATGATGCAGGTCACCCCGGCGGGGATGTCCGCGATGTGCGGAAGCGAGACAGGCTCGACGACCGCTCCCAGGTCTTCCAGAACGCCGATCGCTCCCCGCACGCCGGACTCGACGTCGGGATCGAGCGCATCGAAGAAGAAGCTGTCGGGAACACCGATTCGCAGGCCGTTCACGTCGCTTGAGAGCGAAGCCGCGTAGTCCGGCACGGGCTCCGCTGACGACCAATCATCGCCGTCGTCGCGGCCGGAGATCGCCTGGAGGATGAGGGCGACGTCCCGCACGGTGCGCGCCATAGGGCCGGCGTGGTCCAGTGACCAGCTGAGGGGGAACAGGCCACGCCGGGTTACTCTGCCGAACGTGGGTTTGAGGCCAACGACTCCGCATAGCGAGGCCGGGATGCGGATGGAGCCGCCGGTGTCAGTGCCGAGCGCGGCGAAACATTGGCCGGAGGCGACAGCGGCGCCGGAGCCGGAGCTGGAGCCGCCAGTGATGTGGTCCGCATTCCAGGGGTTGCGGGCCGGGCCGAAGTGAGAATCCATGCCCGTTGCGCCGTAGGCGAACTCGTGGAGGTTGAGCTTACCGAGGATGATGGCGCCAGCCGCGCGGAGACGTTCGACGGCTCCCGAGTCCGTGGCGGCGATGCTGCCGGCGAGGATCTTCGAGGCCGCGGTGGTCGGGACGCCCGCCACATCGAACAGGTCCTTGACCGCGACCGGGATGCCATGCAACGGGCCGCGGCGTTCGCCGCGGGCGATCTCGTCCGCGGCGGAGCGGGCGGTGACACGGGCCTTGTCCGCGAGGACGGTGATGAAGGCGTTGGTCCGTGCGCCCACCGCGTCGATCTGTTGCAGGGAGGCGTCCACGAGGTCGAGCGGCGAGGCTTCGCGGCGCTCGATTAGCGACGATGCCTCGGCGATCGAGAGCCAGTGCAGTTCGGTCATCGGGAAGGAGGAGCGACGAAGCGGGAGGCGGGCTCGAGAGCGCCGTAGTCGTGGCGGGCCAGGGTGGCGGCCGCCGCGGCGACGCCGGCGAGTCCGAAGGCCACCTGGGCCAGGCGGGCGTCGGGCAGCTTGAGGCCGGCGGATGCGGCCAACGCCGCCGCCCGGCGTGCAGGATCGTCCATCGACATGACTACAGGCTCACACTCTAGCAGCGATGGCAAGTGTAGAGAAGGAAGCGTGTTATGGAGAAAGAGAGTAATCGCTTTCGGGAATGGTTAACCTGAGGTGCGATAATTCGTTATCAGTTTCGATAGAAGTGAGATTAACTACCTCTCGGTGCAGACCGGTGCCGGGAACAGGAGCGCCTATATGAGCACCAACCTAATGGATAGCTTCCAGAAGATGAGCCTGGGGGAGAAGATCGTCCTGATCGCCGGGCCGATCCTGCTGATCGATAGCTTTCTCCCCTGGTACAAGATCACAGTCGACTTCGGACTGGGATCTGTGAGTGCCAGCGCCAGTGGCTGGGAGGCGCCGGGGGCGATGTGGTCGATCCTGGCGGTGTTGATTGGCCTGGTGATGGCGGGACAGGTCGCCGTCTCCAGGTTCACGTCGATCGAGTTACCGTCAGAGCTGGGGAACAACCTGACCTGGCCGAAGATCCACCTTGGCCTTGGCGTGGCGGCGGTGGTCTTTGTGGCCATCAAGTTCCTGAACGAGTCGAGCCACCTGAGCTTCGGGTTCTTCCTGGGAATCATCCTCGTCATCGCCCTGGCGGCGGGCGGGTTCCTGATGTTCCAGGAGGAGCAGAAGGGCGGCGCGTCCGGCGCCATGTAGGTGCGCTCGCAAGCCAGGCCAAGAACCGCCTCTCGGTACGGGAGGCGGTTTTCCGTTCGAGGGAGGCATCGGAATGACGGTTGAGCTGTTCATGAACCGGCTACGGCGCCTCCTGCTGCTCGACGATTCGGTGTTCGACGAGATCAGGAACGATGTCGCGTTCACGCCCGCGTCCCTGGCGGCAGCGGCCGGTGCGGTGTTCCTGGCGGCGCTCGGGGCGTGGCTGTTCGGCGAAACGGTGCTGGACCGGGCACCGGACGGGTGGTTCGTCGATACGGTGGTCCTCGGGAGTTTCTTTACGGCAATCCTGTTCGGAGCGGGCATGGCCGTGACGTACCTGCTGCTGGTCCAGTTGTTCCGGGTCGAGGACATCCCGGTGGATGACTACCTGCGCGTTACCCTGATCACTCACGCTCCTTATGCGCTCGGGCTGCTGGTGTTCGTGCCGGAGATCGGCTTCACGTTCGGGATTCTGTCTGTGCTGGGGACCCTCTTCTACACCATGTACGGCCTCGGAGCTTCGTTCCGCGACGTCAGCGGGACAGCCGCGCTGTTCTCTGTGCTGGCGGGAGCGTTGGTGTGGCTGCTGCTGATCCCGGTCATCTCCGACCCGGGGAGCGGATACGTGACCGGGGTCTTCGCGTACAGCTTGATCGACTAAGCGGTCTCGATCGGCTCTTCGCTGATCGCACCGTCGAGGATACGAAACGCGCGAACGACGGGCGCGGCGGGGTCCTTCGTCGAGACGAGAACGTAGTACGCTTCCGGCCAGAAGGCGAGGCGGACATCGGTCGGTGAGGGGTAGGCCTCGCTGGCCGTGTGCGAGTGGTAGATCGCGAGGAACTCCCAGTCGTTATCCGTACATTCGTTGTAGATGCGGAACAGGTCCCTGTCGTCCACCTTGTAGCGGTAGGGGCTGGCCTCGGCATTCTTCGCGCGGAAGAGCTTGACGGCCTCGCCGTTCGGCCCGGCGATGATCCCGCAGCACTCGTTCGGCGCGTCCTCCAGGGCGTGCGCGACCATCTCCGCCAGGAACGACTCACGCAGCCGGAGGGCCATTACGGTGACTCCACCGGTACGACCGTGTCCGCCTGGATGAATACGCCGAAGCCGTCCTCGAAGTCGAAGGTGCCGGTTACCCGCGCGTACTTGTCTTTGAGCGCCGCGAGCTGGTTGCGGTCGTCCCAGCCGCGGATGATAACGGCGAAGTTGCCGTCGTCGGTGACCTGGTATTCGCCGTGCTCCTCGCTGAAAGTGACGCGGCCGGTGGTGGTGACGACCTTGCCCTTGAACTCGGCGATCCGTGTGGTGAGGTCGTGGATGGTAAGCTCCTGGACCGCCTCGGTCGGGCGGCCGCCGTCGTCCTTGATCAGGAAATAGGCGGCGAACACGAACGCTGCCAGGGCGAGGATGAAGCCGTACATCATGATCCGGCCGATCGCGCCTACCACCAGATCTTCCCCTGCACTTCCTCGTGGGGCTGGCCCCAGTCCTTGGTCCAGAGCTCTGTCGAGAGGTATTTCCAGCCGCCGTCCGCCAGGAGCGCGACAACGTTCCCCTTTTCGATCCGCTCGGCGGCGCGGACGGCCACCTTGAGGACGGCGCCGGAGGAGATCCCGGCGAAGATCGCCTCCTTCTCCATGAGCTGCTTCGTCATGTTGAACGACGATACGGAATCGACGACGATGCGCCCGTCGAGAACGGACTCGTCAAGCACCGGGGGAATGAATCCCTCCTCAAGGGCGCGCAGCCCCTGGACCAGGTCCCCCGGGTGGGGGACGGCGGCGACTACTTTCACGTCCGGCAGGTGGTCCTTCAGATAGCGCCCCGTGCCGGTCAGTGTCCCGCCGGTGCCGAGACCGGCCACGAAGACGTCCACCTGCGGGACGTCGCGCAGGATCTCCGGGCCGGTGGTCTCATAGTGGGCGCGCGGGTTGTTCTCGTTGCCGTACTGGTACGGCATGAAGTAGGCGTCTGGGTCTTCGGCCAGCATCTGCTGGGCCTTGAAGACAGCATCGTTGGTGCTCGTCGCGTTCTCTGCGTAGACGACGTCCGCGCCGAACGCCCGGAGAAGGGCCTCTCGTTCCGGTGTGACGTTGTCCGGCAGGACGCAGAGCAGCCGGTAACCTTTCGCCCGGCAGACCATCGCGAGGCTGATGCCTGTGTTGCCACTCGTGGGCTCGAGGACGACCTTGTCCGGCGTAAGCTCGCCGCTCTTCTCGGCGGCGTTGACCATAAACAAGGCGATACGGTCCTTGACGCTGCCGGTGGGGTTGAAGCCCTCCAGCTTGGCGTAGACGTTGACGTCAGGCGAGGGGCTGAGGTGGTTCAACCGGACGAGCGGGGTATTGCCGATGGTTTCGAGGATGGAGTTGCAGAGCATCAGTGGGCCTCTATCGGGCGGGCCTTGGGGCCCGCCCCTACGACAACGACTCCGGCTAACCGCCCGCCAGGGCTGGCAACACCGACAGGATGTCGCCGTCCTTCAGGCTGGTGTCGAGCTTCTCCAGGAAGCGGACGTCCTCGTCGTTGAGGTAGACGTTGACGAAGCGGTGGAGCTGGCCGTCCGTCATCACCATGTCCTTGAAGCCGGGGTAGCGCCGGTCCACATCATCAAGTGCGTCGCGGACCGTGGCGCCGTCCGCCTTGACAGACTTCTGCCCGCCCAGCAGCTTCTGCATGTTCGCCGTCACCCGTACCTCTACAGCCATTTCGTCCCCTTCCTAGGCGTTGTTCTCGTGGCCGCCCGGGAAGGGCGCGCCGCAGAAGCCTTCGTAGTCGATCAGTTCGGTGATTGTCGGCTCGTCGCCGCAGAGCGGGCACTTCGGATCGCGGCGGAGCTTGACGATCCGGAAGTCCATGGCGAGGGCGTCGACGAGGAGCAGGCGGCTGACGAGCGGCTCGCCGATGCCCAGGATCTGCTTCAGTGTCTCCGTCGCCTGGATGGAGCCCATGATGCCGGTGAGGGCGCCGAGGACGCCGGCTTCGGCGCAACTGGGTACCATTCCGGGCGGCGGCGGTGCTGGGAAGAGGCAGCGGTAGCAGCCCTGGCCGGGCACGAAGACGGTGGCCTGGCCGTCGAAGAGGAGGATGCTGCCGTCCACCAGAGTCTTGCCGCTCATGTAGCTGGCGTCGTTGACGAGGTAGCGCGTTGTGAAGTTGTCGGCGCCGTTGACCACGATGTCGTACTGGGCGATGAACTCCATCGCGTTGTCGGACGTGATCGGCGACTCGTGGACGACGACGTTGACGTCCGGGTTGTAGGCGTTGAGGGTCTCCTTTGCCGACTGGACCTTGGGCTTGCCCACGTCGTCGTTCTGGTGGAGGACCTGGCGCTGCAGATTCGAGAGATCGACGACGTCGAAGTCGACGATGCCGATAGTGCCGACGCCGGCGAGGGCGAGGTATAGGGCCACCGGCCCGCCCAGGCCGCCGGCGCCGACGATCAGGACCTTCGCTTCCATCAGCTTCCGCTGACCGGCCGGTCCCACCTGCGGCATGATGATGTGCCGCGAGTAGCGGTCCACCTGCTCCGGGGTGAGGGCTGTAGCGCCGCCGGCGATCGCCGGGATAACGGCCATCTCGTCGCCGTCGGCGACGGGCGTGGCCTTGCCCTGGAGGCTGTGGATCTCCTGGTTGTTCACGTAGATGTTGATGTGTCCTGGGATTTCGTCGCTGTCGTCGTAGATCATGTGGCGCAGCGCCGGATAGCTGTTGCCAAGCCCGTCCAGCACTTCGCCGACGGTGCTGCCTTCGGCCTTCAGGTACGTCTGGTTGCCGGTGAGCTTCCGGAAAGGTGTTGGTATGTAGACTGTAACCGCCATCGAGGTTCCTCCATTACGCCCGGCGGGCGTACCCGGCGCACGCATCCTAGGCCTCCATCTGCAAGTATCGCTCACCAGTGTCGCAGAGCACAGTCACCACGCGCTTGCCCTCGCCGAGGCGCTTCGCGACCTTGATCGACGCCCAGACGTTGGCGCCGGCGGAGATGCCGACCAGTAGACCTTCATCTCGGCAAAGGCGGCGGGACATGTCGATCGCGTCCTCGTCCGTGCAGGCGATGATCTCGTCATAGACTTCGCGGTTCAGGATGCCGGGGACGAAGCTAGCGCCGATGCCCTGGATGGCATGGACGCCGGCGCGTCCTCCCTGGAGCACCGGACTGCGGGTCGGCTCGACGGCGACGATCAGTACGTCCTTGCCGAGCTCTTCGCGGAGCACTTCGCCGACGCCGGTGATCGTCCCGCCGGTGCCGACGCCGGCTACAAACGCGTCGATGCGGCCGTCTGTAGCGGCGAGGATCTCGCGCGCGGTGGCGCGGCGGTGGACATCCGGATTTGCCGGGTTCTCGAACTGCTGGCACATGAAGACGCGGTCCTTCTTGCCGCCGACCAGTTCCTGTGCCGCGTAGACAGCGCCGGTCATGCCTTCGATCGCCGGCGTGAGGACGACCTCCGCACCGTAGCGGGCCAGCAGGTCCCGGCGGGCGAGGCTCATGTCCTCCGGCATGGTGACGATGAGTTTGTAGCCCTTGACGGCGGCTACCATCGCGAGGCCGATACCGGTGTTGCCGCTCGTCGGCTCGACGATCGTGTCGCCCGGGGCCAGGCGGCCCTCACGCTCTGCGACTTCGATCATGTTAAGGGCGATGCGGTCCTTCACGCTGCCGGCCGGGTTGAGCGATTCCATCTTGCCGACGATTTCGGCGGACCCCGGCGGCACCACCCGGTTGAGCCGCACCATCGGCGTGCTACCGACCAGTTCCAGTACGTTATCTGCAATCTTGTCTCGCATGGCAACTCCTAGATGATATATCGCGCCCCCGCCGGCTGAGCGGCGCGGTCGCGCTCCGCCAGGTCAGCGATGGTGACGTTTTCGAGTACGTTCTGCACGGCGTCGCGCACGGCCGCCCACATTTCACGCTGAGCGCAGCCGCCCGATTTGGAGCAGGCGCTCATATCGTCGAGGCAGTCGATGGGCACGAGGGGCCCTTCCAGCGCCTCAATCACTTCGCTCGCCCGGATTTCTCGCGGGTCGCGGATCAGGGCGTGCCCACCCTGGGGGCCGCGGACGCTGCGAATGAAGCCGGCGCGGCGCAGGGTGGTGAGCAGCTGCTCCAGGTAGGACTCGGGGATCTTCTGGCGCGCGGCGATCTCGGCGCTCTGGATCGGGCGGCCTTCGCCGAACCGGTGGGCCAGCTCGATCAGCGCCCGGATGCCGTAATCCCCTTTTGTCGAAACTCTCATCGGCTTTTCCGACTATCTCCGTCAACAATCATAACATACCCCATAGGGGTATCCGCAATCAGGCAAGGAAAAGCACCAGGGGCACGATGAAGATGGCGCCCATAAACAGGGCGAATCCGCGCCGGTTGTGCGTGATGTGGTTTGCCAGAGTGATGATGACGGCGGAATAGGGCTTGTAAAGGAAGATGAGGACGAGTAGCGATATCACCCCGCCGACGACCATCTGGGTGAACACGATCGTGAAAGCCCGCGGCGAGTCGAGCAACAACGCGGCGATCATAGTGTCCACCCATGTCGTGATGTTCGCGCCCATTACGTACGGGATGATCGCGTTCCTCCGGATGTAGCCCTTCAGGGAAAGTGGTATGAGCAAGGTCAGCGAGATGGAAACGGACAGGGTGACGGCGGTAATCGCCGCCCCGAGGCTGAACATCGCCAGCGGGTGGTGAAGGGCATCCTTGATGCGCTCCATCCGCAGGCTGGGCTGCTCGAGGTTGGGTAGCGCCCGGTCAAAGACGGCGAACGCCGTGAGGAGCATCCCGACGCCCAGCACGAACACGACGAGCGTGGGGACGAGGTCCGCGATGCCGTCAACGATGGGGTCGTAGGCAGCGTCTACAAATGACGTGACGGCCCCGGGCGTGCCTAAGCGGACCGAGTCGAACCAGCCGGATTTGAGAATGACGATGCCGATGGGCAGGACGGGCAGCCAGAGCGTGAACGCCGTGAGGAGCGCGACAACGCCGATGTAGAGGCCGTCTGCACTCTTCTTGCGGGTCACCCAGAGAACGAAGCCGATGAAGAGCACGATGAAGGACGCACCCAGGCGGGAGCCGTTAATCATGGCGAACGCCTCGACGTCTGACGTTGTGCCGGAGGAGTAGAGGCTGAGCGAGATGGCGGCGACCGGGGAGCCGCTCATCACGATGTAGGAGCCAAGCCAGCCGAATCCCAGGAGATTGACCACGCCGTCCGCGGAGAGGCCTTCGAGGATCGGCTTGAGACCCCTGGCACCAGCCTTCATCAGCTGGAGCGCCATGATGAAGATAAAGAGGCCGGCGGCGCTGTAGGCGACCCGCGTCCCGGCGCCGGCCAGGGTCTGCCAGCGCGGCCGGGGCAGATGGACGGGCGCGCCGGCTGTCATCACATCCCGCGCTTGCTCAGATTGCATGGTGCGGCGTCACCCGCTCCTGCATGGCGTCGATCAATACTTTCGCGACCTCGGGCCGCGAGAATTCCGGCGGCGGCGCGATGCCTCCTGTGAGCATCTCGCGCACCTGGGTGCCGGAGAGGCTGACCCGGTCTTCCGGTCCGTGGGGGCAGGTCTTGACGCTCGCCAGCTCGCCGCACTTCCTGCAAAAGAAGGAGTGCTCGAACATGAGGGGCGTAATGCCGAGCGCCTGAGGGTCGAATTCGTTGAAGATCAGCTGGGCGTCGAAGGTGCCGTAGTAGTTGCCGACGCCGGCGTGGTCACGCCCGACGATGAAGTGAGTGCAGCCGTAGTTCTTGCGGACGAGCGCGTGGAAGATCGCCTCGCGCGGACCGGCGTAGCGCATGGCGGCGGGGTTGACGGAGAGGACGACTCGGTCGGACGGGTAATAGTTCTCGATCAGGACCTCGTAGCAACGCATCCGGACGTCCGCTGGGATGTCGTCGGACTTGGTATCGCCGACGAGTGGGTGGAGCAGCAGGCCGTCCACGATCTCCATGGCGCACTTCTGGATGTATTCGTGGGCGCGGTGCACCGGATTGCGGGTCTGGAAGCCGACGACGGTACGCCAGCCGCGGGCGGCGAACCCGGCGCGCGTCTGGGCAGGCGTCAGGCGGTACTCCGGGAAATCGTCATGGCGTGGCACCTGGAGCACCTTCAGCGGCCCGCCGAGGAGCACGTCTCCCTGGGCGTAGAGAGCGGCGACGCCAGGATGGGCCTCGTCGTCCGTGCGGTACACGCTGCGGGCCTCGTCGCGCTTGTCGTAAGGGAACTTCTCGCGCACCTCCATGACGGCGATGAGCGTCCCCTCATCGTCGGTCAGAACGACCTGGCCACCTTCTGTTATCCCCGCCGCTTCGTCCCCGGTGACGGCGAGGGTGATGGGCATGGACCACGGGACTCCGTTGGCGAGGTGCATGTCCTGGACCACGGAGCGATAGTCGCCCCGGGTCATGAAGCCGTCGAGCGGGCTGTACCCGCCCACGGCGAGCAGCTCCACGTCCGACAGCGATCGCGAGTCCAGGGTCACGCGCTGCAGTCCGCTGGCTCGCTCCCGCAGCACCGCCGCCTCATCGCCGGTGGCAACGAGGTCTATGAGGCGTCCGCCGTGCGCGGGGATAGTTTCTCCGGTGGTCATCCAGTGCTCCGTTTCGATGATGGGTAGAGACGCCCCGGCGGGACGTCTCTACAGGGTTCGCGACGTGTTCGGCCGGGACACTTACTCGTGCAGGCCGCACTCCTTGTATTCAGGGTTTTCCCACCACCAGCGGCCCGCGCGGATGTCTTCGCCGGGCTTGATGGCGCGGGTGCAGGGCGCGCAGCCGATGCTCGGGTAGTTCTGGTCGTGGAGCTTGTTGTACGGGATCTTCTGCTCTTTGATGTACGCCCACACGTCGTCGTTCGTCCACTCGATCAGCGGGTTCACCTTGATGATCCCGTTGCCCTCGTCCCACTCGATGGCGGGAGTGTCGGTGCGGGTAACGGACTGGTCCTTGCGAAGGCCGGTCATCCAGGCGCGGGCGTCGGCGAGCGCGCGCTTGAGTGGCTGGACTTTGCGGATGGCGCAGCACTCCTTGCGGTTTTCCAGGCTGTCACGGAAGGAGAAGAACCCCTTTTCGCGGGTCAGCGCCTCGACCTTGTCGCGGTCGGGGAACATCACCTCGATCGGTACGTCCGGGTACTTGAAGCGGGTGGCCTCCATGACCTGGTATGTCTCGTCGTTCAGCCGGCCGGTGTCCAGCGTGAATACGCGGATATTCGGCGCGTTTTTCGCAATGATGTCCATGAGCACAACATCCTCGGCGCCGAAACTGTCGGCGAACTTGATATCGCGCCCGAACGTCTCGCCCGCCCAGCGGACGATCTCGTCCGCGGGCTTGAGGCCGAGTTCGCGGTTAAGCTCCTCGATGTCGGCCTCTGTGTACCTGACTGCTTCCTTCACCTTGCTCCTCCGTTTGAGTGGATTTGGATCACGTGGCTAGACGGCGCACTCGCCCTCGCCGCGGACGACTTCGAACAGCTCTTCCTTGCCCCAGTCCATGTACATCTGGATGTCCTGGTGCACGGGGCCGACTTCCTTGAACTCGTCCAGCAACGTGTCGAGGTTCTTTGCGCCGACGCGGTCCACGAAGGCGACGAACTCCTCGCCCTCGTTCCGGTTACTTACATAGTGGTCGATGAGCTTCTTAACGGCCAGCGGCGCGCGCTTTGACGGCACGCGGGCAACGCGGGTCCCGAACTTGTCGCCGCCCACGTAGCCACCGCCGCCGAGGAAGATGTCGAAGCAGGGGATCGTGGCGCCGTTGGCGCTGAACGACGAGCCCTGGAGACCGATGGCCGCCAGGTGGTGCTGGCCGCAGCCGTTGGGGCAGCCGCTTGCCTTGACGGTGATCTGCTGGACGAGCGGGTCGTCGTCGTAGCCCCAGCCGAAGGACGCCTCGCGGATCGCATAGCCGACGCCCTGGGACGACGTGATCCCCATCTTGCAGGAATCCGTGCCCGGGCAGCCGACGACATCGGCCATGTGGCCCGCATCGGGGTCCCCGAGGCCAAGCGCCTTTAGTTCGGCGTGCAGCGCCGGCAGGGCTTCTTCGCGGACCCAGCGCAGGACCAGGTTCTGGTTCTGCTGGGTGCGGGCGTTGCCGCCGCTGAAGCGGCGCATGAGGCCGGCCAGGCCGCGGAACTGCTCCGGAGTGAGGTTGCCCAGTGGGACGGTGACGGTCACGGCGCAGTGGCCGGCCTGGCGTTGGGGGACGACGTTCGTCGCGACCCAACGGTCGAAGCCCGGGCCCGGCCGATGGCCGTTCGGCGCCTCGCCGGGCGTTGGGCCCTCGGGGGCCAGCTGCGTCAGCGCGTCCATGTCCAGCGGCTCCCAGGCCCAGGGCTGGGCGAGTTCTTCGTCCACCTGGCGCCGAAACTCCTCGATGCCGAGCTTCTGCACAAGGAACTTGACGCGCGCCTTGTTCATATTCTTGCGCAGGAAGTTGGCCAGGCCGCCCTCTTTGTCGAACACCTTCAGGCAGGCTTCGGCGACGCGGATGTACTGGCCGTCCTCCGCGGTGGCGAAGTCCCAGACTATATCGGCGACGCGGGGCATCGTGGATGTTCCGCCGCCAACGACGATTGTGAAGCCACGGACTTCCTTGCGGCCTTCTTTCCGCACCTGGGCGATGAAGCCCATGTCGTGGAACGGTGTACCGGCGCAGTCGATAGGCCCACAAGAGAAGGCAGTCTTCCACTTGCGCGGCATGTTCTGGCAGATGGGGTTGCGGATCATGTTCCGCGCGTACGCGGCGAGATACGGCGTGACGTCGAACAGCTCGTGGTCGGAGACGCCGGCGTAGGGACAGCCGGTGACGTTGCGGACGGTGTGGCCGCAGGCCTCGCGGGTGGTCAGCCCGACGTCGGCGAGCATGTGCATCACTTCCTCGGCGGCGAGGAGATCCACGAAGTGGAACTGGATGTTCTCGCGGGTGGTGATGTGCCCGCGGCGCAGGCCGGAGTGGCGCTCGGCGATTTCGCCCATCACGTCCATCTGCTCCGCGTTGATGCCGCCGTACGGGAGCTTGATGCGCATCATCTGCTGGTCCATCTGCCGCTGGCCGTACGTGCCCATGCGCAGGCGGAAGGGAGTAAACTCGCCCTCCAGCGCCTCCGGGTTCTCGCGGTAGCGGCGCGCTTCGATGGCGTAGTTCTCGATCTCCTCGTCAAGCGTGACGAAGACGTGGCCTGGCTTGAGGTCTGACGGAACCTTAGGGTGCGCCTTGAAGGTGGAGGGCCTTTCCTGGATGGTCAAAGTGATCCCCGTTTCCAGAGCAGTTCGATGGATAATCGATATTGTCGGTCTGGTAAGTCGGAATTATAGGCGGAAAGCCGGCCGCCTGTCAAACGCAATCAGGGCCGGGCACCGCAACTACTCGGTGGCCGGTAGGCTCCTGAGCGCGCGTCCGAGGTCCTGAAGGAAATCGAAGGGAACGTCCACGGCGGAGCCGGCGCCGTCCTGGAGCCGGACGGCCGTGTCCAGGAGCGGCCCCAGCCGATCCGCGAAGTCCGGGAAACGGGTGAGCACGACGTGGATGCTCTCCCCCTCCTCGATAAGGGCGAGGCTGCGTTCGAGGATAAGCGCCAGGGCCGGGTCTTCCAAACGGGTGCCCTTCCCGCCTTCAGGCCTGTGATGGCCCAATTATCTCGCTGCCCGACACGCCGTCAAGGCGTACGGACTCGCGGAAATGTTCAGCGTTGTCTCGGCCCGGTCGTTTCGCGACTACCCGCCGGCGACTGCCGGCACGATGCTGACCTCGGCGTTCTCGGTGAGGCGTGTGCCGACGCCGTCCTGGAAACGGACGTCCTCGCCGTTGACGTAGACGTTCACGAAGCGTCGTAGCTCGCCGGTCTCGTCGCAGAGCCGCTCCTTCAGGCCGGGGAACTGCTTCTCCAGGCTGTCGATCATCTGCTGCAGGGTGTCGCCGGACCCCTGGACGATGTCCTTCTCCTGTGTCAGCTTCCGGAGCGGGGTAGGTATGCGTACTGTTATCGGCATCGATGATCTCCTCTAGCTCTCAACCCTGTGCCACCACTCGCGGAGTTCGTAGCACCGATTGTCATTATCCATGCGAATAGCGAAGACGCCATCAAGTTCCACTTTCACGCCGGATGGCACCCTCTCGAACGACGCGTTCCAGCGCGCCAGTCCCGTATCTCCCACGGCGCCGTAGATCTCGCAGTGAAACCGGATGTTCCGCTGAGCCACTGAGGCGTCTCCAGCGTAGGCCGCGATCTGATCCCGGCCTACCATCGGCTCGTCGAACGGCGTCTCGTAGTACCGGGCATCCTCCGTGTACATGTGGGGGATGGCGGATCCATCGCCCGACTCCCACATGTGCCTGTAGGCGTCGAGCCATTTCGTGAACGCGGCCTCGTCCATGCCGCGCTAGCCCTCGACGACGTCTTCGTAGACCGGGTCGACGCGGACGCCGTTGTCGCGGACCCAGTCCAGTCCGCGCTCAATTTCGTCGCGGTCGCCTTCCAGTTCGAGTATCACCCAGCCGCGCTCATCGCTAACGTCCGCGCGGCGGATATTGGTGATAACGTCGAACTGCTTTGCGAGCTTCCAGATGATGGGTTCTTTGATCAACTCTTCGACGAAGGTGAACTTCACTCGTTGCCTTGCCATTGCTCCATCCCCTTATCCGGCCTGACCGGCGAGCGCGGCGGCGCGCCCGGACAGCGCCTCTTCAAATGACTCGATCGTTGGGCTCACGTGGAGGGCGGGCTTAAGTGCGGGCGCCACCGCCTCCTGGGTCTTGAGTCCAGCGCCGGTGATGAATGCCACCACCACCTCGTCCGGGTGGACGTGCCCGTCCTCTACCATGCGCCGTAGCCCGGAGACGACTACGCCTCCCGCGGTCTCAGCGAAGATGCCCTCGGTCTCGGCCAGGAGCTTGATGCCGTCCACGACTTCGTCATCGGTTACGGCGGTCGCGCCGCCGTTGGTGTCGGCCATCGTCTTCAGGGCGTAGTATCCATCGGCCGGGTTGCCGATGGCCAGGGACTTGGCGATGGTGTCCGGCTTCTGAGGGCGGATATTGAAGCTGTGGCGGCCCCAGGCCTCGGCGATCGGCGAGCAGCCCAGCGCCTGGGCGCCGCTCATCCGTGTGCCCGTCCACTCGACCAGGCCGAGCCAGGCGAGCTCCTTGATGCCCTTGTAGATCTTGGTGAAGAGCGAACCGCTGGCGAGGGGGACGATGCAGTGGTCCGGCGCGCGCCAGCCGAGCTGCTCGCACACTTCGTAGCCCAGGGTCTTGCTTCCCTCCGCGTAGTACGGACGGACGTTGATATTGACGAACGCCCATGGGTACTTATCGCCCAGCTCGCTGCAGAGGCGGTTCACGTCGTCGTAGCTGCCGTCGACGCCGACGAGAGTCGGCCCGTACACGGCCGAGCCGATCACCTTCCCCTGCTCCAGGTCGGCCGGGATGAACACGCAGGCGCGCATTCCGGCGCGGGCGGCGTGAGCGGAGACGCTGTTGGCCAGGTTGCCCGTGGAGGCGCAGGCGAGCGTATCGAACTCGAACCCGCGCGCCACGCTGCTGGCGACTGAGACGACGCGGTCCTTGAAGGACCAGGTGGGGTTCTGGCAGTCGTTCTTGATGTACAGGCGGTTGAGGCCGAGCGCGCGGCCGAGGTTGCCGGCCCGGATGAGCGGCGTGTAGCCGGTGCCGATGTCGATCGCGGTTTCGGCGTCGCAGGGAAGCAGGTCCGCGTAGCGCCACATCGTCGGCGGGCCGGCCTCGATGGAGTCACGGCTGATGCGGCTCTTGATCGCTGCGTAGTCGTAGACGACTTCCAGCGGGCCGAAACAGAATTCGCAGACGTTACTCGGCGTCAGTCCGTATTGGTGGCCGCATTCGCGGCATCTGAGGTTCCTGGCGAATGACACGATGGTTATCCCCTGTCTTGAGAGCGGGATCGATGTTGGAGCATGGGCCTCGCTACCGTCAGGCGGAGGCCCCCGTCATCGCCATTCGCGCAGTTGCTGTTTTGCTCATTAAATGAAAAACCCCTTCTGTGCCAGAAGAGGTCCGTGTTGCCTTATCGTTCCCCCGTCTGGGGGCCGGCATTGGCACCGCTGTCCACCTGGACCGGTTGCCGGGTTTCACAGGGCCGTCGCCCTCCACCTCTCTGGATAAGGATCTATTCGATTTATGAATGGGATGCTAGCAGGCAGATAGACAGATGTCAACTCGATTCCCCAATGACCCATTGACAAGATTGCAATTGGGGCGCAGTATTGTTGCGCGTCCAAGAAGGGGGTACCGCCATGCTGTTCTTCGGTTTCGGCTCGCGTCTGGCCCGGCTTTCTGTCCGGGCGACACTCTTCGTTCTCTCTTCAGCGGTTATTGTGTTGTCCGCCAAGCGGCACTGCACCCTCCGGCCCGGTGCCCAGCGGTAATGGGTCAGCGGCACAGGGGATTGGGAACCTCAGCACCGTCCCTACCGTCTGAAGAGTGAAGGATGTGGGATGTCTGAAGATGAGGTGAATGCCGTGGAAGCATATGGCGCTCGCGGAGATGGAGGCGGCGGTGAGCACGCCCGGCGCTTTCGTACCCTCTTCCCACTGCTCACTGGCGTTGTGCTTGCCCTGGCCGCCTGCAGCGATGCTGGCCCGAACGACCGCGATTCGGGCGCGCAGGGCGACAATTTTGGGCCGATGGCCATCATTCGCATGGAGCCGCCCGCTATTCGATACCAAGCGCTGGGCGGTACGGGCCCTGTTGAGATTGGCGACACTTGTGTGACCCTGACCAGGGCCAACGGGGACAAGCTATTGCTCGTGTGGAGAGAAACGGACGTGCTTTGGGATGAGGGTTCGCGGACCATAACCTTTGCCGCCCGTCCTGATGAGCCCCTAGTCATCGCAGATGGCGACGAAGTTACAGTCGGTGGGCGGGCGCTCATTCATGAGGACGGATCGCCTGTGGAAGTGGAATGGATCGTGACTCCGAACGCCGGTTGCACCGGCACGCCGTGGGATGTCTCGAGTACGTCGGCGTCGCCCCCGGCGGGCCTTCTAGAGTAAGGTCGCGGGCATTCCCGCGGATGGTGCGCTATGCGGATACTGCGGCGGGACGGCGCGGATGGCGGGCGTGCTCTTCGACAAGCTCGCCCAGGACCGCCCGCAGGGGCAGCCCCTTGAGTGTGGGGTGCTTGAAGTCGGCGTCGAGGTCGACGGTGTAGTGGTGGCGACGTCCCTCCCGGCGGATGCGGAGCATGCCGGCGCGACGGAGGTCCCCGATCAGCCCCCAGACAGTGCGCTGGGTGAGCGACATGTCATCCGCTATTTCGCGGATCGTGCAGTCGGGGTGGACGGCGACGTAGAAGAGGACGGAGCCGTGACTGGAGACGAGATACCAGTGGCTGTTGATATGGTTGATCTTGCCGTTGAACGCCATCGGTTAGTGCGCCTGGCCTTTCTCGGGAATGGCGATTCCGGTTCCCTTATCAGCGCAACGGAATACTGCCATCGGATATCTGCCGTTACAATTCGGACGCTCGTACAGTAAAACAGTCGGGTTTGAGCCGGCGTTACAACCCGGGAGTTCCTTACCGGGACGCCAGCACGTCGTATAGATGACCGCCGTCAACCGTTCCCCCGGCCACCTCGATTCCATCCACTGTGATTATCGGAATACGGTCCCAATACTTCTCGTGAGCTGAGCTATTTTCGTCGATATTTACGATTTCAAGCTCAAACCGGATCGTCTTGCCGATTTGACGCAAGAGATCTTCCGCATCGCGGCAGATAGCACACGCCGGGCGCGTGTAGAGGGTGACAAGCTTCAACCGGAACTGGTCTCCTCGGTGTTGGCGGGTGAGGCCTGAGGTTCCTCAAGGCCGCGACGACGCCGCTCCGCGCGCGGCTCGCCGGCGGGCGGGGTCATGAGCAAGTAGGTGATGCCGCCGCCGCCCAGCGGGATCGCTGCCAGGGCGATCGTCTGCGCGGTCGTGAGCCCCAGGAAGACCTGGTCATCGAGGCGGAGGAAGCTGACGGCGAAGCGCAAAAGACCGTAGAGCAGGACCCAGGCGAAAAATGTGACACCGGCACGGGGGACGCGGAAGTAAACGAACAGGAGCGCCACGAAGATGATCAGGTCCCCGATCATCTCGTAGGCCACGGCCGGGTGCTGAGGCGCCGCGTCCGCGCCGAAGCGGATGAAGCTGGGGCTGTTCGGGTCGGTGTAGACGACGCCCCAGGGCAGGTCCGTCGAGTCGGCGAAGTGCTCGCCGTTGATGATGTCGCCGATGCGGCCGACCGCCATACCGATGATTCCGCCGATAGCCGCGATGTCGGCGCCGCGAGGGATGTTCGGCACCTTGGTGATCATCGCGAACGTCCAGGCGCCGATTGTGCCGCCGATCAGGGCGCCGTAGATCGAGATGCCACCGGCGTTCAGCGCAAATATCTGGCCGAGGTCGTCTTCGAAGTCTCCCCAGTTTTCGATTACGTACAGCCCGCGTGCGCCGATGATGCCGCCTATGACCAGCGCCAGCGCGACGTTGTACACCATGTCCTCCGGGTATCCCATGCGCCGGGCGAGCCATGATGCGATGGCGACTCCGGCGACGACGCCGACGGCGGTGAAGAGACCGTGCCAGGTGATCTCGACGCCGGCGACCCTGGCGATCGTTGGGTCGACCCCGATGTTGATGGCGAGCATGGCAAGATCAGTCATTGTCTCCGTCGTCCTTTACCCTGGCACCCGCCGCGACGGCGATATCCGCCAGTTCGCGGGTGTAGTTGGCGTGGCCCGGCGCCTGCCCGGCAAGCGATAGTTGGGCCCCGGTAATTCTAGCCCATAGCCGGCGTCTGGGCACCCAGAACGTAATCATCAGGCCCACGACGATGGCCGCGGCGCCTATCCATACGAGGTTGTCGCTGCGGTCACGTTTAGCCTCGATGCCAACGAACTCGCGCTGGCCCTCAAATCCGTACTCCAGGCCGTCCACCTCGATGCTTTCCCCCGGCGCCAGGGTGATCGACTGCGGCTGCAGGCCGACGAGCGTGAGCCGGGGCTCGCCCGGCGGCGCCGCAGCGGACACGTCCCCGCCCGATGTACGGTCGGTGCCGTATACGACGTTCGTCATCAGGAACAGCGCGTCTCCCAGGCCCCCACCGGCAGCTTCGGGCAGGGGAAACTCGGGCACGACGGCGCTCGGCACGTCTTCCAGGCGCACGAACTCGAGCGAGAGATCGCCCGCGGTGTAGCGCCCACCGGGCGCAAGCGACGTCCGGATGGCGTCCTTCCCGGATGACGGCTCGAACACCACGAGGTCGCCACCTTCAACCGGCAGCCAGAAAGTGAGAGGGGTGCCGTCCGGCAGGCGCAGGAGGCCGGCGCGGTACTCACGGTCTTGCGCGCCGGCGGACTCGGTAAGGAGCACCGTGTCATCAAGCAACACGACTCCGTCGGAGCCGATGATCCGAATGTGCGGAGAGGGTGTCTTCTCGGCCAGGGCGGCGGTCTCGCGGTAAACGACGTTCCCCGTAGCCGCTTCGCGGACGACTAGCGTGGCGCCGTAGCCGAAGTACGCCGCCTGGTAGAAGTGAAAGCCGCGGTAGGCGCAGGGCGAATTGACGGTGGATGAACAGCGCAGGACTTCGGCGCCGTCCTGGAAGATCGCCAGGTCGGCACGGTAGTTCAGGGGCTGCCCGTCGTCGGCAAATTCAGCGTGGGCATTGATTAGCTGGACCTGCATCTGCCCCGGGTTCTTGACCGGGAACACCGGGAGCGTCGCGCCCTCTGACAGGAACAGGGGCGCGGAGTACGCATCCATCCTCGATACAACGGCGGACAGGATGAACACGATTACCGAGGCGTGAGTGAGGAACGTGCCTAGCTGTGCCCACTGGAACCGATCTGCGAAGAGGTAGCTGTCGGTGCCGCTCGCCTCGGTGTAGACCTTGTAGCGCCGGGCCCGCAACACCGCGGAGAGCGCTTCCGGGTCCACCGCTCCTTCGGCGCGCACGCGGTGCGGCGCCAGGTCGAAGTACCTGTCCGGCACCCGCCGCCGCGGCCTGGTGATCGTCCGCCAGACACCCGGAAAACGGCTGACGATGTACGACCCGGTCGACACGACCGTCACAGTCAGCAGGAGCGCGAACCAGCGCTGGTGGAAGACGTCGAAGAGACCGGCCGCGTCGATTGCATCGGTCGCGAAACCGAACCGCTCATGCTGCCGGTCCAGCCACTGCGCCTCCGCCATCGCATCGCCGCGCACGTTCGATGGGACCTGTGGGACGACCACGCCGGCCAGGCTGAGGAGCACCAGGAGCGCAAGCAGGAGGACGGCGAAGCGCACGCTGGTAAACAGCCACCAGACAGCTCGAAGCGGATTAATCAGCGAAAGGGTCCGGGACCACCCGGGGGCTCGCTGCGGGACGGCCTTACCCGCCTCCATCCGCGTCCCCTTCCGGCAGGATTTCGGCTATGCGGGTGTCCAGGTCGCTTCCGGCGATTGCGCCCTGGACGTTTGTACCGTCCACCGCCCCCTCTAGCGGGCCTCTGAAGATGCTCCGTATCACCCCGCTGCGATCGATGAAGAACGTTGTGGGCAGGCCCAGCAGGCGGTACTCGTCGCCCACCTCGCCGTCGCGGTCGATCAGGACCGGGAAGTCGATGCCGTAGTCGTCGGCGAACGGCTGAATGATGGACTTACCTTCCTGCAGGTTCAGCCCGATGATCACGAGGCCGTCGGCCGAATACTTGTCGTAGGCCTCGACGAACTGGGGCATCTCCTTTCGGCAGGGCCGGCACCAGGTGGCCCAGAAGTTGAGCACAACCGGCCGGCCGCGGTAGTCGCTCAGGCGCGACTCTCCGCCGTCGAGGTTTTCCAGCAGGAAATCGGGCGCCAGCGAACCGACCGCGGCCGTCACGGAGGCGCCTTCCGGCACGAGCGCCGCCGGGAGATCGCGCGGCCCGTATTCTTCGCCGATGTCGGTTGTGCCGCCGGCGCGGTGGTCAAGCCAGTAGATGACCCCGGCGATCGCCAGGATCACGGCAGCCGGGTATGCGACTCGCCGCACAAAGCCGCGCCGGGGGGGCGCCTGTTGTTCCGCGCTGGATGCCTCGGTCATCGTCGTTGTTACAGGATACGTCTCCGCGCGCGTCGGGGAATCACCTGAGGCCGAAGACCGCCTCGTACAGCGCGCGCGCTTCTTCTACTGATAGACCGGCTCCAAGGAATGAATTGCCAACGCGAATCTCGAAGTGCAGATGCTTGTTGTAGCCGGCCTGTGCGAGCGACTCGGGGGTGCCGGAGTCGCCAACGAAGGCGATGGTTTGCCCCTCCGTCACCTTCGTCCCAACCTGGACTTCCTGCGGGATGTCCGACAGGTGGGCGTAGCGCGTCACGATGCCGTCGCCGTGGTCGATCCAGACCTGGCGGCCGCGGAACTTGTCGAGAGTGCCCGGGTCGGTGTAGCCAAGCTGCGCGGTCAGGGCGAGGAGTTCATCGATCTGTCGCTGCGTCAGTTGCTTGAATTCATGGTCGGCCCGGATCACGGTGCCGTCGGCGGGTGCAACGATCGGCAGCCCGAGCGGCACATCGACGCAGGAGAAGCCGGTGAAGAAGTCCACTCCCTCGTGCACGCCGTGCCGGTACTCGCGGGGGACGTTCGGTAGTTGCTGCTCGTCACGCGAAAGGCAGGCGCCCCGGATGGGCATGATCATGCGGAACCCGATCGGGCTCTCTGATGACGGGCTGGACGCGGGGGAGATGCCGGCGGTGGCCGGATCGACGCCGGGTATCTTGAGTATGTAGTCCACCACCAGCGCCGTTGGATCGGCGAGGTCGTTTGCTTCGATGATCGACTCCGGGGTGACGCCGAACCGTTCCGCGATGGCGCCGAGCGTGTCGCCGGCCTGGATGCGGTAGGCGAGTTCGAGAAGGCCGGGCGACGGGGATGGCGACGCGCGGCCGGTTGATGAGGGCGCACCGGACTGCGCCGGTGATCCCGTCGGCCGGCCGAAAGCCCCGCTGCCGCCGCAGGCGCCGGAGAGCAAGAAGGCGGCCACGATGGCCGCCGTCGTGATCGACGCCGTGGCCCGGGCGCTACTTTTTAACGGGATAACCCTCTTCCTCCATCGCCGCCTCGATTTGCGCCAGCGCCGTCTGAGCGGCGTCGTACTCCACCGTGACGGACTTAACGGATGGGTCGCCGGACAGGAACTTCACGCCCGGCAGCTTGTCCACCACCTGCTGGATCGAGTGGATGCAGTGATCGCAGGAAATGTCCGGGGCCTCAAGTGTCGCTTTCTCCATGGGTCAGCCTCCAAGCCTGATGAGCGTCCTTCTTGTTGCGAGCCGCACCGCTTCCTGGTGAGCCGCCTCCTCTACCATATCGTCCAGCGGCTCAAGCTGCACGTCACCGTGGCGCCGCTGGAGCGCAAGCGTAACCAGGTGGTCTGCGAAGCGCGGGTTCTTGGGCAGGAGGGAGCCGTGCAGGTAGGTGCCGAAGACGTTGCGGCGGACAGCGCCCTCGGAGCGGTCTTTGCCGTTGTTGCCGTGGCCTGAGATGATCTTCGCCAGCGGCGAGGCGCCATTCCCGAGGAACGTGCGGCCGCCATGATTCTCAAAGCCTACAACCGTCATGCCGCGCCACTCTGCGACAACGTTTCCGATGAAGCGGCGGGCCTGCGCGCCGGGGTGCACGGTGTGGATGTCCAGCAGGCCGAGGCCGGGCAACTCCTCCCCGCCGGCCTCCCTGTAATAGTGGCCCATCAGCTGGTAGCCGCCGCAGACGGCGAGGATGACGACTCCGCTCTCAGCAGCCAGGTGCAGTGCCTCGCCCTTGACTTCGCGCAGGTCCTGCGCGACGCGTTGCTGTTCGCGGTCCTGGGCGCCGCCGATGAAGGCCATGTCGAATCTCTCGGGATCCAGGGGGGCGCCGATGTCCAACTCTTCCACTTCCAGCGAAATGCCGCGGCGCCAGCAGCGCTGGCGCAGACTGATGATGTTGCCGCGGTCGCCGTAGATATTCATCTGCTTCGGATAGAGGTGCGCCAGGCGAAGGTTCAACGGCTTTCCCCCTGCCAGAAGGCGCCCCGCCCCGCCCAACGGCCGAGGACGTTGCGGACCTCCAGCATCGCGGTGTAAGTGGGGATCACATAGAGGGTTTCGCCTTCGGGCGTCTGGCCCAGAGCGATGCGCAGGGCGCGCTTCGTGGAAGGCTCGACACGCGGCGCGTCGGCGAGACCGGCGTACTTCAGGCGCAGCGCCATGTCCCATGCGCGCCGGCCGGAGACGGTCAGGCCCCGCAGCTTGCCGGCGAGGAGATCGAAGTCCACGTCCCAGATCCAGGAGATGTCCCGCCCGTCCGCGACCCGGTCGTTCAGGAAGAACGCCACGTCCATTTGCGGGTTATTGGAGCGGATTGTCCGCAGTACCTGGTTGAGGCCCGCGGGGTTCTTGGCGAGGATGATCTCCACCTGCCGCCCCTGCACCAGGAGCCGTTCCTGCCGCCCGAACGCTGCAGTGGACTGCGCCAGTCCGTTCCGCAGAACAGCGTTGTCGAGGCCGAGGGCCACACCCCCGGCTGCGGCCGCGAGCGCGTTGTAGACGTTGTACAGCCCCTGCAGGGGCAGGGTCACCGCAAATTCTCCGGCGGGCGTATGGAACTCGCAGTCCATCCCATCCTGCGCCGGTGTGGCGGACACGCACGCGACGTCAGGCCGCGGCCGGGCGCTGCCGCAGGAATCGCAGGCCCAGTGTCCGATATGGCCGTAGAAGACCGCAGTGTACCCAAGCTCGGCCCCGCACCAGCGGCACCACCGCGCGTCGGCCGCGTGTTCAATGCCGGCTGAGGACGCACGGGGGTCGTCCAGGCCGTAGACGATGACCCTCCCCCGGGCATGCTCGCCGAGTGATGCCGTGGAAGGGTCATCACCGTTGATCACGATGATCACGCCTTCCGGGAGCGCCCGGACGGCTTCCTGCCAGAGCGACGCAACCGTGTCCACCTCGCCGTAGCGGTCGAGCTGGTCCCGGAAAAGGTTGGTAAAGACGATCGCGCGGGGGGCGACTTCGCGGGCAACGAGGGGTAGCGTGGCCTCGTCGACTTCGAAGACGCCGGCGCGGTTTGCCGGACTGCGCACATCGCCTCGCCAGCCCGCCGCCCCGGCCAGCGCGGCCGCGATTCCCCGCATCATGTTCGAGCCTTCGGCGTTCGCGACCGGCTGCATGCCGGCGCCGGCGACGATATTGCGGAGGAGGCGCGACGTCGTAGTCTTGCCGTTGGTGCCGGTGACGAGCACGGAACCGAGCGCCATCTGCCCGGCCAGGGAGCGCACAATGCCGGGGTCGATCCTTTCGGCGATGAGCCCGGGGAGGGCGGTCCCTCCGCCGGCCCCCAGCCGGCGGCTGAGGCGGGCGGCGATCCCGGCGGCGGTTACAGCGGCTGCGCGTCGCACCCTTAGAACGATAGACCGTTTGGGTTCAGGAACAAAGACGGCGCGGGCGCTGCGTAACCTTTCCGGCGGTGACTCCGTCTCACGATGTGAGAATGATACCCGCCGAACGACAACCTGGTTCAGCGCCCGCCCCGGCCGGCGGTACGGTGCCGGCGGCCGTCCACGAGGCGACCCGGCGCGCGTTGAGGATCGCTTCCGCGGAGGAGGCGGCGAGCCTGGCCCGGCGCCTGGTCCGGGACCTGGGCGGCAGCGTCTGCGATTCCCGGACGGAGCCGGACTGCATCGCGATCGACATCTCGTTTGGCACGGGTGGGCGGGTCTATCCGATGGCTCCCGGAGACACCCCCGCGCGCTGGATGATCGAGCGACACCTGCCGGGGTTCATCGAGGACTTGCAGGCGGCACTGGAGCATCAGCACGCCCTGGAGCGGCGCGCGAGGGACGCGGGGCTCGACGCGCTCACCGGGCTGCCGGAGCGCGCTTCGATGGGCCGGCTCATGGCCCGCCTGGCCCAGGGCGACGTGCTCATCGCCATCGACCTGGACGATTTCGAGCAGATTAACGAGAGTGACGGACGGCAGGCGGGCGACGCGGTCCTGCGCACATTCGGCAGAGTATTGCGTGAAACCGTAAGGGCGAACGAGGTGTGCGGCCGCATGGGAGGGGACGAATTCCTGGTCGTTCTGTACCAGGCGACTGAAGAGACGGCGCTGGCGTTCCTGAACCGGCTGCAGCAGCGGTGGTCCGGCATTGCGGCATCGCTGCCCGGGATCAGCGCTGGTGTCGCGGCCGTCACAGCGTCCGGATGGCGCCCCGCGCTACTCGCGGCGGACCGAGCACTGCTGCGGGCGCGAAAGGCGGGCCCGCGCACGTGGGACACCGCCTGCGCCAGCGACTATCACTAGACCCCACGCATTGACACCCCGCGGAGGCTCCGATAGGCTCACGCTCGCACGTGTCTTTTGAACTGATCGCGCCGGCCGTCTATGCAATCCCGCTGGGCTACGTGAACGCATTCGCGTTCGCCACCGAGGCCGGCCTTTGCCTGGTCGACTCCGGGCTCAAGGGGCATGAGAAGAAGCTGCTGAAGGCGGTGGCAGGCATGGGGCGCAGCGCTTCGGATGTTTCGGACATACTGATCACTCACCATCACGCCGACCACGTCGGTGCGCTTGCGGCGA
This sequence comes from Chloroflexota bacterium, assembly GCA_037441345.1. Taxonomy (GTDB): domain Bacteria; phylum Chloroflexota; class Dehalococcoidia; order SM23-28-2; family RBG-16-64-32; genus DATKKM01. The sequence continues at coordinate 40,782 of JBBISJ010000010.1, forward strand.
TGAAGCGGGAAACCGGCGGCAGCGTGTACATCCACCCCATCGACGCGCCGATCGTGGCGGGCGATCAGCCGAGGCCGCCGGCGAGCAAGTCCAGCATCCTGGGGCTCACACTGGGCCCCCTGGTGTCGCGTCTGCCAATGAACCACCCACCAGCGGCTACTGGGGATCATGAAGTATCGGACGGCGACGAGCTGGCCCTGGGCGCGGGAGTCACGGTGATCCACACGCCGGGGCACACGCTCGGTAGCGTGTCGTACCTCCTGAATGACCACGGCGGGGTGCTGTTTGCCGGCGACGCCGCCGGTCACATGTTCGGCAGGCTGGGGAAGCCGTTCGCCATGTTCACGGAAGACATGGCGCAGGCGAAGGAGAGCATCCGTAAACTGGCGGGGGTGGAGTTCGACATCGCCTGCTTCGGCCACGGGAGTGTCCTGAAGGGCAGCGCGCACGCCGAGTTCCGCCGCTACGTTGACAAGATGGCGCGTTAGGCGACCAGGAAGGGAGAGCACCGAATGATCCGCGTATCCGTACTGTACCCACCGAGCGACAGGTTCGACCTGGACTACTACATCAACAGCCACATGAGAATGATCGCGGAGAAGTGCGGTTCCGCGCTGCTACGGTCCGAGGTGGACAAGGGCCTGCAGGGCGCGATGCCGGGCTCGCCTGCGCCGTATGCCGCCGTCGGCCACCTCTACTTCAACTCGGTGCCGGAGTTCGCGGCGGCGTTCGCGCCCCACGCGGGGGCGATCATGGCGGACCTGTCGAACTACACGGACAGCCGGCCGCAGGTGCAGATCAGCGAAATCATTTCTGGGTAGCGCGCTAAGATGGGTGGTGGAGGGGTGGCAGAGCGGTTGAATGCGACGGTCTTGAAAACCGTTAGGGTCGCAAGGCCCTCGCGGGTTCGAATCCCGCCCCCTCCGCCATGATGTCCGGGCTGGGGCCCTGACCCCACAGGGCGGGTGCGGTCCCTGCCTGTTGGCAAGGCGGCCGTGATGCAGCTTACGCGGTGTGCCTGGCGCGGCGGCTGACGTTCACGAACTCCCCCGCGTGGACGGAGTCGTGCTCGCCGATGAAGGCGATGTAGTCGCGGAGCGCCACCTCCCGGCCGTCGGCAAAGCGGATTACCCGGTCGAGGTGTTCGGGAGCGAGCCGGCCCACGAGAAGCATGAGTTCGTGGCGGTTCCGCGCCATCGTATCGATGACCCCGGCCAATGGCAAACCTTCCAGGGGCTTGATGCTCTCCTGGTTCCATTCGTCGGTGCGAAGGATGGACTCCATGGCGGCGGGGTCGCCTTCGCCCAGGATGCCGCGCAGGCGGGTCTGAGGGCGGAGGTCGTTGGTGGCGACGTGGGCGAGGACCTGGCGGTAGGTCCAGCCATGGGGCGCGTAGGCGGTCTCGTCCCAGGCGTCGTCGGCGACGGAGTAGATCGCCCGCAGGAGTCCTTCCCGGCCGCGCACCATCTGGCGTACGGCCTCGTCCAATTCATGGGCGTAGGAGAGCGTGGCGGGCTTCCAGTCGATTCTCAGGGCCCGGCGGATGTCGTCGGCGTGCTCGCGGTCGTGGTAGCCGTACCAGAGCCAGTCCTCGACGCGCACTTCGTAACGGGGCCCCATGGGAACGGGGTACTCCAGCACCGGGACGTGAGAGTTGTCGAGGCGGAGAGTGGCCTCGATTCGGGCGTCGTGGGCCTCGAACAGGAGCTGGCGCAAGTCCTCCGGGGTGTAGCGGCGGCGCTCATCGATTATCTCCTGGTTGCGTGAACGGACGTCGAACGTCTTCGAGGTGTCGGCGATGAATTGCGGTGTCAGCACGCCGGCCGCGATGAGGCCGGGGCCGGAAGGAGACATGTCGCCGATGCAGTGCGCGACGAGGTCCTTGACGGTCCAGTCGCCGTAGGGGACGCCGCGCCCCCAGTCTTCGGGCTTCAGCGAATCGACGACACGCAGGAGTTCGCGGTGCGCATGCTGGAGGTCGACGACGGCGGCGAGAGCCTGCGGGAGCGTCACGAGGGAATCATACGACGCAGGGGTTGCGGCGTCATCGGGTGGGAGCGGGGGGAGCAGGGGAGCAATCGCGGTTGAGAACGGCGCGGCCGCCGGTCGCCCCTACTCGACCTGGCTGACTTCCTTCTCGCCGCCCATGAGGAAGGACGGGACCAGGAGTGCCGCCGCCGGAATCACGAGCGAGAGGACAAGGATGGGAACCCAGGGCAGGTCCTTTGATTCGCCTTCGGGCGCATCTTCCTTGACGGCGAGGCGCTCTGCTGCCGGTTGAGGCGGAAGCGCTTCCGCAGACGCGCCGCCTGCCGGTACGTACGCGGTGATCGCCACGAGGAGGACCAGTGCGGTTGTGATGGCTGCCAGGACCTTCATCTTGCTGCCTCCACTGCCTTGCGCGCCGCCTCGCCGAGGTCGGTGGCGCGGATGAGGTCGAGGCCGGACTCCTTGAGCAGGCGCTCGCCCTCTTCCACGTTAGTGCCAACGAGGCGGGCGACGATCGGCATCTTGATGTTGAGCTGCTTCTGACCGTCGATGATCCCCTGCGCGATGACGTCCACCCGCGCCATGCCGCCGAAGATGTTCACCAGGATCGCCTTCGCGTCGGGGTCCTCGGTGATGATGCGGAGCGAGGCGACGACGCGCTCCGGGTCGTTGACGGTGCCGATGTCGAGGAAGTTTGCCGGGTCCCCCCCGGCCAGCTTGATCGCGTCCATCGTCGCCATCGCCAGCCCCGCGCCGTTCACGATGCAGCCGATGTTGCCCGTCAGCTTCACGTAGTTGCCGACGCCCGACTCCTGCGCCTGGACCTCCAGCGGGTCCTCTTCGTCGATGTCGCGCATCTCTGCCACGTCCTTGTGACGGTAGAGGGCGTTGTCGTCGAAGTTGAGCTTGGCGTCCGCGGCCAGCACGCGCCCGTCCTTGGTCACGACAAGTGGGTTGATCTCGGCGAGCGAGCAGTCCATCTCGTCGAACACCCTGTACAGACCGGCGATCAAGGTTGCCGCCGGGCGCATCAGATCGCCGCCCAGGCCGATCTCCATCGCCAGCTGGCGGCCCTGGAAAGGCTGGAAGCCGACGGTTGGGTCAACGGGCGTGCGCTTGATCGCCTCCGGGTTGCGGGCGGCCACTTCCTCGATCTCGACGCCGCCTTCCGCCGAGGCCATGACGATCGGGAGGCCGATGGAGTTGTCGATGACGACGCTGACGTATAGTTCGCGGTCGACCTGGATCGCCTCCTCCACCAACACCTTCTTCACGAGCTTGCCCCCCGGCCCGGTCTGGTGCGTGACGAGGTTCATGCCGAGGATCGCCTTCGCGGCCTCGCGCGCCTCCTCCGGCGTGTTGGCGAGCTTGATGCCGCCGCCCTTGCCGCGGCCGCCGGCGTGGATCTGCGCCTTGACAACGACGGGCCCGCCGATCTCGCGGGCGATTTCGGCGGCTTCATCGGCGCGGTCGGTGACGCGGCCCTTAGGGACGGCCGCGCCGTACCTCGCGAGGACCTGTTTCGCCTGATACTCGTGGACCTTCATGGGATTTCCTTTCGGGCGTTAACCCTTGACCTCGTAGTACCTCGTCTGCGGCGGCTCTGCGCTCTGGCACTGGATCGCCTTCGGGACGTTTTCGACGACCAGGAGCGTGCAGGTGATGTCCTGGCCGGTGATCGGCGGGTCGATTGCGTAGACGCCGAGGCCGGCGCAGTTCGTGAGAGCCGTCGTGGGGTTGTAGGCGCAGGGCTGGTAGTCGACTTCCTTGCCGGCGAACGTCGCGAGGAACTGGTCCGCATCCTGCGGCTGGACCGCCGGGGTGCCCTCGCCGGCGACGGGGGGCGCCGTCGGGACACCACTGGCGGTCCCGGGTGTCTGGCTGCCTCCGGCGGGTGGCGTCTCCTTCAGCGGCGACGCGGTGGGCGAGCCGTCGCTTGAGGGCTGCGCTGTTCCTGTGACCGTGCCACCGCCGGTGGGTGTACCCGAATCCGCGTCGTCATCGCCGCCACAGGCGGCAACAGTGGCCATCAAGGCCAGCGCGAGAAGGGCGGCGACAAGCGAGCGTGGCATCCCGAATCAGTCTATGAGAACGGCAGGGAGCGAACAACAGAGCGTTCGGCACACTCTACGGTTCAGGTGAGCTCGCCGACGAGGATCGTCGCGAACCCCAGGAGGAACAGGAAGCCGAGGATGTCGGTGAACGTGCTGAGGAACACTCCCGAAGCTACCGCCGGGTCGAGCTTCAGGACGCGCAGTCCGAGGGGGATGAAGACGCCGAAAATGCCGGCGACGACCATGTTGAGCAGCATAGCGCCCCCGACGACGACGCCCCAGGCCCACTCTCCCTGCCAGGCCATCGCGATCAGGCCAACAATCACGCCGAAGAGCACGCCGCGGATAACGCCGAGCGCAAGCTCTTTGCCGAGCACGCGCCAGGCGTCGCCAGCCTCCACTTCACCGAGGGCGATGCTGCGGACGACGATGGTGACCGTCTGGACGCCGGCGTTGCCGCCCTGGCCGGCGATGATCGGCATGAAGATGGCGAGCGCGGCGACCTTCTCGATCGTGCCCTCGAAGATCGCGACCATCCCCGCGGCGGCGAACGCGGTCACGAGGTTGAGCGTGAGCCAGGGGATGCGGCGGCGGGCGGAGACCGAGACGGGCGCGTGGATGCTGTCGTCGGCGGGGAGTCCGGCGAGGCGGAACATGTCCTCCGTGGCCTCCTCCTGGATGACGTCGATGACGTCGTCGGAGGTGATGATCCCCTGGAGGACGCCGTCCTCATCCACCACCGGCAACGAGCGCAGCCGGTAGTGCTGGAGCAGCCGCGCCGCCTCTTCCTGGTCTTCCTGGGGCGGCACGGAGACGACCTCCGAGGCCATGACGTCTTCGAGGCGAGCCGTGGGGTCGGAAACGATGAGCTGCCGGAGGCTGACGATGCCCTGGAGGCGGTTCAGGCCGTCGAGGACGTAAAGGTAGTAGGACTCCTCGGCTACGGGCTTGGTGGCCCGGAGGAAGGCCATCGCCTCCTCGGCGGTCATGTCCTTGTGCAGCGCGACATAGCCGCGGGTCATGATGCCGCCGGCGCTCTCGTCTTCGTGCTGGAGCAGGGGCATGATCTCGGTTGCCGTGCGCATCTGCGAGAGCGCAAGCACTGCCTCGGCGGGCGGCATCTCGCGCAGGATGTCGACGGCGATGTCGTTCTCCATCTGGTCCAGCACCTTGGCCAGGGTGGCACGCGGCATCTCTTTCACGACATCCTCGCGCACGTCTTCGTCGAGGTGCTCCAGCAGGTCCGCCACGCCCTCGGCGGACAGGAGCGCGAGCATCGTGCGGCGCTCGTCCCCGTCCAGGCCGTCGAAGAGGTCGGCCTGGTCCGCCGGGTGGGTGGCGGCAAGGGCCTCCCGCGCGGCATCCACGTTGTCGCCGTGGAGGAGGTCGCGCAGGCGCTCTTCGGCGGTGGCGGTGGTTTCCTGCTCGGTGGTCATGGTGAGTCCCTGGAGGGGAGCAATGGAACAGTCGAACAATGGAACGGCGGACATCTGTTCCATTGCTCGATTGTTCAATTGTTCTAACGCTGTTGCGCCCGCTGGCGCATTGCCGCACTTACCTTAATCGCGGCAAAGTTGGGCGGTCAATGCGAGTTTCGGAGGCGGAGGGGTGCGATATACTCAGAATGCGCCCCTGTAGCTCAATTGGACAGAGCGTCTGACTTCGGATCAGAAGGTTCCGGGTTCGAGTCCTGGCGGGGGCGCCAGGAGCGAGCTTGAACAAGAAAGCGGCGTTGCCGCCGCTCCAGTCCGTCGCGAATATGGGGTGGACGATGGGATTTGAACCCACGATCTTCAGGGCCACAACCTGACGTGTTAACCGCTACACTACGCCCACCGCGGGTGTGTTCCGGGCCCTGCGGGCCTATTTCAGATTAGCAGCGGCGCGCTGGGCCGGTCAACGCGACGCGCCTCCCCAGGGCCCTGGGCCACGTGTGCGGGAGGTTGCTCAGGGCTGGGGCCCGAGCCCACGGGTGCCAGGAGTAGGCCTCAGGGTGACGGGGACGGGACGTAGGGCTGCAGGATGGCGAGCTGTTCCTGGACGGCGGCCTCGGCGAGGGGCACGTAGCCGACCTCCTTCACAAGCTGACGGCTGTTGCGCAGGTAGAAGGCGAGGAAGGCGGCGATCTCCGGCTCGTCTCGCAGGTACTGCTCGGCCGTGTAGATGAGGAGGGGGCGGCTGAGGGCGTATTCGCCGGCCGCGGCCGCTTCCTGGGAGGGCTCGACGCAGCCGTCGCCGGCGTCGATGGCCACGGCCTTGAGGTCGTCGCCGGCCTCCTGGTAGTAGGCGAAGCCGAAATACGAGATGGCATCCTCGTCCGCGCTCACGCCGAGCGTGAGAACGTTGTCGTCCTCTGACGAGGTGCCGTCCGAGCGGTGGCCGGCATCCTTCCCGATCACCGCCTCGACGAAGTAGTCGAACGTACCGGAGTCGGTGCCGGGGTAGTAGGCGTGGATCCGGCGGTCCGGCCACTCCGGGCGGACGTCGCGCCAGGTCTGCGCGCCGCCGTCGCGGAAGATCTCGAGCAACTCCTCCATCGTCAGACATTCAACGAAATCGTTCATTGGATTGACGGTGACGGTCAGCGCGTCGACCGCGACCTGCACGTCGAGGATGCCGGTGATGTTGGCCGCCGCGCAGGCCTCCTTCTCCGCGTCCTTGATCGGCCGGGAGGCGTCGGCGGCGTCAATGTCGCCGCGGCAGAACTTCTCGAAGCCGCCGCCCGTCCCGGAGAAGCCGATGTTGATGCGTGTCTTCGATTCCTTCGCGTACTCCTCGGCCGCGGCGGCGGTGATTGGGTAGACGGTGGAGGAGCCGTCGATGGAGACGGACTTGAACTCGCGCCCGCAAGCTGCGGCGAGGAGGGCGATGGCCGCGAAAGCGGCGGAAAGGCGCGCGGTGCGCATCACGGCCATTGTAGGAGGCGCCGGGGTTATGGTCAGGCCGTCGCGCCTGACCCTCGGGGGCTGCTCTGCTACGATTACGTGCAATGGCCACGGACTTCGACCCGTATCGCATCCTGGAGGTCCCGCCCCGGGCGGACCAGGAGGAGATCGAACGGGCGTACGAGCGGCTGGCGGCTTCTCCCGGCGGCGTGCTGAGCGATGAAGGCCGGCGGGCGGTGGAGACGGCGTACCTGATCCTGCGCGACCCGGAGCAGCGCCGTGCCTACGACGAGCGGCGGGCGGAGGCGCTTACACGGGGCGCAGCGATTGCGCCCCAGGACGCGGAGACCCTTCTATACCCGGAGCGAAGCCGTGACCGAACGCCATGGGGCGTGGCCGACATGCTGAAGGCAATCGTGGTTATCGTGGCCGGGCTGTTCATATCCGGAATCCCCCTCATCGTGATTGCCGACGCCGTCGCGGGCGACAGGGCTATCGAGGACGACCCGACCGCCTGGGCGATCGTGCTCGGCGCGAATTTCGCGGTCGAGGCGCTGTTCGTCGGTACGGCCTACTGGTTCGGCGTGCGGAAGCACCGGCTGGACCTGGGGGCGCTGGGGTTACGCCGCCCGCGCCGGGGCGGCGTGCTGATGGTGTGCGGGCTGATCGTGGCAACGTTCGCGACGATCATGGCGTGGAGCGCGCTGCTGGCGGCGTTCGGCATTCAGCCGGACACAGACCTGCCGGACCAGACCTACACGGACTGGCGGCCGGTGCTGGCGCTCGTAATCCTCTCGGTCTTCCTCGCGCCGCTGGGGGAGGAGATATTCTTCCGCGGCTTTGTCTTCGGGGGCCTGCGCGGGCGCTGGGGTGGGGTGCTGGCGGCGTTCGCGAGCGGATGCCTCTTCGCCGCGGCGCACATCGGCAATCCGGGCTACATCGTCGTGTTGCCGGGGATCGCGGGTATCGGGATGCTCTTCGCCTGGGCCTACGCGTACTCGGGCTCCCTGGCGCCGTCCATCATCGCTCACTTCGTCTTCAACTCGGTCAGCGTCATCTACAGCGTCGCCACCACATGAGCGGGCGCATCGAAGCGACGTTCGAGCGCCTGCAGCGAAAAGGCCGCACCGGCTTCCTTGCCTTTCTGACGGTGGGTTACCCGGACGCGAAGTCCACACCGGGGCTGGCGCGCGCGCTGGCCGCTGGCGGGGCCGACATCATCGAGCTGGGCATCCCGTTCTCCGACCCGCTGGCGGAAGGGCCGACGATCCAGGCGGCGTCGTTCAAAGCGCTGGAGAGGGGCGTTACGGTGGAGACGTGCCTCGGAGTGGTTCGGGAGTTGCGCGGGAGCGGGTTCGAGGCGCCGGTCGTGTTCATGGGCTACTACAACCCGATCCTGGCGTACGGAGTAGAGGAGTTCGCCCGGGACGCGGCGGCGGCGGGCGCGGACGGGGTCATCCCGGTGGACCTGCCGCCCGAGGAGTCGGGCGCGCTGGAGGCCGCCTGCCGGAAGCACGGTCTGCGGCTGATCTACCTGCTGGCGCCGACGAGCACGGACGAGCGTATCCAGGCCGTGGCGGAGCGCGCATCGGGCTTTATCTACTGCGTTTCCCTGACCGGCGTGACGGGGGCGCGGTCGGAGTTGCCGCCGGGTCTCGACGAGTTCGTTAGACGTGTCCGTAAGTACACAAACTTGCCAGTGGCGGTAGGATTTGGTATATCTCGACCTGAGCATTTCAGTGCTGTTGGGCGGATCGCGGACGCCGCGGCCATCGGCAGTGCGATTATCGACGAGATCACGAGATCAGATCCAAACGAGCGAGAGGCGAGGCTTAAAGATTATGCGGAGGTGGTCACCGGCCGGCGGGGAGCTGCTGCGTAAGGCCGCTCGGGTTTGCCATGAGGCGAGCTCCGTCGGCCGTGTATATCGTGGTGTTTCCCGGGCCGGTATCTTTGGCCCCCGCTAGGCTGCCGGAGCGGCTTCTGCGCCACTGGCGAAAGAACCACTAGGCATGCTGGTCAGAGGGATCCGGGGCGCGACCACCATCGAGTCGAACACCGTCGAGGCGATCCTCGAAGGGACACGGGAACTCCTCGACGCGATGCTCAGAGTCAACGAGATCGATGTCGAATCCGTCGCCTCGGCTATCTTCACCACCACCACGGACCTCAATGCCGAGTTTCCAGCCGTTGCAGCCAGGGACATGGGATGGGCCAACATCGCGCTCATGTGCGGGCACGAGATGAACAAACCGGGTGGCCTTCCGATGTGCCTCCGCATCCTCCTCCACGTGAACACGGAGAAAGCCTCGCGGGAGATGCGGCACGTGTACCTGCGCGGCGCCAGGGTGCTCCGGCCCGATATCGACGACGGTAACTAATCGGGACCTGCGGGGTTCCAGTAACTGAGAGGAAAGCAATCATGATTGTAGTAATGAAGACGGGCGCAACCGAGGAGCAGGTCCTCAACGTCCAGAAGACGATCCGCGAGCTGGGATTCAAGGACCACCGCATCCACGGCGAGGAACGGGTTGTCGTGGCGGTACTCGGGCACATCTACCCGGAGCTCCAGGACGAGCTGGGCGTCATTGACGGTGTTGACAGCGTCGTCCGGATCAGCAAGCCGTTCAAGCTGGCCAGCCGCGACGTGCAGCCGCACGACACCGTGGTGCGCGTCGGCAACCTCAAGATCGGCGACGGCAGCGTCGTGCTGATGGGCGGGCCGTGCTCGGTGGACAGCGAAGAGAACGTGATAGAGGCGGCGCGCGCGGTGAAGGCCGCGGGCGGTCACGTCCTGCGCGGCGGCGCCTTCAAGCCGCGCAGCAGCCCCTACGCCTTCCGCGGTCACGGGGAGAAGGCGCTGCATATCCTGGCCGCGGCCCGCGAAGAGACGGGGCTGCCGATCATCACCGAGGTGATGGACGCCCGCGATGTTGACCTGGTGGCGAAGCACGCGGACATCCTGCAGATCGGCGCGAGGAACATGCAGAACTTCACCCTGCTGGACGAAGTCGGCCGATCCGGCCGGCCCGTGATGCTGAAGCGCGGCCTCTCCGGCACGATCGAGGAGTGGCTGCTGGCGGCGGAGTACGTGCTTTCGCACGGCAACCGCGACGTGATCCTGTGCGAGCGTGGCATTCGCACGTTCGAACCGGCGACGCGGAACACGTTCGACGTGAACGCCATCCCGCTGGTCAAGAAGCTTTCGCACCTGCCGGTCATCGGCGACCCCAGCCACGCCACGGGAAAGTGGTACCTGGTGGAGCCGGTGGGCGTGGCGGCGATCGCGGCCGGGGCCGACGGACTGCTGATCGAGATGCACCCGAACCCGGACCACGCGCTGTCGGACGGCGCCCAGTCGCTGACGCCGGAGAACTTCGCGAAGCTCTCGAGCAAAGTGGCGAAGGTAGCCGGCGCTCTCGGCCGGCCGATGGCGCAACAGGCGGAACTGGACGCGGCGCAGGAGCAGCGCAAGGCGAGCTAAGAGAGCGACAGCGTTATCAGGGGGCGGCCGGTAGGCCGCCCCTTCTGGCTTTTTCCGGTTGTTTCGCTGCGGCCACGTCCCGCAGCCGCTGCACCTCGTCCGCCGTTAGCGGGCGGACCTCACCGCGCTTCATGCCGCGAATGGAGATGCGGGCGAAGCTCTCGCGGCGAAGCTTGCGGACCGGGTGGCCGATGGCGAGCAGCATCCGGCGCACGAGACGGTTGCGGCCTTCCGTCACCGTGATTTCGAGGCGCGCACCGGTCTTTCCGGCTGCGATGAGCCGCGCGCGGGCAGGGGCGGTGCGACCGTCTTCCAGGTCGACCCCCTTCGCGATGGCGCGGATGTCGGCGGTGTCCGGCACACCCTCGACGGCGGCTACGTAACGTTTGGGCACGCCGCTTGAAGGGTGGGTCAGCCGGTGGGCGAGCCGGCCATCGTTGGTAAGGAGAAGCGCACCCTCCGAGTCGTAGTCGAGCCGGCCGACAGGCTCCACGCGGACGGGTAAGCCAGCCGCCAGGTCCAGGACGCTCCGGCGGCCCTGCGGATCGGCGCGGCCGGTGATGTAGCCGCGTGGCTTGTACACCAGGTAGTAGACGTGTGGTGGCCTGGCGGGAAGCGGCCTGCCGTCCACGGCGACCTTGTCCCGCGCCGGGTCGACGGGCGTGGTGACCACGGCGACGGCGCCGTTCACCGTGACACGGCCGGCGGCGATCATCTCCTCCGCCGCGCGGCGCGAGGCGATGCCGCGTTCGGCGAGGAGTTTGGCGAGGCGAACGGTGGTGGAGGCCATGGGTCAATTGAACAACAAAGCAACCGGGCAGTAGAACAATCCGTAGTCGCAGACCTTCAGGTCTGCCCACCTGGTATGTCGTCGCCCGGGCAGGTCTAAAGACCTGCAGCTGCGGGCTACTCTTCACCCTCCTGCTCCATCAGCAGCTCCACGACCTTCGCGATGGCGTTGCTGGCGTAGATGATGTAGTCCCGGGGGTGCAGGTGCAGCGGCTCGAGCTTCTCTTCGCGCAGGGCCACGGGGTCGGCGATCTCCAGGTCAAAGGCCGGGATGTCCGCACCCATCTTCAGTTCATGGAACTCGCCGTCCTCGCCGAGGACAACGCAACCGCGTTCCGGCGATTCCAGCCCCGGGGCCTCGATCTCGATGCCGTAGGAGAAGAAGGCGCCGGGGAACGGCGGGAACGGATCGAGGCGCTCGACGGCCTCGTGGAGCACGGTGCGCAGGCGCTCGGCGGCGCGCTCGAGGATCGCGTCGGCGTCGTACTTGAGTTCGAGGGGGTCGTCGCGCCTTCCCATGTGAATAAAGTAAGAAGTGACTTCCTAATCGTGCTAAAATCTGGTCATGGCGGGCCCGAACATCCAGATGCAGTCCACCCGGCAGCAGATACTAGAGTACCTGCAGCGGCACGGCAGGGGAACTGTCAAGGAACTCGGCGGCCTGCTGGGCCTGACCTCGACCGGCATCCGCCAGCACCTGACGGTGCTGGAGCGCGACGGCCTTGTTGACGCGCGCGAAGAGCGCGGGCGGGTCGGCCGGCCAACGCTCGTCTACGCGCTGACGGCGAAGGCGGACGGGCTGTTCCCCAAGACGTACGATACGCTGGCGACGGTGCTGCTGGAGGAGCTGCGCGAGGTCGAGGGCAAGGAGAAGCTGCACCAGCTATTGCAGAAGGTGGCGCGACGGCTGGCCGGCCCCTACCAGGCGCGCATGCACCGCAAGCCCCTGAAGGAGCGCGTGCGGGAGACGACGGTGATCCTGGAGGAGCAGGGCTGCGTGGCCGACTGGCACGAAGGCGAGGACGGCGACTACTACATCGACGAGTACTCCTGCCCCTTCCCGCGCATCGCCGAACGCGACCGCTCGGTCTGCGCCCTGCACGTCGAGTTCGTGCGCACGCTAACCGGCGGCGACACCCGGCTGTCGCGCTCCCTCATGCGGGGGGAGCGGGCGTGCACGTACCGGGTGCGCGCGGGAGCGGTGGAACAAGGGAACATTTGAACAGTTAATACAAGAAGCGAGACAGGGATCGTGATCGCGCGGTTCGAGAGGAACACGAGCTATTGTGAGAGAGAACGATTGCCTCCGCTGGTAGAGTTGAGAATAGCGCCGTTTGGATGGCGTGAGTGGCACCCTGACTTCTGAGGCGGGCGTTGCGGTACACAAAGGGCGTAACGAGGTGGGTAGATGAGGTACAAGGTGTCAGCGGGGATACCGCTCGTTCTCGTCGCGCTGGTGGTGGGCGTCGCTATCCTGGTGACTTCAGCACAAGGGGAACCTGAGAGAGAGGCCGTTGAACCCGCGCCGACGTTCGTGCCGGGTCTTCCGATTGACACACCACCGGCCGAGCCAGGGCTTGTCCTCGATTCGCCGGCCGCTGAGGAGGCGGGCGCATGGCTGTCTGTTGCCGACACCGCCTATCACGCCTGTACATCCTTTGGTCTGCCGAACGACAAGACGCCTGACGCGATGTACCGGACTACTGCCGGCGAAGTCAGGCGGAGGATCTCCGAGGCAGGACTGGGTGTCACTGGCGCGTTGGGAAGCCCCTGGGGTAATGACGACGACCTGTACATCGTTGGCTTCAGGGGAGACTACAACTACAGGCCAGCCCCGCCGGTGTCAAACGAGGATACGGGAAGGCTTGAGGAGCCTAAGGCCATCAAGCAGAAGCCAGACATATGCGTCTACTATGGCGATGGGACGGAAAAGGCCCAGTGGGGCACGTTCATCGTTGGAGACAAGAACCTGTCCGTCGACGTACTGATACTTGCCGACAAGTAGACAGGATTAGCCGGGCGAAGTCCCCGAGATAGTCTGGACCCTGTAGTTACTGAGTGGCACCGTGCCTGTCCCACCGCTCCTCTGCTCCTCTGCTTGGGCGGGGCACCCGGGGGTGGGATAATCAGCTCGTGCTCTGGATCGCGCAGTTCGCCATCAGCGGCGGGGAGGCCCGCCAGGAGACGCCGTGGATCGGCGCCTATCCGGACAACGGCCGCGCGGAAGACGCCTCCGATCTCTACGTGCTGGTGACGCCTGCCACGGCGGGCAGCGAAGAGTTCTGTACGGAGCTGAAAGACGCCATCGGCGAGGTGTACCACCGCGAGAAGGTTTCGCTCACCGGGGGCCTGCTGCGGGCGATCGACAGCGCGCACGCCGACCTGCAGGAATGGAACCGCCGGTCGCTGCGGGACCAGAAGGTGGCAGCGGGGCTGAGCTGTCTCGCCGCAGACGATGGACGGGCCTGCCTGGCGCAGGTCGCGCCGGCCGCGGCCGTGCATTACCGCTCGGGCCGCATCGAGATCCTGCGCCCGTCCCTGCCGGAGGCAGCCGAGCCGCTGGGGCTGTACGACGACCTGCGGCCCGAGTTCACCGCCGTCACGCTCGAGGCGGGGGAGCGGCTGCTCTTCGTCTCGCCGGGGCTGCTGGACCTGCTGTCGCCGGACGGACTGCGCGCCGCGCTGTCGCTGGCCGAAGAAGAGGTGTTGCCGGAGCTGTACCGCCAGGTGCGGGGAGCAGGCGACTGCGCGGCGCTGCTGATCGCCGCGGTGGTGGGGGACGGGGAGCAAGAGAGTCCGTGAACACGGGAACAGCGGAGCGCTTGAGCATGATGCCCGGCGCAGGGTAGCTGTTCAATTGTTCGGCTGTTCCGTTGTCCTGCGCCCATGACGCTCCTCCTCGGCATCGAGACCTCCTGCGACGAGACCGCGATCGGCGTCGTCGAGGACGGGCGGGTTATGCGCTCAAACGTCGTGGCGTCTCAGATTGAGCTGCACGCGGAATACGGCGGCGTCGTTCCCGAGCTGGCCTCGCGCAAGCACGTGGAGGCGATTATCCCGGTCCTCGATGAGGCACTCTCGGGCGCCGGCTGCACACTCGGGGGGCTCGACGGGATCGCCGTGACCTACGGGCCGGGCCTCGCAGGCGCGCTGCTGGTCGGGCTGAACTTCGCCAAGGCGCTCGCTTACGCCGCCGGCCTGCCGTTAATTCCGGTCAACCACCTGGAAGGGCACATCTACGCCGCCTGGCTGGACCGGGCCGAAGCGCCGGAGTTCCCGGCGCTCGTCCTCATCGTCTCCGGGGGGCACAGCGACGTCGTCCTGATGGAGGGGCACGGCCAATATCGCCGGCTCGGCCAGACGGTGGACGACGCGGCCGGCGAGGCGTTCGACAAGGTAGCCCGGCTGCTGGGGCTCGGTTTTCCGGGCGGCCCGGCGATCGACCGGCTGGTGGCCGGGTCGCGCGCGCTGGCCGTGCGGCTGCCGCGCGCGCGGCTGGACGGCGAGTACGACTTCAGCTTCAGCGGCCTCAAGACGAAGGTGCAGCGGATCGTCCGCGGCGAGGAGGGCGAGACCCCGGACACGGCGGAGCTGGCGGCGGCTTTCCAGGAGTCGGTCGTCGACTCGCTGGTCACGAAGACCGTACGGGCCGCCGAGGACCACGAGGCGCGGCAGATCGTGCTGTCCGGGGGCGTTGCTGCGAACACGGCGCTGCGGGCGGAGCTGGTGGCGCGGTCTCGCGTGCCTGTCCTCGTGCCGCCGCCCTCCCTCTGCACGGACAACGGGGCGATGATCGCCGCCTGCGGTTATCACCGGCTGGCGGCCGGGGTCGCGGCGCCGCTGGAGCTGGATGTCGAGCCGGGCCTGAAGATCGGCTGAGAGCATGGGAGCAAGAGAGCAGTTGTTCAATGCTCCCATGCTCTCCTGTTCTCACGAAAGCGGGCACTTTCCGCAGCCGCCCTGGCTGCAGTACTGGCGAAGGAGATAGAGCATCCCCTGCTGCCGCTGGGTGTTGACACGGACCGCTTCCCCGGCGGCCTCGTGCAGGTGGCGGACGGCGCCGTAGCGCGCCGTCAGGGGCAGGCGGGCAAACTGTGCTTCGTAGCGGCGGGCGGCCGACTCCCCGCAGAGGGCGGCGGCGAGCGGCAGGACGGCGTTTGCAGTGATTTCGGCCGCCCGGGCGCGTCCGACCAGGCGCGGCACAGTGAGCGCTGCGATTGTGGTTTCGGGCGACTCGTCCTCGTCCAGCGGCGCCAGAAGCGCCGCGGCGACGCCACCCCGCTCCAGGAAGCGTGCCACCAGGGCAGCTGCCCCTTCGATCCGCCGCTCCGGCCGGTTGCCGGGACGGAGTCCCGCCTGCCACAGCGCGTTCGGTTGCGCGGCAAGCCAGGTCGAGCGCAGGACCCACGCCGCCGCTTTCGCTCCGCCGGCGCGGACGGCGTTTGCGACCGCCTGCCAGGGCGCGGCTTCCGCGACGCACCGCATCTCCTCTCGCGCCCCGCCGTAGCCCAGCGCTTCCAGGAGCCCGGACCAGAGCGCCTGCTCCGGCTCTTCGCCGGCGGCAAGGCGCTTCGACCAGGCTGCCGACTTCTGGCGGAAGCGCATCAGGCCCAGCCTGTCCAGGGTTTTAGTTACGGCGCCGGCCCCGGAGCGGGCGACCGCGTCGCGGCAGGGTTCGCCGAACGGGGCCCTGCGGCCGTTCGCTTCCCGGCCGAGGACGAGGACGGGGGCGCGGCCGCCCCCGGGCAGCGGTGTTTCACCACCGTCATCGCCGATGAAGACGACGTGCAGGGCGACGTCGCCATAGGCCGGGTCAAGGTGGTGGCCGTGACGGCGGAAATCGCTCGCCCGCACGTGCAGTTCGATATCGCCCTGGACCGGGACGCCCCCGAGGACGAGGACGGCGTCCCGGAAGTCCGGCCCCGCGCCCGGCCCGGGGCGGCCCCGGTAGACGACGCGCAGGGGCAACCCCCCGGCGGTCGTCAGGCCCCGCCTTGTGAACGACTGATCGCGCCAGATGTCCGACAGTTCGCGCTCCAGCGGGCGGAGACGCGCCACGGGCGCCGGGGGGTTGCTAACCGCCGGCATCGCCACGATCCTGCCCGGACCCGTACTCGAAGCCTGCTCTTTCGGCCACGAGCGAAAGCAGCTTCGCGGACGCCCCGCGCGGCCGGTAGCGGCCGGTCTCCCACTCGCTCACGGTCTGTTGCCGGATACCCATCTCCAAGGCGAGTTCGCCCTGGCTCAGCCCCAGGTGCTTCCTGAGCGCCCGCACGCCCGCGCCGTCCCAGGCCGGCCGGGTGCGGTACTCCGCCCTTTCCTCACTCATCGCCGCCAGTTTACACGATTCCGTGTAAACTGGCCAGTCCCAGCGCAGCCCTGAACCCTCAACCCTCGACCCCCAACCCCCGCGGACATAAAATGTCCTCATCCACCCGATCAGGAAAGGTAATTTCTCGTTCTATGGATGTCATCTTCCGCGGCCAGCACCTGGCCATCGCCGACGATTTCCGCCAGCACGCCAGCCAACACCTCCAGAAGCTGTCCCGCCATCTCCCCTTTGCCGACCACGCCATCGTCGATGTCCGCCGTGAAGCGAAGGGTGCCGAGGGCCGGTACGTCGTCCAGCTTACGGTCAGCGCCAACGGCACGTTCCTGAGGGCTGAAGAGCGAAACTACGACATGATCGCCGCCGTCGACGCCGCGGCCACCGCACTGGACCGCCAGGCGATCCGGTTCAAAGAGCGCCGGGTCCTGCGTGGCGAGCGACGTGTCGACAGCGAGAGTTTGCTCGCCGGCGGCGAGTCGCTACCAGAAGCGCGCCCCCCGCTTCCCCCGGACACGGAGATCGTTGAAGGCCGAGTCGTGCGGCTGAAGCGCTTCCCGATGAAGCCGACCACTGAGGCGGAGGCGATCGAGCAGATGGAGCTTCTGGGCCACGACTTCTTCCTCTTCCACGACGCCGACCGGGACGAGATGGCCCTCCTCTACCGCCGCCGGGACGGCGACTACGGCCTGATCCTCAAGGAAGCGCCCTGACAACGGCCTGAGCGGGGAACGCCGTATGCGCGCGGCGCTTGTCATCTTCCTCGGCGGGTTCGGCGGTTCGCCCGCCGAGCGCCTGGTCGACGGAGCGCGGCTGAGCGCGACGCTCGATTCGGCCGCCGCATGGGAGGACGCCAGCGGTTCGGCATCGCGCACAATCGTCGTCACTGACGACGCCGGCATCATCAACCGGGCGGACATCCCGCCGGGGGTGATCATCGACGCCGATCCGGGGCCGTTCCACTTCGGGCGGCGGCTCGCGGGCGTAGTCCGCCGCCACGGTCCGGAAGCTGTTGTCTGCATGGGCGGTGGCAGCCTGCCCTTCTTCGGGCCCGCGGAGTTCGCCGGCTTCGCTCGCCGGGTCGCGGCAGGCCTCGCCGTGACCAACAACGCCTATTCTTCCGACATCGTCGGCTTCCCGTTGAGCGAACGGGCTCTCGACGTCGTAGAGGTGTGCAGCCGCGACAATTCGCTGGCCCGGGCGCTGCAGGAGCAGGCCGGCCTCGGTCTTGACGAACTGCCCCGGACGGTGGCGTCCCAGTTCGACATCGACGCACCGTCGGACGTCGCCATCCTCGCTCTGGCGGTGAGTTGTGAGACGGGGCCGCGGACCGGCCCCCGGCTCGCCGCGTACCTCGCGTCGCGCGATATCGATCTCTCCCGGTACCGCGCCGCCCTCCCCCTCTTCCCGGACCGGTCGAAGCAGTTGCTAATCGCCGGGCGCGTGGGCAGCCACGCCTGGGGCTACCTGGAGAGGGAAACTGCCTGCCGCGTCCGCCTCTTTGCTGAGGAGCGCGGAATGGAGGCGGACGGACGGGCGGAGGCGGGGACGGCGCGGTCGCTCCTCGGGTACCACCTGGAGGCGGTGGGCCCGCACCGCTTCTTCGAGACGCTGGGCGAGCTCGGAGACGCCGCCTTCATCGATAGCCGCGTAATCCTCGCCCACGGCCGCATCGCCGCGTCCCGCGAAGACCGCTTCCGCTCCGACCTCGGGCAGTGGCAGGAGGTCGGGGACACGTTCCTGCGGGAGTTCACCCGCGCGGCTGCGGAGGCGCCCATCCCCGTGGTCCTCGGCGGCCATTCGCTGATGTCGGGAGGGCTGATGGCGCTGAACGAGCTGGCGTGGGCGCTGCGGGACGGGGGCGGGCTCTGATACCCTGCACCTCGTATGACCGCCGCGCAGTTCGCCGAAATCGACGCTATCTTCAACCCCCGGTCTGTTGCGGTTGTCGGAGCTTCGTCCAACCCGGACACCCCCGGCTACGACTATCTGGCGTCGATCCTGGAGTTCGGCTACAAGGGCCGCCTCTACCCGGTCAACCCGAAGGGAGGTGAGATCCTCGGCCTGCCGGTGTACAGGTCGCTGGACGAGGTTCCGGGCGACGTCGACTATGTGATCTCCTGCATCCCGTCGGAATACATCCTGGACCTCGTTCGCGACGCGAGCGAGCGGAGCGTCAAGGCGATCCAGCTCTTCACAGGGCGCTTTAGCGAGACGGGCAGGCAGGAAGGCGTGGACCTGGAGCGGCGCCTCCTCGACGCAGCGCACGCCGCCGGGGTCCGGTTGATCGGCCCCAACTGCATGGGGGTGCTCAACCCCGCACACGGCCTGTCGTTCCGGCGGGACATGTCACACACGCCGGGAGCCGTCGGCTTGCTTTCGCAGAGCGGCAACCTGCTCTTCGAGATCACGCACTTCGGCGAGCCGCGCGGCCTCTACTTCTCGAAGGCGGTCTCGTATGGCAACGGGGTTGACCTGGACGAGAGCGATTTCCTGGGGTACTTCGCCGGCGACCCCGAAACGAAGGTGATCGGCGCGTACCTGGAAGGCGTGCGGGACGGTCAGCGCTTCCTGAAGGCTCTCAGGGGCGCGGCTGCCCGGAAACCGGTGGTGGTACTCAAGGGCGGCCGGACCGCGGCGGGCGGCCGGTCGGCGGCGTCGCACACGGCGGCGCTGGCCGGCGCGGGGCCGGTCTGGGAGGCTGCGCTCAGGCAGTCGGGCGCGCTGGCGGTGGCGACGGTCGAGGAGCTGGTCGATGCCCTGATCGCCTTCTCGTACATGCGGCTGGATGGGGCCGCGGGCAACCGGCTGGGAATGGTCGGCGCGGGCGGCGGGCGCTCGGTCCTGACCGCCGATCAGTGCGAGGAGCTGGGGCTGAGCGTGCCTCCTCTGCCGCCGGACTTGGGCGCCAGGGTGGCGGAGCGGGCGCCGCACCTGGCGGGCTGGGTAACGAACCCGGTCGATCAGTCGATTCTGGCCGGGAGCGGTCTCGGCGGTGGGCAGGTGCTGGAATGGTTCGACGAGAGCCCGGAGATCGACCTCCTCCTGGCCAACATGAACGAGGCGTGGGCGTTCGGCCGGCCGAACGCCGCTGAGATCCTCTCACGCATTGCCGATCGCTTTATCAAGGTGGCGGCGTGCACGCGAAAGCCGTTCGCCGTCGCGCTCGGCCCGTCCGACTACCCGGACGAGGAGCGGCGCCGACTGGTGTCAGACCTTCGCGACCGGCTTGTGGCTGCGGGCGTCGCGACCTTCCCGAGCGTCGAGCGCGCAGTCAGGGCTCTCAGCGCCCTCTGCAGCAGCCGCCGGCGGGCGTAGCGGGCGCCCCCTAGAACGGATAACCCTTCGCGCCCTGTATCCCCTTGAGCGCGGACACCTCGCCGCAATGGTTGGACAGGTGCACGACCGCCGCCAGCGAGATCATGCTCGCCACCGTCTGCTTGCCGAAGCCGGGCGGCTCCATCTCGCGGGAGAGGTCGTCCTCGGTCAACGTGTCGACCCAGTCCAGGGTGTTCTGAAAGACGGCCTGCGCGTACTGCTGGAGCTGTGGCAGGTCCACCTTCACGCTGTTCGCCCAGGCGAAGAGCTTCTCCGCTGAGCGGTCCATCGGCGCGGGCTCGCTGATGCCGGCCTTGCCGGCCCACTCCCCCATGATCAGCGGCTGGGTGCCGCGCGCGAACATGTTGATAATGAGGTCTTCAGCCAGGGCGATGTGCGCCAGCGTCGCGCCGATCGGGTGGGCCTTTCCGCCGGGGAGTGCGTCCGCCTGCTCCTGGCTGACGTCGGCGCGGGTCCCATCAAGGAACATGTGGGCCATGTTGATCTGGCTCTTCAGCAGTTCGATAGCGTTCACCGGGGCTCCCTCCATATCTATCTTCCGTTTGGCTGGCGCGAATTATATGCGAAGCGCGCGCTGACCGGTCAAGACGCGCCGGTCACACGCCGGCGTAGCTGTGGAGGCCCGAGACCCAGAGATTGACCACGAAGTACGTAAACAGCACGGCGGCGAAGCCCAGGACCAGCACGACCATCGACCGCGTCCCGGCCCAGCCGCGCAGGCTGTGCGTGTGCAGGAAGATCCCGTAGATCAGCCAGGTCACGAGGGCGCTCGTCTCCTTGGGGTCCCAGCCCCAGTAACGCCCCCAGGCGGAGTTCGCCCAGTAGGCGCCGAGGGCAATCCCGGCGGCGAGGATTGGAAAGCCGGCCATCACGCTTTTGTAGGCGATCTCGTCCAGCGTCCGAGTCTTCGGCAGCCGCGCGAAGCGGTTCTCCTTGCCCTGCGCCAGGTACAACACCGCCGCGGCGAACGAGACGCTGAGAGCGGCGTAGGCGATGATCATCGCCGCTACGTGGATGGCGAGGAGGTCGGCGTTCTGCAGCGCCGGCACGAGGGGGCGGACATCGTCCGGGAAGAAGGCGACGCTGACCGCAAGCATCGCGAACACCACGGGAAGGGCGACGGTGCCCAGGCCGCGGACCGGGCGAGCGCCACCGCCGCGCCCGTAGATCCACTCAAAGGCGAGATAGGAACCGAGAATGCCCGTCGCGAAGGCCACGGTGAACTCGTACATGTTCGACCAGGGCGCGTGGTCCACCGCCTGCCAGCGCGTCAGCAGCGCGGCGACGAGCAGAGCGAGAGCTACCCGGGACGCTCCGGCGGCTAACCCGCCCGCAGAGGGCGTCTGCGGCTCGCCGGCGGACTCCACCGCCGCCACCACGGGGCCACTACCGGCGGCCGTCGCCATCCGGTGCATCACGAGCCGCAGTCCCAGCGCCTGCACGATGTAGAGAAGCGAAGCCGCGCCGGTGGCGATGAGCGCCAGCCAGACCGCGGCGCCGCTGAGCGACTCCACCGCTAGCTCCAGGCCATCCGGCGGAACGACTCCGCCAGCTTCATCCCATGCTCCCGGCCGGCTTCTTCCATGCGGGCCCGCAAGCGCTTGCGCAGCTCGGCGATGGGGGCTGTGCCGATCTGGCTCCTGTGCTTCTTCAGTGCGGCGATCTTCGTCTTGAAGGCGTCCTCGGGGATTTCGATGTAGTGGTCGGGGTTCTCCGCGCCGGCGAGGAGCAGCTCCATCACCCGGTGCGGCTCCAGTCCCTCCCGGATGTGCTCAGGGTAGGCCAGGGGGTCGCGCGAGAGCGGGAAGACGGCGTCGACGGCGGACTGGCCGGTGAGCCGGTGGTCGCGGTGCGTGAACGTGGTGCGGAACGGATTCCAGGTGATGACTGTGTGTGGCTTCAGGCGCCGCAGCTCATGGACGATCCGCCCGCGCATCTCGGCCGTGTCCTCGACAAAGCCGTCCGGGTAGCGCAGCAGGACCAGCTCCTTTACCCCCAGCACGTCGCAGGCGCCCCGCTGCTCCTTCTCCCTGATCTTGCCCAGCCGCTCCCGCGTCATCTCCGGGTCCTTGCTGCCCATATCGCCGCTCGTGGTCAGCAGGTAATTGACCTCCCAGCCTTCGGCTACCCACTTGGCGACAGTGCCACCGCACAGGAATTCGGCGTCGTCCGGGTGGGCGACGATGACCAGGGCCGTTTTCGGGTGTTCGTGCTGAGCGTCGAAATGGGTCATGGGGGACAGTTTACGGGAACGGGGAGAAGTGCGGCTATTTGGTAATATGACCAACGGAGACTCCATGCCCCTTCCGCGACAAGTCAGACAGTTCTACTACATCACGCACATGCAGAACCTTCGCTCGATCATGCAGCGAGGCGTCCTGTCTCATCGGAATATCGAATCCCAGAATATTCCGTTCAAACCCATCTACAATTCTCAAATCGTATCCAACCGCCGTAATCGGACAACTCCTGCGGGGAAGAGCCTCTGGGAGTACGCGAACCTTTATTTCCAACCACGCAACGCGATGCTGTTCCAAGTGACACGTACCGTCGGTCCGAGCGAAGTAGCCGTTTTGGCGATCAGTCAGGACATTATGGCGCAGCCTGGGTCGTTCATCTCGATGGGCAACGCAGCCAGCATGGACTCCGAGATCGTCCCCAGTGGCCATGCAAAGGTGGCTATCAAGGAAATCAGTAAATGGATCGACAACGAATGGTGGACCGAGGAGGTTGGGCTAAAGCGGAAAATGATGGCGGAACTGCTAGTTCCGTCCGAGGTTGCTGCGGAACACATTCTCTCCATCTACGTAGCGACCGACGCCGCACGGGCGGAAGCTCAAACGCTCTTGACGAACGCTGGGGCCTCTAAGACTCCGGTGATACTTGCCCCCGAGATATTCTTCCTCCCCGCCCGTGTCGAGGTCCTGACCGACCTGCTCTCAGTTGCCGAAGGGGATATGTTCTTCTCTACTATGCAGACCCTCACCATCAGCGTGAACACAGTCGGTGTGATGGGAAAGGGACTCGCTTCGCGAGCTAAGTATCAGTTCCCCGACGTCTATGTCCGCTACCAGGATGTATGTCGCGCGAAGAAACTTCGCATGGGTCAACCCTACCTGTACAAACGCGAGAGTTCGCTCGATTACCAATTGGCGGTGGAACCCGAAAAATTGCCCAATGGCAACGGAGCGACGTGGTTTCTGCTATTCGCGACGAAGAGACATTGGCGCGAAGATTCGGACATAGCGGGTATCGAAGAAGGTCTCAACTGGGTGCTGAACAATTACCAGGCCGAGGGGATAAAATCCCTTGCCATGCCAGCGCTAGGTTGTGGGCTGGGTAGACTCAAATGGGAGGATGTTGGTCCGTTGATGTGCTCATACCTGTCGCGCATGGAGATCCCGACTCGAATATATCTGCCTGCTGAAAAGAAGGCCACACAGGAACACATGTCGCCGGAGTTCCTTTTGGCACGTTCGGCTCACAACACGACGACAGAACGTCTCGGTGCCTAGCTCGTCCCTCTGCAAATGGGGGAGGCCTTACGCCACGTGTGCGCCGACCGCCACGCCGCGATAGACCGAGACCAGGTCGTGATAGACCGTTTCCACCTGCGCGGCGATCTCCGGCCAGCGGAATCGCTCGGCGGCGGCGCGGGCTTCGCGGCCGAGAGTGCGCCGCAGCGACTCGTTGGTCAGGAGGAGGTCCAGGCGCTCCGCGAAAGGCTCCGGGCAGCGCCACGGCACGAGGTAGCCGGTGCGTCCGTCCTGCACGGTCTCCTTGAGGCCGCCCACGCGCGAGGCCACGACCGGCACGCCGCAGGCCATGGCTTCCAGGGCGACCAGGCCGAAGCTCTCGTAGTACGACGGGACAACGCAAACGTCGGCGGCGTTGTAGACTCCGGGCAGCTCAGAATGCGGCACAGCGTCCGCGAACACGACATTGCCGGCAACGCCGATTTCGCGAGCGAGCTTCTGCAGGTCACGTTTGCGGCGCAGGTCCTTGGCATCGCCGCCGACGACGAGCAACTGGAAGCGGCCCTCCAGGTGCGCCGACGCCCGTATGACGACATCGATCCCCTTGAGCGGCTCGATTCGGCCGACGAAGAGCAGCACCGGGATGTCCGGGTCGAGACCCATCAGTTCCTTCGCGCGCCGCCCATCCATCGGCCGGAAATTCAGGGTGTCCACGCCGCAGGGGACGATGGAGACGCGGGACGCCGGAACCCCGTACAGCTCACGGAGAAGATCGCGCTCGCCCTCTCCCGCGCAGATGATTCGGTCCGCTCTCTGGGCGACAGCTCGCTCACCGGCGATGCGGTACCGGGGCTCGCGCTCGCCCGGGTGGTGCCTGTTCTTCGCCTCCGCCAGGGTGTGGAACATGACGACGTGAGGGGCGTCCCAGCATTCGGCCAGGGTCTGGCCGACCCAACCCGACATCCAGTAGTGGCCGTGGACGAGGTCGTAGCGGCGCGGTGCGAGATCGCGTTCCGCAAAGGCCATCACGCCCTGCCGGAACGTCTCCATGTGCCTTCGCAGGGCCCGCTTGTCGGCGGCGAAGGGACCAGCCTCAACCTGGACCACGCGCGTACTGCTGCCGATCAGGGTGGCTTCCGGAGTGTCCGCGTCCGTCCGCCGGGTGAAGATGTCGATCGTGTGCCCGCGTCTCTCGAGTTCGCGGCTGAGCTCGCGGACGTAGACGTTCAGGCCGCCGCTGTCCCGGGTGCCGGGCAGGGCGAGGGGCGAAGTGTGATAGGTAACGACGGCGATGTTACACATTGGGGCGTATTGCGAATAATACTACGGCGGCCCGGCCGGTATAGATGGGTTCATGGCGCTCTCCTGATGGTCACGCGGTGTACGGCGATGTCACGGGCGCCAAGCTCGTACTTGTAGCGCTCGTGCCCGCGGAGGAAATCGAAGCGTGTCTTGCCCTGCTCGATGGCGCGCTGGAGCGCCAGCACCTTTGACAGCAGCCCGACGGAGAGGGCCGAGTAGGCCGGGTCGTAGCCGCTGTTGTAGAGCAGCGTTTCGCCGTCCGCATGGAGGCAAACCACCGCGGCGGTGCGAATGCCAGCGAGGCGAAGGAAGACCAGCTCCGCGAGCCCACCCCCGGCGAGCGACGGGACGAGATTCCGAAAGAACGACTCCATCTCCGTGGTCATGAATGCCGCTTTGTCCGCGCGGGACTCGCGCAGCATCCAGAAGAACGTCTCCATCCCGACCGTGACGTCCAAAGGCGAAGCCAGGATCTCCAGCTCTACCGTGCCGGCCTGGAGCAGCTTTCGCAGCTTGCGCTTCAATTCGTGGCGATGCTTCCTGTCGAGTGAAGCGAGATGTGACTCCCAGTCCGTGGGCAAGTCAACCTGCGGGCAGACATCCTCTACATCCACGGCGCAGGAATACCCGAACTCTGCGGACACCGCTGCGAGCGCAGTCAGCGAAGGGGAGTCCTCGCGCATCGCCCAGAGACGGAGGTCGTCCCAGGGTTCCTCGCTGAGCGCCCGGAAGAGCGCGCCCATCATCTCTGCTTCGCGCCCGGCGGCGCAGGTGAAATCCATGTAGTCGCAGACCTTCGTGTTACCGGCGAAAGTGAGTGTGCCCCTCTCTCGCATCATGGGTGCGACGCCGATCAGGCGTCCTTCATCCCGGGCGCTCAGCAACATCAGCTCGCGGCCGGCTCCGAACGTCTGCCACCAGGAGCGCAGCCACAGCGGCGACAGGAAGACGCGGCTGTTGGCACAAGACGGGAGGAGGTCGCGCCACTCCTGCTCGAGCGACGTAAGGTCTTCCCGCTGGACGACGATGCTCATCTGGAATTGCGAGCTACTTTACGGCGGGCCTGCGGCGGCGGTCTGTGCGGTAGATCACGGTTCTTCCTACTTGCCGTGGACGAGCGACAGAAACTCGCTGCGGGTGACGCCGCGCCGCCGGAAGCCGCCGCGGATCGCCGAGGTGATCATCGTCGTGCCGGGCTTCTGAACGCCGCGCATCGTCATGCAGAGGTGCTCCGCCTCGATGACAACCGCGACACCGTCCGGGCGCAGGCCTTCCATGATGGCGTCGGCTACCTGGCTGGTGAGGCGTTCCTGCATCTGCGGGCGCCGGGCCAGGATGTCGACGACCCGGGCAAGCTTGCTGACACCGACGATGCGGCCCTCCGGCACGTAGCCGATATGCGCCTGGCCGTGGAACGGCAGGAAGTGGTGTTCGCAGAGCGAGTAGAACGGGATCCCTTTCAAGATCACCATCTCCTTGTGTTGCTCTTCGAACCCGCGCCGAAGGGGCTCCATCGGGTCCTGGCCCAGGCCGGAGAAGAGCTCCGCGTACATGCGGGCGATCCGGTCCGGCGTCTCCCGCAAGCCTTCCCTCGCCGCGTCTTCTCCGATAGCGGCGATAAGCTCGCGCACGGCGGCGGCAATGCGCTCCTGGTCGACGGGTCTGGTGGTTGTCTGCATGGTGATCGGCGCTGCGAGACGCCATTCTAGCACGCGCCGTTGACGCGTTGATCGGCGAGGCTATAATGCGGGCACTATGAGCGCGGAGAAAGACCCGTTCGGCCGGTTCCGGGACACATACGGCCGCGACCAGGCGGAGGCATGGCTCGTCATTGAGCGGGAGGCGATAGGCGCCAACGTCGGGGCCAACGGCTACACGACGTTGCGACAGGCGAACCTGGTGGCCGATTCTCTCGGCCTTTCGGCGACCAGTCTCCTGCTGGACGTCGGCACCGGCGGGGCCGGCCGGGCTTGTATCTCGCCGGCAGCGGGCGGTGCGCGTCGCCGTACGGACCGCGAGATGCTGGGAAGCGCGGGGTTCCGCCTGGTGGATGAAGTGCACCTGACCGGCGAATTCCTCCGGACTGCCCGCGCCTGGTTCGAGGGGCGAAGGCGGTACGAAAGCGAGATGCGCGCGGCCGTCGGCGATGCGCGCTACGACGAACAGCAGTCCGAATCGAAAGAACAGATCGGCGCTATCGAAGACGGTCTGCGGCGCCGCGCCCTCTTCGTCTGCGAGTGATTACCAGCCGCGGATGGCTTTCTCCAGCGGGACTACCCCTTCCAGCACGCGGCGATAGGCCGCCTCGTGGGCGGCGGCGTCCAGCTCCTCCATCAAGAGCTCATGCGACTGCGCCGATTCGATGCGGACGCTGGTTTCCGCTGCCTGTCCACGGTGCTCGGTCCGCACCGTCACATGGGACGGGTCGCCGGTGCGGCTGATCGTGATGAGCGCCGTCGCTCCCGTATCGCTGCGGCAGGCGATCTTGAGAGAAATCAGCGATCCCGGTTCGACTGCCGGGTAGTCGGTGGGGATGAGGAAGACGGCTACGCGCCGTTCTTCGCTGCGGAACTCGATCCGGTTCGCGCCGTGCCCGAGAGCCGAGTTGAGCCCCCAGCCCAGCTCCCCGGCCAGCCAGGACACCAGCAACAACGCCTGCGTCGAGTGCTTGACTCCGTGGCCGTCCGCGTAACGCACCTCGAGGCTTTCCACGGACTGGAGGTGGTGTCGCACCTCTTCTACCCGGCGCTCTTTCTGAAGCAGCTCGCGGAGCGGGGTCAGGCGCCTCCAGCTGAGGTCGCCGATTCCCACGCCGGGTTCTGTTTCGGCGAGGCGGGCCAGACGCACCAGGCTTGACGGACCGTCTTCGAAGCGGTCGGAATCCACGATCAGCCTGTCGGCCGTGTCGAGAAGCCCGTGCAGGGCGTGGTCGTCGTCGGGCAGGCGCTCGTTCCACCAGACATAGACCGGGAGGTCGGGCACGAGGAGCGGGATCGCCACGCTGTGCAGGTGGCGCGCCGCGCGCCCGGAGACGCGCAGGGTTATCTCCTCGCAACACACCCGCTGTTCCGGCAGCGGGCCCAGGTGACAGTGCGCGGCGAGGTCGGCTTCCAGGCGCGAGGCTTCGTCGCCCGGTCGCGCCACCAGGATGAGCACGCGCGAAGGGTGGTTTTCGGCGAGGTCTTCGATCACGCGCGCCGCGTGATGGGCGCCTTCCTCATGCTCAGCGTAGACGATCATGTTCAAGACGCTGGCCCTGGCGGCGATGCCCTCGCCGCTCCCGGGCTCGCCTGCCGCGAGGAACCGCAGCCTGTCGAGCTCCGACTCGATCTGGCCGACGTCCAGGGTGTGGCCGGACCAGGTGACGGCGAGACGCTCCATGGCGCCGTCTAGAGCTTCCGCCATCGCCTTCCCTCGCGCTCGATCAGTTCGTCGGCCTCGCTCGGCCCCCAGGAGCCGGCTTCGTAGTTCGGGAACTTCGGCGGCGGCAGGTTCGCCCAGCCCTCCATGATCGGCTCGACAATACTCCAGGCGGCGTCCACCTCATCGCTCCGGGTGAACAGCGTCGTGTCTCCACGGAAGGCGTCCAGCAGCAATGTCTCGTATGCAGAAGGCGCCTGCGCGATGAAAGAGGCGCCGTACAGGAAGTCCATGTTTGCCGGCCGGATCCGCAGCGGTGAGCCCGGGGCCTTGGTCAGGAACTTCAGGTTCATCCCCTCGTTGGGTTGGATGCGGATTGAGAGGACGTTCGGCTCCAGGAACGGCACGTCTGTCGCCTCCGCGAAGAGGAGGTGCGGCATCCGCTTGAATGTGATGGCGATCTCCGTGGCCCGCTTCGGCAGGCGCTTGCCGGTCCGCAGATAGAACGGGACCTCCGCCCAGCGCCAGCTGTCCACCAGCAGGCGGAGCGCGACAAACGTCTCGGTCGAAGACCCGGCCGGCACCCCCGTCTCGTCGCGGTATGCCGGCACCTCTTCCGCCGCCACCCAGCCTGCGCCGTACTGGCCACGGACTGTGGCCAGGCGAACCTCCTTCGGCTGGATGGGGCGCACGGCGTGAAGCACCTTTGCCTTCTCGTCCCGCACCGCGCGCCCGTCATAGGTAATCGGCGGTTCCATCGCGATCAGCGACAGTAGCTGCATCATGTGGTTCTGCACCATGTCCCGCAGCGCGCCGGAGCCGTCGTAGTATCCGCCGCGCGTGCCGACCCCCATGTTCTCCGCCACCGTTATCTGGACGTGGTCCACGTACCGGCGGTTCCAGACCGGCTCCAGGAGGCTGTTGGCGAAGCGGAAGACGAGGATGTTCTGGACCGTTTCCTTTCCCAGGTAATGGTCGATGCGGTAGATGTCGTCTTCCCGGAAGGCCCTGTGAATCAGGCTATTCAACTCCACGGCGGATTCGCGGTCTGTTCCGAAGGGCTTCTCAACGATGACCCGCGACCAGCCACCAGCGTCGTTCAGCGAATGGGGCTGACGCGTCAGCGCCAGGCCGCTCGCAACGTCATCGAAGGTTGAGGGCGGCAAGGCGAGGTAGAAGATGCAGTTGGGTCCGGCCCCGTGCGCGGACTGCACGGCGGCCAGCTTATCGTTCAGCCGCCCGTACGCTGCGGCGTCCGCATAATCGCCGGGGATGTAGTGGAGGTTGGCGGCAAAGCTGTCCCACACCGCGGGGTCCAGCGGGCGGCGCGAGTGTTGCTCTACCGCCTGGCGGGCCTCGTCGCGGAACTGCTCGTCCGTCCAGGCTGTGCGAGCGAATCCGGTTACGGCGAACCGCGCTGGCAGGTGCCGGTCCAGCGCCAGGTTGTAGAGCGCGGGGATCAGCATCCGGCGGGCGAGGTCCCCTGATGCTCCGAAGATGACCATGGAGCACGGTTCGAGTTCGCGCTCTGCCGCAGGGGAAGCGAGGAGGCCGGGTTCGGACATACGGGTTACCTGGCCTTTTGAACGCCGTGGCCGCCGAACTGGTTGCGCAACGCGGCGATCAGTTTCGCGCCGAACGATTCCTGCTGCCGGGAGCGGAACCTCGCAAAGAGGGAATAGGCCAGCACCGTCGCCGGCACGTCGCGCTCAATGGCCTCGAGGATCGTCCAGCGGCCTTCGCCGGAGTCCTCGACGTAGCCCGCGGTGTTCTCCAGGCGCTGGTCGTCCTGCAGGGCGCGCTCCGTCAGTTCGAGGAGCCACGACCTTACCACGCTGCCGTGGTTCCACAGCCCGGCGATCTCCGGGAGGTTGAGCTCATACTGCGAGGCATCAAGCAGCTCGAACCCCTCGGCGTAGGCCTGCAGCATTCCGTACTCGATGCCGTTGTGGATCATCTTCACGTAATGCCCGGCACCGGACGGGCCCATGTGGCCGTAGCCATCCTCCGGCGCAAGAGTGCGGAATATCGGCTCCATGCGATCGAAGATGCCCCTGTCGCCACCGACCATCAGGCAATAGCCGTTTTCCAGGCCCCAGATGCCGCCGCTTGTGCCGACATCGAGGAAATGGAGGCCCTTCGCAGCAAGGGACGCGGAACGTTCGATCGAATCCTTGTAGCGGGAATTGCCGCCGTCGATGATGCAGTCGCCGGCGCTCAGCAGCGGCGTCAACGCGGCAATGGTCTGTGTGACGGGATCGCCTGACGGCACCATCACCCAGACGTGGCGCGGAGTCGCGAGAGCGCCTGCAAGCTCCTCCAGCGAATCGGCCGCGATCGCGCCTTCGCCGCCGAGCGCCTTCGCCGCTTCGGGGTCGCGGTCGAACACCACGACTTCGTGGCCGCCGCGCAGGAGACGGCGCGACATGTTGGCGCCCATGCGCCCCAGCCCGACCATTCCAAGCTGCATCGCTCTCCTCCTGTCTAGCCGTGTCGTCGTGCCTGGAGGGCGGATTCCACTTCATCCACCAGCTTCCGTAGCGACGCTGTTGTATCTCCGAGCAGGTGTACCCTGACGACAGGGAGACCCCGCCGTGCGAGCGCCTTCAGATCCCCGAGCGCCTGCGCTTGTTTCAGGGCGCTGAATCCGAACGCCGTCTCGCCGGGGATGTCTTCGTCGGTCGCGTCTTCCGTCGTGATCTGGAGGAAGACGCCATTTGGCGAGCCACCCTTGTGCAGTTGGCCGGTCGAATGAAGGAACCGCGGACCGTACCCAACCGTCGTTGCCATCCGTGTCGAGTCGCGCACGGCCGAGCGCAACCTGCCGAGAAGCCGCTCGTGTTCTTCAGTCGGCGCGATGTAGGCCATGATGGCCGCGTACCGGGGAGGCGACCCGCTGCCCAGGTGCGCCGCCACGGCGCTCGCGATTGTCCCGCCACCGGCCGCAAGATGGGACGCCGTCGCCGGTGTCGAATAGAGCGCGAAGCCGTCCTCGCTCACGTCGGGTGCGGGTTCAGGCATCCGTCCGGAACGGGCGAAGTCTTCGAGTACGCGGCGCGTGTTTGCCTTGCTCTCCTCCACGTTCGGCTCATCGAATGGGTAGATGTCCAGCGCCGTCCCGGAGACCACGGTCACGATCTCCCAGCGAAGGAACTCGCGGCCGAGCTCGTAAGCGTCGCTGACGCCCACCTGGATCACAGGGTGGCCGGCTGCCTTGAGCTCATCGATAAAGGCGGGATCGCCGTCGTACGCCCCTGAGGGGAGTACGAAGACACGGTCGTTAGCGTAGACGGCCGTGGGTGCGGGCGGGTCGGCGTCCACGGGCACGATGCCCTTTCCGTCCTTGCCCGTGCTCTCGGCGACGAGTTGCTCCGCCCAGGCGCCGAAGCCGCGGAAATGCTCGCCGGGCAGGAACGTGAGCTTGTCGCGTCCGGCGAGGGCGAGGTCGGCCAGGCGCGCGCCGAGTTCGATCGCCTCCGTCCAGTCCAGGGAATCGGCTTCGTGAAGGATCCGCTCGATGTCCACGCCGATGACCGCCGCTGGCACCAGCCCGAAGAAGGACAGCGCGGAGAACCGGCCACCGATGTCCGGCGGGTTGACGAACACCTTGTGGTAGCCGTCCTCGACTGCCTGGTGATGGAGAGGTGTGTCCGGGTCCGTGATCGCGACGAAGTTGTCCAGCGACGCCACGTCGCCGGTCGCGTCCCACGTGCGCTCTTCAAAGTAACGCTGGAGGCTCGCCGTCTCGATCGTGGTGCCGGACTTACTGGAAACGATGAACAGTGTTGTCTCCATCTCGAGGCGGTTCTCAACGCGGGCGATGGCCATGGGATCGGTGCTGTCAAGGACGATCAGTTCGGGATAGCCGGGTGCCGATCCGAACGTCCACTGAAACACCTCGGGTGCCAGGGAGCTGCCGCCCATCCCGAGCAGGACGGCGCGCTGGAAGTCCAGTTCGCGCACCCAGCCGGCGAGGTCGAGGATTTCGCGCAGGCTGGCCTGGATGCTGCGATGGATGGTGACCCAGCCGAGCCGGTCGCGGATCGCCTTCTGCTGTGCCGGGTCCCGCGACCACAGGCTCGCGTCTTTCTGGCGCAGGCGGTTCAGGAAGTCTTGCTCGTGGAGGCGCTCCAGGATGCTCATGCCAGGCGCTCCGGGTGCCGGGTGCCTGGCATGGTCGCCCGCACCGCCCGGAGCTTGGACGTTACCGTGGCGCTGGCCTGGGCGAACGAATCGGCGAACAGCTTCACGCCCTGCGTCTGCAATTCGTCAGTGACCGCCTTGAAGTCGACGCCGGCCTCTTCCAGCGCATCGATGTGCGCGAAGGCCTCGTCCACACCCGCTTCCAGTGTGTCCTGCGCCACACCGTGGTCGCGAAACGCGTCGAGCGTCACCTGCGGCAGCGTGTTGACGGTGTCGGGCCCGATTAACTCCTCGACGTAGATGACGTCGCGGTAGGCGGGGTTCTTCGTGCTTGTACTGGCCCAGAGCGGCCGCTGGACGCGCGCGCCCTTCGCCGCCAGCGCTTCCCAGCGCGGGCCGGCGAAGATCTCCTTGAACTTCGCGTAGGCGATCTTCGCGTTGGCGACCCCCGCCTTGCCCGAGAGGTCCATCCTCCCCAGCGCTTCCAGCTTCTGATCGGTCAGCGTGTCCACGCGGCTCACGAAGAAGCTCGCGACGGATGCGATCCTGTCCACCGGCTGGCCCGCTGCGACGCGCCGTTCGAGCGCGCGGATATACGCCTGCGCCACCTGCTCGTAGTTCTCGACGCCGAAGAGGAGGGTGATGTTGATGTTCAGGCCTGCCGTGAGGCAGGCCTCGACTGCCGGCAGTCCCTCCTGGGTGCCGGGTATCTTGATCATCGCGTTGGGCCGGTTGAGCGCCACAAAGAGGCGCTCCGCGTCCTGCTCGGTGGCGGCCGTGTCGTACGCCAGCTCGGGGGAGACCTCGAGGGAGCAGTAACCGTCGGCCCCCGCCGTCTTCTCGTAGATGGGCTTGAAGAGGTCGCAACAGAGCTGGATGTCCTTGATCGTCAGGGCGTCGAACGCTTCTTCGTCTGACTTGCCCGCCGCCGCCAGTTCCCGGAAATCGCCGTCGTACGCGTCGCTCGATCCGACTGCCTTCTCGAAGATCGATGGATTCGATGTGCCGCCGGTGACCGCGTCCTCGTCGATCATGCGCTTGAGCGCGCCGGTCTTGATCAGCTCGCGGTTCAGGTTGTCGTACCAGATGCTCTGACCGTGCTGCGGCAGTTGATGCAGGGGGTTGCTCATACGGCGCTACCTCGCTTCTCCATCGCCTTCACTTTCTCCAGCCGCCGCAGGTAGCGCTCCTCCGGGATGAACCGCGCCTCGATGAACGCCCGCACGATCTCCAGCGCTGCGTCCTCGGCCACGATCTTCGATCCGAGGCAGATCACGTTCATATCGTCGTGCTCCACGCCCTGGTGCGCCGAGTACGTGTCGTGCGTGATCGCCGCGCGCACCCCGGCCAGCTTGTTCGCCGCGATGCAGGCGCCGACGCCGCTGCCGCACACCAGAATGCCGCGTTCGGCGCGGCCGTCCTGGACCGCCGCGCCCACCGCGACCGCCAGGTCCGGGTAATCGACCGACTCGGCGCTGTTGGTGCCGACGTCGATGACCTCGTGCCCCTGCCCGCGCAAGTAGGCGGCGAGGGTGTTCTTGAGTTCGTAACCCCTATGGTCCGCTCCCAGGACGATGCGCATAGCTCCGGGGTCTATGCTAACAAAACGCGGCGGCGACAATGGGTCAATGTTGCTGCAGACCTTCAGGTCTGCCACGGGGGGCATTAC
>JBBISJ010000011.1:0-42574 GCA_037441345.1 Chloroflexota bacterium
CTGGTGGAGCCGGGGGGACTCGAACCCCCGACATCCGCCTTGCAAAGGCGGCGCTCTCCCAGCTGAGCTACGGCCCCACCGGTGACACGGTTGGTGGTGGGCGATGGTGGACTCGAACCACCGACCTCGGTCTTATCAGGACCGCGCTCTAACCAGCTGAGCTAATCGCCCACCGGTCTTCCCAGTCCCCGCAGGGGGGAGGGGCAGCGCCGATCCCGTTGTCAGCGGGGCCTCGCCGCCAGGTCAAGGGTCCCGGCCCTTAACCTCTGGATAGTGGATGGAAGTGCTTTGGCTTCCGTAACTCGGTAGCACTTTGTGCTGGTTGGTTTGCCCCGCCGAGGCGGGGGTAGACCTAGGAGTGACGAGGCCATAGAGGCCACGTGCGTGGAAACTCCCTAGAAAGGAGGTGATCCAGCCGCACGTTCCCGTACGGCTACCTTGTTACGACTTCACCCCAATCATCGACCCCACCTTCGACAGCTCCCTCCCTTGCGGGTTAGGCCGCTGGCTTCGGGTGGAACCGACTCTCGTGGTGTGACGGGCGGTGTGTACAAGGCCCGGGAACGTATTCACCGCAGTGTAGCTGACCTGCGGTTACTAGCGACTCCGCCTTCATGCAGGCGAGTTGCAGCCTGCAATCTGAACTGGGGCCGGTTTTGAGGGATTAGCTCCGGCTCGCGCCTTGGCAGCCCATTGTACCGGCCATTGTAGCGTGTGTGTAGCCCAGGACGTAAGGGCCATGCTGACTTGACGTCATCCCCACCTTCCTCTGGGTTTATCCCAGCGGTCCCGTTAGAGAGATCTAACTAACGGCGAGGGTTGCGCTCGTTGCGGGACTTAACCCAACACCTCACGGCACGAGCTGACGACAGCCATGCAGCACCTGAGCAGGCTGGTATTGCTACCTCGTTAGGCTTTCACCCTCCTACTACCTGCATGTCCAGCCTGGGTAAGGTTCTTCGCGTTGCGTCGAATTAAACCACATGCTCCACCGCTTGTGCGGGCCCCCGTCAATTCCTTTGAGTTTTAGCCTTGCGGCCGTACTCCCCAGGCGGGATGCTTAAAGCGTTAGCTGCGGCACGGAGGGGGTCTACACCCCCCACACCTAGCATCCACCGTTTAGGGCGTGGACTACCCGGGTATCTAATCCGGTTTGCTCCCCACGCTTTCGCTCCTCAGCGTCAGGGTAGGCCCAGAGAGCCGCCTTCGCCACTGGTATTCCTCCTGATATCTACGCATTTCACCGCTACACCAGGAATTCTGCTCTCCTCTACCCCCCTCTAGTCCGCCAGTATCCAGTGACCTATCCCAGTTGAGCCGGGAGATTTCACACCAGACTTAACGGACCGCCTACAAGCCCTTTACGCCCAGTAAATCCGGACAACGCTTGCCACCTACGTATTACCGCGGCTGCTGGCACGTAGTTAGCCGTGGCTTATTCGCCGGGTACCGTCAGAGCTTCTTCCCCGGCAAAAGAGGTTTACGACCCGAAGGCCTTCTTCCCTCACGCGGCGTCGCTGGGTCAGGCTTTCGCCCATTGCCCAAGATTCCTCGCTGCTGCCTCCCGTAGGAGTAGGGGCCGTGTCTCAGTCCCCTTCTGGCTGGTCGTCCTCTCAGACCAGCTACCCGTCATCGGCTTGGTAGGCCGTTACCCCACCAACAACCTGATAGGACGCAGGCCCCTCCGGTGGCGCATTACTGCTTTCCCCGGCCGGAGTTTCACCGACCGGACTCATGCGGTATTAGCCCGCCTTTCGGCGAGTTGTCCCCCACCACCGGGTAGGTTACCTACGCGTTACTCAGCCGTCCGCCACTGACCCGAAGGTCCGTTCGACTTGCATGCGTAAGGCGCGCCGCCAGCGTTCGTCCTGAGCCAGGATCAAACCCTCATGAATAATCATTTCAGGTTCAAACACTAGCGCTTGTAAGTAATTGTTTCGGAAGCCTCGCACTTCCATCCACTATTCAGCTGTTAAGGTGCCGTCTGGAAGATCCGTCCGCGCGTGGCGGACAACAAAATCCGGGGCTCTTCGCCGGCCGACCTGCGGTCAACCGCCCAGGCCCCCAGATATTCGTTTTGTTGAACTGCCAACGAGTTAGTCTATACGGCGTGACTCGGGCCTGTCAAACGCCCGGTGCTGGACTTTTGCGGGGCCGTCGCGGCCCCCTTAAGCGCCGTTGCCTGGTTGGCTTCTTAAGGATCTTTCCTCTGTGACGTCACTATATGTAGCACAGATGTACGGACGGGTCAAGACGCTGGTTGTTACCTGTCTCGCCTGGCGCGGCGCACGCTGAGGCGGATAACATGCCTCGTCTTCGCGGTTACCTTCACACGGTCCGCAATGCACTGGCCCACCACCCATACGATGCCCCTCCCATCTTCGACGATCGGCACCCGGTCTCGCTCTGCCCTCGGAACTTTGGCGTCGACGAGGATGTCCTGCACCTTCTTCGTGCCGCGTAGGCCCAGCGGCCGCAGTCTGTCGCCGTCCTGGCGGGACCTTACCTTGAGCGGCAGTCCCGTGGCAGCCATGTCCAGCACCACGTGGTCGCGCCTTCGCGGCAGTATCGATCCGTCGTCCCAGTCGCCAAGGTGTGTTTCGAACCGCCAATCGCCCGCTATGGTTTCACCCTTGAGGTCGAGCACGACGTGCGGAATCGGAGGTGGCTTCGGGGGTTCGCCGGGCCACACGGTAACTGTCTCTGCCGAGATCATGGCAACCAACCCGCCCGGCAGGCATATCCGCGCATTCCGCTTGCTGAGAGCCGACAAGACACTCTCGGTATGCTGCCAATCGAGTTCCGAACCGGGAGAGGCGTGTGCTGCCGCCTGACGAACGATGCGCGAAGCAACCGCCCGTTTCCGCATTTGAAGGTACTTGCGGTCGATCACCACTCCGCCACGATCCCGGCCGCCGTATGTCCGAAGTGTTGAAGCAGCCTCCGATTCCAGGTAGTCCGAATCCCCGCGCGCCAGTTCCGCGAGGCGGGCGAGCGACTCCTCGATACGGGGGTTGAACGACCGCATTAGCGGCATCAGCTGGTGGCGAAGGCGATTGCGGGTGGCGATGAGAAGCTCGTTGGTGGGATCCTCTCGCGGTTCGATGCCGGCTTCTCGGCAGTAGCGGACGGTGTCGCTCCGGCGCAATTCGATGAGAGGGCGGGCAAGCTCCGGGCCGCGGCCAAGAGGCCAGGGGGCGCGCGGCGGCATGGCCGCGAGGCCGTCCAGCCCGCTGCCGCGGATGATGTGCATGAGCACTGTCTCCGCCCGGTCATCCAGGGTGTGCCCGACGGCGACGGCGGTGGCGCTCGCCTCCTTCGCGACCCGGTCCAGGAAGCGGTAGCGCATCTTGCGGGCGGCCTCCTCGAGCGACTCTTTTCGCCTCCTGGCGCGGGCAGGGACATCGGCCTCGCCGGTGCTCAGCCGAACGCCGAGCGCCCCGCAGAGGGATTGCACGAATGCACGATCGTCTGCCGCCTCCCCAGGCGACCTGATCATGTGGTCGAAGTGCGCGGCTTCAAGCGTGATGCCGAGGGGGCCGGCAAGACGGCTGAGGACGAGCAGTAGCGCCGTAGAGTCCGGCCCGCCCGAGACGGCAACCACGATGCGCTCTCCTGGCGAGATCACTTGCCGCGACGTGACGAAGCGAAGCACCCGCCGTTCAAGTGAGCGAGTGAAGCGTGTTGAGGCCGGAGCGACCGCAGCAGTGTACGACACCGTAGATCGCCTAGATTGTACGGCGTCAGGTCAGCGGACGAGTTTCTCCCACCAGAGGCCGGGCTCTTCTTCCGGCGAAGGTGTTGCCTGGGTGGAGAGGGCGATGAATGCGGTCTCGCCTTCCTTCACCAGGCCCAGCTGCTCGCGCGCCACGGACTCAACGTACTCGTCCGAGCTCAGGTACTGCTCCAGCGCCTGGAGACGTTCGTAACGGGACTGGAGTTCATCGATATCCGCCTGGAGACGGCTCTCCTGGTCGCCAAGTTGCTGCGAGCGAACGATGTTGAGGGCGAACATGGCCAGGAAATAGGTGACGAACAGCACCGTGCAAGCGAACACGATTCGGCCGGCCGATACGCGCGTTAGACGCCTCGCCACTACTCTCCCTCATCCGCCCGAAGATCGGGGTTTGGTTTAAGAGGTACAACGCAGCACAGGCGGCAAGAGTTAGCGGGGTCCGTCAAGGTGGCAGGTGTCGTTGATGGATATCGCGGCCGCGCCGCCGGGGCCGACGTCCAGCGTGCTCACCGCGGCGACAGCGTGGCGCAGGCGTCGGAAGTGGGAGAGGTCCATGCCCAGTACCCGGGTAAGAAGCGACAGGATGACGAAGTTGTGCGTCACCAGGCAGACAGTCTGGTCCTGGTGTGCTGGGTGCAGGGTTTCGAGAAACCGCCAGGCGCGGTTCCCGACGTCTGTCAGGCTCTCGCTGCCGAAGATCGCCGTCGCCTGTCCCTCTGGGCTGGCCCACAGAGCCATGAGCTCGGGATGCCGCTGACGGATCTCGGGAAACGTGAGCCCGTCCAGGTCCCCGATATCCATCTCGATGAGAGCTTCCGCGATGGACACGTCAACGCCGTGGGGCGCAGCGATGGCGCGAGCGGTGTTAAGAGCGCGCTGAAGGGGCGAGGAATAGACAGCGGTGAGGGGCTCCGCCTCGAGGCGGCCTGCGAGACGCGCCGCCTGGCCGAGGCCGGTGTCGTTCAGCGGCACATCGGCGCGGCCCAGCGCGATCCCCTGGAGGTTGTGATCCGTTTCGCCGTGGCGAACCAGGAAGACTCGCATCAGGCGTCCGCGTCTTCCGGCTCACCATGCCGGCGGAAGGCAGCGACAGCGGGGGGGGTCTCGTCGAGCTGGATTCGGACGCGGTGAATCCGCACCGGCGCAGGAAGCCCCAGGGCCAGGAGTGTCTGGTCCGCCCGGGCAGTGTTGTCCTGCTCCGCCCGCAGTCGCAGGAAGAGGCGGTGGCAGTTTCCCACTTCGCCGGTCAGTACTATGTCGAGCACGAGCGGACGGATGTCGTACTGCCGCACGCGGTGCTCGCGCCGGTGCTCCGCGGGGACGGAATCTTTCGCCAGGAACGAGTCGATCGCCGCACACACATGGTCGCCGCTCAGCCCTGCGGACGGGACATCGACCTCGTACTCCGCCCAGCGGACCTGCGACTGGAGCGATGGCGAGGCCGGGCCGACTTCCTCGACTGCGCGGGGTTCGATGCCCGGGGGCATCAGCGGGGATATTGCCTCAATGATGCAGCGCAGGGGCGCAGCCTGTTCCAGGTACACATCCGCCAGCTCCCAGTCGGACGTTGCGCCCAGGGACAGCGGAGCCGCAAGCGATATACGCGGTCCCGGCCGCTTTCCCTGGGTTCGCGCCACCCGCATGCCCGCGCCGTCCAGCGCCGCGACCCAGGCGTTCGCGATGTCGCGGTGTCCGAGTCCCGCAGCGGCGGCTGTCACCCGGTAGCGGAAGCGAAGGCGCTGCACTCAGAGCCTCGTCACGGTGATCTCTTCGATGCGGTTGCCCTCGACGCGCGTGATGGCGATGCGGAGGTTGTCGTGGCTGATGACCTCTCCCTGAGCGGGGATGCGGCCCAGGCGGGAGAGGACGAAGCCGGCCACGGTCTCGTAGTCCTCACCTTCGGGAAGGTCCAGGCCGAGCTCCTCGTTGGCGTCGTGGACGGTCATCCCGGCATCGATCTGGAAGGTGCGCTCGTCGACCTCGACGAACTCCTCCTCGTGGCGGCGGAGCTCATCAGAAACATAACCGACGAGTTCTTCGAGCAGCATCTCCAGGGTGACGATGCCGGCGGTGCCGCCGTACTCGTCGACGACGACGGCCATCTGGTGTCCGGCGCGCTGCATATCGAAGAATGAGGCCCCAACGAACTTCGTCTCCGGCAGGAAGAGCGCCGGGCGCATGGCCAGGTCGATTGGATCGTCCTGGCCAATCGAGTCTTCAGCGATCGCGCGGAGGACGTCCTTGATGTTGACGATACCGACGACGTTGTCGTGGCTGCCGTCGAAGACAGGAAAGCGCGAATGCGAGTGCTGGAGATAGACTGCGTAGAACTCCTTTACCGGCATACCTTTGGCGAGCCACACTACTTCAGTCCGGGGGATCATGACTTCGTTGACGCGGCGGTCGCCGAAGCTGAAGACACCGCTAAGTAGCTCGGCCTCAGATTCTTCGAGGACACCGGCGCGGGCGCTCTGGGTAACA
Source organism: Chloroflexota bacterium (assembly GCA_037441345.1). GTDB lineage: Bacteria > Chloroflexota > Dehalococcoidia > SM23-28-2 > RBG-16-64-32 > DATKKM01. The sequence goes on from JBBISJ010000011.1 coordinate 6,218, forward strand.
AGGAGGTTTATCTCCTCGGCGGTGTGGACGCTGTGGGCGCCGCCCTCTACGGCGCTGAGTCCGAAGGGGCGCAGGATGCCGTTGGCGAGGCCGTTTAGCAGCCAGATAGCGGGCCAGAAGACCATGCGGAACACTTCCGTTGGCGCGACAGTAATGAGTGCGACTCGTTCGGCGCGGAACAGCGCCATGCTCTTGGGCGCCAGCTCGCCAAGGACGATGTGGAGAGCCGTGATGATGGCGAAGGCAACGGGAACGGCGACGGCGTGCGAGGTGATGCCGGCCGCTTCCTCGCCGAAGAGGTCCTCGAAAAGCGGCTCGAGGAGGTCCGCAAGGAGAGGTTCCCCGAGGAACCCCAGGCCGATACTGGCGATGGTGATGCCAAGCTGAGTGGCGGCGAGGTAGTTGTTGACGTTATCGATCGCCCGCAGGGAGACACGGGCGAGGGCCTGGCCCTGCTCGGCGAGGGTCTCCATGCGGGTCCGGCGGACGGCGATGATCGAGAACTCAGCGGCGACGAACATGCCGTTGAGGAGAACAAGCGCTACGACGAAGACCAGCCGCAGCGTGATGGATAAGACTTCGTCCATGTTCGGTGCCGGTACGGGCCGGCCCGAAGAGAAGTATAGCAGGCGGTGATGAGCAGCCAGCAGCCAGGAGCAAGTAGCAGCAACAGTCCAGGGGGCGCCCTCTGGCTACTGGCTGCCGGCTGCTGGATACTACAAGCCATGTCCCTCGTCGTAACCGTCTATGTGCCGAGCGGCATCGTGATGGCCGCGGACTCGCGGATGAGCGTGATGCGGACGGAAGACGTGGAGGAGGGCGGGGAGAAGACGCGCGTTCGGCAGCAGCTCGTGCTCTCGGACAGCGCTTACAAAGTGGTGGAGCTGCGCAAGGTGGGCGTCGGGGTCAGCGTGTACGACGCCGGCATTATCAACAACGAGCCGGTGGAGAGCCACGTATACCGCTTCGAGGAGGAAGCGCTCAATGCGGGCGATGACGTGGCGGCGGTAGCGGCGAAGTTCCAGCAGTACTTCCGGGAGAACCACGCGAACACTGCGGTGGGCTTTCACGTGGCGGGATACCGGCTGGAAGGCAAAGCGAGCACGCCGCACGTGCTGGTGGGCCACACGACCCGCGAGCCGGAGATCAGGCGTGTGAACGCCACCGACAAAGGGGCCGTCCAGTACGGGGTGGTCCGTGCGGGCGACGTGCTGGTGGCGAACCGGCTGATCGACCCGAAGTACCTGCCTCTGTTCGCGGCGATGCCGCTGCAGGACGCGATCGACTACGCCATCCACCTGATCCGGACGACGATCGACACGCTGCGCTTCGAGCCGCGCTTCCCATCGGTTGGTGGTCCGATCGACATCCTGGTGGTGAAGCCGGACGGCATCGAGTGGGTGCAGCGCAAGGAGCTGCGGGGAGAGGGCTGAGGGGGACCGATCCGCAACGGTCTGTAAGGGCTTCGTCTCGCAGCGGCGCATCATGCCGACGGCCCGTAGGGACGCGCCCCTACATTGCGTTCAGTCGACGCCCTGCTCAACAAGGACAGGCATCTCGCTGGGAAGGACGATCGCATCGGCGGCGAGGGCCGCGCGGGCGAGGGCGGCACGGTTATCGGCTGAACAACGGGGGTCTTCGAACATGACTCATGGGTTTGTTGAACGCCCCGAGTTGCCGGTGTTGTTACCGCGCGATCAGCCGCTCCGCCGCCGTTCGTGGGTCGATCTCCCGGGCGGCGATCTCGTCCGCCAGCTTGTCGATCGTCGCCTCGGCGCCGTTGGTGGCGCGCTCCACCAGGATGGACTGAGCGGTGGCGAGGAGGTGGCGGCGGGCGCGCTGACGGACGATGTCCTTCAGCCGGCCGGAGTCATGGAGGTAGGACCGATGTCTCTCGACGGCATCGAGGACTTCGGAGATGCCGGTGTCGCGGTGGGCGACAGTCTTGAGGATAGGTACATCCCAGCCGGGCTGCTTCTGGAGGTCGGCGAAGATGTGGAGCTGCTTGAAGACGCTCTCGGCAGAGGGCAGGTCGGCCTTGTTGACGACGAGGATGTCGGCGATCTCCAGGATGCCGGCCTTGATCGCCTGCATGTCGTCACCTGCGCCGGGGATGTTGACGACAATGGTGGTGTGAGCGGTGTCCGCGATCTCCACCTCGTCCTGGCCCGCGCCGACGGTCTCGACGATGATGATCTCCTTGCCGGCTGCGTCCATCACGCTGACAACGTCGTTGGTCGCCGCTGACAGGCCGCCGAGCGCTCCGCGGGTGGCCATGCTGCGGATGAAGACCTCCGGGTCCGGAGTCAGCTCCTGCATGCGGATGCGGTCACCGAGGATGGCGCCGTGCGAGAAGGGGCTGGTGGGGTCGATGGCGACGATGCCGATGCTCCTGCCGCGGCGGCGGTATTCCTTCGCGAGCGCTCCGGTGAGCGTGCTCTTGCCGGAGCCGGTGGGGCCGGTGACGCCGATGATGTGCGCGCGGCCGGTGTGGGGGAACAGTTCGCGGAGGGCGTCGCGGCCCTCGGGGTAGCCGTTCTCGACCCAGCTCAGGACGCGGCTCAGGGCGCGTTTGTCGCCGGCGAGGAGGTTGCGGACGGTGTCAGAAGCCATGGAACAAAGGAACAAGCGAACAATGGAACAAGGCGACAGTACTGTTCAATTGTTCCATTGTTCAATAGTCGCCGTCAGGCCGCAGCAGCGCTGGGCGCGTTCTTCTTCACCCAGTCGATTATGTCGAGCGTGGAGGCGCCGGGGCCGAAGATGCCTTTGAAGCCGATCTCCTGCATCTTCGGCCGGTCCTCGTCCGGGATGATGCCGCCGGCGAAGAGGATGACGTCGCCCATCCCGCGCTTCTTCAGCTCGTCGACGATGCGCGGAAACAGCTCCATGTGGGCGCCGGATAAGATGGAGAGCCCGATGAGGTCGGCGTCCTCCTGGAGCGCGGTCTCGGCGATCATCTCGGGGGTCTGGCGTATTCCCGTGTAGACGACCTCGTAGCCGGCGTCGCGAAGAGCCCGGGCGACGACCTTGGCGCCCCGGTCGTGCCCGTCGAGTCCGGGCTTGGCGATGATGATCTTGAGCTTACGTTCTTGCGACATTCGGGCGACCTCCTGCGAGCGATGATTATATCGCGCCGGCGGATACGAGCTACAGCAGTGATAAAGTGTGACCATGGCGACGCGCCACGACGACTGGCTGCGGCAGGCGAAACGTGACCTGGAGATGGCCCGCGTTTCATCGCGCGACGGATTCCATGAGTGGGCCTGTTTCGCAGCGCAGCAATCGGCGGAGAAGGCGCTCAAGGCGGTGTTCCAGCGGCTTGGAGCCGATGCGTGGGGGCACGTCCTCGCGGACCTGGTTGCGGCACTCGCCGCCGACCTTCCGGAGGCGGCGGAACTCGACCAGGCAGCAAGGGAGCTGGACCGCCACTACATCGCTCCCCGCTACCCCGATAGCATGCCCCGGGGCGCGCCCGGCGATTCGTATACACAGAACGAGGCTGAAAGGGCCATCGACAATGCGGAGCAGATCTTTCGGTTCTGCGAAAGTCACATACTTCGATAAGGAAGCAGTCTGGAAGGCGCTGCGCAAGGCGGCCGCCGGGATAGCGGCTCACCCGGAAGTGCGCCGGGTCCTGGTGTTCGGTTCGCTGGTTCGCGATGAGGCGGTCCCGGGAAGCGACGTTGACCTGCTGATAGTCACAGACGACATCGGCATGTCGTTCATCGACCGGCCGGGGCGATACCGTCCGCCGGGCTTCCCGGTGGGCGTGGACATCTTCGCTTACACCGAAGCAGAGATGGCCGAGATGCTGGCCGCCGACAACCATTTTCTGCGGCGGGCGCTCAGCGAAGGCCAGACGCTGTTCGAGCGGCCAGACGGCGCCTAGTTTGACCTTCGAAGCCCGCCTGGCGTTCGTCATCGCGTTCCTCATCATCTGGTGCATCGCGGGGCTCGTGCCGTGGGCGACAGCGGCGGTGGTGACGCGCGGGCGCGGCGCGGCGCTGGCGCTGCCGCTGTGCCTGCTGGCGGCGTGCGGATTCGGGATCGCGGTACCCGTCCTGGGCGCCAGGGACTCGGCGGGGTTCTTCGTGAGCCTGGGCACAGCCTTTGTTGGAAGCACCCTGGCGGCGGTCGCAGGAACGGCGCTCGGACGGAGGATGGAGCGGGAGCGGGCGGCCGACTTCGAGCCGGGATCGCTGCCGAGACAGAAGCGGGACAGACCGCCGGGCGCTTCGGTAGACTGACGACATGACCCTATCCGGAGATCCGCACCCACCGGCCCTCCACGCCCTGAGCACGATGTGGTCGCAGGGCCGGTTCCGCGCCGAGGGCGCTGAGCACGATGACATGAGGTCGTTCGCCCGGCGGACGGCCGAACTGGGGTTCGGCCACGTCGAGATCAACTACGTGATCCCGCCCTCCGGCGTCGAGGCGCTGCTGGACAGCGGCCACGTAGCGTATTCGTCGGTGCACTCTCCCTGTCCACGCGTCCGGATGGCGGACGGGCGGCTCTCGGAGGCGTACAACCTGGCGGCGACGGACGAGGAAGAGCGCAAGGCCGCGGTACGAGTGGCGCGCGAGAGCGTCGACACGGCAGTCCGGGCGGGTGCGCGCTACCTGGTGGTGCACCTGGGCGGCGTCGGCAGCGCGATCTTCGACGAGGAGAAACAATTGCGGAAGCTGTTCGACGAAGGCGTCCGCGAGGGCGACGAAGTGACTATCCTGCGGGCCGCGGCGGTGGCGGAGCGCGAAGTCGAGAAGGAGCGCTACCTCCGGCAGGCGAAGCGCTCGCTGGCGGAGATCGCGGAGTACGCCGCGCCCCGGGGCGTGACGGTGGGGCTGGAGAACCGGTACCACTTCCACGAGATCCCGGACCCGGACGAGGTGCAGGAGCTGCTGCTCGATTATCCGCAGCACGTGGCGGGGTTCTGGATCGACCTGGGCCACGCGGAGGTGCTGGAGCGGCTGGGGTTCCACGACCACAGGCGCTGGCTAAACGAGGCCGGCGGCCGGTGCGTGGGCTCGCACGTGCACGACGTAGACGGGCTGGCGGACCACCGGGCGCCGGGGCACGGCACGGTGGACTGGGCGCACTACGCTGCGAAGCTGCCGCCGCACGTGCCGCGTGTGTTCGAGATCAACCAGCAGATCCCGGACGAGCAGGTGGCGGAGGCGATTCCGTTCCTGCGCAGCGTGGGGATGCTGCCGGCGGAGTAACGGACGGGCAAAGCCCGACCTGCGCCCCTCCCGATCCCGACAGACGCGCACTCTGACCCGCTGTACCGTCGAAACACCATGGACGCCACCGCATCCACGGCCGGGGCCGAGCGCCGTCCGCGCTTTCCGGCTCTGGGCTACCGCGACTTCCGCATCATCTGGATCGGCATGTTCTTCGCCAGCGCGACGATGATGTTCCAGTTCTACGCGCAGGGTTGGTTCCTGATCGGGCTGACGAGCTCGGTCGCGATGCTCGGCGTGGCCGGCGTTTCGCGCGGGTTCGGGATGCTGGTGTTCAGCATGTACGGCGGGGCGCTGGCGGACAGGATGGACCGGCGGACGCTGCTGATCACGACCCAGTCGTGCGCGTTCGCGATCTACACCCTGCTGTCAGCGCTGGTATTGCTCGACGCGGTCGCCCTGTGGCAGACGTTCGTTCTCATCTTCCTCGCGGCGGCGGTGGAGGCGGTGGACGCACCTGCCCGCCAGGCGCTGATCCCTCACCTGGTGCCGCGCGAGCACATTGGGAACGCGGTGGCGCTGCTGACGGCGGCGCAGATCAGCGCCTTCGCCTACCTGCCGCCGCTCGCTGGAGTGGCCATCGACCTCGTCGGGGTGGGCGGCGCGTTCGCGATCAGCCTGATCGGCCACGCGGTGGTCATCGGCGCGCTGCTCATGATGACGGTGCGCCCCCGGGCCGAACCCGCAAAGGACACGATCTGGCAGAGCATCAACGAGGGCGTTCGCTACTCGGCCGCCAACCGGCCGGTGCTGTGGATCATCCTGATCAGCATCTTCATCGGGATCCTCGGGTTTCCGCTGATCAGCACGCTGGCGCCGTACTGGATGAAGCACGAGCTGGGACTGGGACCGGTGGGCTGGACCCTGCTCGGCTGGGTCTGGGGTATGGGCACGGTGGTGGCCAGCATGGGACTATCCGCCTTCCGGTTCGAGCATAATTACGGCAGGATATTCATCCTCAGCGCCGGCGGTTTCGCGGCGTCGCTGATCGTGTTCGGGCTGACGCGGTGGATGCCGCTGGTGGCGGCGGCATGGGCGGTCAACGGGACGTTCTTCACGGCGAACATCATCGTCGCCGCGTCGCTGCTGCAGGTGATCGTGCCGGCGCTGTACATCGGCCGGGTCACCGCGCTGCGGGCAGTGTCGGCGTCGGTCAACCAGATGTCGGCGGCGCCGCTGGGAGCGCTGGCGGACGGCGTGGGGATCGCCAAGATGGTGCCGGCGGTGGCGACGCTCCTGATGCTGGTCGTGCTCGCGCCCTGGGCGCTGGTGCGGGCGGTGCGCGGGCTGGACGAAACCGCGCGGCCTGAGCTGGCGGAGGCCGGAAGCGCGCGCGTCCCGGCCGGCGGGTGAAGGCTATTCCAGGTCGTCCAGCGTGATGAATGAGTGGCGCCCATAGACCTCCACCGATTCGACGCCCGGCGTGTCGTTGAAAGCCAGGATCTCGAACGCGCTGGAGCCCTCGGCCGGGATCTGAGACGACGATCAGTCCGGGCGCCTAACACACCCCCCGGGCGCCCCACGGCAGGTGGGCGGGCCAAGACAAGGCGCGGGCACCCCTCCCTCCGCCCACCTGCCCAACGCTCGAACAATGGCCGTAGCTGCAGACTTCAGGTCTGCGCGGGCAGGGCTTCAGCCCCGCCGTTATGCAGGGGTCAGGACGAATCGGCGGCGATCTGGCCCGGCGTGGCGCCGCCGACGAGGTCCGTCTCTTCGAGCTGCACGCGGGTTGACTCCAGGAAGCGGCTCAGCATGTTGAAGTAGCTGCAGCAGAGGATCAGTTCGCAGGCCTGCCGCACGCCGTAGCGGCCCAGCGCCCATTCCAGTGCCTCGTCGCTCAGGCGGACATCGCGCGCGATCTCGTCGGCCACGCGACAGAGCATGTTGCCCTCGTCGTCGAGCGCCGTCACCGGACCATCGGCCTGCACCGCCTCGATCTCCGCTTCCGTCACCCCGAGGTTCCGACCAAGGCGGACGTGCTGCGTCCACTCGTAGAGTGATCTTGTGACGTGCGCGGTGCGCAAGACAGCGATCTCCCGCTTCCTCGGGTCGAACTCTGAGCGCAGCAGTATGGACGATGCCAGTTCGGTGAACCCGCGGAAACTGGCGGGGGTATTGGCGATCATACGAAAAACGTTGAACGGCGGGACCGACGCCAGAGTCGCACGGATGTCGTCGCTCAGCTCACTGTCATCGGGAAGTGGCACGTGGACCATCGTTAGCCTCCAGATCTGAACATGCGGCCTTTCAGCCGCCCAAACCCATGCGCCGGACGGGGTTGCTGCCGTCCCACTCGCGGGCGGCCTGCGCGATCATCTCAAAGAAACGGCCTTTCGTACCGCTGATCTCGGAGAACTCCACCACCGTGCCCGGGTGCGACTCGGTTTCCAGGTAGACGAAACGGCCGTCCGGGCCGCCGGACTCGCCCGACTGGGCAATCCGGTAACCGGCGGAGAGGATGCGCTCAAGCTCGGCATCGAACCGCCCGGTCCAGCAGGCAACATGCTGTAGCCCCTCCCGCCCCGCTTCCAGGAAGTCGCGGTACATGGAGGGTGCGTCGTTGCGCTGCTGAATCAGTTCGACCTGGAGCGGGCCGGAGTTGGCGAGGGCGATGCTGGCGGCAAGTGGAGAAGGTTCCCCCCGATAGCGGAAGTTCTGGACCGGCGCCTTTTCGAAGTAGAAGAACGGCCCGACGCCCAGCACCTCTGTCCAGTGCTTCATCGCCGCCTCGATGTCGCGCACCACATAGCCATTCTGGCGGACCTCTCCGAAAATCCGGCTCACAACCCACTCCTTCCCACGCGTTCGCGCTACATCATTGTTCGCGCCCGCCATCCCGGTCAACGCAGACGGGCATCCACATCCTTCCGCTTGACACCACCCCGCCCGCCTGTCACGTTAACTTCGGCATCTAAACCAGTTACAGGAGCTACCTTGATGAACGATATCGCTCTCCTCGACGCCACCGCGCAGGCCGAACTCGTCCGGAAGAAGCAGGTCAAGCCGATCGAGCTTGTGGAGGCGACGATTGAGCGCATCGAGCGCGTCAACCCGCAGATCAACGCCGTGGTCACGCCCATGTACGACATCGCGCGCAAGGCGGCTGAGGGCCCGCTGCCGGACGGTCCGTTTAGCGGCGTCCCCTTCTTGATGAAGGACCTCGGGCCAATGTACGCCGGAGTCCGCCAGACAAACGGCTCCGTCTACACGAAAGACTTCGTCGCGCCGATCGATAGCGAGCTGACGACCCGCTACAAGAAAGCCGGTCTGATCATCGTCGGCAAGACGAACACCCCGGAGTTCGGCCTCGTCCCGACGGCGGAGTCGAAGCTCCTCGGCGCGGCACGCAACCCCTGGGACCCGGGCCATACCACCGGCGGTTCGAGCGGGGGATCCGCAGCGGCGGTTGCGGCGGGCATAGTGCCGATCGCCCACGCGAATGACGGCGGCGGCAGCATCCGCATCCCGGCTTCCTGCTGCGGCGTCTTCGGGCTGAAGCCCACCCGCGCCCGCGTCCCCCTCGGCCCCATCTTCGGCGACCAGATGAACGGACTGACGATCGACCACGCCGTCACACGTACGGTCCGCGACAGCGCGGCGCTCCTCGACGCGGTTGCCGGCCCTGAGCTCGGCGACCCTTACGCCGCGCCGCAGCCGGAGCGGCCGTTTGCGAAGGAAGTTGGCGCGGACCCCGGGCGCCTGCGGATCGGGATGACGCTGAAGAAGTTCTTCGGCGGTCCCCTCCATCCGGACACTGTCGCCGCCACACGGGAGGCCGCGGCCCTCTGCGAGGACCTCGGGCACGAAGTCGTCGAGGACGCGCCGCCGATCAACGGCGAGCAGTTGATCGAGTGCTTCATTCGTATCTGGGAGGCGGGCACAGCGCAGACGGTTGAATCGCTGGTTCCAATCATCGGGAAGGCGCCGACGCCGGACCAGTTCGAGACGCTGACGTGGGCGCTGTACGAGGCCGGCCAGAAGGTGACGGCCGCCCAGTACCTGAACGCCGTGACCGCCCTGCAGCAGATGTCGCGCGGGATCGCGCACTGGATGCAGAACTACGACCTCTGGCTCACGCCGACTGTCTCGGATCCGCCGTTGCCGCTGGGCAGCTTCGACCCGCTGCCGGACAACCCTCGCGCGGGCTTCGAGCGCGCCGCCCACTTCGTCCCCTTCACGCCGATCCAGAATACAACCGGCCAGCCCGCGATGAGCGTCCCGCTTTCGTGGAACGCGGCGGGACTGCCTATAGGCTCGCACTTCGTGGCCCGCTTCGGGGACGAGGCGACGCTGTTCAGGCTGGCGGCGCAGCTGGAAGAGGCGCGGCCCTGGGCGCACAAGCGGCCGCCGGTGTCAGCAGTCTAGAGGGCAACCGATAGCGTGCCCTATAGTCCCTCGTATCGGTGCGCGATCGGCAGGCGGCGGTCGCGACCGAACGCCTTGGGGGTGATCTTCACTCCCGGCGCAGCCTGGCGGCGCTTGTACTCGTTGCGGTTGATCATGGCAACGACCTTGAGGACGGTGGCCTCATCGAACCCCATGGTGACGATATCAGAGGCGCTGCGGTCGTTCTCGACGTACTCCTCGATGATCGCATCCAACATGTCGTAGGGGGGCAAGGTGTCCTGGTCCAGTTGGCCCGGCTTCAGCTCGGCGCTGGGGGGCTTGGTCATGACGGCTTCGGGAATCACCGGGGCAATCGTGTTGCGGTAGCGGCAGAGCCGGTAGACCAGGGTTTTCGGCACGTCCTTGATCACCGCGAATCCGCCGGACATGTCGCCGTAGAGGGTGGCGTAGCCGGTGGCGTATTCGCTCTTGTTGCCGGTGGTCAGGACGATCCAGCCGAACTTGTTGGAGAGCGCCATGATGATATTGCCGCGGATGCGTGCCTGCACATTCTCTTCGGCGGTGCCCATCTCTCCGCCGTCCAGCTGCTCGAACGGCCGCTCCAGCATCTCCATGTAGGCGGCGTGCGCCGGCTCGATCGGGACGACGAGGAAACGGATGCCGAGCGCCTCCGCCAGGGCCTTCGAATCCGCAATGCTGCCCTCGGACGAATAGCGGGAAGGCATGCCGACGCCAATCACGTTCTGCGCGCCGATGGCGTCCACTGCGACAGCGGCGACCAGGCTGGAGTCGACGCCGCCGGAGAGCGCGATGAGCGCCTTCTCGAAGCCGGTCTTGGCGAGGTAGTCCCGGGTGCCGGTGACCAACGCCGCGTAGACTTCGGCTTCCAGCGACGGCTCGGGTTCAATCCGATTCTCAAGCAACGCCTCTGGCCGTGCTGTGGGCAGCGCGCCCAGGACAACACGCCGGACCTCGCGCATCTCTTCCCCCGCCAACTCCTCCCCCTGCCGCGAGCGCGGTTCGTGGAGACGGGCACGGAGGACGTCTTGCAGCCGGATATCGCAGACCAGCAGGTCCTCCTCGAACACCTTCGCCCGTGCAATAAGGGCGCCGGAAGCGTCGAAGACCATGGAACCGCCGTCGAAGACCAGTTCGTCCTGGCCGCCGACCTGATTGGCATAGCAGACGGCGACACCGTAATCGCGGGCGCGCTGCGAAAGCATCTCCTCGCGCACGCTCCGCTTGCCGGCGTGGTAAGGGGAGCCGTTGATGTTGATGATCACCTGCGCTCCTCCCGCGGCCTGTGCGCGGGTGGGATCGCCGGGGTACCAGATGTCCTCGCAGATGTTGACACCGAAGGCCGTTTCGCCGAGCGAGTAGACCGGGCATTCGTCGTCCCGGCGGAAGTAGCGGACCTCGTCGAACACGCCGTAATTCGGGAGGTGCTGCTTGCGGTAGACGTCCGCGACCCGGCCATGGTGGATGACGGCGGCGGCGTTGTAGATATCGCCGTCCAGCAGATCGACGTAGCCGACGACAGCGTTGATGCCGCGGCAGGAGTCGAGCACGGTTTCGAGCGCGGCGCGGTTGTCCGCCACGAACTGCGGGCGAAGCAGCAGGTCTTCCGGCGGATAGCCGGTGATCGTCAGTTCCGGGAAGGCGACGATGTCTGCTCCGGCTTCGCGGGCCTTCGCCACCCGGTCGCGGACCTTTCGGGCGTTTCCTTCGAGATCGCCGACGGTGGTGTTGATCTGGGCGAGCGCGACGCGGATGGTCTGCATGTCCGTACTTAGTGTACCTCAGACACTAACCGTCTGCCGTGTAGGGTACTGCCTGACATCCTGTGGGGTATTGCTTGACCCTCATGAGACGCGTGTGATATTCCCTGAAGGCAGAGCGCCGGTCCTTTCGCCGGCCCATTCACGTTCGAGGAACCCACATGGAATATATACAAACGATCCTGTTTCAGATACCCGCCGCGCGGCTGGAGGAGGCCTCCGAAGCCAGCGGACTGCTCGCTGAGATGGACGCGCACCGCGCGTTCCTCAAGGCGCAGGCGGGGTTCCGTGACGTCCGCATCACCCGCTCGATCAACAACGAGGGCAACGTTCTGGTCGTGATGGAGACGCAGTGGTCCGACGACAGCAGCCTTGTCCGGTACGAGACGGGCGAACCCAACGCGGCTTCGATCGTGCGGAAGCACGAGGGCCTGCTGGTGCCGGGCAGCCTCCAGGTGCTGGACATGGAGGCGCTGCGGACAGAGGCGTCGTTCAGGGGAGCCGAGAAGGACCAGGCGGCGTACGCGCGCCTCACTCTGCCGATCGCCATCCCGGTGGGTATCCTGGCGTTTGCTCTGCTGGTGATCTACGGGCTCTCTCGCGTGTATCTGGAAATCGGCGGAGACGGCGCGGTGGCGCTGGCGGCCGGGATCGGCATCGGGGTCCTGATCGTCTCCTTCTACCTCGCGAGCAGCCCCAAGGCGCCCGGCTGGGCGATCGGCGGGATCGTCGGGCTGGCCGCGCTCGCCCTGATCGGTGGGACCATATGGGCGGTGGCCAACGAGGACGAGAGCGCGGCGGAGGAGCAGGTCAACGGCGGCCAGGAGACGGGCGGCGAGTCGCCGACGCCGGGGGGCGAGACCGACGCGGGCGGCGGCACGGCTGGAGCCATCGCCGTGTCGATGGGGGACAACTTCTTCGATCCGAAGGAGATATCGGTAGCGGCCGGCGCCGATGTGACGATCGACATCACCAACGGCGGCGCGGCTATCCACAACATGCGAATTGCGGGACCGGACGATCAGTACAACACGGACGACGACGCCGTCTCCGATCCGATGCTTGTACCCGGGGGCAGCACGGCCACCCTGGAGTGGACGGCGCCTGACTCCCCCGGCGACATCAAGTTCCAGTGCGACTTCCACCCGACCGACATGACAGGGACGATAACGGTCGAGTAGACGGCAGCCGTAACCGCAATCTGGTCCAATACAAACGGCCGGCCGCGACGGAAGGGCGTGTTAACTTGTTGATACCTTGGGCCATCGCCGATTAAATCTGTCTATCATCCACACACGTGCGCGCCGGGGTTGACGCCCCGCGCGGGCTATTGCGTATACTTCACACGTGCAGATGCAGGAGGTTGAGATGTCCCCGGCCTCACCCCTCGGGGAAGCCCTCCGGCGTGCCCGGACAGCAAAAGGTCTGACCATCGAAGACGCTGAACGGGTGACGCGAATACCCCGCAAATACCTGGAGGCGCTGGAGCTGGAGAACTTCAGCATTCTGCCAGCGCCGGTGTACGCGCGGGGCTTCCTGCGTTCCTACGCCCAGTACCTCGCCCTGAACCCCGACGAACTGCTGCCGTTCTTCCCCGTTGGGCACGTAGAAGAGCCCATCCTGGACCCGCTGCCGGAAGTCGGCGAGCCGCGCATCTGGAACATGAACAGCATCGTCGCCGTTGCGGTCGTGGGTGCCCTAATCCTGCTTGTTATCGTCCTCTACACGATCGGTCAGGACGATGGCAACAGTGCGTTCAGCGACGCCCGTAACGCCGGCAACACGGCCCCGCTCGTTCCCGACACAACCAACACCGGCGCCGACGCGAATGTGCTGCCCGCCGGCCCCGCCTCGGCCCTGCCAGAACTGGTCGGCCTTACGCAGGAAGAAGCGATCGGCCACATCGAGTCGACCGGGGCGTCCTACATCGTGATCGGGACGACGGACGGCGATGTGCCGACCGGCCAGGTGATTGCGCAGGACCCGGATCCCGGCGCGAACGTGGGCGCCGGCGACCTGGTGACGATTACCGTCGCCCAGTAGCGCCGGCGTTCAACTCGTAGACCAACTGCAGCCCCTTCACCGTTAAGTCGGGATCGACCACGTCGAAGCTGCACCCCCCTTCCAGCCGCTCCGCCCAGCCGCCTGTGGCGATGACCTTTGCCGTTCCGCCGACTTCCTCCCGAAAGCGCGCGACCATCGCATTCACCATGCCCGCATAGCCGAGGTAGACGCCGGCGTCCACGGCCTTCTGTGTCGACCGGCCCACGGCGCTCTCCGGTGGGTGGGGTGATGTGCGGGCGACGAGCGCGGCCCGGCTGAATAGCTCGTCGGTGGCGATGGCGATGCCGGGCGAAATCGCTCCGCCGACGTGGATTCCGTCGCTGTCCACCGCCTCGAATTTGACGGCCGTTCCCAGGTCCACGACCACAAGCGGCCCGGGGCCGTAGAGTTGGACAGAGGCAACAACGTTCATCAGGCGGTCCGCTCCAAGGGCCGGATCATATCTGCTCTGGACCGGGATCACGGCGCCGGGCGTGAGCGTGAACGGCTCGCAACGGAAGAACTGGCGGCAGGCTTCCTGGACCAAGGGCGTCGCGTCGGGCACCACGCTGACAACAGCTGCCCCGGTGATCGCTGCTGGTCCGATCTCGCGGGCGATCAGAACGCTCCGGAACCGCGCCCAGTAGTCTGCCGGCTGCAGCCCCGTGTCGGTCGAGAACCGCCAGCGGTGCTCCACGCGATCCCCTTCGAAGACGGCGAGCTTGACAGCCGTGTTGCCGATATCGATGGCGGCGAGCATCAGTCCAGCCCCCGGATGATCTCGGTCTCGACGTCGAGGATCTCTGCGTCCAGTCTCTCGTGGCGCACGAACGCGATCACACCGGCCATAACCTCGTCCGCGTGGCGTTCGTCGTTCGCGACGCAGCAGACGCCGACGGAGGCGAGCTGCCAGGAGTCGTGGTTGCCGACCTCCGCGGCAGAGACGTTGAAGCGGTTATGGAGGCGGCTGATGAGGGACTTAAGCACCTGGCGCTTCCCCTTGAGCGACTGGTTTTCCGGCAGCCGCAGGGTCAGCCGACAGACGCCGACGGCGACGCTCAAGGCCTACTCACTACCGGGCTGATCGCCGGCTTCGTCCGGGCCCGGCTCAGCGACGCCCGCTTCAGCAGCGGCGGCCGCCAGGTCGAGTTCTGGAAGCGGCGGCAGGTCTTCCGGCTTCTCCAGTCCGAAATGCTCCAGGAACTTGAAGGTAGTCCCGTAGAGGTAAGGCCTCCCGGCGCCCTCGGCGCGTCCGACCTCGGTGATGAGGCCGCGTGCCTTCAGCATCATCACGCCGTAGTCACAGTTCTTCTTGAGGATCCGCTCGACTTCCGTCTTCGTTACCGGCTGCTTGTAGGCGATTACCGTGAGCGTAACGAGGACCGCTGGTGAGAGGCGCTGGTGCTCATCGATCCCCAGGTAACTCTGGACGTAGGGAGCAGCCTCCGGGGCGCTTACGAGCTGGGCGGCCGCGCCCGCCCGCTGCACACGGACGCCCCGATCTCTGCTGTCCGCGGCGAGGGCGTCGAGCGCGGCGGTGATCTCCTCAGACGAGGAGTCCAGCAGGCGTTCGAGAGTGCGGATTTCAACGGGGCCGTCCGCCACGAAGAGGATGCTCTCGATGGCCACCTTCAACTGGTCGGATCCGAGGGACATGCGGGGTTCTAGCTGTCCGGCGACCCTTCAGTTTCTTCGCCGGGCGAGGCCGACTCCTCGAAGATCAATGGCCCGGGGGAAGAATCGGCATGACCGTCGCCTGCTTCGTCACTTGCCGGGACCGGGATGGACGTTGCCTCCCAGGGACGCGGCACCGTTAGCGCGGGCGATTCGGGGACCGGCGGCGGACCGCCGGTCCGCCGCACCTCGGCCTTCGAGCCGCCGAAAGCGATCTTGACCGTGGGCACGCCACTGACCGGCAGCCCCAGATCCGTTTGAACCGTGTCGATGACGACCCGCACCGCGTCCTGGGTCACGCTGGCCAGGTTGGCGCCAGGGGTGACGGTCAGCTCGAGCCCAGCAGCGATGCCCCGCTCTCGCGTGCCGACCCGGCTGCGGGCGGCCGTGACATCCGGCAGGGCGAGCAGCGCTTCCTCCAGGCGAAGCCGGAGCGCATCGGCCGGGACGATCGTCGTGGCCCCGCCTTGCTCCACTCGTAGTTCTTTCGGCTCATCCTCGGGGGCGAGTTCCACGATGATCACCAGCAGCGCAAGCACGGCCGCGGCCAGCGCCGCAAGGCTGATGATCAGCTTCCCGGCGTTGGTGTCGTTGTCGTCCAGGAACTCGACGAAATCGCCGAGGCGGCGGATGGTGTCCTCCGGCGCCGCCCAGGCGACGAAGATGATCACCGCCATCAGGACGATCCAGGCTGCGGCAACAAGGACGACTAGCAGGCGATTGGCTTCGTTCATACGGGAACGTGTTCCAGCATACCGATGAGGCCGTCGCCATGCACGCGTTCGAGCCTTGCCGTCAACAATTTGTTCTCAATGCCGGCGTCATCCGCGGTGTAGACTCGGACGTAGTTCGGGGTCAGCCCTTGCCGGTACCCGTCCCGCGACCGCTCCTCCCACAGCACCAGCGCGGAAGCCCCCAACTGATTCTTCAGGAAGCGCTCGGATGATCGTTGCGCTATGTCAAGCAGCCGGCCGAGCCGCTCTTTCTTGACGGGCGGCGGCAGGTGGCCCTTCATCCGGTCAGCGCCCGTATGGGGGCGGCGCGAGTACGGAAAGCAGTGCATCGCCGCAAACCCCATCTCCTCGCACAGCGACGCGGTGGCGTCGAAGTCCTCGCCGGTCTCGCCGGGGAAGCCGGCGATAACGTCGGTGGTGATGGCCACGCCGGGCACGGCCTCGCGGACCAGGGCGACGGCAGTGCGGTACCGGTCCGCGGTGTAACGGCGGCGCATCGGGCCGAGGACAGCGTCCGAGCCGCTCTGCAGCGGGATGTGGAAGTGCGGGCAGAGGCGGGAATTGGACCAGAGCGAGAGGAGTTCGGGATTGATGTCCTGGGGCTGGAGCGAGGACAGCCGGATGCGGGGAATCGTCGTCGACTCCAGCAGGCGCGCCAGGAGCCGGGCGGGGCCCTGGTCGCTGCGGGGCCAGCCGAGGTCGCGGCCGTAGTTGCCGAGTTGCGTGCCGGTGAGCACGACTTCGAGAACGCCTTCCCGCTCGCGCGTCTGCACCTCGCGGACGACCTCCTCGATGGGAACGCTCCGCTCCCGGCCGCGGGTGTAGGGGACGATACAGAAGGCGCAGAGCTCGTCGCAACCTTCCTGGATCTTGATGAACGCCCGCGTCCGAAGACCCGTGCGCACCAGAGTCGAGCAGCCGCCGGCGGGGTCGCCGGCGCGCCGGAGCGAATCGAGGATGCGGCCGGCTATCGCTGGCTTCTCGGCATTCCCGACAAGCAGGTCCGCACCGACTGAATCCGCGATGTCCGGCGGACCGGTCTCCGCGAAGCAGCCGGTGAGCACGACCTGCGCGTCCGGCGAGAGCCGGCGGGCGAGGCGGATGGCATGGCGCGCTTTGCGGTCGGCGACGTGAGTGACCGAGCAGGTGTTGATCACGAAAGCGGCCGCACCCCGCGCGGGCCGGTCTACCACCTGGACACCCTCGCCGACCAGGCGGCGGGCGATCGCCTCGGAGTCGGACTGGTTGAGCTTGCAACCGAGGGTGAGGATGGAGACGACGGGCACCGCGTCAGGGGGAGTGGTCACACAGATATGATAGCGGGCGGGCCCATCCGGCGGACATCGCGGTTGTTACGCGCCGCAGTGAGAGTACCCGCAGACGGGGCAGGTGGCGCAGCCCTCGCCGTGGACGAGTGGGCCGCCGCAGTCCGGGCAGCGCGGCTGGCGGAAGAGCTGCAGCCGGAGTTGAGTGGGCTGGTAGGGCTTGAAGATCGTCGCGGCCATTGGTCTGCCTCCGTTAGTAGAACGTCTGTGCTACCAGTATTAGCACGGACGTTCTAACCGTCAAGCCATCGTGTCACTTGTCTGGCTGAAATCCCGCTCAAACAACTCCTGCGCCGCTCGCAGGTCTTCCGGCGGCAGCGGCGCGAAGGCAGAGGCGCCGGCGTCCTCTTCGACCTGCCCGGCGGTCTTCGCGCCGGTGATCACGGTGGAAGCCGCCTCCTGCGAGAGCGCGAAGGCGATCGCCGTTTGCGCCATCGTGCGTCCGTCGCGGGCGAGGAAGCGCAGCGCCTCGACCCGGCGGACGGTCTCGGCCAGGCGCTCGCGGGACCAGTCGGCGCGGAAGTCGTCCGGCGGGAAGTAGTGGCCCGCCGTGTACTTGCCGGTGAGCATGCCCGAGGCCAGCGGTACGCGCGAGACGACGCCCCAGTCCTGCCGGTGCGCCGCGATGAACAGACCCTTGAGAGCCGCTACCTGGTCCAGCATGTTGTACGGTGCCTGGAGGACGTCGCCGAAGCGCCCGGGCTCGCCGGCGCGGTCGGCCTTCAAGTAAGCCAGCCCGTCGTTCACCGTCTTCGCCGAGACGCCGAAGAAGCGAATCTTGCCCTCGCGTTTCAGGTCAGCCAGCGCCTCCCAGACGGCATCGTCCTTGGTCAGCTTCTGCGGCGGGTTATGGAGGAGATACACGTCGACGTAGTCCGTGCGCAGGCGTTTCAGGCTCGCTTCGAGAGCACTGCGGATGTATTCGGGCGCGAAGTTGGGGCGGGCGTAGGGACCGCGCGAGAAGTCCTGCCCGGCCTTCGTCGCAATCAGTACGTGGTCCCGCACCTCGTCCAGCGCCTGGCCGATGAGTTCCTCGCTGTGCCCGCGGCCGTAGATGTCGGCGGTGTCGAAGAAGTTGACGCCGAGGCCGAAGGCACGCTGGAGCGCGGCAAGCGACTGCTCGTCGCGGACATCGCCCCAGCGGACGCCGCCGATGGCGAGTCCGCCGAAGCCTATCTCGGAGACCATGAGTTCGGTGCGGCCCAGGCGGCGGAAAATCATTGGAACAGTGGAACAATAGAACATTGGAACAAACCGGCAAACCGCGGTGCCGGCCATCGTTGGGGTATGGTCTACTGTTCAACTGTCGTCATGCGCATCATCGTCGCGCCGCAGGAGTTCAAAGGCACGCTGACCGCCGAGGAAGCGGCACGGGCGATGGCCCAGGGCGCCGTGCGGGCGGCGCCGGACGCGACCGTCCAGGATATCCCCCTGGCGGACGGCGGCCCGGGGACAGTGCGCGCGCTGGTAGCCGGTGCGGGCGGCGAATTGCGCCGCGCGGTTGTGACCGGACCGATGGGCGAGCCCGTCGAAGCCGGGTGGGGGCTGCTCGGCGACTGCACGGCGGTGATCGAGATGGCAGCCGCGTCGGGACTGGTGCTCGTCCCCCCGGACGAGCGCGACCCGTGCGTCGCGACGACGTACGGCGTGGGCGAACTGGTCCGCGCCGCCCTGGACGCCGGCTGCCGGCGGATCGTCATCGGCCTGGGCGGCAGCGCGACCAACGACGGCGGCGCGGGCATGGCGCAGGCGCTTGGCGTGCGGCTGCTGGACGGCGGCGCACGCGATCTGCCGCGCGGCGGTGCGGCTCTGGCACGGCTGGCCCGGATCGACGTGAGCGGCCTTGACCCGCGCCTGCAGGAGTCAGAGGTGGTGGGCGCGACGGACGTCCGAAACCCGCTCTGCGGTCCGGAGGGGGCGTCGGTCGTCTACGGGCCGCAGAAGGGCGCGACCGCCGAGATGGTGCAAGAACTGGACGCGGCGCTCGCCAACTACGCGGAGGTGATCCAGCGCGACCTCGGCGCCGAGGTCGCGGACGTGCCGGGCAGCGGCTCCGCGGGCGGACTCGGCGCCGGCCTGACCGCCTTCCTCGGCGCCCACATCCGGCCGGGGATCGAGATCGTGGCGGAGGTGCTGCACCTCCGCGAGCGGATCGAGGGGGCGGGCCTGCTGATCACCGGCGAGGGCCGGCTTGACGGCCAGACCGGGTACGGCAAGACAATCGCCGGTGCGGCGAGAATCGCCGGCGAGGCGGGAGTGCCGGTCCTCATCGTGCCGGGCGCGCTCGGGCCCGGGTGGGAGCAGATCCTGCCGCTCGTGGCCGGAGTCGAGCCGGTCGTCGGCGCGTTCTGCACTGCGGAAGAGGCGACCGCTGCACCCGCCGAGACACTCGCCGCGGCGACCGAGCGGGCGGTGCGAGGCTGGCTACGGATAGCCGGCGCCCGTTAGCGGGGCCGGGCCGGCTCCTCCTCCTCATCCTCACCGAAGAGGTTGACGAAGACGAGCGCCAGCAGGCCGCCGGAGATCGCGGCGGGGAAGATGATGCTGGCGATCGGCACGTCACCGGTCACCAGATGGTAGAGCTGGGAGAGACACAACGTGCCTATATGGATGCCCGCGAGCCAGAAGATGCGCGGATAGCGCGCCGGGTTCCGGAAGCAGTAGATGTAGAGCGCGGCCAGCGGCACGCCCTCCCAGCCGAGCGCCAGGCCCCCGAGCAAACCATCGATGTCCTGGCCATCGAGGTCGGCGAAGAAGCCGTTGTTGGCGAAGGCTTCTGTCAGCGCCCCCACGATCGACCAGGCCGCAAGCAGCAGGAGGAGGATGCGCGGGCGCTGGAGGAACTGGAGGAAGGCGTTCGGCTCGTCGTAGGTGTACGTGACCCCGGTCCCGGGCCCCTGGTAGTCGTCTGACATGCCGTCTCCTTTCAGCCGACGCCAAGCTCGCGCAGGCGGTCCTCGTCGATGCCCAGGTAGTGGCCGATCTCGTGCAGCAGGGTCTGGCGGGCCTGCTCCACCATCTGCTGCTCGGTGGCGCAGTAACGCTCGTGGGTGCGCTGGTAGATCATGATGATGTCCGGCGCCACCATGTTGTAGCCCCGGCCGCGGCTGGTGAGGGGGATGCCGGTGTAGAGGCCGAACAGCTCCATGCCGGGCCGCAGGCGGGCGCGGCGGCGTTCGTTCGGCGTGGGCGCCCAGCGCACCTGGATGTCGAGGTTGTGGATGGCGTCTTTGAACTGCTGGGGGAGTTCATGGAGCGCCTGCTCCACCACGTCCTGGAACTCGCGTCGGGTCATGCGCATGGCTGTGCTGCCGTTGGGGGAATTGTAGCAGGGCGTGTGAGTGGTGAGTGGTGAGTGGTGAGTGGTGAGTAGCGAGGGACCGGCCGGACAAATGCGGGCTGTTTTGTATCCGGCTGCGCATTTGTTTGGGGCGGATTGTGCCTGTTTTCGATTTGTTTGCGGTTCGCGAAATCGTTTTTCTCGGCCCCGACCGCGATCGGCAGGTTGGAAACCTGAGCCCCGGAGGGGGTTTTCGGCGATTTGAATGTCCAACAACAGGTACGGGCGCACGTTCAATTCCCTCGCTTGTGGCGGGCTTTGCGGAGCTCGCGGCGGACGAGGGCGTCAGCGGCGGTGCGGGTGATAGCCTGCTTCATCGCTGCGCCGGCCTGGATGTCCGCTGGGTCGCCGGTGAGAAGGTAGAGGAAGGGCCCGGGTGAGGGCTTGCCCATGGCTATAGACTCGGCGTGGAGGAAGAGGCCGGCGAGCTTGATGGCGACCTCCTCTTCGGCCTTGCGCCCGGTGAGGGCGTGGCGGCCGGCGGTGCGGAGGAGGGTCTCGGCACTCCCATCAGCTGGACCCAGCTCGCCGAGGCGATGGGCGTCGCGTCGCCGGCCACGGCCGAAGAGTACACGCGGGCGCTCGCGGAGGCGTTCGAGCTGCTCGTGGCCTACGCCTGGGACACATCACGCGCGACCCGGGCGGCGAAGCGGGGGAAGAAGCTCTACGCGGTGGACCCGATCGTCCTCCGGCTGCCCGAACGTATCACCTACAGCACTCGCCTGCCACCCCTACCGCTGCTCGTGGAGAACATCGTCGCGCTGGCCATGTTTCGCTCGGCCGAAAGGGACCTGGTTGAGGCATTCCCCGTGCCCCAGGGGCTCTTCCACTGGCGCTCCACCGCCGGGAAGGAGATCGACTTCCTAGTCGGAAGGGCGGCATCGAAATTCCCTGTCGAGGTCAAGTACCAGCAAAGCATCTCCGGGCGTGACACCCTGGTTATGCGCCAGAGCTTCGGCCGCGGCATCCTCTTGTCGCGGAACACCCTGGACATGAAGGGCCCAGTGGTGATCGTGCCGGTCACCCTGTTCCTGTGGTTGCAGGAGCAGTAGCCATCTGGTAGCACGGGCTACCGGGCGGCGATGGCGAACTGGCCGGCGATGATTACCGTGAAAGGTCGAGGGCTTCCTGGCGACGCCGCAGGGTCACACCGTCCGGGCGCGCGCGCACGGTTGTACATCCGGGTTGGGCAATTATCTTCCTTAGAGGACGGGACTCCGCGGATCGAGCCCCAGCAGGACCCGTCCGGCGGTCTCCCAGCGCCCGTCCTGCACCTGGAAGTGCTGGGCGGCGGTGTGCACGTCTCGCCAGCAGCGCTCGAGGGGCGACGTCTGAAACACGGCGCTCGTTCCTGCAAGCCGGTAGAGAAGATCAACAGCAGCGACGCTGTTCTCCGCTGCGGTCAGCGCGGCGAGCCGGATTGCGGTCATGTCCTGAGGCGAGAACTCGCGTCCATCCGAGGCAGCGCTCCAGGCCGCCTCCACGTTGTCGTACCAGTAGGTCCGCGCCGCGCGCACAAGCGCTTCTGCGCGCGCGAGACCGGCGAAAGCCTGGGCCTGCTCTCGCAGCGGTGGACCGAACTGGCTTTCCTTCATCAACACCAGTTGCTTGAACTCTTCGATGGCGCGGCGGGCCATACCCAGGCAAACGGGCGGAGACTGGGCGATGACGAGCGTGGTGAAAAAGGGGATATTGGCCAGGACGCAGTCTCGCACCGGGCGCGGACCGGCGGGCATCGAGAAGCCACCCGTCATTTCATGTGGGACGAAGACATCTTCGACGTACAGGTCCTGGGTACCGGTCGCGCGCAAGCCGGTGACGTACCAGGTGTCGATGATCTGGGCGTCTGCCGGCGGAATGAAGAAGAACACCATTTCAGGCTGACCGTTTTCACCCGTGCGCGGAGAGTCGCCGTCGAAGATTGGTGCGGGCGCAGCGATCCAGTCGGCGTTGGGGGCGCCGCTGTTGTATGACCAGCGACCCGTCAGCCGGTATCCACCACCCGCAACGACGGCCCGGACGCCAAACGCCGGCGCTCCAGCGATCAGTGCAGATCCATCGCCAAGGACGCGGGTGGCAGACGCATCCGGGAGAACTGACGTGAAGAGGCTGTTGGCGAAGCCCAGCGCGACCGTCCAGCCAACGGAACCGTCGTGTCGTGACACCTCCTCGACCACGCGCACCGCCTCCGGCAGGGGCAAGTCAAGCCCCCCGAACGCCTTCGGTGTGTAGATCGAGAAGAGCCCCGCCTCTCTGAGCCGGGTAAGGAGGACGTCGGGCAGACGGCGCTCAGCTTCGGCCTGCGCTGCCATGCTGCGGATATCGTCCGCGACCGGTCCTACGAGTTCCTCGGCGGAAGTCATCGTTATCATGAAGCACCCTCCTGCTCCAGGCTGCGAAGGCCGCAGCCACGTCTCCGTGAAACCGTTCCAGGGGCACCAGTCTACGGGAGCGCGCGTGAAGCAGGCCATCGTTCTGATTAACCAATCGTTCTTGCCGGAGCGTGGTTATTTCTGACCAGTTACCCCGCGGGCGAGGCCTTGTTCCACCGCGAATGCGGCCAGGCTGGTCCGCGAGGAGAACCCGAGCTTCTGGAGCATGTTCTGGACGTGTCGGGCGACGGTGTGCTCGCTGATGACAAGCGCGGCGCCGATCGCCTTATTCGTTTCGCCGGCGGCGACGAGGCTAAGGACCTCGATCTCCCGTGGGGTCAGTCCGGCAGCGCCGAGGGAGACGGGCGAGCTCGAGTCGGCGTCCAGGCTAGCGAGGTCCGGCGCTGCTCCGAGCTGGGTGAAGACCCAGCGCGCGGCGTCGAACTCCATCGCGGCCGATTCGTGGTCTCCCAGGGTGCGACAGGCCGCGCCGATCAGAACCCGCACCCTGGCCGATTCGTATGGGACTTTAAGCTGCTGCCAGACCATCCAGGAGCGACGGAGCGGAGCGAGAGCGGCACGGGCATCTCCGGCCGCGATCAGCACGCTGCCTTCAGCCCGATCTGCCAGCGCCTTCAACGGCGCTGCGCCGTAGGTGTCCGCCAGGTCTGCCAACTCAGCGGAAGCCGCCTGCGCCGGGGCTGTTTCACCCGTTGTCAGCAGGGTCTCGACAAGAGCGGCGAGCAACTCAGCACGTCGTAACCATCTGTGCGCGTCGGTCTCGTCCAAGGTTCGCCGGATGGCTGTCTCTGCTACCTCAGCCCGGCCCCGGGCAAGCCAGAGGAGGGCGAGTCCAGGTTCAGGCGTCCGACCGAGTCGGCTCGCCTGCCGGTAGGCGTCAGCAGCGGCGGCGAAATCGCCACGGAGGCGATACAGCTCGGCAAGTTGGTAGAAGGCATCGGCAGGTCCTTCAGGACTGGCGGGGAGCGAGAGCCAGTCGCAGGCGCGCCGCGCTTCTGCGAGCGCGTCCTCCCAGTCGCCGCGCAGACGCATTAGCTCGACGCGGTGTACCAGGCATGGCCCGCGATAGGCCACGAGGTCTGGCTGGCCTTCGCACCAGCGCGACATGACGGCGGTCCATTCGCGTGCCCGCCGCAGATCGAAAACGTCCTGGCAGGCTTCGAGTGCACCGCAATAGATGTCGCCTACGAGCATGGGCGAGACTTCTCCGGACGCTACCGCGACCATCGCCTCGTCGAGAACGGACATCCCCTCGCCGATCAATCCGAGTCGAATGAGGGCGCGGCCACGTCCGTGTCCTGCCGCCGCCAGGAGGGTCTGGTCGGCAAAGCGCCTGGCGATGGCCTGCGCCTCCGCAAAAGTGTTGGAGGCGGCGTCTGCCTGACCGTGGAAGAGCTGGTCGATGCCGGGCAGGATCAACAGGTAACCCCACTCGACGCAGTCGACGCCGCGCTCTGAGAGCAGGCTGCGCGCCCGCGAAACCCAGCCGTTTGCCTGGGCCGGTTCGTCAGTGAAGATCATGCTGTGAGCGAGCCAGAACGCGAACCGGGCCGCGCGGGTCACATCTTCCCGCTGGAGTGATTCCTGATACCCGCGTGCCAATGCATCCCGGCACGTTGCCTCGTCCCCCACCAAGTGGGCAGCGATGGCATAGCACTCGAGGTCATCGAGGGAGAGAGGCGCTTTGTCACTAATGGCCGCATACGCAGATTGAGCGGCGCTCCACGCTTGCCGCCCGAACGACTTACGTGCTTCATCCAGGGTTTCGTCGACAGTCATGGCCCAATTCTATGACGGCGGAAGCATCCCCGCGGGGTAACGGCCCCGCAGGCGGGGGCGCAGTCAAAACCTGAACCTGCCCGCGAAAACACGATCAACCGGCAGATACAAAATCCGCCCCTGATTGAGTGCTACCTGGGCCGTGGATTCCGGCTTCCGCCGGAATGACGGTCCGTCGAGACGCTTCGCTCTTCAGGATGAGCGGCCCTTCGACAGGCCCAGGATGAACGGGGCGCGGGCTACCTGGTGGCGATGGCGAACTGGCCGGCGATATAGGCCTCCAGGATGTGGCGGAGCATGGGGGCGACTTCGCGGGAGCCGGAGGCGCCGGTCTCGAGGGCGCCGATGGCGACGATGGAGGGGTCGGTGCGCTGGGCGTAGGCGACGAAGAAGACGTGGTCCGAGCCCTGCTGGAGGTCCTCGGCGGTGCCGGACTTGCCGGCGGCGTCGACGGAGGAGCCGGCCCAGGCCTGGTAGGAGGTACCGCCGGGGCTCTGGGTGACCAGGTAGAGGCCGTAGCGGATCGCCTCGAGGGTGCCCTGCGATATGGGCAGCTTGCGGATCTCCTCCGCCTTGAACTCCTTGTACGCGGCCTGGCCGGCGGTGCCGACGCGGGTGATGAGCAGGGGCTTGCGGAGTACGCCGCTGAGGGAGAGCGCCGAGTAGACGTTGACGATCTGGAGCGGCGTCGCGGTGACGTAGCCCTGGCCGATCGCCATGTTGACGGCGTCGCCGCGGTACCAGGCGTCGCCGATCTCTTCTTCCTTCCACTTCGGGTCGGGGACGTTCCCTTCGGCTTCCTCCATGCCGACGCCGGTGGCGCTGCCGTAGCCGAACTGCCGGACGAACTCCGGGAAGATGTTCTCGTCGATCTCGTCCAAGGACTTCGCCATTTCGAAGAAGACGGGGTTGCAGGAGGCCATCAGCCCCTCGGATGGAGTGAGCCAGCCGCGGTCGACGGTCTGCCAGTTCTTTTGCGCGAAGTCTTCGCCGAGGCCGGTCCAGACGGGGACGCAATGGATGCGGGAGTCCGCCGTGTAGCCGCCTTTCTCCAGGCCGGCGGCGAGGGTCACGGGCTTGAAGGTGGAGCCAGGCGGGTATTCGGCGAGGAGGGCGCGGTTGAGGAACGGCTGGCGGGGATCGTTGAAGAGGGCGTTGGCTTCCTCGGTGGTGAGGCCGCGGATGAAGGCGTTGGGGTCGAAGCGGGGGAAGGAGGCCATGGCGAGGACGGAGTTGTCGCGCGGGTCCATGACGACGATTGAGCCGACGCGCTCGCCGAGCTCCGCTTCGGC
Organism: Chloroflexota bacterium; assembly: GCA_037441345.1. Lineage (GTDB taxonomy): Bacteria > Chloroflexota > Dehalococcoidia > SM23-28-2 > RBG-16-64-32 > DATKKM01. Next base: position 32,167 of record JBBISJ010000011.1, read on the forward strand.
TTTCTTCTGGACCTCGATGTCGATGGCGAGGACGATGTCCTGGCCGGGCTCGCTGGCCTTTTCAGCGATCGTGGCGCCGATGGTCCCCTCGGGTGTCACGGTTGCGAGGAGGGCGCCGCGGGTGCCGCTGAGCAGTTCGTCGTACTGGCCTTCGAGGCCGGCGGCGCCGATGAGATCGCCGGGGCCGTACCCCTTCGCCGCCAGGGTCTTGAGCTGCTCTTCGGTCACTTCGGTCATGTAGCCGAGGACGTGGGCGGCGGCCGAGCCGTGGGGGTAGACGCGCCTGGTCTCCTCGCGCACCACTACGCCGAGGTCGACCATGTCGCGGAACTTCTGGACCACCTCAGGCCTGGTGCCGTACGGGAGTGTCTTCACGGGGATGAAGTAGTAAGAGGGTTGATCGGACGTGACTGCCGCGCGCACCTCGGCATCGGACATGCCAAGCGCCTGCGAGAGTGTGGCGATCACAGCTTCGGGGTCGGTGATGAGGTCTGGCACGATGCCTACGGCCGCCAGGTCCGCGTCAACGGCAATGGCGCGCTGGTGCCGATCGAAGATCGTGCCGCGGCGCGGGACGCGGGTGAAGAAGTGTACGAGCGAGCGGTCATCCAGCTCCTTGAAGAACAGGGACGGCGCCCACTGGACGCGCCACTCGGTCCGCGTCTTCGCTTCCTCGCCGGGAGTCTCTGTGGGCAGCTCGACTTCCTCCTGAACGAGCGGAATGACGTTGTCTTCCGGGATGGTGCCGAAGAACGAGGTCTTGAAGACGATCTCGAAGGGGACTTCGGTCGCGCCTTCTTCCGTGTCGCCAACGGTGTATTCGATCGACTCGATCCGGGCCTCGTCGGTGATCGCCTCGTAGCGGTCGACAAATTCCTCCTTCTCGATGCCGGAGTCTGAGGCGACGAGGCTGTACATCTCCTCGTACCTGGAGTCCTGCCACAGCTCGAGCCAGCGTTCCGCGGTCTCGCGCGGCGTCTTCGGCCGTTCGGTAGCCTTCGGGCCGTCTCCGGACGAGCCGCAGGCGGCAAGGATGGCAACGGCGGCGACGAGCGGTGCGAGGGCGAGCAGGCGGGGCATGGGCGCTTCTTTCGACATCTTATCAACAGGCCGGGGCGACCGACCTCCAGCGAACACCATCTGTAAAACGAACGGGGGACCCTGCCGGTTCGCGCGGTTGCAGGGCGGCTGGTAGGATTCGCGCAGGCGCAGGGTGGCACCAGGGGGGCTGAGGTTATTTCACCTGAGCGCACTCATGGTCAGGTTGAAACCTGACCCCCGGGGTTGAATCAGGCCAGGACCTGACCCAGGGTTGAATCAGGCCAGGATCTGAGCCCGAAGAGGTTGAAGCAGGTTAGAGCCTGGACCGCCCAAGACTAAACAGGAGCCCAGCGATGACGCGGTCGATGACGGACGTACAGACGCAGACGCGGCTGCTGGCACGCCCGGGCTTCCGGCGGCTGCTGGAATCGCGGCTCTTTGGCCAGACGGCGAGCAACGCGATGGTCTATGCGGTGCTGATCCTCGTTGTCGAGGAGCACGGGTCGAGCCTTGACGCCATGCTGCTGGTGGCGGCGCTGTCGCTGCCCTCAATCCTGCTGGGCATCCCGGGCGGAACGATCGCCGACTTCCTGCCCCGCCGGTTGACGATGACGCTGGGCTACCTGGCCCGTGCGATTGTGGCGGCAGCGCTGGCCTACTACTCGGGCAACCTGGGTTACATCTACCTGCTGGTCGCGGCGCACTCGGTCGTGGGACAGGTGTTTGGGCCGGCGGAGGCGGGCGCGCTGCCCGCGCTGGTGGAGAGGGAGCAGTTGCCCGCGGCCAACGCGGTGATGACGCTCGGGCTGATGCTGGCGCAGATCGCCGGGATGGTGGTGATGGCGCCGATCCTGATCAAGCTAATAAGCGCTGATGCGGTGTTCGTCGTCTGCGCGGCGCTGTTCGTGGTGAGCGCCTTCGTCGTCGGCTGGTTCGGCCGCGGGTTCACTGCTAACCGGACGGCGAGGCGCGGGATGGGGCTGGTGGCGGCGACGAAGGAGGGGCTCCGGATACTGGGATCGGACCGGCGGGCGTACCTGGCCGTCGCCTACCTGGTGATTGCGACGGCGCTGTCGAAGGCGCTGGTGATCCTGACGCCGGAGTACACCCGCGGCGTGCTGGGGATACAGCCGGAGGACGCGGTATTCGTCGCAGCGCCGGCCGCGATCGGCGCCGGCGTGGGGCTGCTGGTAGTGGCGCCGCTGTCCCGCCTGTTCGGCGCCTGGAGGGTGGTTGCGTTCGGCTTCTTCACGTTTGTCCTGGGCCTGATCGGGCTGGGCCTGGTCGTGTACGTGCGCGACTTTCTTGTGGACAACCTGGACTTCGGGATCGGGTTCGTGGAGGACGAGGTCGGCGTGTCGTCGGTGATCACGGTGGCGATGTTGCTGGCGATCCCGCTCGGCTTCTCGTTTACGCTGACCAGCGTCGCCGCGCGCGTCGTCATGAACGAGCAAGCGCCGCAAGAGGCACAGGGACGCGTGTTTGCGGTGCAGATGGCGCTGGGGGACGTGTTGTCGCTGGCGCCGCTGATCGCGATCGGCGTGACGGCGGACCTGCTGGGGGTGCGAGCAACGCTGCTGGCAGCGGCGCTGGCAGCGATGGTCGCGAGCCTCTATCTCACGATCGGGCGGCGGATGGGACGTGGAACGCGGGGCCGCGACCCGGGAGCGCCCGGGCCGCAGGCGGAGTCGCCGGGCTAGGCAGCCAGGGCCTGGGAGTCGAGCCGTTCCTCTTCATCGAAGAGAGGGGCCACAGGGAGGGTGATCGGTACGGGGCGGATCTTGAGCAGGAGGTATCCGGTCAGGAGGGCGTACCCGAGCGGGGCGGAAAGCAGGAACAGTCCAAGTCTCATGTGTTGTCGTCAACTCCAATCAGTTGTGTACAGTCAGTCCGGCGATTGCGCCGGATTTCACAAACTCCAGATCATCGTACGATGAGGACGACCTGCAGTCAAACGGTCCGGCGGGATATGTACAGGTAACAGACGCCGGCTGCCCCCGTCTGTTACAGGTTCCGGGAGCTGGCAGAGGACAGAGGCCGATTGGACGACGCCCAGAAATCTGGATCCGCCGGGCCGTTGCCCTCCGCCCGCTTTTCAGTGTGCAACAGGACGCCATCTCAGCGGCGGCGGCGGTGTTACGCGGCTGTTAAATCGAGGCGCCGTCCGCGTAGCTCTCCACCTGCAGGTCCGAGTGCTGCGCGATAAGGTCGAAATCCGAGTCTGCATGGACCAGGACGGCATGGTGTTCGATGGCGGAGGCAGCGATGAGGAGGTCAGGGAGATTGACGACTATTCCCAACCGCCGGAGGTCGAAACCGAGCCGGGCGGTGCCCTGCCAGGTTTCGCGGTTTATCTCGATGATAGCGAAGGAATCCAGCCAGGGGTTGAAGGTATCGGAATTCTGCCTGTGACCGTGATCCGAGCAACACTTCCACAGAGATTACTGAGTTGATCGCCGCGTTCGCGGATGAGATCAGATCCGTAAGCCGGCCATCTATTTCGGGCCAGGCCGATCGGCGCAGAGATCGAATCAGGATCGAACTGTCAACGAGGTTCACTCAATCCTGGTCCATTGGACGTATTCGCTTTAGACCGCTCCGTCTCCAGGCGAGCAACTCTTCCGGCGTCATGCCGCCCATGGGCTCGCCGCTGCGAATGTGATCCAGTAGCTCCTGCCGCGCGCGTGCACGAATCAACTCACGGAGAGCCTCTTCAACTACCGCTTTCTTACTCGCCCGTCCGGACGCTACACGCGCATTCTGAAGGAGTTCTTCGTCGATATCGAGCGTTGTCCTTGCCACTTATGCATCACCTCTATGCATTACGATTATGCATCGTCAATGCATAACAGGCACGCACATTACCAGTAGCTGAGCTCGCCGTTAATCATGGCGCGGGCGATGACGAGGCGCTGTATCTGGGAGGTGCCCTCGACGATCATGAGCTGGCGCGCGTCGCGGTAGTGGCGCTCCAGCGGGTGGTCCTTCATGTAGCCCTGGGCGCCGAGGATCTGGATGGCGTCCGAGGCGACGCGGTTGGCCATCTCCGTGGCGAACGTCTTGGCGATCGAGAGGTGCGGGGCGTACTGGCGCTCGTATTTGCCCTGGTCCACGAGCGACGCGCCATAGTAGACGAGGTGACGGGCAGCCTCGATGCCGATCGCCGCGTCCGCCATCATGATCTGGATCGCCTGGTGGTTGACCAGCGGCTGGCCGAAAGTCCGGCGCTCGCGGGCGAAGTCAGTGGCGTAGGCGATGCAGCCCTGGGCGAGGCCGAGGCCGCGGGCGCCGACGACCGGGCGGCAGGTGTTGAGGGTGAGCATGGCGGTCTTGAAGCCGCGGCCCTCTTCGCCGATGCGCAGGGCGGCGGGGACGCGGCAGTCCTGGAGGACGATGTTGGCGGTTGGGACACCGATGACGCCCATCTTCCGGTCGCACCGCGGGACGGAGAAGCCTGGTGAATCGGTGGGGACGATGAAGGCGGAGATGCCCTTGCCGTTCGCGTCCGTCTGCGCAAAGTAGGACACGAAGTTCGCGACGTTGCCGCCGGAGATGTACATCTTCTCGCCGTTGATGACGTAGTCGTCGCCGTCGCGACGGGCGCGCGACTCGAGGTTCTGGGCGTCGGAGCCGGTGTTTGGCTCCGTGAGGCAGAAGGCGCCTTTGATGGCGCCGGTCGCGGACTTCGAGAGCCATTCGTGCTTCTGGTCTTCGGAGCCGCCGAGGTTGATGGGCTGGGTGGAGAGCGCGGAAAGGAGGAGGATGAGCGAGCAGGCGTTGTCCTGCTTGGCGGTCTCCTCCACGGCGAGGGCGAGGGCGAGGAAGCCGGCGCCGGAGCCGCCGTACGTCTCGGGGATGGTGAGGCCGAGTAGCCCGGCCCGGGCGAAGACCTGGAAGATGTCCTCCGGGTACTCGCCGGTCATGTCGAGTTCGGCCGCACGGGGAGCGACCTTCTCGCGGGCGATGCGGCGGGCGGTGTCACGGATGAGCTTGTGGGCGTCGGAGAGTTCGTAGTCCATGGGGGCTCCTCGGTTTCGTTGGGATGCGGTGGCTATTGTACGGGGCAGGCAGGCTAGCGGCACGGAACGCCGCGGGCGGCGAGGCGGCGCTTCCACACGTCCGCCGCGTCCTCCGCGAACATGGCAGCCAGCGCGAGCGCGAGCGGGCCGTCCGCAGGCGCGGTCGCCACGGCATCCCAGGCACCGGGATACGCCAGTTCAGGCCGGCCAATGGATACGGCCAGGCCGTGCCATTGCTCGGCGTTACCGACGGCGATCTCGATCACACCATCGGAGCAGTCATAGCGCCGGGATGCGGGTGAGCCGGCCATGCCTACAGGGTAGCGCACCGGCGACGAAAGGTGCTCGGGGGTCAGTCGAGGGGATTGACCCAGCGCAACCCCCGGAATCGGCCGAAGTCGTTGTCGGCGGAATACACGGTGCCGCCGTGTTCGATCGCGAGGGCTGCGAGGTGAGCGTCAGTGGTGATGTTGCCGGCAGTCCCGAGGGGTTCGATAAGACCGCGGAGGAGCGGGAAGTGCCGCTCGGTCGGGAGGGCGACGACGGCGGACGGCTGTGAGAGCCAACCATCAACGATGTCGAGGGCTTCAGCGACCTGGAGGGGGCGTTCGAAAAGCTGGGCCCTCGTCGACAGGCGCAAGAAGGCCAGGATCACGGACCAGGCGAAACCCACCGGCTCGGTCCCGGAAAGACCATCCTCGAGCCAGGGGCGCGCCCGCGCGTGCCGCTGCGACCCCTCGTCCAGCGCGTAGAGCAGCAGGTTGACGTCGGGGATTTTCAACGACTGCTACTTCTTGAGATCGAGCTTGCGGATGGTCTCTTCGTCCTCGATCGAGTCCGCGAGACGGAGGGCGCGCGTAAGGTCGATCCCGGGGCGCAGGCCCATTGGCCGGGCCGGCACCGTGTAACTGGCGCGAGGCCTCCCGCGCTCCGCCGCCAGCCCGGCTCGCACAGTGTTGTTGAGTGCGACCTTGAACGACAGGTTGCGGCGGCGCGCCAGCGACTTCAGCTGCTCCGCGACGTCCGGGTCGAGGGTGATGGTCGTGCGCATGTAGGCATCATAGCATCATTGTTGATGCTGTCAAGATGCAGCGTACCGGGCTGTTATCATCGAGGGATGAGGGCGCTGAACCGGCCGACGAGCTGGTGGGGGTGGCACTGGGAGCCGCCGGTGCCGATGTCGATCATCGAGCTGATCGAGGCGGGGAACATGGACTGGCGGCTGGCGGCGCTGTTCTGGGTGGCGATGGAGCGCGGGGCCTCGTTGATCATCGCGGCCGACCCGCCGTCTTCCGGGAAAACGACGACGCTGAGCGCGCTGATGTCCTTCACGCCACCGGAGACTGCGGTGTACTTCACGCGGGGCGTGGGCGAGACGTTCAGCCTGCCGCCCGTCTCCGAGGCGTATCACACGTACATCCTGGTCAACGAGATGAGCGACCACATCCCCGTATACACGTGGGACGACAACGCGCGTCGGGTGTTCGAGCTGCTGGCGGCGGGTTACCGGGTCGGCACGACGATGCACGCCAACACAACGGGCGAAGTGCTGCAGCAGCTGGAGGGCCAGCTATCCATTCCCGGTTCGCATGTGGCGCACCTGACGTTAGTCGTGCCGATGTACGTCGGACGGGGCGATGACTATGAGCCGATACGCCGCGTGCAGGAAGTGACGTTGCTCCGGCGGAACGGCAGCGGCTACAGCCTGAACACGATCGCGGAGTGGCAGCCCCAGGGCGACACGTTCCGGGTGCTGGATGATCCCGCACAGTCAGCGGCCATGGCCGACTGGGCCGGGATGACGGAGGGTGACCTGGAGGCGGCGATTGCTGAACGGGCGGCGTTCCTGGAGGACCTGCGCGCGCGAGGCATCCGCGAGATACCAGTGGTGAGCGAAGCGATCATGGCGCGGACGGGCGCTGAGACGCCGGGAAGGACCGAGGGCTAGAGGGCGAGCAGCCGCTCGGCTGCCGCTTCCCAGTCCGCGAAATCCGCGAACACGGCCTCTGCGCCGCTTTCGCTGAGCGTCTCGACCGAGTCGCGGCCGGTCGCTACGCCGACACCCCTGGCACCGTTGGCGGTTGCGGCCGTGATGTCGTGCGGGGTATCGCCGACGACGAGGATGTCCGCCCGCGAGGCGCCGTCGGCGACGTTGCGGATGGCGTCGGCGACGACGTCCGCGCGGTCGAGGCTGGTCTCGCCGAAGCCGCCGCCAGCGAAGAGGCCATCGAGGCCGTAACATTCGAGCTTGATGTACCCGGCGCGCTCGAAGTTGCCCGTGGCGAGCCCGATGGCGGCGCCCGCGCCGGACAGTGCCTCGATGAGCTGCGGGAAGCCGGGCATGACCCTCCCCCGCTCGCGGCACGCCTCTATGCCGCCGGGCAGGAGGGCGTAGTAGCGGGCGGTGAACGCTTCAAGGTGGTCAATGGCCGAGCCGCCGACGCCGTGTTTCCGGAGGGCTGACTCGAGAATGAAGAGGTCCGTGCGACCGCTGAACTCGATGCCGTCAAAGCCGTTGGGGACGCCGTACAACTCCTCGAACGCCTGGGTCATGGCGAGGCTGCCAGCGCCCCCCGTATAGAGGAGGGTGTTGTCGATGTCGAAGAGGACTACGCGCGGCATGGTGTGTTATGACCACGGTGCCGCACCCTGAAGGGTGCGGCTTTGATGCGATGGGCGCGGCAAGCGGCGCCCCTACTTCTCGACGGGCTGGCCGGACTTGATCCAGGCCTCGGTGCCGCCTTCGAGGTTGAAGAGGCGCGTGAGGCCGGCGGCGGCGGCCATCTCGGCGGCGAGGGCGCTGCGCTGGCCGACGGCGCAGACGAAGATGACGTCCTTGTCCTTCGGCAGTTCTTCGCGCCGGGCGTAGACGGTGTTGACGGGGATGTGTCCGGCGTTGGGGACATGACCGCCGGTGTACTCGTGCATCTCGCGCACGTCGATCACGACGGCGCCGTCCTCCATCATCTCTTTCGCCTCGTCCACGTTGATGCGCGTGAACGGCTCCCTGGGGTCTTTAGTGGCCATTCGGGTGGGGCTCCTCCTGATTTCGCAACTGTTCGCTATCTCAATTGTAGCGCGCGGCCGGTTGACAGTCGAAGGAGGCTCGCAGCCGGTTCAGGAGCAGGCGCCGCCGAAGGTAACCTGAGCGGCGCCGAGGGACCGGACGCTGTACTCCAGCGGGGTTCGCGAGCCATCGAAGAGGTGGACATCGCGGAGCGTCAGGTTTGACCAGGTAACGGCGAGGTCCGATGCGGGCCGGGTGAGCGTGATCCGGGCGAGCACACCGCTGCCGCTCTCGAAGTCGCGGCTCAAGTCGGCGATGTCCACCTGGACGCGCCCGCTTGTGGACGGCAACGGGTCAGGGTCAGGATCGCCGGCATCTCCGTCGATGAAACGGAACTGGTTCATCGGGCCGTCCGCGGCGAGGATCGTATCAGAGTCGCCGCCGGGGTTGACGGCAGCGATGTGCACGAAATCCGGCATAAATTCGAGGACGAAGCTGAACGCCGATATTCCACCGCTGCCGGTTGATAGGTCGTATGGCGGGATAGAGTCGACGACGATGTCGATGTTCCACGACTTTGCGCTCGAAGGGACGGCGGCGCACGTGTCGGCAGGGCCAGGGGCATCCGCGACGTTAGTGCCTGATACCGCGTCGATGCGTACGGCCTTCACCGGGACAGGGTGGTAGGGAGACGGCGTCGCGGTCGGGGTTGGCGCGTGAGGGTAGGTGACCCCCGTGGCAGGATCGATGAACAGACGGGTACGGACGTCGAAGAGGAATGCCGTCCCGCTGTCGGAGGCGAGGGTAAGCACGCCGTCCTTCTCGGCGGTTATCTCGAGGTGGCCGGGTCCACCGGGGGCAACGTATCCTCCGCCGGGGAGCGTCTGACGAGCAAGGGTCCACCCCTCCAGATACACGAGGCCCTCGTCACCTTCCCGCTCGTATTGCGGCTTGACGGAGCCCGGTGCCGTCTTCTTGTAACCCCCTGCGTACGCCCAGACATACGCGCCATCCACCAATCCCACCCACACGTTGCGGTATACCACACCCCCGAACACTTGCTGGTCGATATCGAATATCCCAAGCTCCGGCGGCGCCGGCGTCCAGGGAGTGGGTGGGGGGCCGTGGAAGAATGGCGGGGGGGTGCCGCTTGCTAGGGCCTCGGCCCGGCGATTCTGCTCAGCCTGCAAGACAGCCGCCAACGGATCTGGGTCGGGATCGGAGCTAGCAACCTGGCGCGTCGCTACTACTGCGGCGCCGAGTAAGACTGCAACCGATGAGGCAATTGCGGCCAACAGAAAGCGGCGCCTCCAGGTGGCCTTTGCTTTCAACATTCCGGGGCCCCCCCAGGGCATTGTGAATTTCCAATATCGGTAGCCCAATACACGGGGTCCGCCGTTGAAGGATCACCGTTCATCAGCGCCTGAAGTTGCTGCCACCCTACCTCTGGCAGATTGCGTGCTCCGTCGCAGCCCAACGGGGTCGGACCGCCGGGTTGTGTCGGTTCGCACGCTTGCCACTGAGTAAGCGTCCCGATCGTGAGCATCCAGGCAGGCTGAACCGCCAGTTTGATTTGCTGCCATTGCCGGGCATTAGTTCCCATTTCGTTGTAGATCTCAGGAAACGGCCAGCCCAACAGACTTGAGTTCGCCACGGCCCACACGTCATGTTGCGACCATTCCCGGTTGCAGCTTCCACCCCCCGGTTCATCTGGGCATCCATCCGCACTCCCGAAATTCACGAACGGAGTGTTGTTGGGTGTCGCGGCGAAGCCCAGTGTCCACGGCTCGGTCTCCGAAAATGTCGCCCAATCCGGTTCCGCGTCTATCGCCGACCAGGCAGCTGACCGTGCCGCCATTCCGTTGGAAGCAAGGAACGCATTGACACTGTCAACCATAGTGCCCCATTGAAATCCGTGCTCATGCATGAATCCTTCCAAACCCAGACCTTGTGGTAGGTTCTCGTCCGGCTGGCATCCGTTCGGGTCCAGATCATGGACACAGTTGCTCGTCCCGACGCCTAGTTTGATGAATTTGGACGGGGTATCTGCTGAGCAGTCGTAATAGCCGAATACTTAGTTGAGCACAGCGGACTCCACGGTTGGTGGACCGCCGATTCCGGAGATAGGGATCCATCCATAGGTCGACTTCGGCAGTTGAACCTTGTATAGTCCATCGGCATCGTATCTCGGCCGACCGAAGTGGAGCACCACGAACGTGTCGTCCGGGGGCGAGCTACCTTGCTGGCGACTGCGCAGCGGCACCGGCCAGGGTGGCCACCATGACAGCTGCGATGGATAATAGTCTCGTCATCTACCCCCACACGCGGACAGAGCATATAC
>JBBISJ010000011.1:42584-63848 GCA_037441345.1 Chloroflexota bacterium
TTAACCCCCCCCCCCCCGACCTAACGTCAATGGGGCTCTGCCCCACATTTCAGAAGTTGCACGAGCAAACGGTTAACGAATTACAGGTCGACGAACTGAAGATGAAGATGCGCGTCCAGCGTGGAGAGCTTCTCGCCATGCTCGAGGGCATGTCCGAGGACGCCGCCGAGCGCTCCACGACCGGTGAGGGGGAATGGAGCGCGAAGCAGCAGATGTCACACCTGTGCGAGATGGAGTCGGCGTACCGGGCGTGGGTGAAGTGCGGGCTGGAGGAGGACGGGGCGACCGTAGACGGGGTACGCGGCGAGCCGCCGGCGATACCGCTGGAGGCCGCGCACCGCCACAGCGTGGCGGAACACCTGGCGGAGATGCGGCGCCAGCGGGCGGAGACGGAGACGCTTATCGCTTCGATGAAGCTCGAGGATTTCGAGCGGCGGGCATCCAACAGGCTGTTTGGTTCGCTGACGCTGATGCAGTGGCTGCGCAGCTACTACCGGCACGACAGGATGCACTGCGACCAGTTGAGGGGCGTTGAGCCTGAGTACAGGCCACGATATTCGTCCGGACGGGAGCCGGACCAGCGGCGCGCATGAGGCGGCCGCGCATCTTCGTGGCGAGGGGCCTGCCGGGGCGGGCGATGGAGTTCCTGGCGGAGCAGGCGGACGTTGATGTCTGGCCGGAGGAGATGCCTCCTTCGCCGGAGGCCCTTGCGGAGCGCGCGGCGGGATGCGACGGGGCCCTGACGCTGCTGACGGACCGGGTGGACGCGGCGCTGTTAGACGCGGCTCCAGGTCTGCTGGTCGTGAGCAACATGGCGACGGGGTTCGACAACGTGGACGTGGCAGCGGCGAGCGAGCGCGGGGTGCTCGTCACGCGGACGCCGGGCGTGCTCGCGGAGACGACGGCGGACTTCGCGTTCGCGCTGCTGATGGCGGCAGCCCGGCGAGTGGTGGAAGGCGACCGGTACACGCGGGCCGGGCGGTGGAAGACGTGGGGGCCGGAAGTGCTGCTGGGACAGGACGTGCACGGGGCGACGCTCGGGATCATCGGCATGGGCGGGATCGGCACGGAGGTAGCGAGGCGCGCGAAAGGCTTCGGGATGCGGATCGTCTACCACAGCGGGACGCGGAAGCCGATGATCGAGCAGGAGACCGGCGCTGAGTTCAGGACGCTGGAGGAGGTGCTGCGGGAGGCCGACTTCGTCACGCTTCACGCGCCTCTGACGGAAGATACGCGGCAGATGATCAACGCAGAGTCACTGCGGGTGATGAAGCGCACGGCGGTGCTTGTGAACACCGGACGCGGCGGGCTGGTGGACCAGGCGGCGCTGTACGAGGCGCTGCGAGACGGCGTGATAGCGGGCGCGGCGCTGGACGTGACGGACCCGGAACCGATGCCCCCGGACGACCCGCTGCTAACGCTGGAGAACGTAATCGTGACGCCGCACATCGCCAGCGCGAGCGTGGCCACGCGGTCGCGGATGGCGCTACTGGCGGCGGAGAACCTTGTTATGTCATTGCGGGGCGAGGTGCCGGAGCACGCGGTGAACCGGGAGATCGCGGAGAGGTGGAGCGAGCGGGTGTCGCGCGCGCTTGCTTGACGCGCCGGAAAACGCGGTGCTATTTTCTGCCTGAACCTTGACCGAGCGGCCCGGCCCTGTGTGGTGGGCCTCTTATTTTGTTTGCGGGCGAAATCCGGATGGTCACACACGACGACGTAGGCAACCTCTGGCTGGCGCAGGCGCTGTGGGACGTGGGCGCGATCCAGTTCGGCGACTTCACGATCGGCCGGACAACGCAGCACTCGCCGATCTACGTGAACCTGCGCCTGCTGGTGAGCAACCCCGCCGCGCTGGCGAGGGCGGCAGGCGTGATGCTGGAGGAGATCCAGACGCTGCAAACGATGCGGCACCCGCAGGTGCAGGAGTTCCAGCGAGTGTGCGGGATCCCCTTCGGCGGGCTGCACCTGGCGACGGCGTACTCGCTCCGGTCGCGTGTTCCGATGATCTACGTCCACCCGGCCAAGGAGCGCAACGGGAGCCGCGTCTTCGTGGAGGGCCAGTACAACCCGGAGGAGACGGTCCTGCTGATCGACGACCTTGTGACCAGCGGCGGTGGCATCATCGAGACGGCGGCGTTCCTGAAGACGCACGCGCACCTGGACGTGAAGGACGTGCTGGTGCTGCTCGACCGCCAGGAGGGTGCGCGGGAACTGCTGCGGGAGCGGGGGTACAACCTGATCTCGATCCTGGGGCTGGACACGATGCTCAACTACCTGATGGCGAAGGAACTGATCGGGGAGGCGGAGTACCGGCGAAGCATCGACTATATCTCCGCCCGGCGCTCGGAGCGCACGGGAGAATAGGCCTCCCACGCTGAACGGCAGCCGGCGGGTGGCCGGGAGACGGGACGACAGTTGATGAGGTCAAGCACCGGGCGGGCGATCACCCTGGCGGTCCCGGTGGTCTTTATCCTCGTTCTTGCATCGTGTGCTGACCGAGGAAGCGAACGGGGCGGGGCCAACGCCGCTGCGCCTTTGAGGGTCTCCTGCGAGACGCTGGACAGGCTCGATTCTTATCGGTATTCCGTTTCGGTGAAGATCACAAATCCGGAATCGACGCCGATGGCATCTCCGGCGCCCTGGGCGACTGGCGAGGCCCTGGGGGCCGAGGCGGTTGCGGTGGCGCTCACCGACTTCACGCTGAGCGGCGCCTACGTGGCGCCGGACCGCACGCAGGCAGTCATGCAGACCGGCGGCGACGAGTTGGAGGTACGAACGATCGGCAACCTGTCGTGGACGCGGGTTGGCGACCAGTGGCGAGACCAGGTACCGGGCGAGAGCCCGCTGCTGACGCCGCGGATCATCTGCGACGAACTGATCGTGACGATCGCGCCTTCGATCAGCGACGCGCAGCCGGCGAGGGAGTCACTGGATGGTATCGCGGTGACGCACTACAAGACGGCCCGTGCCAGCATTACGCACGTCTCGCCGTTGATCGGGACCGTGGAGGGCGAGTATACCGTGGACCTCTGGATTGCGGAGGGTGGCGCCTGGCCGGCGAAGCTGGTCATTCAGTCATCGTCCAGCGGTGACACGGGCGCGTCGTTCCAGATGACGATGGAACTGGCGGACGTGGAGGACCCGGGGATAACGGTGGAAGAGCCGGAATTCTAGAGGAGACGGCGGATCGCCTTACGGCCCGGACGGGGGTCGTAGCTGGACTTGAACTGCTCCAGCGAGGTGCGCTCGATCAGGTACTTGCCGGCGAAGAGGACGGCGGGCACTTTCTTCTGCTTGATCAGCCGGCGAAGGCTCTGCGGGTGGATGTTGAGGAGACGGGCGGCATCCACGAGGTCCATGTAGTTGTCGAAAGGCTCTGCAACCATTCACGCACTCCAGTTCCGGGAGACTGGGCATTTGCTAAGACGCGTGCGCTATTGTCTGCCCCGCGCGGCCAGTTGTCAACATGTCCACACGCGCCGTCCGCGAGGCTCCTGGTGCTATCCTAGTTTCGATGTCAGACGAAGGCGCCGTCGGCGAACGCCGTTTCATGACCACTTCCGGACGGCCGATCGAGCGCGTCTACGGGCCCGACGGGGCGACTGAACAGGATCACGTCGGGTGGCCGGGCGAGTACCCGTTCACACGGGGTATCCACGCCAGCGGGTACCGGGGCAAGCCCTGGACGATGCGCATGTTCGCCGGCTTCGGGAGCGTGGAGGAGACGAACCAGCGGTTCCACTACCTGCTTTCGCAGGGGAATACGGGGCTATCGATCGCCTTCGACATGGCCACGCTCTACGGCTACGACTCGGACGCGCCGGAGGCGCTCGGTGAGTTCGGGAAGTGCGGCGTGGGGGTGTCGTCGCTGCGGGACATGGAGATTTTGCTGGACGGCCTGCCGCTGGCGGAGATCACCACGTCGATGACGATCAACTCGCCCGCCTCCGTGATCTGGGCGATGTACATTGCGGCGGCGGAGAGGCGCGGGATTTTGCGAAACAAACTCGCGGGGACGATCCAGAACGACATCCTCAAGGAGTACATCGCGCAGAAGGAGTTCCTGTTCCCGCCTGAGCCTTCGATGCGGCTGGTGGTGGACACGGTCGAGTTCGGGTCGCGGGAGATGCCGAGGTGGAACACGATCAGCATCTCCGGCTATCACATCCGCGAGGCGGGGGCGACGGCCGTGCAGGAGCTGGCGTTCACGCTGAGCGACGGGTTCGAGTACGTGCGCTGGTGCCTGGACCGGGGGCTGGACATCGACGAGTTCGCGCCGCGGCTGTCGTTCTTCTTTAACTCGCACAACGATCTGTTCGAGGAGGTAGCGAAGTTCCGGGCGGCGCGGCGGATCTGGGCGCGGGAGATGCGCGAGACGTTCGGCGCGAAGAACGAGCGGTCGTGGTGGATGCGCTTCCACACGCAGACGGCGGGCGTATCGCTGACGGCACAGCAGCCGGAGTTGAACCTGGTGCGCACCGCGATCCAGGCGCTGGCGGCGGTGCTGGGCGGGACGCAGTCGCTGCACACGAACTCGATGGACGAGGCGCTGGCGCTACCCAGCGAGAAGGCGGCGCGGCTGGCCCTGCGGACGCAGCAGGTGATCGCGCACGAGTCGGGCGCGGCGAACACGATCGACCCGCTGGGCGGGAGCTGGTTCATCGAGAAGCTGACGGACGAGACCGAGGCCGAGGCATACGCCTATTTCCGGAGGGTGGAGGACCTGGGCGGAGTGCTGCCGGCGATCGAGAACGGCTTCTTCCAGCGCGAGATCGCGGACGCGGCGTTCCGCTACCAGCAGGAGATCGACGAGCACCAACGGACGATCGTGGGCGTGAACGATTACGTAATGGACGAGCCGATCGAGATCCCGATCCTGGAGATGGACCCGGAGGGCTACGACCGGCAGGTGTCGCGGCTGAACACCCTGCGCCGCGAGCGCGACAACCGGGAGACGGCGCGAACGCTGCGGGCGCTCGAAGCTGCCTGCCGCGACGGCGTGAACGTGATGCCGCCACTGCTGGACGCCGTCCGCGCCGACGCCACGCTGCAGGAGTGCTGCGACGTGATGCGGGAGGTGTTCGGGGCGTATACGGAAGCAGTGGTGGTTTAGGGGGGCAATCCGAAGTCGTGATGCAGGGGCGCCGCTACGGTAGTTTGCCAGAGGCGTGGCAGCGAATATTCACGAATTGGCGCTCAAGAGTGTAGGCACAACCTGACGTTTACGTTATAGTAGCCAGTGCAGCCCAAGCCACGCCCCATCCCGGGCTCGCACGCAAGATCGCCTTTCCGCGCCGCTCCCAGCGCGGACCAGTGCCAGAGGAGGTCTCATTGGCAGAGCAAAGGGCCGAAGTTGCCCTCGCCCAGTCTGACGTCGGTTCCGACGATTGCGCGCACCACTGGATGATCGAGACGCCGAACGGCGAATCGAGCTCGGCCCGCTGCAAGAGCTGCGGCGCCACAAGGAGTTTCCTCAACTACTCGCAGCGGAAGGTGCTGACACGCAGCGTCAAGCCGCGGCCAAGCGCGGCCCAGAAGATGTCGGTCTGAGCGGACGAACGCCAGAAATGGGAGGGCGAGCAGGTCTCGCCCTCTTTTCTTTGGAGGGCTAAGGTCCCTTCGCTACGGGTACGCCGGCTAAAGCCGCTCCGCTACGTGGGCGCGGGCCACCGGCCCTCACCCGACGAGCTGCCTGTCTCGCGTTTGACCCATCCTTGCGGCCCTTCGTATGATGCCGCCTGCAATGACTACACTTACCGAAGCCATCGAACAGGCCCGCAACCAGGGGCGGACCGTCCTCACGGAGATTGAATCTAAGCAGGTGCTCGCGGGCGCCGGGATACCGGTGGCCGAGGCACGCCTGGCGACGACTGCGGATGATGCCGCCAGCGTCGCGGATGCGCTGGGCTATCCGATCGTGATGAAGATCGTGTCACCGGAGATCACCCACAAGTCGGACGTGGGCGGCGTGCGGGTGGGGCTGAAGGATGCCGACGAGGTGCGTGCCGCGTTCGGCGAGATGACGGCAGCCGTGAAGGCGAAAGAGCCCGGCGCGACGATCGAGGGCGTGGCGGTGCAGAAGATGGCGCCGCAGGGCATCGAGGTGATCATCGGCATGAGCAAGGACGCGCAGTTCGGGCCGGTGCTGATGTTCGGTCTGGGCGGGATCCTGGTCGAGGTGCTGAAGGACGTGTCGTTCCGGATCGTGCCGATCGAGCGGCGGGACGCGCGGGAGATGATCGAGGAGATCAAGGCGTACCCGGTGCTGCAGGGCGTGCGCGGGCAGGAACCGGCGGACGTGGGGGCGCTGGAGGAGCTGCTGCTGAAGCTGTCGGAGTTCGTCGAGGCGAACCCGCAGGTGGAGGAGCTGGACCTGAACCCGGTGTTCGCGTACAAGGACGGGGCGCTGGCGGTGGACGCGCGGATCGTGGTGGCGGCGCCGTAGGGACTGCGCATGCCGGACGAGACGCTCAGCGGGTGGATCCTGTCGCCAGGGGAGGCGTGGAGCGACCCAGAACTGAAGGCGCCCATGCCGACATTAGGAGCTGGCATGCGGGTTGAGATTGTCCAATCACTGATCCATGCATACAAGCTGCGACTGGCCGATGGAAGTTTGGCATATGTTCGCAAGGGCACGGTCACGACCGATGCATCAACAATGATGCTGCCAGCAGCACCGCCTGTATCCCAAGACGAGCCAGAAACGCTCCGCCCTGAATTCAAGCGATGCCCATTCTGCGCAGAGGACATCAAGTACGAGGCAATCAAGTGTCGGTATTGCGGAGAAATGCTGAATGGGCAGTCTTCAGGTGTGGCGGCGGCGAGCCCTGCTCGCCACGCAAATGCGTCGGCTACCCAACCCCTCCCGCCCCAGATTGCGGATGAGCAGTTCGTGTACCCGTCGCCCGAAGTAGCGCTGAGGATCAGGCCCGATTCCCTGTGGGACGATGCCCAGGGATGGCGGGCTGCCGCCCGAGCAGGAACCGTGGCGGTCATCGTGGGCGTCATACTTCTGGGCGTCAATGCGCTCGTGGGTCTTGCATTAATCATGGTAGGTGCCGCGGGGATTATCTGGTGGTGGGTGGCGCGAACCGAGACAAACGGGTGGTGGTCTGAGGGGAGTGCATGGGTGGCGCTAGGGCGAATTATCGGATTCGTTTTCCATGTGCTGATGATACTGACGATCATCGGTTTGGTATTGGGCAGCGGGTCCCGTCAGAGAGACTAGTGCGCTCCGCCCTTCTCCAGCGGCTGGACCGCGCCTTCAACCCGAAGACCGTCGTCGTCGTCGGGGATAAGAAGGCGATGGGGTACATGTGGCTGAACGCGATGAAGACGTTCAGCGGAAGGCTGTACTCGGTCCAGATCGATGCGAACGAGATACCGGGCATCGAGGAGCTGGGCGTCACAAACTTCAAGAGCCTGACCGAGGTGCCAGAGCCGATCGACTACGTGCTGTGCGCGGTGCCGCGGCCGGTGGCGCCGCGGATCGTGGCGGACTGCGCGGCAGCGAGGGTAGGCGCGGTGGCGCTGTTTACGTCGGGATTCGCGGAGACGGAGACGGAGGACGGCGTGGCGGCGCAGGAGCAGGTGACGCAGATCGCGAAGGACGGCGACCTGCTGCTGATCGGGCCGAACTGCATGGGGATCTACAACCGGCGGCTGGGCGTGCGCCACAGCGGCGACCAGGAGGCGGGTACGCCGGGGAACGTGGCGTTTATCGGGCAGAGCGGGACGCACACGATCAACTTCTCGCTGGTCGGCGCTGTGCACGGGATTGCGTGCTCGAAGACGGTGAGCTTCGGGAACGCGGTGGTGCTGGACGCGCCGGACTACATCGACTACTTCGCGCAGGACCCGGAGACCGACGTCATCGCGATGTACATCGAGGGCGTGAAGGACGGCCGGCGGTTCCTGGAGTCCCTGCGGGCGGCGGCGAAGGTGAAGCCGGTGGTGGTGTGGAAGGGCGGGACGACGGCGGCAGGGGCGCGGGCCGTGTACTCGCACACGGCATCGCTGGCGACGGACGGCGCCGTCTGGGAGGCGGCGATGCGGCAGGCGGGGGCGGTCCAGGCGGCGAACCTGGACGAGACGGTGGACGCGGTGAAGGCGTTCGTCCACGTCAAGGCACCCCGCCGGACCGGTCAGGCTGAAAGCCTGACCCCTGGAGGCGAGAAGGGCCGGCGCATGGGGTTGATCGCGATGACGGGCGGGCAGTCGGTGGTGATCACGGACGCGTTCGAGCGCGAGGGGCTGGAGGTGCCGCTGCTGACGGCGGCGTCATACGCGAAACTGGGGGAGTTCTTCAACATCATCGGCGGGTCTTACCGGAACCCGTTGGACGCCGGCGGTACGATCGGTATGGGGTTCGTGCCGGGCAACCTGCAGAAGCTGTTCGACATCCTGGACGAGGACGAGAACGTGGACGCGGTGGCGATGGAGATCAGCGGGACGTTCATCGCCCGGCGGATGAAGGCGTTCCCGCAGATGCTGGACTCGATGGTGGACCTGCTGGCGAAGCACAAGGAGGAGTCGCCGAAGCCGTTCCTGGCGATCGCGCACCCCTCGCACGTCGAGGATACGATGGCGGAGATCCGCGGCCGTCTGCTGGAGCGCGGCGTGGCGACGTTCACGAGCTTCCAGTCGGCGGCGCGAGCGTACGCGAAGACGAGCCGGTACTGGGCGCAGCGGGACTGTTAGTCCGCAGATTACTCAGATTGCGCAGATAGAGATAAGGGAACTTTTCGCTTAGTCACCGCGTCTCAAGGGCATGAGGGTTTTTGTCGTTCTTGGAGCCCTGGCAGTCCTCGGCACGCTGGCCGGGTGCGGCGACGGCGACGAGGGCCTGCCAACTGATTCGCTCACGCCGTCCGTGTCTGCGACGCCCGGCGAGATCGAGGTCTCCTGGGAGGAGGCGCAGCAGTTGCTGCGCGAGTGCAAGGTGACATTGGTGTCGCAGGCGCACTCGTTGGACGTCCTGATGGTGCTGGATGACGGGACGCGGGTACACACGACGGAGCCGGGGATCGATGACGTTATCCGGTTGGGGTTCGACGCGAAGGAGAAGTGTGGCGGTCAGCCGGAGCAGATCGTGACGGAATAGGTGGCAGTCAGACGAGGATGAGGTCGGGGAAGTACTTGCGGTAGTAGCCACGGTCGCGGGTGAGGAGGCGGCCGGCATGAACCAGGGCGTGGGCGCCGATCATGAAGTCGGCGAGGATATGCTGGCGAGGCATCGCCGGTTTGTCGCATTGCGGGCACCGGGCATTAATGGCCGTGCCGCAGGCGGCGCAGCGAAGTCCGCTGCGTCCGCGAGCGTACTCCTGGAATGCCGAGCCAGCACGCCATAGAGCCTCGCCGTTTGACCGCCGGAAGCTGATGCCAAGCCTGTTCACGAAATTCAGCAACTGGCTGTGTTCCTGAAAATGCCGTGCGAGTTCCGCGCATACTACTTCACACACGATGACTTCATCGTCCCGCACCGCCTCCCGGACGAGTGCCACAGAAGACGCGAATAGCTCAGCGTCGCGGGTGAGAATATCCAGGAGGACGTTCGAGTCGACGGCGACGGTCAATGGCCGCGCATATCGTCGATGTACTCATCGACGGTCATTCCACCGAGATCAACCGTACCGGCGTACTCCCTGATCGCGGCATCGAATGCTGCTTCGTCGAAGTGGCGCTTCACCCTGTAGCCGCCATTCTCCCTGACGAAGTCGACCTCATCGCCCGGTTTGAGACCGAGAGCGTCGCGGACGGCCTTCGGGATGGTGACCTGGCCCTTACTTGTGACTCTTACTCCCATGTAATACCTCAAGGTATTACTATAGCGTAATACCCACCATGATGCAAGCTATTCCAGCGGCCAGACATCGGCGCGCATGAGGTCGTCGTAGGTCTCGCGGCGGCGCATAAGTTTTGCGTCGCCGTTAGCCGCGAGGACGATGGCCGGGCGGAGGGAGGCGTTGTAATTGCTGGCCATGGCGAGGGCGTAGGCGCCGGAGGCGGGGGTGACGAGGATGTCGCCCGCCTCCAGCGGCGGCAGTTCAGCGTCGCGGAGCAGGATGTCACCGGACTCGCAATACTTGCCGGAGATGGTGACGGCCTCGCGGCGCTCGTCCAGCGGACGGTTGGCGAGGATGGCCGAGTACTGCGAGTCGTAGATGGCGGGGCGGATATTGTCCGCCATGCCGCCGTCCACGGAGACGTAGCGGCGGACGCCGGGGATATCCTTTGAGGCACCGACCGTATAGAGGGCGACGCCGGCGCGGGCGACGATCGCGCGGCCGGGCTCGATGAAGATGCGCGGCTCCGCCAGCGCATAGCGTTCGCAGGCAGCGTGGATGGCATTCGCGACGACATCGGCGTACTCGTCCGGAGAGGGCGCGTCCTGCTCCGGCAGGTAGTTGACCGCGAAGCCGCCGCCGGGGCTGAACTCCTGCATCTGGAAGCCGTGCTTCTCGCGCATTTGCGCGGCGAACTCGAAAACCGTGTCGACGGCCTCGGCGAAAGGCTCCGTCTCGAAGATCGGTGAGCCGAGGTGGACGTGAAGACCGACGAGGTCGAGGCCGGGCATCTCGATCGCCTGGCGGACGGCGTGCTCGGCCTGGCCGGTGACCATGGCGATGCCGAACTTGCTGTCGGTGATGCCGGTGGTGGTCTTGAGGTGGGTGTGCGGGTCGACGCCGGGCGAGAGGCGGAGGAGGACGCGCTGGCGGATGCCGCGGCCGCGGGCGAGAGAGTCGAGGCTTGCCATCTCGTGGAAGTTGTCGACGATGACGCGGGCGATGCCGTAGTCGAGCGCTTCGCGCAGCTCCTGTTCGGACTTGTTGTTGCCGTGGAAGTGGATGCGGTACGGCGGGAAGTTGACCGAGCGGGCTATCGCCAACTCGCCCCCGGAAACGACATCGAGATCGAGACCTTCCTGGGCGACGATGGCGGCGAGAGCGCGGCCGAGGTAGGCCTTCGCCGCGTAGGCGACGGCGGCATTCGGGTAGCGCGACTGGAAAGCCTGCACGAAGGCGCGGCACTGGCCGCGGAGGGTCTCCTCGTCGAAGACGTAGAGGGGGGTGCCGAAGTCGTGCGCGAGCTGCACGAGGTCGCAGCCGCCGACGGCGAGGTGGCCGGCGCCGTTGATCTCCGCGGTTACTGGGAGGACTTTCGCGAGGTGGATGGTGGTCTCGGACATGGGATTAGGGTAACGGGTGAAGGGTGAAGGGTGAAGGGCGTTTGGATGGGCGGCTCGCGAGCCGCCGCTACGAGACGCGGTACCCCGGGTAGCCGGTAACCAGGATGTCTTCGCCGAGGCGCTCTACGGTGACGTCGCGGAGGCGGAGGGCGTCGGACATGCGGTCGGCGCCGGTGCCGGCGACTGCGGCGGGGGCGTCGGCGGCACCGATGATGATGGGGGCGATGATTGCATGGACTTTGTCGACGAGGCCCGCGTCGAAGAAGGCGCCGAGGATGACGCCGCCGCCTTCGACGAGGAGGGTGAGGATGTCGCGGCGGCCAAGTTCTTCGCAGAGGGTGCGGAGGTCGACGGAGTGGTGAGTGGTGAGTGGTGAGTGGTGAGTGGCGGAAGGTGACCGGTGCGAGGTGAGAGGTGGCAGGATGAGGACCTCGGCGCCGGTGGCTTCGATGGAGGCGCGCCACGCGGCGGGGGCCTGGCCGGTGGTGGCGACGAGGGTTTTCGAGCCGCCGGAGAGGGCCTGGGCCATGGGGGGGATGCGGCCGCGGGAGTCGACGACGACGCGCAGGGGCTGACGCGGGTCCTCCACGCCGTCCGGCCGGGCCGTCAGTTGCGGGTCGTCCACTACGACGGTTTCTGAGCCGACGAGGATGGCGTCGATGCGGGTGCGGAGGTGGTGGGACCAGGCGCGCGCCTCGGGGCCGGAGACCCAGCGGGAGTCGCCGGAGGCGGCGGCGATGCGGCCGTCGAGCGAGGCGGCAAACTTGGCGATGACGAAGGGGAGGCCGGTCGTGCGGTGCTTGAAAAAGGCTTGGTTGATGCGGCGGGCCTCGTCAGCGCCCTCACCGGCGATGACACGGATGCCAGCGGCTTCGAGTGCCCGGTGGCCTTCGCCGTTTGTGCGGGGGTCAGGATCGGCAACGGCGTAATGCACTTTCGCGATGCCGGCGGCGATGATGGCGTCGGTGCAGGGCGGGGTGCGGCCCTGGAACGGGTGCGGCTCGAGAGTGACGTACATCGTGGCGCCGCGGGCGCGGTCCCCGGCCTGCTCCAGGGCGACGACCTCGGCGTGGGGGCCCGGCGGCGGCTGCGTGACGCCTTCGCCAAGTAGTTCGCCGCCCGGCGAAACGATGACGGCGCCGACGATGGGGTTTGGCGAGACGACCTGTTCGGCGTTCCGGGCGAGGTCGAGGGCGCGCTGCATCATCCCTCACCCCCCGGCCCCCTCTCCCACGGAGGTGGGAGAGGGGGAGTGTTCGCGCTTCTTTCACGGGGTATCACATCTCAATTATCCGACAGGCGCGACGTTCGCTATACTCCCAAG
Source organism: Chloroflexota bacterium (assembly GCA_037441345.1). Lineage (GTDB taxonomy): Bacteria > Chloroflexota > Dehalococcoidia > SM23-28-2 > RBG-16-64-32 > DATKKM01. The sequence goes on from JBBISJ010000011.1 coordinate 55,097, forward strand.
GCGAAAGGAGGCCCGCCCCATGGCTGCTCCCAGCGTTCAGCCCGTAATCGACTTGATGCGCAAGAATCGCGCTGTCTACGAGGAGTTTTGTCGCTCGCTCTCTGAAGACGAACTGAGGCGGCCGGTGCCGCCTGACAACAAGTGGACGGTGATGGACTTCGTCATCCACAACCTGACGTTCGACGACCTGACGACGCTGTGGGCGGAGAGCGTGATGGCGGGGAACACCAACGCTCCCGCGGGACCTGATGGACAGCCGTTCGATGTCGACGCCTGGAACCAGGAGCGAGTTGAGGGATGGCGGGGCAAGTCGCTGGACGTGGTGTTCGCGGCATCGGTAGCAGAGCGGGCGAAGTTCGAGGAAACGCTGTCGCGGCTGACGGACGAGGACATGGGGCAGATCGTCGACTTCCCGGGGGACAACAAGCGCGACCCGGCGAGGGTGCAATTCGGGCTGTTTTTGCATGGTCTTGCCCGACACGACCCGATACACGTCGCGGATATGCTCAAGGCGCTGCCGGAGCGGGCAGACGACCCGGAACTGAAGTCGTGGCTGGACGACCGAATGGTGGAGTGGTACCAGCAGGCGATGGCGGGGGAAGCTAGAAGAGTAAAGAGCAAAGAGTAAAGAGTAAAGAGTAAAGAGTAAATGGAGAAAAGGTGAGAGGTTGAGATGAAGGAGTTCAAGGGCAGGGTAGCGGTTGTAACAGGGGGCGCTTCCGGGATTGGGCGCGGGCTGGCGGAGCGGTTCGGCGCCGAGGGGATGAAGGTGGTGCTGGCGGACATCGAGGAGAAGGCGCTGTGGCAGGCGGAGGCGGAGATGCGGGAGAAGGGGGTGGAGGTGCTCGGGGTGGTTACGGACGTGTCGAAGCCGGAGCAGGTCGATCGCCTGGCGCAGGAGACGCTGAACGCGTTCGGTGGGGTGCACATCGTGTGCAACAACGCGGGGGTCGTCGGCGGGTCAGGGGGATTCGGACGGACCTGGGAGAGCACGCTGAAGGACTGGCAGTGGATCCTCGGCGTGAACCTGTGGGGGGTGATCAACGGCGTGAGGACGTTCCTGCCGATCATGCTGGAACGGGGCGACGAGGGCCACATCGTGAACACGTCGTCGTTCGCGGGCTTGATGGGCGGCGGGGGCATCTACGGTGTGACCAAGCAGGCCGTTGTGGCGCTTTCGGAGTCGCTGTTCAGCGAACTCAAAGTCGCAGGCGCGAAGATCGGCGTCTCGGTCCTCTGCCCGGCGTGGGTCAAGACGAGCCTCGCCGACGCAAGGCGCAACCGGCCGACGGAGCTGGCGAATGTGAATGAGCCGCCGCCGACACCGCAGTCGGAGATGACCGAGCAGATGATCCGCGGCCTCCTTGACAGTGGCCTGCCGCCCTCGGAGATCGCGGACCAGGTGGTGCAGGCGATCCGGGAGGAGAAGCTGTACATCCTGACGCACCCGGACATGGACGACATCCTGCGGACGCGCTTCGACAACATCCTGGCGCGGCGGAACCCGGAGCCGAGCCTGCTGGCGTGAGCGGCAACCTGGGCGACAGGCTGTGGACGGGGCTGGGACGATACATGGTCCCCGTGCCGGGGTTGCTCTGGAAACGACAGATCCGCGGCAGGACGGAGCACATCCGCACCAGCCTCGCCTTCATGACTGACGAGCACCACCGGGTGCGGGAGTACGCGGTCCGTGAACTGCCGCGGCAGGGAACGGCGTTGTCACCGGACCTGATCGCCGGCGACCTGGACCTGCCGGCGGAGCGCATCGAGGCGATTCTCGCGGACCTCGAGGAGCACCTGACGTTCATCCACCGGGACGCCGCCGGCTCCGTGGAGTGGGCGTATCCCGTGACGGTGCACCCGACGCCGCACGAGGTGACGTTCAGCACGGGAGAGCGCCTCTACTCTGCCTGAGGGATCGACGCTTTTGCGGTGCCCTTCGTGCAAGGGCAACTAACCGGCGAGGCCCTCACCGTCACCGTGTCAACGGCGTGTGATCACTGTGGTGAGGGGATCGCCCTGGAGATTGATAGTGAGGCGCAAGCTCGGGTCGTCGATGGGGACGCGCGGCCGGTAGTCTTCGTGCCGGACGTAGACTTATCGACGCTCCCCGACAGGTGGATCATGGACGCCTTCTGAAGGCGATCCGTATTCTTCTGGTCAGAAGAACACGCGAGGGAAGACCGGCGAAAGGGCGAGCGCCGCCGCGGCGTCTACCTGTCGGCCGCGGCGGCGGCGCACATCACCCGGGTCACGCAGAGCGCGCTGTTCGACTTCCCGAGGCGCGCGATCCGGCGCGCGGGGCCCGTGATCTGATGTAGCGGCGGCGGGGCAAGCTGAGCGGCGCGGCTTCCTGCGGTCACGGCTCGAACCAGCCGGCAACATCCACGACGACATGGGTGGATCCGGACGAGTTGAATATCCGGATGTATCCGTCAGTACCCACCTTGACAATCACTGCGTTGGGCACCGTGTGACCGGCCTTGAAGTTCAGGTTCGAGACAACGGGCATGGGGGTGCCAGAGGGATAGAGCGTCAAGAAGCCTATGGCGGTTGGCTGGGTCACGGTCACGTTCAAAGCCACAGCCGAGACGCCGGTTAACGGCACACCGCCAGCACCAGTAATCTTGAGGGAGACCTCGGAACCAGGCGGGACCTTACCAAGATACCCCCCGGTCCCCGTGCGCGTATCCAGTATCCGACCGGGTGTCAGACCCCTGAAGTGCGTCCCAGCACCGGGCTCAAACCAGCCCGCGACATCGAGGATCACATGGACGTACCCCGCGTTGTTGTAGATCTTGATGGTCCCCGCCGGGCTGAGCTTGACGATGACCAGGTTCGGGACGGTCTGGCCAGTCGTGAAGTTCAGGTTGGAGGCAAGTGGCAGCGCTTCATTTGCCGGGTACAGCGTCAGGTAGCTGTTCGCTGTTGACCCGGTCACAGTGGCGTTGAGGACTACCGCCGTTGCGGAAGCGGGCACTCCATTGCCCGTGACCTGGAACGTCTTGGTTCCGCCGGCACCGTGGCCCACGACGCCGAGAATGCCGCCCGTCCCGTCCCGGGTGTCAAGGATCCTGCTGGGGTCCACCGGATTGTAGAAGTTGCCGCCGGCCGGATCCGAGCCGTACCAGCCTGCGACATCGAATATCACATGGGTTGCGCCAGCGCTGTTGTACACCTTAACTTTCCCGTCCGCAGCGCCGACGCGCACGGTAACAAGGTTCGGAACAGTCTGACCGGCCTTGAAGTTGAGGTTCGAGGCGAGCGGCAGCGAGGCATCGCTGGGGTAGACAGTCAAGTATCCACCGGTTGTCGGCTGGGTCACGGTTACATTCATAACCACCGACGTGACGCCCGATGCGGGGACGCCGCCCTGGCCGGTGACCTGCACCGCCCTGGACGTACCGCCGGGAATGGGCGTAGCTGGACTGCCAACGCCGATGCGGGTGTCCAGGACGCGAGCCGGTGTCACCGGACGGTAGTATGCCGGGTCTGTCGTTCCCGGGACGGGCGTGGGCGAAGGTGTCGGGGTGGGTATCGGCGGCCCGGCGACGATCGGCTGGCAGGGGCCCGAGAACTCCGAGGTGTTGTTGGCCGGGTCGGTCGCAGTGCTGGTGACCACGTGGCCGACGGTAACGGACACGTAAAAGACGCTGTTGAAGGAGGCATTGCCGCTCCCGTCCGTGGTTACCGAGGCATAGCCCAGGTAGGTCTTGCCCTCTCCCTTGCCGGTCGCGTCACAGGCCGGGCTTGAGAAGAACTCCAGGCGGAACGCGGTGCTGGCCGTGCTGTTGAGCGTGCCCTGGACGCGGATGCTGCCGCTCTCAGCGGAGGTCACCACCGGGTAGTTCTGCTTGTTGTTGGCGCCGGTGTCGGGATCGCCGGCATCGTTGGTGTCGGCGCCGTCGTTGGCGAGGTCAATCCCCAGCTCGTTGTTGGAGTGGATGGAGTTGCCGAGGACAGCGTTGCCGGTCCCCGTGTCGATCCTGACGCCATCGCCACTGTTGAAGGCTATGGTGTTGCCGGCGCCGTTCACCGTTCCTCCGACCTGGTTGCCGTTGCCTGTGCCGCCGATGCGGACGCCGTCGAAGGTATTGCCCAGGGCGGAGGTGCCCGTGACTTCAGTCCCGATGTAGTTGCCGCGTACGAAGTTGCCGTTGGAATCGTTGATGAACATCCCTCCGGTACCGTTGCCTGAAATCAGATTGCGCGCAGCGGTGGTTGTCCCACCCACGGTGTTGGCGGGCGCCCCGAAGTTGATGAACACGCCGTACTGGGCGTTGCCGCGATCCATTGTGCCGCCAGCATCGGTGCCGATGTAGTTGCCCTGCACCAGGTTGCCGGTGGCGCCGGGGTTGATGATTTCGATGCCCATGTCCCCGTTGCCCGAGATGACGTTGCGCGCGCCGGCGATTGTGCCCCCGATCGTATTATTGGGAGCGTCGCTGACGAATACGCCGCTGTTGGCGTTCCCCGTGCTCACCAAGCCAGCAGCGTCCGTTCCGACATAGTTGCCCTGCACCTGGTTACCCGTTGCGGTGCCACCGGAGATCTCGATGCCGCGAAGGCCGTTGGCGGAGATGACGTTGCGCTCGCCGGGGCTGGTGCCGCCGATGGTATTGCCGGGCGAGTCGCTGATGACGACGCCGTCGCCACCGTTTCCGAGAGCGACCCCACCGGACACATCCACGCCTATGTAGTTGCCCCGGATGAAGTTACCCGTAGCGCCGGAGCCGTTGACCCATACCCCGGGTGATAGGAACCCGCCGCCGTTGCCGGAGATGATGTTGCGCGCAGCCGCGGACGTGCCACCGATGGTGTTGTTGTCCGAGCCATTGATATATACGCCGGCACCGCCAGCAGCTTCGGCGTTGCCGAGATCAGCTGTGCCGTTGACGTCGGTACCGATGAAGTTGCCCTGGACGAGGTTGCCGGAGGCGGATGCGCCGCTGATCTCCACGCCCAGCTTGACGTTTGCGGAGATGACGTTGCCGGCGCCCGCGGCTGTGCCGCCGATTGTGTTAGTGGACGCGTTGCTGATAAGAACACCGGTGCCGGACGTGGAGATGCCGTTCCCGAGAGACGCCATACCGGTGACATCCGTGCCGATGAAGTTCCCCTGCACCTGGTTGCCGGTGGCGGTGACGCCGCTGATGGATACTCCCTGGCCCCAGTTGCCCGATATAACGTTACGGGCAGCGGCAGACGTGCCGCCAACAGTATTCGCAGAAGCGCCAGTGATCTGGACGCCCGCGGTGGTGTTCCGCAGGCTGGCCGTGCCAGCCGCGTCCGTGCCGATGAAGTTGCCCTCGATCTTGTTGCCAGTCGTAGTAGATGAGTTGATCTGAACACCAGAGGTGTTGCCGGAGATTACGTTAACCGCGCCGGCGGTCGTCCCGCCAATGGTGTTATTGGTCGCGCCGTTGTCGATCAGCACGCCGGCGCCGGAGTTACCCGTGCGGGCGAGCCCGGCAGCATTCGTGCCGATGTAGTTGCCGCGCACAACGTTGCTGCTGGCGCCAACCGCGGTGATCTTCACGCCGCCACCGCTGTTGCCGGAGATGACGTTGCGCTCGGCCGCAGTTGTGCCACCGATGGTGTTGTTGGGAACGCCGCTGATAAGCACACCAAAGCCCCGGTTGCCGAGGTCAACAGCCCCGTCGACGCTGATGCCGATATGGTTCCCCACCACCTGGTTGCCGGTTGCGCCGGCGCCGGATATCTCGACGCCATCTCCGTTGCTGTTGGTGGTGCGGCCGTTGCCGGCGATGACGTTGCGCGCGGGGTGCTGGGGATCGAGGTCGGTGCCGCCGATCGTGTTGTTGGCACTACTGTTTATGAAAACACCGTTTCCCAGGTTGCCCGATTCGTCTCCGCCCCCGGTAGGCGGCGGATCGGTTATCATACCTGTCTCGTCAGTACCTATGAAATTGCCCTGGATGGTGTTGTTGCCGCCTGCCGCCAGCTCGATTCCGTCGCCGGGAAAGCGCCGAATGAGCAGTCCGCGGATGGTCGTACCGCCCGCAGTTACTTTCAGCCCATCAACGCCGGCGCCGGTCAGAATGCCGTTGAGGTCGATCAGCGGCGTTCCTGCGAAGCCAGCCTGCGTCTCACCGGTGATCGTAACGGGATCTCCGATGGAGGGTAGCGAGGCGAGCGGCATGATCATGCAAACGCCGGTGGCGAGATTGCAACCGGGATCGGTGGCAGCAGGGATATTGAACGCGATCGTATCCACACCTGGGTTAGCGTTTGCCTGCTCGATTGCCGCGCGGAGTGTGCACTGGTCCCCCAGAGTGCCAAGGTCGACGTCGCAGTTCAGATCGCCAGTGTCCGCGTCAGCCTGGTTGCCCGTCTGGTTCACGGTGAAGGTGGGTGGCACCGCGTGCGCGGTGTCGGTCGGCAGGGCCAAGACAGTGATCAGCGTTATGAGGGCTGCCGCAAGCGAGACGATGGTACGGCGCGCGTCTCCAAACGAGAGCGGCGCGGGGATTTGTTCGCGTGTCATGCCATGGCCCCCCTGAGGATGACTAAAGGTGCCTCAATTGTAGTAGAACGCGCGCGCCGCCGTTGGAGTTGCCGGTCGCACGTGATCGGTCGCCACGACGGTTCACTGGCGAAACACGGCGTTCGGTGGCCTAGGTTATGTCGTGGTCCTCGGCGGGGCGCATGCTCATGATCGGCCAGTAGGTAGACGACCGAAGTCCATTGACGTTACGGACACGAGCCGGCGGCGGGCGGCGCCCCTCAGGGCGAACGCTCAAGCGACGCCGGACACATCGATGACGATCTTGCCGTAGCCGGCGCGGTCCTCGAGGGCGGCGAGGGCTTCAGGAAGCGCGGTCAGGGGGAGTGTCTTCCAGATGATGGGCCGGAGCGATCCATCGGCATGGCCGGCCCAGATGTCGGCCTGGGCAGCCCTGAGAGCGTTCAGGTCGTGGCGGGCATATCCGGGCCAGTTCACACCAACGACCGAGATATTCTTGAGCATGACGCGGTTGGCGGCGACCTGCGGGATCCGTCCGCTGGCGAAGCCGATCACCAGGAGGCGGCCTTCCCAGGCGATGCACCTGGTGCTGGCGTCGAAGAGATCGCCGCCGACAGGGTCGTACACGACGTCGGCGCCGTGACCACCCGTGATTTCGCGGACGCGGTCTACGATGTCCTCACGCTGGTAGTCGATCACCTCGTCCGCGCCGCAATCCCGGCAGACCTGCACCTTGTCCGCGCCACCGGCGGTGGCGATGACCGTGGCGGCCGCGCGCTTTCCAAGCTGGATGGCGGCCGTACCAACGCCACCTGCGCCGCCGTGGATGAGCAGCCATTCGCCAGGACGCAGGGCGGCGCGCCGGAACAGCGCGACGTGAGAGGTGCCGTAGGTGACGAGCATGGCCGCAGCATGAAGAGGATTGACGCGTGCGGGTATGGGGAACGCAAAGACTTCATCGACGACGGCAAACTCCGCGAAGCCACCCGACATATTCCGTGCGACGACGAGATCGCCGGTGCTAAACCGGCCGTCAGCGCCGGCTTCGACGACCTCGCCGGCGATTTCGGACCCGGGAGTGAAGGGCAGGGGCGCCTTCTCCTGGTAGCGTCCGGCGATGGACAGGATGTCGGCGAAGTTGACGCCGGCGGCGAGGACACGGACAAGCGCCTGTCCGCTTGAAGGCGACGGTCGTTCAAGGCCAGTGTCGAGCCGGAGCTCGTCCCGGTATCGCCCGTAGCTGTGGACTCGCCAGGCCTTCATGGAGGAAACGGTAGCAGTTACGCCAGCAGGCGGCCAACGCCGACGTTTGCCTATAATTCCAGGCACGCGGGCCGAAGGGCCCCGCGTCTCACCATCATGGCGAAAGGGCGGCGACAGAGTTTCCTCAGGCAACTTGAGGAGCGCTACAGGGCCTTCCGGCCCGGGGCGGGCGACTCATCGCGACCGTCTCATTCCGGCAAGGCGCCGAAGCGGAGCCTGCCACGCGTCTATCCCACGGCGATCAGAAGGCCCGGTTCGCACCGGAGGGGGGTTATCGACATGTCTGTTTCCCAGTTTGTTTCGCTGGCGGTCGTGTTTCTGGTGCTGGCGTTCGCGGGGTCGGGAGCTATCGCCTACGGCGTCGTCCAGGCGACGGGTGGAGGCCCGCAGGGCGAGCAGGGCGTCGCTGGTCCCCGGGGGGAGGACGGAGCCGTGGGGCCGCAGGGGCCGCCGGGTGACGATGCGGCACAGGAGATGATCAAGCGGCTGGCCACGCTCTTCTCGGTGCAACAGACATCGAGCATCCAGGGCGGGGCGTTCGTGTCGTTCGACAACCCCCAGGTAGGGACCTGCGTCAACTACATCATCACTGGCGAGCCGGACGTGAGCGCCTGTGCCGGATTCACGGCTCCGCGCTAAGATACGGCCATGTTCACCGGGATTATCGAAGAGGTCGGAGAGGTTCGGAGCAGCCAGGCCGGGAGATTGGTGATCGGCTGCAGCAAAGTGCTCGAAGACAGCAAGCCTGGTGACTCCATCGCGGTGAACGGCGTAGACCTGACGGTGGTGGAGATGGACGGTGGGAGCATGACGTTCAACTGCATGCCGGAGACATACCGTCGCTCGAACCTCGGTGAGCTGCAGCCGGGCGACAGGGTCAACCTGGAGCGATCATTGACGCCGACGTCGCGGCTTTCGGGCCACATTGTGCGGGGCGTCGTCGAAGGGACGGGGAAGCTGATCTCGATGACGCCTGAGGGCGAGGCGGTGCTGGCGAGGTAC
>JBBISJ010000012.1:0-40450 GCA_037441345.1 Chloroflexota bacterium
CATCCAGCCATCGCCGTACGGATCGTCGTTCACCCACTGCGGGTTGTCCGTGAGGCCGTCGTTGCGCTCCAGCACCTCCCCGGAAACCGGCGAGAACAGCTCGCTCACGGCCTTAACCGACTCGATCTCGCCGAACTTGTGGCCTGCTGAGACGGCAGCGCCGGGCTCTGGCAGATCGACGAAAACGATGTCGCCGAGCTGGTCCTGGGCGTAGTCGGTAATGCCGACGGTGCCGTCTGGCGTCACCCATTCGTGTTCTTTTGTGTACTTCCGGTCTGCGGGGCTGGCCAAGGCGATCTCCTTTACTGTGCCTTTCTTGGTCTTTTGTAGAACGGACGGGGCACAACTTCAACCGGCAGCACCCGCCCGCGGGCATCTACCTCAAGCTGCGTCCCCGTTTCGGCAACTCCCGGCGGGACGAACCCGATGCCGATACTCACGTTCAGGGTCGGTGAGAATGTGCCGCTGGCGACTGCCCCGATCGGCCGGCTCTCAGAGTTGATTGCATATCCGTGGCGCATCACTCCCCGCGCCTGGGCCTTCAGGCAGACCAGCGTCCGCCGTACTCCTCGCTGCCGGATGTCCAGCAGCGCGTTCTTGCCGATGAAGTCCGCCCCGTCGTCAAGGGTTACGGCCCAGTCCAGCCCAACCTCGAACGGGTTGGTCTGCTCGTCCATGTCGTTGCCATAGAGAAGGAGCGCTGCCTCCAGCCGCAAGGTGTCCCGCGCCCCGAGCCCGCACGGCTGCACACCCGCGTCCATCAGGTGTCGCCACAGCGCCGGCCCGCCCGCGGCGCCGATCACCAGCTCGAGACCGTCCTCTCCTGTGTACCCGGTCCGCGAGGCGAACAGCCGGTGACCCTGCCAGTCGGTCTCGGCGCAGCGGCGTGGCTTGATGGAGCGCGCGAACGCGGTGCCTATCCGCTCAATCGCCTCTGGTCCCTGTACGGCGATCATGACCGTGCGGTGATACCGGTCGATCAGCCGGGCGTCGAAGGCGCCGATGTGCTGCTCCATCCACGCCTTCATCTTGGGAGCGTTCGATGCGTTGACCACGATCAGCCAGCGTTCGGGCTTCAGGCAGAAGGCGTACACGTCGTCAAGGATGCCACCGGCCTCATTGCAGGCGGCGGCGTAGTGGCCCTCGCCGGGGGTCAGCCGGGTCATGTCCCACGTGCAGATGTAGCGCAGGAAACGGCCCGCATCCGGGCCGTGTATCTCGAATCGCCCCATGTGCGAGACGTCGAACATGCCGGCATGCTGCCGGACCGCGTTGTGCTCTTCGATCACGCCGGTGTACTGCACCGGCATCTCCCAGCCCGCGAACGGCACCATACGGGCCCCGAGCGCGAGGTGCTCATCGTAAAGCGGGGTGCGAAGAAGCACGTTATCGGCTTGTGACATCAACCCGTTGACCGCCACATGACCGGAACGACAGCCTGCTGTCGGTGCCACCGTAGATCAATAGGACAGAGCGGCCGTGTGGCTCACGGGCAGGTTGTGGGTTCGAGTCCCGCCGGGGGCGCTCCGACCTTGACATCTTCGTCGGGACGGCTAAGCTGATAGGTGAGTCACACGGCGTAGTCAGCGGCTCGTCCAAACGAGCTACCGAAGGAACGGAGCGGTTCAAACAGCCGCTCCGTTTTCGTTTATCTCCACCCACTTACGCTTCCCGTCCTTCGCCGCGATACGGCCGATCCCGGGGTAGTCGTGGTGTACGGAAACGATCGTCGCGTTCTTCTCGATGGCCTTCTCCACGAACCGCCGCTTCGTCTCCAGGGACACGAGCGGCACGATGTCGAACGCGCTGATCCATGCCAACCGCTCGAGCTGCACAGGGTGCTGGGACAGCTCGCCGCTATATAAGGCGTAGTCGCCGCCCGACTCGATTTCGAAGACGACGTGGTCGTCAGTATGACCGGGCGCGGGTACCATGCGCAGGCCCGGTACGATCTCCGCCGCGCCTTCGACGAGCTCCACCTGTTTTGCATCGGCCAACGGCTCGATATTCTCGGCGAGGTAGGTCCCGCGTGTGCGCTCATTCGGGTGCGTAGCGGCCTCCCACTCGCCTTTCTGGAGGATGTAGCGGGCCCGGGGGAACGCCGGCTTGACCTTGCCCTCGTCGACAACGGTATTGCCGCCGCAGTGGTCGAAGTGCAGGTGAGTGTTCAGCACGATGTCCACGTCCTCCGCCGCAATGCCTTCACGCGCCAGATTCCCTGGGAGTTCACCGGTACGCTCAATCCCCATGGCGCCTGGAGCGCGCCGTACCTTCGAACCACAACCCGTGTCAATCAATACTGTCTTGCCCCCACCCCGCACGACCAGCGAATTCAACCCGACTTCGAGCCGGTACTTCTCGTCGATATCAGGCACGTACGGCTCCCACATGACGCGGGGGATGAGCCCGAACGTCGCGCCGGCGTCCTGGCGGATGACGCCGTCGCTGACGACCAGCAGTTCAAAGTCACCAACGCGGAACCAGTGTCCCATACAGATTCACGGGGCGTTGCCCTGACGGGCAGGCGATGGGTTCAGATTGTCACCGAAGGGGAAGGGGGTCAAGGACTTCCAGTCGCGAGTGTGTGGAAGGCCTTTGTCCGCGGAAGTTCGAAGTTGCCCTCGTTTTCAGTGTCCGCATAAAATGAGCCTCCAAGAGGCCCACTGTATGCACGACTTCGCGCCACTCGTACGCAGCTAGACACCCGCACAGGCGGGGTGCCGCCTGCCGCCGATCACGTTACGCCGATAAAAGGGCCTTTCTCATGACTGAATCGAAACCTACGCGCGATATGCTGAAGGCGTACGACCCGCAGAAGGTCGAAGCGCCGCTATACCAGATGTGGATGGACGGGGGCTATTTCAAGCCTGCCCCCGGCGAAGGGCGCGAGCCGTTCTGCATCATCATGCCGCCGCCCAACGTCACCGGCGAACTGCACCTGGGCCACGCCCTCACCGCCACCATCGAGGACACCCTCATCCGCTGGCACCGCATGCTGGGCGACCCCACGCTATGGCTTCCCGGCGTCGACCACGCGGGAATCGCGACGCAGAACGTTGTTGAGAAGCAGCTTGCGAAGGAGGGTGTCGACCGGCACGACCTGGGGCGGGAGCAGTTCGAAGAGCGCGTCTGGCAGTGGGTGCGCCAGATCCGAAGCCGGATCTCCACCCAGCATATGCGCCTGGGCGCATCGGCCGACTGGGGCCGCGAGGTCTTCACGCTAGACGAAGGCCCGCAGCGCGCGGTCCGTGAGACATTCCACAGGCTATACAATGACGGGCTGATCTACCGGGGCGAGCGCATTATCAACTGGTGCCCGCGCTGCCAGACCGCCCTGTCCGACCTGGAAGTCGATCACGAGGAGACGAAAGGCAGCCTCTGGTACGTCCGCTATCCGCTCCTCGACGGGGACGGCAACGTCACGGACGAATACCTCGTCGTTGCCACAACGCGGCCCGAGACGATGGTGGGCGACACGGCGATCGCCGTAAACCCGGCCGATGATCGCTGGCGGAGGATAGTCGGCCGGACGGCGCTGCTGCCTGTCATTGAGCGCCATGTTCCGGTCATCGCCGACGAAGCCGTCGAGACGGAGTTCGGCACCGGCGCCGTCAAAGTTACACCTGGGCATGACCCTACCGACTTCGAGATCGGAAAGCGCCATGGACTGCCCGAGATCGTCGCCATGGACAAAGAGGCCCGCATGAATGAGCACGCCGGCCCGCTCGCCGGCCTCGACCGATTCGAGGCGCGCAAAGTGATCCTGGCCGACCTGGAACGAATGGGGCTGCTGGAGAAGCGCGTTGATCACTCGCTCGCCGTCGGGCATTGCTCGCGCTGTGACACCGTCGTCGAGCCGATCATCAGCATGCAGTGGTTCATCAACATGCAGCCTCTCGCGGGGCCGGCGATCGCCGCCGTCCGCGACGGCCGGATCGAGATCATCCCCCGGCGATTCGAGCGCGTGTACATGCACTGGATGGAGAACATCCGCGACTGGTGCATTTCGCGCCAGTTGTGGTGGGGGCACCGCATCCCGGTCTGGTACTGCGGCGATTGCGGCGGACAGATAGTGGCTGTCGAGGACCCGGCGGAATGTCCGAAATGCAGCGGGAAGACCCTGGAGCAAGATCCGGATGTCCTTGACACGTGGTTCTCTTCTGGGCTCTGGCCGTTCTCGACCCTGGGATGGCCCGCGGCGACACCGGATTTGCGGTACTGGTACCCGACCGCGGTGCTGGAGACCGGGTACGACATCCTTTTCTTCTGGGTCGCCCGCATGATCATGCTCGGTCTCTACGACATGGGCGATGTCCCCTTCCGCCACGTCTACCTCCACGGTCTCATCCGGGATGCGGAGGGACGCAAGATGACGAAGAGCCGCGGGAACGTCGTGGACCCGCTGGACCTGACCGAGAAGTACGGTACCGACGCCGTCCGATTCACCCTGGCGACTAGTGGCACGCCGGGGAACGATTTCCGCCTGTTCGACGAGAGGCTGGAGAGCTCTCGCAACTTCGCCAACAAACTGTGGAACGCCGCACGGTTTGTCATCCAGAGTATGGGGGATGAGGCGGTGGGGATGCCACAGGAAGGGCGAACTGTCGCCGAGCGCCTGGACTGGCCGCTTGAGGACCGCTGGATCGTCTCCCGCTCCATCCGCGTCGCTGCCGAGGTCAATCAACTGCTCGGTGACTTTCAGATCAACGAGGCCGGTAGAGTCCTCTACGACTTCGTGTGGAGCGAATACTGCGACTGGTACCTTGAGATGGCGAAGGTGCGACTTAAGGACGGCGATACGTCGCCGCTGCCGATCCTCGCATACGTCCTTCAGAAGAGCCTCCGCCTCCTCCACCCGATAATGCCGTTCGTGACCGAGGCGATCTGGCAGCACCTGCGGGGCCACGTTGAGGGCCTGGAAGACGCGCTCATCATCGCTGCATTCCCGCTGGGCGAGGAGGAGCTCGATCCGGCTGCGGAGGAGGACGCGGGGGCCTTAATGGACGTGGTGCGCGCAATCCGGAACATCCGGGCAGAGCGTGGGGTCGACCCGGCCCGCTTCGTCGAAGCTTATGTGTCGGCTGATGGCACCCGGCCAGTCCTGGAAAGCGGCCGTCAGATCGTCGAAGTACTCGCCCGCGTCAGGCCGCTCCGCGTTATCTCCAACGCGAAGGATGCGCCGTCTACGCAGGTGGCCTCGGCGGTCCTGTCACACGCCCAGGTCATCGTGCCTCTCGCCGGCCTCATCGACATCGATGCGGAGCGTGGCAAGCTGACCAGGCAGCTGCATGAAGCGCAGGGCGAAGTGAATCGCCTGCAGCAGAAACTGGCGAACGAGCAGTTCCGATCGAAGGCGCCGGAGAACGTTATCGCCAGGGAAGAAGAGAAGCTCGCCGTGGCCCGTTCCCGGGTCGAGGGTTTGGAAGGGCGCCTGGCGGAGCTGGGCTGAACCTAGCCCAGCGCGTCTTTGATCTTCCCGAAGAGGCCCTTGTCTTCGCCAACTGGCGTCCCGAAAGTCTCCGCCAGTCTCATCAGAAGCTCGCGCTGTTCGTCGCTCAGGTCTGTCGGCGTTACAACGTTAGCGACGACCCGCAAGTCTCCGCGGCCGCCGGCGTGCAGTCGCGGAATGCCTTTGCCCTTGAGTGTAAATACGCGGCCTGACTGTGTCCCGGGTGGCACCTTCAAGCCTGTATCGCCGCCGTCCAGCGTCGGCACAGCCGCATCGAAGCCCAGTGCCGCCTGCGCCGGGTTCATTTTCAACTCGTAGATGAGGTGTTCTTCGTCGCGCTGGAAGAACTCGTGCGGCTGGACCGTGATATACACGTAGAGGTGTCCGGGCGGCCCGCCGCCGGTGCCGGTGTCGCCCTCGCCGTTGATCCGCATGCGCGATTCGTCAGCCACGCCGGCCGGTATCGAGACCGTCAGGCGGCGCGTCTTGCGTTCCCGGCCCGCGCCGCGGCAATCCCGGCAGGGTTCGGTGATGATCCGACCTTCGCCGTGACAGGCGGAGCAGGTGGCGATGTTCACGAACTGCCCGAAGAAACTCCTGCTTACCCGCCGCACCTGCCCACTGCCTTCACACGTGGCGCAGCGCGTGAGGTCGGATCCCGGCTCGCTGCCGGAACCCGCGCACCGGACGCAGCGCTCCACGCGGTCGACCTCGATCTCGCGTTCCACCCCGAAGGCCGCTTCTTCGAACGTAACTTCAATATCGACCCGACGGTCGGCCCCACGCTGAGCCTCGCGGCCCCGCCGGGCCGTTGCCCCGCCAAAGAAGGCGTCGAAGATGTCGCCGATGCCGCCGAAGTCGGCTCCCTCGAAGCCCCGGCCCGGGTCGAATCCGCTTAGCCCTGCGTGCCCGAACCGGTCGTAGCGCGAGCGCTTCTCCGGGTCGGATAGGACCTCGTAGGCCTCGCTGATTTGCTTGAAGCGCGCCTCTGCGCCCTTTTCCTTGTTGCGGTCGGGGTGATACTGCATCGCGAGCTTCCGGAACGCTTTCTTGATCTCGTCGGCGCTCGCGCCCCGCGCAAGGCCCAGGACGTCGTAGTAGTCGGCGTTTGTGGTGGCCATATCCGGACTATTGTATCAAGCGCGGATCGACTCCAGCCTCTACGGTGAGCGACGAAATCTTGATCCCGGGGCTTGACATGCCCGAGATGATGCGCATATGCTTATGCGTGCATAGACGAATAAACGCAAGGACAATGGTCAAATGCCAAGACTGACGGTGACCGCACCACCTTCCACAAGCACGGCCGTGCAGTTCGTGTTCTCCGTGCCGCTGGACCTGATGAACGCGATGTACTTCACGAGCCTTGTTCCAAACATGGCCGGCGCCGAGGGCTGGCCCGTGAAGGTCCGCGAACAGATGACGCCCGACCTCCTGGCCGAGCTCGACTTCCTCTACAATTACCCGGCCGGCGACCCGGCTATTGTCGGGACGCTTCAGGACTTTCTCTTTGCTCATCCGGCTGTCTGGGACGACGTGGAATCGCTGGTGCGCTTCGTCCGCAATACCCCGGCCGGTACCGGAAGTTCGGAGGCCCACCCGGGAATACAGGGACTTATCTACGAGGCGACCTTCCGGTACCTCGATGAAACAGAGGTGGCGCCATACAGGAACATGCCGCAGAGGGAGGCGATCGAAGCGCGGATGCGGTCGCTTGGTGACCGGGACGCCGGCTCGATCATGGCGCAGTACGACCGGCCCGAGGAACTGCGTGAGCGGATCGCGCGGCTCATCGAACGCTTCTACGAGGAGCACTACCGGGATGAGTTGCCGCGGCGCCGCCCGGCCCTGGAGCGCAGCATAACCGCGCACGCGGGCGCCACTAAAGAAGAAGCATTCGCTGTCATCCGCAAGCTGACGGGACGGCCGAGCCTGTGCGTCGAAGACGAGGAAGTCTGCCCGGGCCCCTACGCCGCGCTGATCTTCTGCCCCTCCGTCGATGTCGGCCCGTACCTTTCGTGCGCTGACATCGGTGGGCCGCGGCCGGTCCACGGGATGTTTTACCCGTGCGAGGCGGCCTTCACAGACGGCCCGGGGTACGGTAGCGAGGAGACTGTGCGGATGGCGCGTCTCTACAAGGCGCTGGGTGATGAGCAGCGTCTGCGCATTCTCCAGATGCTTCACGGCCGCGAGATGTACGCCCAGGAGATTGTGGACCGGATGGACGTTCACCAGTCCGTCATTTCCCGGCACCTGTCGTTCCTGCGGGCAGTTGGGCTGGTTCGGGTGCGGAAACACAACAATATGAAGTTCTTCTCGTTGAACCCGGGAGTTGCCGGCGATCTTGGAAGGACGCTTGACCTGTTCGCGAACGCTGTCGAGAGGGAGGCATAGGATGAACTTCTACGTGCACGAGAAGCTGCGGGAGTTAGAGGCGGCGGAGCTCAAGGACCGGCTCTACTTCGAGCCGTCCCGCCTCCGCCCATCGCGCCTGGGGGTCGCCGCGGCTCTGGCCGGCCGCATCCTGCGCCGGACCGGCGAGCGGCTGGAGTCATGGGCGGAGCCACCCGAACGGGAGCGTGCCCCGGTCGTTGTCCGGCGGGCTGCGCGTTAGGGGCGGTACGCCGCGATTAGATGGAGGGGGCGCCGCGGATGAAGCGGCGCCCCCTTATCTTGGCTTTCGGTGCCTGCTACTTGGAGGCGCCCAGCTTCCTGACCAGGATCAGGTATCCCGCATCGAACGGCGAGTCTGCCGGCCGGTTCGCAAACACGACAACGGCCTCGTCTCCCGCGAGCCTCGTGTTGACGACGCCACTGATGCGTTCGAAGCCACCGCTGACCACTCCGTCCAGGTATCCGTAGTCGAGTTGCTGGAACTGCCCACTCTTGTATACGGGGCTGACGAAGGCCGTGATCCAGTCGTTCGTGAACAGGCCGGTCGTCCAGGACCAGCCGTTGAGGTCCCAGTTTGTGGTACCGGACTCGAACCCGTCAGAGAAGCCGTTGACCGCCACGTCATCAATGAACCAGCCTTTGCCGTTCACAGCCTCGTCCGTGTAGTAATTGAACCGCACCAGTACGCCGCTTGCCGCCGGCAGCGTAAAGCTGGCAGGGACCCAGCCGTCGCTGTCCGTGTCGATCGCCGCGCTGCTCCCCGTGATCACCGTGTCGCTCGAGGCCTGGCCGCCGACGAGGGAGTTGGCCCACGCCGTCGAGCTATTCGGGTCGTCGCTCAGGCGCGTGATGTTGCCTGGCAGCGGGGCCCATGTCGCTCCTCCGTCGGTGGACGCCTCGACGAAGCCGTAGTCCCACTCTTCCTCGATGTCGAACCATGTCTGGAACGTCAGCGTGCCACCGACGGGCGTGTTGAGCTCCAGCATCCGGTCGACCAGCAGGTGCCCGCCGCCGCTCGCCACCTCGTATGTCCCGCCGAATGGTGGGACGCCCGCTTCCGCCGCGCCCCGCACGGAGATGCTCATCTGCGGCTCCATCCCCTTGTAAGCGCTGTAAATGGGCGCGTACGGAGATGACTCGCCGAGCGGGAACTCCACGTTGCCCGACTGGAGACCGCCGCCGTACTTGCCGATGGGCAGGTTGCCGTGGTGGCCGGCGCCGTAGATGTCCTTGATCGCTCGCTTGATCGACCAGGGTGAGAAGTTCTTACTTACAAACGGGTTCAAGTCGATGTTCTCGTAGCCCAGCGGGAAACCTCCGGCGCCGGACTTCGACGGATCGTCGAGGTAGTTCGCCAGCATCCATGCGTCGAACAGGTCATTGAAGCTGGCGCCTGTGGCGTACTCAACGCCGAGCACCCCGTTGGCCTGCTCGTCGACCAGCATCCGGGTCCACGCGTTGTCCCAGACCCCTCCGGTCTGGCTACCGAAGTTCTCCAGCAGGTATAGCTGGAACAGGTAAGCGGAGCCGTAGTCTTCCAGTCCGCCGCCCCATCCTGTGAGCGAGTTCCGGTGGAACGCCAGCCCGTAGACGATGTGGCTCTCCGGGTGCCCGAAGCCGTTCAGGTACTCCGCCAGGTCCGCGAGCCCCTCATCGACGAACGACTCTTCGCCCGCGTCATGGTCGTTGTGGATCAGGTGCTGAAGCTCGTGCGCCACGATCGACTCGATGAGATAGGGCGTGCTGGAGGCGTCTGGCCCCAGCGTCCCTGCCCAGTCCAGACTGTCCATGAAGATCATGTTCCGGTTGAACTGGTCCTGGATGCCGGAGGAGTAGAACCCGGCGATGCGGAACGGGAACTCGGGGTCGAAGTAAGACTCGTCGACGATGTTGTACACCATAACGTCGATGTTCTCATTGCCCGCAGGGCGCTCCTGGTACTCGCCAAAGTAGTGGACGTCTGTGTCCACGATCTGGTCCAGCACACCCTGCAGGTACGCCAGTTGGTCGCAGGTGATCGTGTTGTCGTCAAACGGCGAATCCAGGAAGTCCCACGCGATCCACAGCGTCGCCTTTCCCGTCGCACCCGCATCCGTTTCCTTGAAGAACACCACGTCCTGGTCGCCCGGATTGTTCGGATCGTTGCTCGCCAGCGTCAGGGTCATGGTTGAGTCGTCGCCAAAGCACTGGGATGCGGTGGTCGCGCCCGCGGCCACGATCGCGGCTGCCTCAGCGGCGCTCGGTGGCGCCGGGGCCGGGTCGTCGCGCAGGTGTACCGGCAGCTCAACCGGCAGAGGCAAGCTCCGGGCCTGTTGCCCCGCCTCAGCAGGCAAAACGGCCAGCAATCCAACGGCAGCGGCGAGAACGGTGATAAGGGCCAGGCGTCGCATGAAAGGGCCTCCTTCGAATGCGTCTATCGGGGCGGAGAGGACTGATCGGGATGCGATGTTGAGCTTGCCAAGCAATGCATAGTTTGTCAACTACGGATAGGGCCGCCAGCGCAAGAATGCTGTAGGGGCGGGTCATGACCCGCCCCTACAAGCGTTCGCGTTAGAAGCAGCGCCTAAACGCCCATAAGCTGGGCAACCTTCTCGCGGTGGTAGTCCGCGTCGCCCCACATGAGCTCCTGCCACTTCTGGCGGCGGAAGTACAACTGGATCTTGTACTCCTTGGTGAAGCCGATGCCGCCGTGGATCTGCTGGCCGTGTGCCACCACGCGGCGGCTCGCGTCCGAGGCCCATGCCTTCGCCATCGAGATCATGAGGTCGGCATCGGGCTCGCCCTCGGCCATGCTCCACGCCGCCTTGTAGGTGATGAAGCGGCTGCCGTCCACGTCGATGACGGCATCCGCCAGCTTGTGCTGGATCGCCTGGAATGAGCCGATCGGCCGGCCGAACTGCACCCGCTCCTTGGCGTAGTTCAGCGTCACGTCGAAGTCCATCTGGCTGAGGCCCACGAGGTACGCGCAGGCAGCGACGGTTGCGACCTTCTCGGTCTGCTCGACGATCGGCCAGCCCTTGCCTTCCTGCCCCAGGAGGTTGGCGGCGGGAACCTTCACGTTCTCGAACACAACCTCGCACTGCTTGTCCGCCGCGATCGTCTTCAGTACGTCGAACTTAATGCCGGGCGACTTCGAGTCAACGAGGAGGAGCGTGATGCCGTCCTCGCCGCTGCCGCCGGTGCGGGCGACGACGACCATGTAGTCGCTGATGTGGGCGTCCGGGACGAAGAGCTTCGTGCCGTTGAGGACGTAGCTGTCACCATCCTTCTTCGCTGTCACTGCTACGCCGTCGGCGCTCCACTTCGCGGAAGGCTCGGTCAGGGCGAGCGTCAGGATCGTCTCGCCGGATGCGACCTTCGGCAGGAACTCCTTCTTCTGGTCTTCTGTTCCCGCCTCAGCGATGGGCGTTGCCCCCAGCACGACCGTGGAGATGAACGGCCCGGGCACAAGGGCGCGGCCGAACTCCTCCAGCAGTACCACCAGCTCGCACAGGCCCATGCCCGCGCCGCCGTACTGCTCCGGGATCGTCAGGCCCATCCAGCCCTGCTCGGCCATCTTCTGCCAGAGGTCGGGGGAGTAGCCTTTCTCATCCTCTTCCATCTGCCGCACGAGCGACTCTGGACATTCCTTCTCCAGGAAGTCCCGCGCAAAGTTCTTGAGCATCTCCTGCTGTTCGTCTAGACCCAGGTCCATCTGATCCTCCTCTTGCCGATTTCTTGTATCCGCTTTCTTGTCACTGCCGCGGCAGGCCCAGCCCGCGCATGGCAATGATGTTCTTTTGGATCTCCGTTGTGCCGCCGCCGACGGCGAGTCCGGTCTGCCAGAGGTACTGGCGCTCGAACCGCCCCTGCAGCGGCGCGTACTTGTCCTTGTGCTCAAGCTGGCCGTACAGCCCCATGATCTCAAGGCCGGAGCGGGCCATGCGGAGCTTCTGGTCCGTGTTGAAGAGCTTGGCGATTGACGCCTCGTAGTTTGGGACCATCCCCCGGCTTTGCAGGGTCGCCACCCGGTAAGAGAGCAGCCGCCCAAGCTCGGCCTCGATCGCGGCATCGGCGAGCCGCGTCCGCACGCGGATCTCGTCGATCAGCCGGTGTCCGTTGTAGCGCGTCTCGCGGCAGTACTCCGCGAGGTCATCCACCATCTTCCGCGCTTCGACAGCGCCGCCGATGGAAGAGCGCTCGAAGTCGAGCGTGGTCGCGGCCATGTACCAGCCGCGGTTCTCCTCGCCGAGGAGGTTCTGCCGGGGCACGCGGACGTCCTCGAAGAACACCTCGTTGAAGCCGTGGTTGTTCATCATGTCGATCAGCGGAGACATCGTGAGCCCGGGAGTCTTCATGTCAACGAGGAAGTACGAGATGCCCTTGTGTTTCGGGGCGTCCGGGTCCGTCCGCGCGATCAGGATCATCCAGTCGGCGTAGTGCGCGCCGGAGGTCCAGATCTTCTGGCCGTTGATTACGTAGTCGTCGCCGTCGCGCACCGCTCGCGTCTGGATGTTCGCGAGGTCGGAGCCGGCGTTCGGCTCGCTGAATCCCTGGCACCACATGACGTCGCCGGTGGTGATCGGGTGCAGGAAGCGCTTCTTCTGTTCTTCGCTGCCGTGGACGATGATCGTCGGGCCTGCCCAGCCTACGCCGATGCTCGAATAGCCGAGGGGAGCGTTGGCGTTCGCCATCTCCTCGTTGAACACGAGCTGCTCGATCACGGAGAAGCCGAGGCCGCCGTACTCCTTGGGCCAGTGGGGGGCCACCCAGCCCTTGCTGGCCAGCCGCTTCGCGAACTCCTTGTAAACGTTCATCCCCTCGTCGCTGTCGGACGACGAGCGGGTAAACCTGTCGCCGGTCCAGTTGTCCGGCAGGTTGGCCTTCAGCCAGTTTCTTACTTCCTGGCGAAAGGCTTCTTCTTCGGGCGAGAAACGGAAGTCCATGTATCGGAACGGCCGCGCGGGTCGGGGGCCTCAGTTGGGGCGAAGGCCTGTCGTGGGCCCTCGAAGGGCTCCCCGCCGGAACGCCGGTGGAACAATACCATGACGCGTACGTAAGGTGCAAGGCAAACGGGGGCGAGACGAACGCCCCGCCCCCGCCTGATCCCGTTCAGGGCCGGCCTGGCTTAACCCCCTCACCCGGAGCGAGCCGCCCCGGGGCCTGTCAGGTCCAGGACCATCGTCCGGCGCGGCGCGGGAGTGCCGCATCGGAAGAATTACCCATTCTGCGCCGGAAAAGAAGAGCAGGCCGAATGGGGCCTGCTCCCTTCTCATCCCAGTCATTCGATTTTGTGCCGTGTTACGGCGTGCACGTCCTGTTGAAGAACGGCCCGATCGCCACGGCGACGTGTTGAAGGCCGGCGGAACGTGTAGAGCGGCTGCACGAATAACTGCAAAGCCCTGCTGCCGCCACCACCAGGAGTATTCTAACGTAGTGCATTTGCGCACCCCCTGTGTCTCAATGGTGCGAAGCCAGCCCGAGTCTAGGCCATTATCAACAGGGCGTTGAGCCAGTTAGAACTGGTTGGGTGTGAGGTAGCCGAGTACCTGGTGTGGCCGACGGGTCTCACGGCCGTGGTGCCAGGCAAAAGGAGGGCGCGGTGGAGTCCTGCGAAGTTGGCCGGCAGTTCTTACGCGTGGTAGAAGCGGTCATCGTCGGTGCGGAAGAGCGTTGGATGTGGCCGTTGCCCTGGGGGTAGTTGGGGCGATTGAAGGCGATTGGAGTAGTGGGGAGGCCGAGTTCGGCGGTGGTCTGAGCGAACTTCCGGACGTGGCCCCGCGCGGTACACGCCGGGCGCTTTCGCTAGATGACGTTAGTCGCCCAGGATTGGAGCGGCAATTAAACACCGGCTGCTGTGTTGCTACCCCCGCTGGAGGCCGAGGCCGCGCTGCGCGATGATGTTGCGCTGGATCTCGCTGGTGCCGCCCGCGATCATGCCGCCCAGCGAGACCATGTAGCTCATCGGGAACTGGCCCTTGAGGCGCGCCCACTTAGGGGACTCGGGCCGGATGCCGCCGAAGAGGCCGAGGATCTTGACGCCGGCGTTCCCGACGCGGTGTCCCAGCTCGGACAGGTACACCTTCGCCATCGAGGCCTCCGCGTTCGGCACCTCGCCCCTGGCCTGCATCGAGGCCACGTGATAGCTGAGGAACCGCCCCACCTCGGCCTCGATCGACAGATCCGCAAGTGCGTAGCGCGTCGTGTCCATGTCGGCGCCGTTGACCGGCGCGGACTTGTTCGACTCCTTCACGAAGTCGATGAGGTCCTGCAGGCTGCGCCGGGCCGCCGCCGAGCTGCCGATGCCGCTCCGCTCGAAGTCGAGGAGCGCCGCGCCGACGTACCAGCCGCGGTTCTCGTCGCCCACGATGTTCTTCGCGGGGATGCGCAGGTCTTCGTAGAAGACCTCGTTGAACATGTGAAGGTTCGCCATGTTCACCAGGGGGCGGTGACTGATGCCTGGCGCGCTCATTGGGGTCAGGAAGAACGAGATGCCCTTGTGCTTGGGGGCGTCGGGATCGGTCCGGGCGAGGAGGAACATCCAGTCCGCCCGGTGCGCGTTCGAGGTCCAGATCTTCTGCCCGTTGATCACGTAATCGTCGCCGTCGCGCACTGCCCGCGTCTTGAGCGACGCCAGGTCCGAGCCCGACTCCGGCTCCGAGTAGCCCTGGCACCACATCACCTCGCCGGAGGCGATCCCGGGCAGGTGTTGCTTCTTCTGCTCGTCGGTCCCGTACATCATCAGCACGGGGCCCAGCATGTTGACTCCGAAGATGTCGGGGATGGGCGAGCGGTGGTACGCCATCTCCTCGCGCATGATCACCTGCTGCATGATCCCCATGTCGGCGCCGCCGTATTGACTCGGCCAGTGGGGCACCAGCCAGCCTTTAGCCGCCAGCTTCTTCTGGAACTGCCGCGCGAAGTTCCAGTCTTCGTCGCTGCCGGCCTCCTCACCCTGCTCCCTGTCCGCGGTCAGCTCCTGCTTCAGGAACGAGACGATTTCATTGCGGAACGCTTCTTCTTCGGGGGTGAACCGGTAGTCCATGGCGGGTCTCCTTCTCGCGTTACTTAGCGCGCGCTTATCTTACAACGGCGTCAGGGCTGGCGTCGCCGTCCAGACGCTGGAGGCAGGTCTAAAGACCTGCGGCTACGGTTGGGATTCTCCGCCCGGTCCACCCAGCATTGCGAGCAGGTCCTCGCGCGCCGGTCCTGCCGGCCGCGGCGGCGCAGCCTCGCCGCGCAGGTCCCTCATCGCCCGCGGCAGCGCCGTCGCCAGATCGCCTGCCAGGATGCCGGACGATCCCATCTCCTGCCGCACGAGCTCCGCTGCCCAGCCATTCACGTACAGCCCGAGGCACGCGGCGTCGAACGGCTCGATGCCCTGGGCCACGAAGCCGGCGATCGTTCCCGCCAGCACGTCGCCGGTGCCGCCGGAGGCGACGGCCGGGTTCGTAAAGGCGTTGATGCGCGCGCGCCCGTCCGGTGCCACGACGATCGAGGGCGCGCCCTTGAGGAGGACGGTTATCCCCCAGTCGGCGGCGTACTTCCTCGCGAGCCCGAGCCGGTCGACCTGAATTTCAGCGACCGGCAGGCCCGTCAACCGCGAGAACTCGCCCGGGTGCGGGGTCAGAATAGTGGGCGCCTTGATCAGCGCCGGCCAACCGTCGACTCGCGCCAGGTTATTCAACCCGTCCGCATCGATGACGATCGCCCGCGCCTGGACTTTTCCGAGCATCGGCAGCAGCGCCTTGACGAACGCCTGCACGTATCCGCTCTGCGACAGGCCGGGACCGAGCAGCAGGCACTGGTAGCGCCCGGCCAGCTCGCGGGCGACGGCGTGCGCCTCCTGAGCGGAGAGCTCGCCGTCGTGATCGTCCAGAGGCAGGAACGTCGTCTCCGTGAGCTTCGCCGCCAGTATCGGGTGGATCGATTTCGCGCAGGCCAGGGTGGTGATGCCCGCCCCTGACCGCATCGATCCGAGGCAGGCCAGCGCCGCCGCGCCGGTGTAGCGCGGCGAGCCCGCGACCACCATGACGCTGCCGAACGTCCCCTTGTGCGCGTCTGCGGGCCGGGCCGGCAGCCGCTCCTGCGCCCAGCGGCGGGTGAGTAGCTCTGTGCCGGCCGCATGTTCGACCTTGTCGGCGGGTATCCCGATGTCGACGACCTCGACGCGTCCGGCAAACCGGGAACCCGGAAGCACGTGCAGACCGATCTTGCTTGCCCCAAGCGCGACCGTGGCGTCAGCGGCGACCGTGCGCTCGTCGGCAGCGCCTGTGTCGGGGTTGACGCCCGTCGGCAGATCGACAGCGATCAAGCGCGGGGGCAATCGCTGCGCGCGCGCCTCACGCAGCATGTCGAGCACCTCGGCGAGGCGCCCGTCGATGGCCCGCGCCTGCCCGGTGCCGAGCAGGGCGTCGATTACGAGTTCCGTCCCTGCCATGGCGTCCCGCAAGCGCTCGTTCGCCTCTGCTTCACCCTCGACTATGACCGGGACCCCATGCTCCAATGCGCCCTTGCTCACCTGATCATCCGCCGTGCGCGGTTTCAGCAGGTAGGCGATCACCTCCGCTCCCCACTCCTTCAGGTGTCGTGCCGCGACGAGCCCGTCGCCGCCGTTGTTGCCCGGCCCGCACAGCACGAGAATGCGCCGCTCCGCGATCTCGCCCAGCAGCAGCCACGCCTCCTGGGCAACAGCGAGCCCTGCGTTCTCCATCAGCCGGGCCACCGGAACACCGCAATCGCGCTCGAGCGCCTGCATCTCCGCCACGGCGACCAGTTTCAAGTCAGACCGCCTTGGTGTACTTCGCCGGCGCTTTCACGAACTGCTTCAGGCAGGCGTCCGAACAGAACGAGTGCTCGCGCCCCTCGAGCGACAGCCGCGATGCCACCTCGCGGGGGCTCATCTCCATGCCGCAGACCGGGTCGATGACGCGGTCGATCTCCGCCGGGTTCGCCGCCTTTGCCTCGAACACCTCCACCTCGGTGGCGAGACCCTTCAGGCGGCGTCGGCCGATCCGCACGAACTCGGCCTCAGGAAACTCCTTCGCCCGGCGTCGCACCTCGTCGGTCACGAGGAACTGGTGCCGGTGCGCCTCGTCGGCCAGGCGCGCCGCGATGTTGACGTTGGAGCCGACGTAGTCGCCTTCGCGGTACAGCAGCCAGCCCCAGTGCAGGCCGATGCGGACGGCCGGGAACTGGGGCTCGCGCGAGGAAAGGTCCTCTATCTCCAGCCCGCACGAGACAGCGGAGAAGCACTCCGGGAACACGATCATGAACCCGTCGCCGATCTGCTTGACGATGCGCCCGTGGCAGCGCTGAACGGCGCGGCGCACCATCACGCCGAAGCGGTCCAGCACCTGGGCGGCCCGCAGGTCTCCCATCGCTTCCGCCAGGGGCGTGAACGAGGCGAGGTCAACGAACATCACGGCGCGGCGGATCTGGCCGGGCGTCTCCGGCGTCTCCTCCAGGCCTGTCTGTTCTTCGAGGTGCATCAGCAGGTCTTCCCACATGGCGTCCTGCGCGCCCTTGCGGAAGAAGTACATCAGCGCCGGCTCCACCAGCGGCTCGATCGTGGCGAAAGTCAGGTTCAGCCGCTGCATCACCTCTTCCGGCTGCATCTCGCTGCGGGCCGGCTGGTGCAGGTAGAAGTGGCTGGTGCGCTGGCTCACCTCCGCCGCGCGGCTCATCGCGTCCGCATAGACCCGCAGGATCTGGAGCAGACCCTCCTCCGGGTAGCCAGCATCCATGGCGATTTTGCACGCGTTGAGGTAGCGCACGTCTTCTTCGTCCAGGAGGTCGCCCGTCCTGGCGATGCCGGTAGCGTCCGTGATCCGGCGCGTCTGCTCCAGATCCATCCCGGCGATCTCGGCCGCTTCCGGGATGGTGTACATCTGGCGGGACAGCTCTCGCGTCATCGCTTCGAGGAAGTAGCCGAATACGGACTCCGGCGAGGCGAAGACCCGGCGGATGTCCTCCAGGGAGTGCCCATAGTGGAGAAGCTCGTGGACGAGTCGGGCGCGTCCGATATCGTCAGTGGTGAGCCCGTCCTCGCCGCCGACGACGCCGGCGGCGCGCCATTTCGCCAGCCGCTCGGGTCGCTCGCCCGTCAGCTTCGACAGTTCCTCCAGGGTCAGCGGCTTCACCGGGGGTCTTGGGCCGTCGATATGCCATTTCGAGCAGGTCATTTCAGCAGTCCTCTCTCACGCAAGTATCCGGCAAGCTCGCTGCGCCATTCATCCCGTTCGGCGACGAGGTCACGCGATTGACCGACGACGATCGCCAGCGCGAGGTTCCCGTCGTGAGTCAGGCTGATATCCAGCCCATCGAGCGCGATCTTCTCGGCGCGGGCCTTCGCGCGGCCGTGCAGGTACACGAGCGGCTTGCCGCGGCGGTTCGGTAGCACCTCGATCTCGCGCCAGGCAACGCCCTTGGCGCCGGTGCCGAGGGCTTTCATCACCGCCTCCTTCGCGGCGAAACGGGCCGCCAGCTCGCTGACGCGGCCGCGGCAGACGGCGGCCTCCATCGGCGTGTAGACGCGCCGGAGGAAGCGGTCGCCGAAACGGCCGAGCGCGGCTTCCACGCGGTCAATCTCGGTGATATCGATGCCGACGGCGGCTACGGCCATGAGGCGATGATACCAGTGAGTGGTGAGTGGTTGATTGAGGTCCGGGCGGCGTGTCTGGGTTTTGATTGGGCTTTGCGAGAAAACGCTTTTTTTTCGCTCCTGTTCGTGTGGGCCGGGGAGATCCGCCGGTTGATTGCGTCCGGTGCATGAGCGTGAGCGCCGAAATCCAATCAAAGGCAGTCGGGCGGTGGCGTGGGCGACTGGTGTTGGGTTAGCTAAGAGGATAGCTGCACGGCCCCGCGATCTCTAAGGGAGAAACGGCACGGCGTGGTGGCGGACGCACGCGCGTAACCCCGGGGCGACCGCTGGTGGGCCCTGGGGGATGGTCTGCGCAGGGCCCAGACGCCGCGGGCATGCATCAGGGGCGACCGCCGATAGCCCCTACGGTATGGCCGGGGCAAGGCCCCGACCCACAGGAGAGGGGCCGGGGCCTTCTCCACATCCCGATGCCATTATTGCCTTGTGGGAGAATGGCCTCGGCCATACCGTTAGGCCACAACCCCCGAGGAGGCCGATAATGCAGACGGACACCATGACGCGCGCGACGCCGAACATCATTACAGAGCCGCAGGTCTACGTCGTCGGCCGGCAGACGATCGAGCGGGGCGAGATCGACCGCTTCCTCGCGGACCACGACATGACGTGGGAGACGGACACGGAGATCGGGGCGGAGCAACTGGCGGAAGCGGGCGGGCGGCTGTGCTACATGTCGTACGGCAAGGGGCGCAAGACGAACGCCGAGTACATCGCGAACATCATCGAATCGAAGCACGGGTCGGTGCTGGAGCACGCGGTCTGGAACTTCATCATCAGCGGCGTGTCGCGCTCATTCACGCACGAGCTTATCCGGCACCGCGCCGGGTTCGGGTACTCGCAGCTCTCGCAGCGCTACGTGGACGAGTCCGACGCCAGCTACGTGGAGCCGCCGGCCATCGCGGGCGACCCGGCGCTGCACGCGGCGTGGCTGCGGGCGGTGGAGACGTCGCACGCGGCGTACCTGGAGCTGGTCGAGGGGCTGGCGGCGAAGTTCGCGGAGCAGGGGATCGCGGGCACGCACCGGCGGAAGATGGCGCGCGAGGCGGCGCGGTCGGTGCTGCCGAACGCGACGGAGACGATGATCTTCGTGACGGCGAACGCACGGGCGCTGCGCCACTTTATCGAGCTGCGGGCCTCGGAAGGCGCCGAGGCAGAGATCTGCCGGGTGGCGATCCAGTTCCTGCGGATCATGCAGAAGGAAGCGCCGAACATCTTCGGGGACTACCGGATTGAGCGGCTGGCGGACGGGCGAGAGGTGGCGGTGACGGCGCACGAGAAGGTGTGATTGAGTGGTGAATGGTGAGTGGCGAGTGGTGGAGTGCGGTCGCCGCGGGACGAGCGGAGGCAGACACCTGTAGTCCCCCCGGTGGCAGGTCTGAAGACCTGCAGCTACGTTTTCGGGGCTTCGGTTAACGGACTCTAATCTGGGTTTAATGGTCGCTTCATAGCATTGTCCGAGGATGGTAAGTGCCCAGGGCAGAACCATCCAGGACAAAGGAGGAATGAGATGAAGCGACTACTGATTGGAGGCGGGCTCGTCGCAGTGCTTGCGCTGAGCGTCCTCGCAGTGGCGGTGGCGGGCGCCCAGGAGAGCACGCCGACGCCGTCACCCTCGGCGACGGACAACGCGGACGAGGACACGCGCTGCGAGGACTACCGTGACACGCTGGCGGAGAACCTTGGCGTGAGCCGGGAGGAGTTGGACGCGGCGCTGAAGCAGACGCAACTGGACATGATCGACCAGGCGGTGGCGGACGGGAAGCTGGACGAGGACGAGGCGGCGGACCTGAAGGAGCGGATCGAGAACGCGGACGACGTCAAGTGTCCGGGTTTCCCTGGCCCGCGGCCGCACAAGCCGCTGCTGCGCGGCCTGCACTGGCTGGGCGAGAACGCGGCCGAGATCCTGGGACTCGACGTTGACGAGCTGAAGGAGAAGGTCGCGGACGGGATGAGCCTCGCGGAGATCGCCGACGAGCAGGGAATCTCCGAGGACGACCTGAAGTCGAAGCTGCTCGAATCGGCAAAGGCCGACCTGGACCAGAAGGTGGAGGACGGCGACCTGACGCAGGACCAGGCGGACGAGATCTACCAGCACTTCAGCGACAACATCGACCGCATCGTGAACGCGACCCCCGGTGACGGTCCGGGGTTCGGCGGCCCTGGCTTCGGTCCCGGTCGGCACCGTGGGCCCGGCGGCCCTGGCGGTTTCCCGGGCGGCGGCCCCGGGTTCATGCCCTTCGACGAAGGCATGGGCTCCTTCGAGGAGGACACGACGAGCGCAACTATAGACGCCTGATAACGTAGCGCAGGCCACCCCTGGACACAGCCGGGCGACACTCAGCCCGGCTGTGTTGCCGTTCGCGGCTAGAAGAAGTCGCTGCCGAGCGGAGGATAATCGCCGGCGAGCAGGCGGTCGGCCAGACGCGGGGCCTCGTGAGACGCAGCTTCGGCGAGACCGCAGCGTACGGCTTCGCCCGCGCGCATGAAGCCGTTGTAGACCGCGGCGAAAGTGGCGGCCTCCATGGACAGGTCTACCTCCCCGGAAACCTTCGCGGCCGAGAGGTTGCCGCCGCTGCTCTCGATGCGCCACGTCGCGGTGTTCCACGGGCAGGCTTCATCGGCGATCGCCACGGTGAAGGCGCCGTCCGGGGCGCCGGCAGCGGCCGGGCGCGCAGCAATTGCCTGCTCTACGTCCACGACGCGCAACATGCAGTCGTCGACGTACTCGCGCCTGATCTGCTGCGAGTCCTGGACGGCGTAGGCGAGCGGGTCTTCGATGGGGCCGTGCCAGGCGACCTCGTCGTTCAGGTCGTGGGAGAGGATGTAGCGCAGGAGGCCGGTGTAGGCGTCGCCCGTGAGAGCAACGAACTCGGCGACGGAGAGGGTCGATTTTCCGGCGCCGTGGTTGCGCTCGTTGCGATAGACGGCGTACCCTTGCGGGTCACCGGCCGGGCCGTACCAGACGGCCACGTCCCTGACGGTCCGCTCGTCGTCGTAGATGTGACGGAAGACGGCCTCGCGCCACCAGACTTCGCTGCGGCTGAGCGGCCCCGTGCGGCGCGCCGCGAACTGCTCGTAGACGCCGTCGAGTTGCCGCCAGTCGTCCTCACCGATTCGGGCGGCGCGGCCTGCCGGGCGTTTGCCGCTGTACAGGTGCACGCGCTTGGGGTGCCACGAGTACTTGATGTTGGACGCGGCGGTCATGAAGCCGTACTTCCGGTAGAGAGAGGGGTGCGGCGTGTAGAGGCCGGACAGCGGCTGGCCTCTCTCCTTCATCTCCTCCATCGCGTGAACGAGGAGCCGGCCCACGTGGCCCTTCCGCCGATGCTCCGGGTAGCAGGACACGGCCGAGACCCCGCCCATCGAGACGGCGGCGCCGTTAATCCGCACCCGGAAGTCGTAGACCCGGAGGGAGGCGACGATCGCGCCATTGTCGAGGAGCACGGTCGCGCGGGTGAGCTTCTCCAGGTGCGTGAACTTGCGGCGCCCCTCTGCCGAGCGGTCGGCGTTGAAGGAGAGCGCAACAACGTCGTGCACGCGGTCCAGTTCGTTTTCGTGCGCGGGGCGTATTTCGATGGTCATGGTCGCGTCTTTCTAGGCCGGAGTTTCGTGGGTGGGTGCGGCAGCCCGCAGTTCGCCGAGGGCGGAGGCAGCAGCGCGGGCCAGGGAGCCGGCGTCGTCGCACATCTCGACGAAGCGGAACCCCTGCTGGATGCGCTGGCGGGCCACCTCCGGCGTGCCGGCGTGGACGCCCGGGACGACGCCGTGGCGGGCGCAGGAGGCGAGCACGGCGTCGATTGCCGCGACGAACTCCGGCGCGGGACTGTCGTAGCCGGGCGCGATGCCGAGGGAGACGCTGAGGTCAGACGGGCCAATGTAGACGGCGTCGATGCCAGGCACGCTGAGGATGCCGTCGAGGTTGTTGACCGCCTCGCGGGTCTCGATCATGCAGATGCAGAGGACGGTCTCGTTGGCGTGGGTGAAGTAGTCGCGGCCCGCGTAGAGCGTGGCGCGGGCCGGGCCGTAGCTGCGGACGCCCTGGGGGGCGTAGCGGCAGGCCGCAACCGCTGCCTCGGCCTGCGCGGGCGTGTTGACCATCGGGATGATGACGCCGTAGGCGCCGGCGTCCAGGGTCTTCATGATGATGCCGGGTTCGTTCCAGGGCACGCGGACGATGGGGACGGCCTTGCTGGTGGAGATCGCTTGCAGCATCGCAACGGACTCCTGGTAGCCGATGATCCCGTGCTGGGTATCGACGCAGACCCAGTCGAAGCCGGCGTGGGCGAAGATCTCGGCGGACACACTCGAGGGCAGGGTGAGCCAGCCACCGAGGGCCGGTTGGCCCGCTGCCCACAGTTCCTTTAGCCGGTTATCACGCATCGCATCTCCATGCAGAATCGAGGACAAGGCGAATTATAGGCGAGCGAAGCACCCGCCGCAGGCCGCGACAGATCCGGGGAGGGGTCAGGAGCGATCGTGCTTGCACCGCGAGCGGCGCTCGATATCATTGGCGGCAATACCACCCGGGGGTGATGGATGTACCTTGAGCTGAACAAGAACCTGACCGACCAGGAGCAGTCGATCCGCACGGAAGTGCACCGGTTCGCGGATGAGGTGTTGCGCCCGGCGGCGATGGAGCTGGACAAGGTCCGGGACCCGGAGGATGTGATCGCCAGAGGGTCGCTCTACTGGGAGGTGTTCCGGAAGGCGTACGAGCTCGGCTACCACACGGCGCACCTGCCGGAGGCGCTGGGCGGCGCGAACCTCTCGCCGCTGGCGAGGCACATCTACATGGAGGAGATGGGCTGGGGCGCGTCGGACTTCGCGGCCGGGATTGGCGTCAGCTCTTTTCCGTTCGGGTTCGCGGCGATGAGCGGGAACCAGGGGATCATGGATGAGATCGTCTGGCCCTTCGTGAAGGACCGCGAGGCGAAGTTCATCGGCTGCTGGGCGATCACCGAGCCTCAGCACGGCTCCGACACGCTGATCGTCGGCACCGAGGCGTTCCGCGACCCGCGGGCCGCGGCGGGCTCGGTGCAGGCACGGGCGGACGGCGACGAGTGGGTGATTAACGGTCAGAAGGCGGCGTGGGTCTCAAACGGCACGGTGGCGACCCACGCGCTCACGTTCCTGAACATCAACCCCGAGCGCGGCCAGGAGGGCGGCGGGGTGGCCCTGGTCCCGCTGAAGCTGCCGGGGGTGACCAGGGGCAAGCCGCTGAACAAGCTGGGCCAGCGAGCCCTGAACCAGGGCGAGATCTTCTTCGACGACGTGCGGATCCCCCGCGAGTACATGCTGGTGCCGGAAGGCGCATACGGGTACGTGATCGACTCGGTGCTGGCGGGCGCGAACGCGTTCATGGGCGCTACATTCACGGGCGTGGCGCGCGCGTCGTTCGAGGAGGGGCTGAAGTACGCGCGCTACCGCGTGCAGGGCGGCAAGAAGATAGCCGAGCACCAGGCGGTCCAGTTGAAACTGGTGGACATGTTCATCAAGGTGGAGTCGTCGCGCCAGCTATCGCGGGCGGCGCTGCTGTACAACCAGACGACGAGCCCGCCGGCGACGCAGTACTCGATCGCCTCGAAAGTGTTCTGCACCACGGCGGCATTCGAAGTGGCGAGCGAGGCGCTCCAGCTGCACGGTGGCTACGGGCTGGCGAGGGAGATGCTGATTGAGAAGCTCTTCCGCGACGCCCGTGCGGCGCTGATCGAGGACGGCACGAACGAGGTGCTGTCGCTGGCGGCGGCGCGCAAGATCATCGACGGAGACCAGGTGTAGGACCGGCGCGACGGCCGGTTTGCGCCCCTGGAGGGCTTCGACAGGCTCCCCGCGGAGACGGGCGGGCGGGATGAGCGGGTTACGGGCGGCCGGTCTGCCACCAGACGACGCCCTGGGGCCGCTCGCTGGCGCCGCGCATGGTGAATCCCTTCGGCGTCTCCTCGATGAATTCGGGCGCGACTTCCTGCAGGCGCCGGTCCTTATCGCTGCCCGCCTCGATGTACAGGAAATGGCGGGCGATGGCGAGGGCGGTCTCCAGGCTGGGCATGGTGCGGGTTCCGCCGCTTCCGGCGGGCATCATCTCCACGTTCGGGTAGATCCCCATCTCCCAGAGCACAGGCAGCAGTTCGGGCAGCCCCGGCATGTCGATGCGCTTTTCGCCGTGGACGGCCTCCCAGATCGGCGACATGCGTGAAAGCGGTGCATCCATGAAGAGGACGATCGCCGCGCGCTGCCGGGCGCAGCGCTCCAGTTTGCGGACGAACGGCTCGATGTCCGCGACGCCGTAGACGACGTTGGCGCAGAACGTGATGTCCCCCGGAGTTACGTCGGCGTTTTCCCAGCTCCCCTCCACGGCGCTGACGTTGGCGATGCCGGCCTCCCCGGCGCTCTGCTTGAGGGCGTCGAGCATCGACGGCGACGGGTCGACGACCGTCACGTGCTGCGCCTTCAGGGCCATGGGCAGGGCGTAGCGTCCAGCGCCGCCGCCGACGTCGAGGACGGTCGTGTCCGGGGTCAGCCAGCCGTTGACGAAGTTTACGACGGGGTCTCCGGTGCGCCTCGGGTCGTCGCGGAAGCGGTCGGCCAAGGCGCTCCAGAGGTCCTTGTATTCGACGCCACCGCGGGCGCGCGCGGTCTGGGCGTTGTGAGCGTCGATGCGTCGTTTCCAGTCTTCGATAGCTGTAGTCATAGTTAGTGGTGAGTGGTGAGTTGAGAGTGGTGAGTGAATGGTTGAACAGTTGAACAATGGGGCAATGGGACAGTTGAATGCAAGTGGGCGCGCCTGTTGCGGCTGCGCGCCAATGCTCCTTGTTAGCTTGTTCCATTGCTCAACCGCCCCGGTGCTCCAATGTATGATCGCGCTATGATCGCGGATGTCCACCACGTTGGGATCGCTGTGCGCGACCTCGGCGAGGCGCTCAGGTTCTACCGGGATGCGCTGGTGCTGCCGTGCGTGAAGGAAGGGGAGATGCGAGCGAGGGGAGTCCGGGCGGCGGTGCTTGCAGCCGGGCGCAGCTACATCGAGATCATCCAGCCCGTGAGCGATGATTCGCTGTTCGCGAGCTATATTGCCGAGCGGGGCGAGGGTCTGCACCACATCGCGCTGTGGAGCACGGATGTCGTGGCTGATGTGGCCAGGCTGCGCGCCTTCGGCGTCCCGCTTCAGGACCCAAGGCCCCGCGATGGTTTCACCGGCCGGCTGAGCTACCTGGCGGCTGAGGCCTTCGATGGTGCGCTGCTGGAGGTCGTGGAGCCAGGCGCGACTCACTCTCGCCGGCAAGCGTCTGGTGGCGGCCACGTGGGGCGCATCGACCACGTCGTTCTACGCGTCCCATCCGTCGCCGAGACCAGCCGTAAGTTCGAGGAGTGGCTGGGCGTTCCGACGAAGCGCACGATGGAGCGCGGCGCGCAGGCGTTCGCCTTCATGCGGCCCGGGGACGTGGTGATCGAGGTGATTGGCCCGAAGGATGGCGCCCCGACGGGTGGGCGTCTGACCGGTGAGCCCGACTCCGGCCGGGTTGCCGGTCTGGCGTTCGAGGTGAAGGGGATCGATGAGCTGACGGCGGCGGTGAAGGCGGCAGGCTATCCGATCGGCGAGCCGCACCCGGCGCTGCAGGGAGGCCGGATCGTGAGCGTCCACCCGTCGGGCGCCTGTGGCGTGCCGGTGGCGTTCATCGATTTCACGGACTCACCGGGCCCCGCGCACCGGCGATAGTGCCGCCAGCACAGATCTTGTAACGCTTCGTTACCTCTGGTCGGCGACCATTGCCAGGCCATATGCTGAAGGGGCGATCGACCCATCCCCGCCCCACCCCAAAGTGAAATTGAGGCCGGGGGACACCCCCAGACCCCCGTCAAAGTGGCTCTGCCCCTCTGTACTCCCTGTTTATCGTCGCGGTGCCAAACGTAACTCTGCGCCGGGTGGCGCGCCTCATCCGAGGAGTTCGCTAAATTACGTTACCCGCGGCGCCGCGCGGCCGCGAACGTACCGAGGCCCACGACTGCCGCTGCGCCGAGCGCCGCCAGAGCGATCATCCACGACTGACTTGCGCTATCCCCGGCGGGCAGCGGCTGACAATTGTTGCTGAATGTTCACGCTGATCGGCGTGCGGGTCAACGGGGCATTACCCCACCGCCACGCGCAGGCTCCGGCGGTCATTTAGCGTCTGCTAGAATCAGGAACGGACGAACGAAGGAGGAATTAACCCAATGCGAGAAGTTGTCATCGTAGAGGCCGTGCGCACGCCGATGGGCCGGCGCAACGGCGTCCTTTCTGGAGTCCACCCCAACGACCTGGGCGCGAAGGTCCTGAACGAGGTTGTGCGGCGCGCCGGGATCGAGCCGGCGAGCGTCGAGGACGTCGTGTTCGGGTGCGTGGACCAGGTGGGTGAGCAGTCGGCGAACGTGGCGCGGAACGTGCTGCTGACGGCGGACTTCCCCTACACGGTGCCGGCGACGACCGTGGACCGACAGTGCGGGAGCGCGCAGCAGGCGATCCACTTCGCGGCGAACCTGGTGCAGGCGGGAGTGTGCGACATCACGATCGGCGGCGGCGTGGAATCGATGTCGCGGGTGCCGATGGGCGTGAACATGATGCAGGGGCCTGGGGTCCCCTTCCAGCCTGCGCTGATGGCGAAGTACGACCTGACGCCGCAGGGGATCTCCGCCGAGGAGATCGCGCTGAAGTGGGGCATCTCCCGCGAGGAGGCTGACGAGTTCGCGCTCGGCAGCTACGAGAAAGCGAAGCGGGCGCGCGACGAGGGGCGGTTCGACCGGGAGATCCTGCCGATCGACGTTACCCTTGAGGGCCTGCCACACACGGTAAAGACGGACGAGGGCATCCGCGACACGTCGCTCGAGAAGCTGGCGACGCTGCAGCCGTCGTTCCGGCCGGACGGCGTCCACCACGCGGGGAACTCGTCGCAGATCACGGACGGCTCGGCGGCGGTGCTGATGATGTCGCGGGAGAAGGCGGACGAACTCGGCGTGAAGGCGCGGGCGCGGATCGTGGGGCAGGCAGTGGTGGGATCGGACCCGATCCTGATGCTGACGGGGCCGATTACGGCGACGCCGAAGGTGCTGAAGCACGCCGGGCTGGAGATGAAGGACATCGACCTGATCGAGATCAACGAGGCGTTCGCCTCGGTGGTGCTAGCGTGGAAGCGGGAGTGCGGGCCGGACATGTCCAAGGTGAACGTGAACGGTGGCGCGATCGCGCTGGGCCACCCGCTGGGCGCTACGGGCGCGCGACTGATGACGACGCTGCTGCATGAGCTGGAGCGGACGGGCGGGCGCTACGGGATGCAGTTGATGTGCTGCGGCGGCGGCCTGGGGACGGCGACGATCATCGAGCGGCTGGGGTAGGAGCGCAGGAGCCAGGAGCCAGCGAGCGGGATGGGGGCGCATCCCTACGAGCCGCGGGCAAGAAGCGCCACGACCACGGTCATACTGTGCCGGCCCGCGTGCGAAGACTATTCGCGGGTGGTACTCAGTTGCAGACGGTGTTGTACTGTGTGCCCATGGAGACGACGTCGGAGATGTTGACGGCGCCGTCCTGGTTAAGATCCCAGCGGGCGGCGAAGGCGGGCTGGCCCGCAAAGGCGTTCCAGTGCGCGCCGAAGGTCACGAGGTCCGCCATGGAGACGCGGACGTCGTCGTTGAGGTCGGGCGGCCAGGCATCGGTCTCATCGTTGACGGCCTGGGTCTGATTGCAGCGGCGCGAATTGTCGGTGCCGACGTACGCCTCGCGCGAATCCGGCCAGCCGTCGCAGTCCACGTCAGGGCCGCAGGTCTGCGGCGTCGGCGTGGGAGCGGGGGTCGGCACTGGTGTGGGAGTGGGTGAAGGCGACGGGGTAGGTGTGGGCGTGTTGGTGGATGCGGGAGGTGGCGGCGTCGCGCCGGGGACGATGTAGCCGCCGAAGTCGTTGGTCCAGTAGTGACCGTAGGGGCTGCCTGCGACGTAAACGTAGCCGATCCCCATGACACGGAAGTTGGCGTTCAGCATGTTGGCGTTGTGCCCGGGCGAGTTCTTCCAGCCGTCGAAGACGGACTGGGCAGTTGAATAGCCGGCGGCGATGTTCTCCCCCTTGTAGGTGCTGTAGCAGTAGCCGTAGACGCACATGCGGTCCCAGGGGGTGCGGCCGAGCCGGTCGGTGTGGCTGAAGTAGGCGTAGACGCCCATGTCGTTGCTCATCCATTCGGCGGCTTCCTGGATGTCGTAGTCGATGAGGAGGGGGCCGAGGGCGTTCTGCGCGCGGTAGTTGTTGATGAGCGTGAGGAACGCGGATTCCTGGGGATCGATGACGGTGGCGGCGGAGGACTCGCCAGTGGAGCCGGCGGCGAGGGCGACGCCGGCGATGAGGGCGGCGGCGGCAAGCAGCGAGGCTCCCAGTCTGCGGGACATGATGTGCGCCTGATTTGACCTTTCCAAACAGCAAGACCCGCCTGCGCTTTACCGGTTACGTGGTCAAGTGCGGGAAGCGGTGGAGGGTTGGTTAAAGAAGTGACCGGCGCGGCGCGCGTGCCGGCGACTGACCGTGGAGAGTCAGTCCCATATACTGTTGGAGGTGCGTGACCGGGGTGGAGGGCTGGAGCCCCTGCGCTACGGGAGAGCGAAACGGAGGAACTGCGCTGGGCGGAATCGAAGAGATCTTCCTGGACATAGCGCGCGAGATATACGACGCCATGGGCTGGCCCGGCGTCGTTTTCCTCATGGCGATCGAGAGCGCGGCGATCCCGTTCCCCAGCGAGGTGATCATGCCGCTGGCGGGCTGGCTGCTGGTGGAAGACAAGGGACACGGCTGGGACTACCTGTTGCTGGGGGCGTTCTTCGGTGCGCTCGGGAACACGATCGGGTCGCTCGTCGCGTACGCCGCCGGGGCATGGGGCGGGCGGCCTTTGCTGGAGAAATACGGCCGGTACGTCCTCATTACCCGCAAGGACCTGGACTGGGCGGACCGCTGGTTCAGCAACTACGGCGAGGTCACCGTCTTTGGCAGCCGAATGTTGCCGGTGATCCGCACGTTCATCAGCGTGCCGGCAGGCATCGCGCGCATGAACGTGACGCGGTTCACGGCCCTCTCGTTCATCGGGTCGTACCCGTGGTCGCTGATCCTGATCTTCGCCGGGTATCAGCTCGGCGAGAACTGGGAGGACCTGACCACCTACTTCCGGCCGCTGACGATCCCGATCGCGCTCGCGGTTGCCGCGGCGGGCGCGATCTTCTTCTACCGCCGCATTCGGGAGGTGTGGTCCGAAAGCCACTACCCGGAAGCGGGCGAACCCTAGCACGAGCAAGCCGAACGGGTGCGGGAATTCGTTACTGATTCGATGGCAGAGCAACTGACGGTCACGGAAGGGCGCGTCGACGCCGGAGACGAGCTGCAGCGCACGCTGCAGTACATCCATCTCTGGCGGCTAAACCTGCGGCTCGAATACGCGATGCTCGCGCTTATCGGGACGTTCGCGGTCAGCATGACGGCGGCGTTCTTCCTGCTTGACCTGGGGAAGGACGACATCACCGGTGCGCTTGGGTACCCGGCGCTGTGGCTGTTCGCGCTGCTGCGGGCGTCATCGGTCCTCATTCCGCTGCCGGGCGGCGGGCTGACGATGATCGCAGGGGCGACGATGGACCCGCTCTGGGGGATACCTGTGCCGATCGCGGTGGGACTGACGGCGGGTACGGCTGAGTCGCTGGGCGAGTTCACGGGCTACTACGCCGGTCTGCACAGCGGCAAACTCATGGAGGGGCGCCGCATCTACGAGCTGATCCGGCGGTGGATACGGCGGCGGGCCTTCCTGACCACGCTGGTCATGTCACTGGCACCGTCCCCGATATTCGACGTCGCCGGAATCGCCGCCGGCGGTGCGCGTGTGCCCGTGCGCGTCTTTTATCCGGCGCTACTGATCGGGAAGGTGTCCCGCAGCATCGCGATGGCGGCTGCGGGGTACTGGGGCGTCGAGGCGATCCGGAGCCTGTTCTAAGCGCCGTGGGCAGGGAGCTTCGCTGCCTCGTAACTTACGGAGGGCAACAGTCCGAGGGCCGGGCGCTGCTTGAGACGGACGAACTGATCTTCCGGGGCGACTTCCGGCTGAAGATACCGTTCGCGCAGATTGTGAGCCTGTCGGTGGAGGGCGGCCGCCTACGGGTCGAATGGGCGGGTGGAGAAGCCACTTTCGACCTGGGTGCGGAGGCCGAGAAGTGGGCCGAGAAGATCCGCAACCCGAAGGGCCTGATCGACAAGCTGGGCGTCAAGCCAGGAATGCGGGTGGCCGTCATCCGCGTGGACGACGCGGAGTTTGCCGCGTCGCTGGCGGCGAAAGCGGAGGTGGCGGAGTCGACAGACGGGGCAGATATGGTTTTCTTCGGGGCGAACTCGCCGAAGGATATGGCTCAGTTACACGAGCTGAAGGGCCGGATCAAGCGGGACGGGGCGGTCTGGGTCGTGTACCGGAAGGGCCGCAAGGCGTTCAGCGAGAACGACGTGCTACGATTGGGCCTCGAATCCGGGATGGTGGACGTGAAGGTCGTGCGCTTCTCGGATACGCACACCGCGAGCAAGTTCGTCATCCGCAAATCAGAGCGCTGATCAGCCGCCAGAGGGAGCCCGCAGATGCTACTGAAAGACCGTGTCGCCATCATCACCGGCGGAGGCAGCGGCATCGGCCGCGGCGTTGCCGAGCGGTTCGCCAGGGAAGGCGCGAAGCTTGCCCTGGTGGATCTGAATCAGGCGGGGCTGGACGAGACGGCGGAGATCGTGCGCGACCTGGGCGTGGAAATCGAGACTTACCGGGCGGATGTGAGCGTCACCGAGGAGGTCGAGGGCTTCTTCGCGAAGACGGTTGAGCGTTTCGGGCGGATCGACATCTGCGTCAACAACGCCGGGATCGGGAACCCACCGGTGCCGCTCGTCCAGATGCCGGACGAGGGCTTCGACAGGACTGTGGCGGTGAACCTGCGCGGCGTGTTCCTCTGCATGCGAGCGGCCGGGAGGCAGATGATTGCGCAGGCAGACGCCCGCAGGGGCGGCGGCGGGCGCATCATCAGCGTGTCATCGCAGGCGGGGAAGACCGGCTTCGCGATGCTGTCGCCGTACTGCGCGACGAAGGCGGGCGTGATCATGATGACGAAGGCGATGGCGAAGGAAGTCGGAATCCACGGGATCACAGTGAACGCCGTTTGCCCCGGCACCATCGACACGCCGCTCCTGCACGGCACGCTCGACCCGATTCTGGAGGCTACCGGGCAGACGCTGGAGGAGTGGGCGCTGCGCACGCCGGGCATGCCGCCGATCCCCCTGAACCGGATCGGCTATCCGCGGGACGTGGCGAACCTGATCACGTTCCTGGCGTCGGACGACGCTGACTACATGACGGGGCAGGCGATCAACATCAGCGGCGGCCAGGAGATGCACTAGGCGGTGATTGGTGGCTGGTGGTCAGTGACTGGCTGGTGTGGGCCGCTCACCTCAGGGGCAGGTCACGATGACCTGCAGCTACAGGTCGGCGGGCGCCGCAATACGATTAACTCAAGCGGGCGAATTGCTGTCGCTATCCTTCAGTGTTCGCCCTGATGTCGTCCAGCACCAGCAGCAGGTACCGGAGGGCCAGGAGGAAGAGCGATCCGACGGTTGCGGCAAAGCCGATGACAGTCAGCAGGATCACCGCGCTGGAGGTGGTGTCCTGGCAGACCTCGATGCGGCCTGCGATGCCGAGGCTGACATCGGCGCAGCTTTCCGTGCCGATGACGAAGAAGGCGGCGACGGCCAGGGCCCAGCCAGCCACGAGCACTATCGCCGCCAGCGGACCCAGGAGGCCCGCAAACCGCCTTGCATCCATTGCGGCGCTCAGTTTAGCACCCGGTGCGTTGAAAACGGGCTGTATCTGTGCAATATTCGCTCCCATGACGGCAATGCCTCCGGAGATGACCGGATGACCAGACCCGGCCGTTTCGAGTTCGGCGCTGTGCTGGGGGCTGCGCTCGGGTATGCCCTCGCGCTGCTGGTGCGGGCGGCGCCGCAGGTAAGCCCGCGCCTGTTCGCGATCTACTCGAACCCACCCGATCAGGCCGAGGACCCCGCCGCGGCAAAGACTTCCTGATGGCCCCGCGCCTCCGCGGCCTCTACGTCATCATTGATCCCGACCAGTGCCGTGGCCGTGAGCCGGCGTGGGTGGCGCGCGAGGCGATCGCGGGGGGCGCACGCCTGATCCAGTGGCGCGACAAGTCGCGGGAGAAGGGGTTGCAGTTGACCGACGTGGAGGCGGTACTGGCCGCGTGCCGGGCGGCCGGCGTCCCGCTGGTGGTGAACGACCACGCGGACCTGGCGCTGGCGATCGGCGCGGACGGCGTGCACGTCGGTCAGAAGGACCTTCCGGTGGCTGCTGTCCGGAGGATAGTGCCTGCGGAGTGGATAGTCGGCGTGTCGACGAACAACGTCGAGGAGGCGGTGCGGGCGGAGCGGGCCGGAGCGAGCTACATCGCGGTCGGCAACCTGTTCGGCACGCAGTCGAAGGCGGACACGCGGCCAGCGACGCTGGAGACGCTGCGGGCGGTGAGGGCAGCGGTGACGGTCCCGGTGTGCGGGATCGGGGGCGTCAACGAGTCGAACGTGCGGGACGCGATCGCGGCGGGCGCGGAGATGGCGGCGGTTATTTCGGCGGTATGCGGCGCGGATGACGTGAGGGAAGCGGCGCGGCGGCTGGCGGGGAGGCTGTCTTAGTCTTGGCGGTATCTAAGGGATTCGTGCAGCGTTTTGAGACTAGATGGTTACTCCTGGAACGGTTAAGCGGGCGTTGCCCTACCTTATCGCGGCACTCGTTATATGGTTTGGCGCGTTCCTGGCTTCCGCTCTCGGCGTGGAGTGGAGGCAGCACGACTCTCGCGGTCTACGTACAGAGATCGTGCGGCTTCGCGAACAGATCGCCGCGTTCATGCCCAGCGAGACTCCCGCTGAGCCAACTCCAGGTTCTTCGACTCCAACTCCAACAGAGGTGGTTCTCCCGGCGCAGGTTGGGCAGCGCGCTGACATAGAAGGCTTCAGCCTCGAGGTAACGAGCGTCTATCCGCAGAGGAACGGGGGGACGATTACCTTCATCATCGCAAACGTTGATGCTGGCCCTGACGCCTACCCTTCGTTCGATGTCCTCGCCCTCGGCAAAGATTCTTATGTGTGCTCCAATGCTGGCGGCGGCTCCAAATCACTTCAGCCCGGGCAAAAGACCGAGTTTTGGATCAGTTGGCAATGCGAAAGCCACAAGGCTGAGTCACTACGGATTGGGCACGTTATCTTCAGGTTCTGATGGGGTTTCACCTTACCGTCAGCACCACGGACCGGTGGATCCTTCCTTGGCCTAACCGAACCGCTCCGGCCCAAACGGCGCTAGCCGCTCGTCTAGCCGCCCCTCCAACACAAGCTCGGTCAGCAGCGCGCCGGTAACGGGCGCGAGCAGGATGCCATTGCGGAAGTGGCCCGTCGCCACGAACACGTTGTCTTTCCCGGGCACGCGGCCGATGACCGGCAGGCCGTCCGGCGAGCCGGGGCGCAGTCCCGCCCAGGCGGTGGCGACTTCGGCGTTGCGGAGCGCGGGGACGTACGAGGATGCCATA
Organism: Chloroflexota bacterium; assembly: GCA_037441345.1. GTDB lineage: Bacteria > Chloroflexota > Dehalococcoidia > SM23-28-2 > RBG-16-64-32 > DATKKM01. Next base: position 34,087 of record JBBISJ010000012.1, read on the forward strand.
GCGCGCAATCCGGCGAGTCCGCGTTCGGTGGTGTGCTTGCGGAATCCCGCGTCCTCGACGGTGGCGCCGGCCCAGGTGAAGCCGCGCGGCTTCGGCACGAGGTAACCGCGCTCGCCCCAGACGGCGTGGCGGAGGATGTTTGAGTGGTAGGCGATCATCTGGCCGCGCATTGGCGGCGTCTCGATCCGGGGCGGGCGGCGCTTCATGAGTGCTCCGGCCCAGGGCCCGGCGGCGATCACGACGGCATCTCCTTTGATGGGCCCGTCCGTGGTGCGAACGCCGCGGTCAGTGATGCCGGTAACGGTCACGCCGCGCCGGATGTCAGTTCCGAGCTTCGCGGCCGCCGATGCGAGGGCGTTGGTCCAGAGGCCGGGGTTCAGGTCGGCGTCGCCCTCGGAGTAGGCCGCCCCGAGGATGCTGTGCGAGAGTGTGGGCTCGACCTCACGCAGGTCTGCCGGGCCGATCCACTCCAGCCCGGGCTGATTGCGGGCCAGGGCCTGCATCTCCGCGGCGGCCTCGGGCGTGGAAGCTGTGCGGAGCATGCCCGGCCGCTTGTACTCGGCGTCGATGCCGGACAGGGCCTGGACTTCATCGAGGAGCCCGGGGTACATCTCCAGGCTGGCGCGGCGGAGACGGTTGAAGTCCTCGTTCTCGGTGTCCTCGATCGGCGCGATTAGCATGCCGGCGGCCGCACCCGAGGCCTCGCCGCCGATCTCGCCGCGCTCCAGCAGCACAACGGTCGTGCCGGCCCTGCGGAGGTGATAGGCGATGGAGCAGCCGATGACGCCGCCGCCGACGACTATGACGCGCATGGAAGAAGGGGTGACGACTTCATTCCTGGTCGTGGGCGCGCTCGGCATCAGTCCCACCCATCAAACACCCCTTACCAGGAAGACGCCGCCGACGATGAGGAGCACGCCCAGCACCTTGAAGGCGTCGATCGGGTCCTTGGCCTGCTCGAGTAGTCCGAGGTGGTCGTAGACGATGGCGGCGGCCATCTGGCCGGAAACGAGGGCGGCCGAAGTTACGGCGATCCCCACGTGCGGCCCGACGAAGGCCACGGTCAGGACGATGAGCGCGCCGGCCAACCCGCCGAGGAACTGGTACCACTCGAAGCCCCGCGCGAGGCCGGCGAAAGCGAGCAGCATGACGACGGCGAGCGGCAAGAGGTAGACGAGCGGGGCGATCGGCGTGCGCAGGTTGAGGCCTCCGCCGGCCAGGTAGCGGGCCAGCATGAAGGCGACGACCGCGCCGAAGGTGACGGTCACCGACACCATCAGGGCTTCAGGCGCGCCGCGCTGCTCGCTGATCGAACCGTTGACGAGGATCTGCGTTGCGGCGGCCACGCCGGCGCCGAAGGCGAGTAGCAGTAACAGTGCGTCCATGGCCAGAGGCTCCTTCGTCTCCGCGGGGATGAGCGCTCCGCCGCCTACCGCCCGCACGATCTCGACCACGTCGCCCTCGCGAACCGTGGTCGCCGGCCAGTCGGCACGGCGGACGACTTCGCCGTTGATCGCGACGGCCACCTGTTCCGGCTTCGCGCCGACCGCGGCCAGGAGTCGCGGGACGTCCGTCTCCGCCTCGATGGCGTGCGGCTTTCCGTTCAGGGTGATCTGCACCTCAGTCCCAGCCGGCTTTTCCGGGCGAATAGCGGTCCATCGTGGAGCGCAGGTGGCGGGCCGCCTTCTGCGGATCATCTGATTCGATGATGGCGGAGACAACCGCGATACCCGACGCCCCGGCCTCCATCACTTCGGGGATCTGCGCTTCCCGGATGCCGCCGATGGCGATCACGGGAATGGAGACGGCTTCGTCGATGTCGGAGATGAGCTTCACGCCGGTGGGGGTCGGCTCCGGGTGGCTGGTGGTGTCATAGACCGGCCCAGCGATGACGTAGTCGGCGCCCTGGGCCTTCGCCTTGACCGCGGCCGCGACCGAGTGAACGCTGCGGCCGGCGATCATCTCGTCGGTGGGGCGCTCGAACCGGGCGTCTTCGGGGAAGTGGATGCCATCGGCGCCGGTTTCGAGGGCTGCACGGCAGGACGAGTTGATGAGCAAGATCGCGCGCTCGTCGACGACGTCGCGCACCTGGTCCGCCAGTTCGACGAGGTCCTCTTCCGGCAGGTCCTTTTCCCGCAACTGGACGACGTTCACCCCGCCTGCGACTGCCTGCTCGATGATCCAGAGCAGTTCGTGGTCGCCGCCGGCGAGCCAGCGGTTGGTCACGAGCATCAGGGCCGGGACGGGGAGCGCCCGCTCCAGCGTCACCCACTCGTGGCCGGCTGTCGTCATCCTGCGGCCCGCGCCATCTCCCCCACAGGGCTGGACGGTTCCGCGATCGCCTTCCGGGGGATGCGGCCGGCGAGGTACGCCTTCCGGCCGGCCTCCACGCCCAGTCGGAATGCCTCTGCCATGGCGACGGGATCCGCCGCCTGGGCGATCGCCGTGTTCACGAGGACGGCGTCGGCGCCGATCTCCAGGGCGAGCGAGGCCTCCGACGGCGCGCCGAGCCCCGCGTCGACGACAACCGGGACGTTCGCGTTCTCCACGATGATCTGGATCTCCTCGAGGGTGAAGATACCGCGCCCGGAGCCGATGGGCGAGCCCAGCGGCATCACCGTGGCGCATCCTGCCTCCTCCAGGTGCCTCGCCAGCACCGGGTCGGCGTGGATGTAAGGGAGGACTGTAAAGCCGTCGGCGATGAGAATCTTCGCCGCTTCCAGGGTCGCGACCGGGTCGGGCAGGAGGTACTTGGGGTCCGGGATCACTTCGAGCTTGAGCAGGCTGGACCCGGTAAGCTCGCGCGCCAGCCGCGCGGTGAACAGCGCTTCGTCGGCGGTCTTGCAGCCGGCGGTGTTGGGCAGGACCGTGTAGCGGCCCCAGTCCAGGTAGTCCATCAGGTTTGGCTCGCCGGGTCTGTCAAGGGGGAGGCGGCGGATGGCGACGGTGACCATTTCCGCGCCGGATGCGTCGATGGCGTCGCGCATCTCTTCCATCGTGCGGTACTTGCCGGTGCCGACGATGAGGCGCGAGCGGAACTCCTTGCCGCCGATTATCAGGGGATCGACGGCCATGCTAGTTCTTCTCCGCCAGTTCGACCAGGTCTTCGCGGATCGTCGGGGGCCGCTCCTCTCCCAGGTGGCGGGAGATGTGCATGGAGCAGAACCTGGGCCCGCACATGGAACAGAACTCTGCGCCCTTGAAGACGTCGTGCTTCAGCGTCTCGTCGTGCATGCGGCGGGCGGTCTCCGGGTCGAGCGAGAGCTCGAACTGGCGGTTCCAGTCGAAGTTGTATCGGGCCTTCGAGAGCTCGTCGTCGCGGCGGCGGGCGGCGGCGTTGCCCTTGGCGACGTCGGCGGCGTGGGCGGCGATCTTGTAGGCGATAACGCCCTGCTTCACGTCCTCGAGCGTGGGCAGGCCCAGGTGCTCCTTCGGCGTGACGTAGCAGAGGAGCGACGCGCCGTGCCAGGCGATCATCGCGGCGCCGATGGCTGACGTGATGTGGTCGTAGCCGGGGGCGATGTCGATAACGAGGGGCCCGAGCGTGTAGAAGGGTGCCTCGTCGCACCACTCCTGCTGCTTCTCGGCGTTCATCTGGATCTGGTGCATCGGCACGTGGCCGGGCCCTTCCACCATCACCTGGCAGCCCTTTGCCCGCGCCCGGCGGGTGAGTTCGCCGAGCGTCTTCAGTTCGGCGAACTGGGCCTCGTCCGAGGCGTCGTGGATGGACCCGGGGCGAAGGGAGTCGCCGAGGGAGAACGTCACGTCGTACTTCGCGAAGATGTCGCAGATGTCGTCGAAGCGCTCGTACATCGGGTTCTGGCGGTGGTGGTAGAACATCCACTGGGCCATGATCGAGCCGCCGCGGGAGACGATGCCGGTGAGGCGGTTGGTGGTGAGCGGCAGGTACTCCAGGAGGATTCCCGCGTGGATCGTCTGGTAGTCGGTTCCCTGCTGCGCCTGGTGCTCGATCATCCCAACGAAGTCGTCGGGCGTCAGGTCCTCGATGCGGTCGGCCTGCTGGACGGCCTGGTAGATCGGGACCGTGCCGATGGGGACGGTGGACTCGTCGATGATCGCCTGGCGGATGTTGTCGATATCGCCGCCGGTGGAGAGGTCCATGACCGTGTCCGCGCCGAAGCTGACGGCGGCCTGCAGTTTGGCGACCTCGGCCTGGATGTCCGACGTGACGGCGGAGTTGCCGATGTTGGCGTTGATCTTCACTGTGCAGGCCTTGCCGATGCCCATCGGGTCCAGCTTCTTCGGGAGGTGGTTGACGTTGGCCGGGATAATCATCCGGCCGCGGGCCACCTCCTCGCGCACCAGCTCCACGGGGAGCTCCTCGCGTTCAGCCACGCGCCGCATCTCCGGCGTCGCGACGCCGGCCTGCGCCTGTGCGATCTGTGTGACCGCTTTGCCGTTCGTGCCCATGCGACCTCCTTCAGCGGGCCTGACCCGCTAACTGGTGCTATGGCGGGCGCGGCGAGAACGAAGAGGAGCGCCGCCCGGAAAGACGGCGCTCCTCGTATTCCCTTCGATATCCCTTCGCTGGCATTACCCAGATCAGGTTCCGCGGTCGCCCCGATCGGTCGGGGCCTCTCAGCCCGGCCGTCCGTCTTGCGACGGAGTCCCGAGCTCCCGTCCTTCCGGCGTTAACGTAGCACCAGCCGGTGGGCTCGTCAAACCGCGCGCTTCTTGAGAGCGGCCACTGACGTCGCTCCAGACGAGCTTTGCGCCGGAGTGGCCGGCGATCGCCATCGTCACGATCGCAAGCGCGGCGAGTGGCACAACCAACGCAAACAGGGCAGTGTCGTCGTTGAAGGGCAGTCGGAGGCGATCCTGGAGGCCAAGCCTCTGGCGGATTTGCGGGCCGAACCGCTGGAGGGCGAGCACCGCCAGACACGCTCCTGCGAAGATCATGGCGAAGGCCATTGCGGTCCCGCCCTGCTCCGGATGCTCGCCGACGCGCTGGCCCGTCCTGCGAACGGTCTCCTGGAGCGGTTCACCGGTCTGGTCAGCGAGAAAGGCGGCGAACCCGCCCCCCAGGGCCAGCAGCGTGACAGGCAGGTAGTACGCCTGACGCCACCGCCTGTTCCAGCCTACCGCCAGGAAGGCGGCGGCGGACAGTGGCACCAGCACGACCGCGGCGTGCACCACGAGCGGATGCAACGGCAGTCCGAATATCGTCGAAATCTCCAATGGTGGCAAAATCACGTGCTCTTCCCATCCTCCTGATTCTTGCCGGGTTGATGGGTTACAGGGTAGGCAGTGAGTCTTGGAAATTGATTGGAGGAAGGTGTAACGGGAGCCGGGCCGGGGCCGGGGCGTCAGCCCCGATCGAGCGACTGGGTTAGGGAGAGGCACGGGGCTGCCGCTTGATGGACGGCTGGATTCAGTAGATGTAGTTGAACGCGTTCCAGCCGGTGCCAACAGGCGTTCCGCTACCGTTGAACCCGGTACCGCAGTTGCCGTAGTGAACGCGTAGCGTCCCGGCGGAATCCCTGGAGAACAGGTCCATGCAGAGGTCGCCGGTGAAATCCCCCACCGCCGCCAGCTTGGTGTAGTTGGACCAGTTCGGGCCGCCCATGACCACCGCGCAGCACTTCCAGTATTGGCCGCCTGCACCGCAGTTCCCAGGGTACAGCTTCAGGTCACTGCCGAAGCGGGCGACAATATCCGCACATCCGTCGGAGTTCCAGTCGCCTGGCCCCAGGATACCGGTAGCCGCTGCCCATCCAGTCCCGCTGATCTGGAAGGCCGTTTGGTCGATGAACTGACCCGCGCAGTTGCCGCGCACCATCTTCAGGATGTCACCGTGGCGGAAGATTACGTCGGCGCAGTTGTCCCCGTTGAAGTCCCCCGGTGCCACGACCGCACTGAAGATGTTCCAGCCGCTCCCGATCTGCGTCCAGGCACTTTTGAAGTACTGGTTGTTCTCCCCGCAGTTTCCGCGGTAGAGCCTCGCCCGGTACGGACTGGCGGATTCGTGAGCGATTACATCCGTGCAGGCTTCACCGGCATTGCTGCTGGGGGAACTGCCGTTGAAGTCGCCGGGACGGAGAAGAACGTCAAACACCTGCCAGCCGCTCGGACCTATTGTCACCGCCTGCGGGTCCGAGAATGTCCCGCCGCAGTTTCCCCTGACTATCTTCAGAACAGCGTTGTCCGAAGGAGGAGGGTCTGGATCCCTAACCAGTACGTCGGTGCAGGAGTCACCGCTGAAATCCCCGCAGCGGTGATAGGCGTTGCAGAGCACAGACGAGATGTCGGAGGGTGTAGGGGACATGTCGCAGGGGTGACCGTCAGGAGGAAGCGGGGCGTTGACGTAGTTGAGCATCAGCGTGTCCGTACCCGGGCAGTCGTT